>NZ_JCALCP010000009.1:0-303406 GCF_059812405.1 Mycobacterium sp. NGS57 | reverse complement strand
TTCCCGAGTCGCGCCGTCGGTAGATGCACTCTCGCGGGACGTAGCGCCGAGGCCGCCCGCCAAAGCCCCGGCCCACAGCAGCACCGTCAGCACCTCGGCCGCCACGCTGATGGCCGCGTGCGGCGCCGGCTCCCAGCCCCGCTCCGAAAACCCGAGCAGCCCAACGGTCCTGGACAGCACGAACGCGACGAGGGAACCGCCCGTCACCGCGGCGGCGGCCCACCGCAGCCATTCCGGCCCGCCCGCGGCGATCAGCAGGGCCAGCGAGGGCGAGGCGCTGGCCTGGATCAGGAAGGCCGCGCCGATCATCGGATGTGCTGATAGCCATGGATATACAGGAAGGCGTGGCTGGCCGCAGCGGCGGCAAGCGAGGCGGCGAGGGCGAGCCGAAGCAGGAGTTTCATCCCAGCGTGGTCTCTTTCAGCGCCAGGGTAGCCCGGCCCTTGGTGTAGTTGACCTCGCGGATCCCGAGAGCGTCGCGAAGCTTGCCGGGCGGCAGCGTGACCGGCATCGACGCCGCGCCGTCACCGGGATGCGGCAGCGGGTAGGCCGTGGTCGTGCCGCTGTAGAACGTCACGTTGCCTTCGGTCTTGGAAAACAGTTGGTGCACATGGCCGTTGAGGCAGGTGACCGACGAGAAGCGGGCCAGCAGGCTCAGCGCCCGCGCGGCGTCGTCGGTGCCCCAGCCCCAGTCCGGGTACATCGCGAACAGCGGGATGTGGCTGAACACGATGATGGGCGTATCGCTGGACAACCCGGCGACATCCTTGCGGACGAAATCCAACTGGTCGACACCCAGGTGGCCGAGCTTCGTCATGTTCAGGGTGTTCACCAGGACGAGCACGTGCACGCCGGCGATGTCGAAGCTGTACCACCCGTCCCCCTGGGTTCCCGCGCCGAAGGCGCTGCGGTACTTCTGTCCCGCGTCGTCGACCGAATCGTGTTCGCCGGGCACAGTGAACACGTGCCGGGTGTTCAGCCCGCTCAGCATCTGCTTGACCTGGTCGAACTGCCCGGGGCTGGACAGGTGGGTGAGGTCGCCGGTGTGGATGACGAAATCCGGTGTGTAGCCGAGGCCGTTGATCTGGTCGATCGCGTGGCCGAAGGTGGCGGTGACGTCGGGGTTGGGACGCCCGGAGAAGCCGATGTGGCTGTCGCTGACTTGGGCGAAGCGCAACGTGGGCCGGGCGCGGGCTCGCTCGGCCGCCGCCGTGCCGGCGACGTGGGAGATGACCTCGCCGCCGACGACGGCGAACCCGACCGCCGCGCCGAACCACGCCGAATGCCGCAGCAGCTGGCGGCGGGTCATCGTCGCGGGGTCGGGCGTCACGGGGTCACCACCACGGCGCCGTGCATCATCGGGTGGATCGAGCAGACGTAGTCGAACGTTCCCGCCGTGGGAAAGGTGTGCGAGAAGGTGGCTCCCGTTCCCATCCCGGGCGAGTGGAACGACCCGTCGCTCGCGGCCACGGTGTGCGGTTCTTCGTCGCGGTTGGTCCAGGTGACGGTGGCGCCCGCGCGGACGCTCAATGTGGTTGGCGCGAAGGCGAAGCCGTCGATGTCGACCCGGGTGCCGCTCACCGGAGCCGGCGGCGCGGTGACCGACATCGATGCCGTCGGCGCGCTGGTTGCGGTCTCGGCCGCGGGGTTAGCGGCCGAGCAGCCGGCCAGCGCCACGCTGACGGCAAACGCCCCGACCGACCATCTTTTGAACTTCATGCCAAGGAATAGGGCGGCGGGTTACACGGTCTTGACCGGGGCGAACACCTCGATGACGCCGTCGGCCTCGCGAACCATCAGCGCGGGCAACGGTTTTGGCGCGATCGGCAGTTGGTGGGTCAGCACCTGCCCGCTCGGGGAGAACGACGTTGTGTGGCACGGGCAGCGCAGGGTGTCCTGCGGCGCGTCGAACCACAGCCGGCACCCCTGATGGGTGCAGACGCCGGATATGGCTTCGGGTTTTCCGTCGACGCGACGGACGAAGCCGGCGACGGTGCCGAGATCGAACGGGCGCATGACGCCGTCGGGCACGTCCGCGCTGGCTGCGACGCGCTGCCAGCGCCCGTCGTTGGGCGTGAGCCGACCGGCCGCAACGTCGGAAGCGGGGGCTTCCGGGTGCCGGCCCAGCACGGCCCGGTCGACGGAGACCGCGGCGGCCGCGACGGCCGCGGCCGCCGACGTGCCCACGATGACCCGGCGCCGCGTCGTGCCTGGGGCGCTCGACGCTGGCGCGTGGGCGCCGTCCATCTGCTCGGCCAGGCGGCGGTGCAGGTCGGCGAGGAACTGCTCGCGCGGCGCATCGCCGGCGTCGTCTCGGGCGGCCCGCAGTTCGATCGCGGTACGGATCTGCGCCGCCTCGAAGTCCTCGGGCGCAAACGGTTTGGGCCGCCGCCCCCTCAGCAGGTCGTCGACGTAGCGGCGCATGCCTCGCGTATTCATGGCCGGCCTCCATCGTTGACCTGTGCCGCCAGGCGCAGGGCGCGGTGCTGCAGCACCTTGGCATTGGCGACGCTGACCCCAAGTTCGGCGGCAGACTCCTTGATCGAGTTGCCGTGCAGGAAACGCATTTCCAGGATCCGGCGATAGCGGTCGGGCAGGCTGTCGAGCACCCGTGCGACGCGCTGGGGCGCGGTGCTGATCGCCGCCTCGCTCTCGGGCGGTTGTTCGACGTCGTCGATCGAGGTGATCTCGCGGCCCATGGTCTCGCGCCAGTGTGCGGCCAGGACCGTCCTGGCCGTGGCCCGCAGGTAGGCGCGCACCTCGCCGACGCTGGCGGTCAAGCGCAACGGCCGCAGCGCGGCCAGAAAGACCTCGGCGGTGAGGTCCTCGGCGTCGGCCCGGTTGCCGACCCGGGCGAACAGCGTGCGGTAGACCCAGGACGCGTTGTCGGAGTAGACCGCTTCCCAGTCGGGATAGCCGTCGCCGGGGACCGCGCGCAGTAATCGCGGACCGACGGGTTCGTCGTGTGCCGCCACGTGCCTCCTCCACCGATCAATATCGGCTCGGGTTACACGAGGCTTTCCGGACGCGGCGGACGGCTACTGCGTCGGGTCCGACAGGCCCGGGATGTACGGGGGAAATCCCTCCGTCGACCACCCCACCGGCTGGTTGCGCCATTCCTCTGGCACGTCCGGCAGCGTGAAGTCGTTCAAATACGCCGAGCATCCGACGGTGCGACCGATATCGAGGGCCGCGTCGCCCAGCTTGCTCAGGTCGATGCCCGCGCCCATCGGCATGATGTCGACGACGCACTGACCCACGACAGCTCTCACCTGCCCCAGGTAGTGGAGCACGAAGACGTATTCGCCGGGACGTGGGCCGGCAACTTCAAATGCGGGTATAGCCCGTTTCCCGATCGGCCCAACTGCACAGTAGGGAGTTGTCCCAAAACTGCTCGGCGGCTTCCGAGGTCGGTCTGACATTGCTCGGCAGCATGTCGCTGATCTGAAAATAGGGCTCTAACTTCGCCGCAATCAGGTCCCGGCGCGTCGTGTAGCTTCGCGGCGGCTCGGCCACTCGGTCACCACCTTCGGTCACGTTGGGCTCCGTACCCACCCAACGCCGCGAAAGTGCGCCTGGCAACGCCTCGGTCGAGTAGCGGCGTCGGTAGGTGCACTCTCGCGAGAAGTCAGGAGCACCCCGCCTTGCGACGCCCAAAGCCCGTTACTAGGATATGCAAGTAATCGCGCGCAACCGACTCCGAGGACACCATGACCACACAGATCCCGCACTTCATCGATGGGAAGCGCACCGCCGGCCAGGCCGCCCGCACCGCCGACGTCTTCAACCCCAGCACCGGCGAGGTGCAGGCAAAGGTGCATATGGCCGGCAAAGCCGACGTCGACGCGGCGGTGGCGTCGGCCGTCGAAGCCCAAAAGGGCTGGGCGGCAACCAATCCGCAGCGCCGCGCCCGGGTGTTGATGCGGTTCATCGACCTGGTCAATCAGAACGTCGACGAGCTGGCCGAGCTGCTGTCCCTCGAGCACGGCAAGACGCTGGCCGACGCGCGCGGCGACATCCAGCGTGGCATCGAGGTGATCGAGTTCTGCGTCGGGATCCCGCACCTACTCAAGGGCGAGTACAGCGAGGGCGCGGGCCCGGGCATCGACGTCTACTCGCTGCGCCAGCCCCTGGGCGTCGTCGCCGGCATCACGCCCTTCAACTTCCCGGCGATGATCCCGCTATGGAAAGCCGGACCGGCGCTGGCCTGCGGCAACGCGTTCGTGCTCAAGCCCAGCGAGCGCGACCCGTCGGTTCCGGTGCGACTGGCCGAGCTGTTCGGAGAGGCCGGTCTGCCCCCGGGCGTGTTCCAGGTCGTGCACGGCGACAAGGAGGCCGTCGACGCCATCCTGCACCACCCCGACATCATGGCCGTGGGCTTCGTCGGCAGCTCCGACATCGCGCACTACATCTACGCCACGGCCGCGGCCACCGACAAGCGGTCACAGTGCTTCGGCGGCGCCAAGAACCACATGATCGTGATGCCCGACGCCGACCTCGACCAGGCCGTCGACGCGCTGATCGGCGCCGGATACGGCAGCGCCGGCGAGCGGTGCATGGCGATCAGCGTCGCCGTCCCGGTCGGCGAGCAGACGGCGGATCGGTTGCGCGCCAGGCTGATCGAGCGAATCAACAACCTGCGCGTGGGCCACAGCCTGGACCCCAAGGCCGACTACGGCCCGCTGGTCACCGAGGCCGCCGTCGCGCGGGTGCGCGACTATATCGGCCAGGGCGTGGACGCGGGCGCCGAGTTGGTCATCGACGGCCGCGAACGGACCAGCGACGACCTCGCGTACGGCGATGCCAGTCTCGAGGGCGGGTTCTTCATCGGGCCCACCCTCTTCGACCACGTCACCCCCGAGATGTCGATCTACACCGACGAGATCTTCGGGCCCGTGCTGTGCATCGTGCGCGCGCACGATTACGAAGAGGCGCTGCGACTTCCGTCCGAGCACGAGTACGGAAACGGCGTCGCGGTGTTCACCCGCGACGGCGATACCGCCCGCGATTTCGTCTCGCGCGTGCAGGTGGGCATGGTCGGCGTCAACGTGCCGATCCCGGTCCCGGTGGCATACCACACCTTCGGCGGCTGGAAGCGTTCCGGCTTCGGCGACCTCAACCAGCACGGGCCGGCGTCGATCCAGTTCTACACCAAGGTCAAGACCGTCACGTCGCGCTGGCCGTCGGGCATCAAGGACGGCGCCGAATTCGTCATCCCCACAATGAGTTAGCAAGAAGTAGCCTCATGTTTACCCTCAACGACGAAGAACGGGTGATCACCGAGACGGCGGCCGCCTTCGCCGAGAAGCGGATGGCCCCGTACGCGCTGGACTGGGATGCCACCAAGCATTTCCCGACCGACGTGCTGCGCGAAGCGGCCGAGCTCGGCATGGCCGCCATCTACTGCCGCGAGGACGTCGGTGGCAGCGGGCTGCGCCGCCTCGACGGGGTGCGCATCTTCGAGCAGCTGGCCATCGCGGATCCGGTCACCGCCGCGTTCCTGTCCATCCACAACATGTGCGCGTGGATGATCGACAGCTTCGGCACGGCCGAACAACGCAAGGCCTGGGTTCCGCGGCTGGCCTCGATGGACATCATTGCCAGCTACTGCCTCACCGAGCCGGGCGCCGGTTCCGACGCCGGCGCGCTGAGCACCCGCGCGGTGCGGCAGGGCTCGGACTATGTGCTCGACGGCGTCAAGCAGTTCATCTCCGGGGCCGGGGCGTCGGACGTGTACGTGGTGATGGCCCGCACGGGTGGCGACGGGCCGCGCGGCATTTCCGCGTTCGTGATCGAAAAGGACACTCCCGGGCTGAGTTTCGGCGCGCTCGAGGAGAAGATGGGCTGGCACGCCCAACCCACGGCCCAGGTGATCCTGGAGGGAGTGCGGGTGCCCGCCGACGCCATGCTGGGCGGCGCCGACGGCGAGGGCGCCGGGTTCGGCATCGCGATGAACGGCCTGAACGGCGGTCGCCTCAACATCGCGGCGTGCTCACTCGGGGGCGCGCAGGCCGCCTTCGACAAGGCCGGGGCCTACGTGCGCGAGCGGCAGGCGTTCGGCTCGGCCCTGCTCGACGAGCCCACCATCCGGTTCGCCCTGGCCGACATGGCCACCGGCGTTGAGACGTCGCGAATAATGCTGTGGCGGGCCGCAAGTGCGCTGGACACCGACGATGCCGACAAGGTCGAGCTGTGCGCGATGGCCAAGCGCTACGTCACCGACACCTGCTTCGAGGTCGCGGACAAAGCACTGCAACTGCACGGCGGCTACGGATACTTGCGCGAGTATGGTCTGGAAAAGATCGTCCGCGATTTGCGTGTCCATCGCATCCTGGAAGGTACCAACGAAATCATGCGAGTGGTCATCGGCCGGGCCGAGGCCGCGCGGTTCCGGGCTTCGTAAGCAACCCCGAGAAAGAGAGCCATGACGGAGCACCTCACCATCGCCTTCTTGGGACTGGGTCACATGGGTGCGCCGATGTCGGCGAACCTGGTCGCCGCCGGGCACGCCGTGCGCGGGTATGACCCGGCGCCCGCCGCGGCCTCTGCGGCCGCGGAAAAGGGCGCCACGATATTCGACAGCGCCACCGCCGCGGTGAACGATGCCGACGTGGTCGTCACCATGCTGCCCAACGGCGCACTGGTCAAGCGCTGCTACGCCGACGTGCTGCCAGCCGCGCGACCGGGCGCGTTGTTCATCGACAGCTCGACCATCTCGGTCGACGACGCCCGCGAGGTGCACTCGCTGGCCGAGTCGCACGGCATGCCCCAACTGGACGCACCGGTCTCCGGCGGGGTGAAGGGGGCCATCGCCGGGACGCTGGCGTTCATGGTCGGCGGCGACTCAAAAAGCCTGCAGCGGGCCCGGCCGGTGCTGGAACCGATGGCGGGCAAGGTCATTCACTGCGGTGCGGCGGGCGCGGGCCAGGCGGCCAAGATATGCAACAACATGGTGCTGGCGGTGCAGCAGATCGCGATCGGTGAGGCGTTCGTGCTGGCGGAGAGGCTGGGCCTCTCGGCGCAGTCCCTGTTCGACGTCATCACCGGCGCGACGGGCAATTGCTGGGCGGTCCACACCAACTGCCCGGTGCCGGGTCCGGTGCCGACGTCGCCGGCCAACAACGACTTCCGGCCCGGCTTCGCAACCGCGCTGATGAACAAGGACCTGGGCCTGGCGATGGATGCGGTGGGCTCAACCGGTTCGGCGGCGCCGCTGGGCACGCACGCCGCGAAGATCTACGCCGAGTTCGCCGCGGAGCACGCCGACCAGGATTTCAGCGCAGTGATCGAGGCGCTGCGCGGCGGCTTCGTCTGAAAGCCCCGCGTTACTGGACTTTTCGTCCCAGGAATGCGCCCAGTTGATCGGCGGGCGCGCGTCCGGGCGGGCAGGGCTGTTCGTCGCCGAACGGCTTGCCCGGCCCGCGAAACTGCGGCCCCACAAAGTGGTCCGCAGCCCCATGAAGACCCTGACCGGGAAGCTGCCCGAACGGAAGCCTGAACGTGGTGGACAATCCGTCCGGCCTGGCGAACACCTCGCGGGCGGCGCGGTGGGCCCTGGTAGCGAGGGCGCCTCGTCGGCATGACGCAAGTGTGCCACCGCAGGCTTTGGTGATAGACCTACGGCCGCGGCGCCCGGCGGTGTGAGTGACCGCCACGCGGGCGCACAGCCACCTCGCGTTCAAAAGTCCCCTGCGCTGCGTCTCAGCGTCTCGATGGAGGACACCAGCGCTTCCGCCTCCGCGGCGTCCATACCGATCTCGGCGAACACCTGCCCGTTGAGCGTGACGGTGGCGTCCTCGACCGTGGAGCGGCCGAGATCGGTGATCTGCACCAGTGTCGTGCGCCCGTCGGTGGGGTGCGGCACCCGCTGAACCAGCCCGTCGGCCTCCAGCCGCCGGATGGCATGGGTGACGCTGGTGACGTGCACCTGCAGGCGATCGGACGCCTTGGTGATCGGCAGCGCCCCGGTCCGGCTGAACGCCAGCAGTCGCAGCAACTCGAAGCGGGAGAAGCTCAGGTCGTAGGGACGCAGCGCGGTCTCCACGCGGGCCAGCAGGATCTGGTGTGCGCGCATCACCGAGGTCACCGCGACCATGCCCTGCGAAACGTCGCTCCACCCGGCACGCTCCCAGTTGGCCCGTGCGGCGGCGATCGGATCGCGTTTGGAACTCGATGCGGCCACGCCCTTTCTTACCGCATCGGCGGCCCCAGCGTGTCCTTTCCCATCGCCGCCAGCACCGCCAGGGTCGACGCGCGGTTGCCCACGCTGATCCGCGTGCCGCCGTCCGCGTAGTGGCGGACGCGCAGCCCGCTGCCGGCGAACACCTCATGCCACGGCCGGCCCCGCCCGGCCCGCGCAGGCAGGTACATGAAGTTCGCATGCGCGTCGGTGGTGTATATCCCCAGTGCGCTCAGGCGCATGCGGAGGTAGCGACGTTCCGCGTTGATCGCCTGGATCCGTTGCTGCAACTCGCTTTCCGCGTCGTACGACGCCGCGACCGCCAGCAAACCGGTGATCGCCATGCCAAACGGCAGCTGCTGGGCCCACAGCGCCGGCGCCAGATCCTGCGACGCGACGCCGTAACCGATGCGCAGCCCCGCCAAACCGTACGCCTTCGAGAATGTCCGCACCACCACCACGTTGCGGAAGTCGCGAACCAGCGCCGGCACGTCGACCCGGTGCTCGGGCGCAGCGAACTCGATGTACGCCTCGTCGAGCAGCACGATGGTGTCATGCCGGACCCGGCGCAGAAACCGCAGCAGTTCGACCACCGGCTCCAGCGTGCCGGTGGGGTTGTGCGGACGGCACACCACCACCACGCGGGCGTCCGCGGCCGCCTCGGCCAGCGCGTCGAGGTCGTTGTGTCCCCTTTCGTCGAGCGGGACGATCAGCGAGTTCAGCCGCGCCATTTGCGCGACGATCGGATACCCGTCGAAGGTCGGCGACGCCATCGCGATCGTGTCGCCCGGAGCGGTCAGCGCCCGCAGCGCCTGCAATACCACGCCCGTCGCGCCGCCGCCAAGCATCACCCGGTCGGCGGGCACGCCGATGTGGCCGGCGATCAGGCCGCGCAGCCGCTCGGGCAAGAACTCCGGATACCGGTTGGCAGCGTAGGCGGAGCGCGTCAACGCCGACCGCACCGCCGGCAACGGTGGGAACGGATTCTCGTTGAGCGACAACGCAAGCGGATCGACCGCATCAGGAAGCGCATCACCTATCTCGCCGGCCAGCGGGCCGATTACGGATTGCATCAGTCTCGCCCGCCCCACCGGACCGCCGCCGCACCGGCGAAGTCACCGGCGTGGGCGAAGGCGGCCATCAGCACCACGTCGCCGGCCTTCACCTGACCGTCTTGGATGGCGCGATCGAGGTTGACCGGGATGCCGGCACCGAAGAGATTGCCGCACTCGTCGAAGGTGTCTCGATGACGTTCCGGCGGAAGTTCGAGCGCTTCGCGCCAGTTGCGCAGGAACACCCTGTTGGGCTGGTTGGTAACCAGCAGATCGATATCCTTAGGGGGCAAGCCGATTCGGTCACAAACCGCCAGCGCCACTTCGGGTACCTGACGGTTGCCGCGGGCCAGCACCTTGGTGATCTTGCTGTCCGTGAAGCCGATGCTGCCCTCCCCGGGGCCGGGCTGCCACCACTTGCGGGGCGGATCGACGGCCAGCGTCATGTCGCCGGCGTATTCGCCGTAGGTGCGGCAGTCGATGTCCAGGATCGGTGACCGGTCGGACAACGTGACCAGGCCCACCGCCGCGCCGTCGCCGGGTACCGCCGACTGCGCCTTGCGCCGGACTCCCGGCTGATCGAAGACCTGCCCCGCCGCGTTCTGCGCGACCGCGACCAGCGCGGAGCGGGCCTCGCCCGATGTCAGCAGCGTGCGGGCGACGTTGAGCCCCAAGATAAATGCCGCGCATCCACCGTTGTGCAGATCCAGCACCCACGACGGACGCATGCCCAGCCGGTGCGCGATGCCGCCGCCCGCACCGTAGAACGGCATGTCCGGCACCTGGGTGTGGGTGATCAGCACGTCGACGCCTTCGATGACATCGCGGCCATGCCGCTCGATCAGTCCGTGCGCGGCACGCTCGACCATGTCGATCGCGGACTCGTCAGGTCCGACATGGTGGCGGAACCGCGGCGCGCGGAACATCGCGTTGTCGCGTAGTTCGTCGGATTCGGCGTACCGCGCGTAGTAGTCGGCGCCGATCGGCTCGCCCGGCAGATAGGTGGAAACGTCGGCCAAACTGACGTGGCTCATGTCGGCCTCAGCTCATCCACGCCGGCGTGACGGGCAGGTGGTGGCGGTGGCGGTATTCGGCGATCGTCTTGAGGTTGTTGAGCTCCAGCCCGTGACCGGCGCCGAAGATGTCCCAGAAGTCGCCGACCCACCCGGTGCGCCCGGCCGGGACGGTCTCCGGATACGGGTTGTGGTCGTAGAACGGGTGACGGCAATTGGTCCACAGCACAACCGAACCGGGCTTGTTCAGCACCGCCTGCGCGTCGAGAACTCGCATCACATAGATCATCCACAGGTGCCTGCTCTGGTCCCACGCGCAGTGGTAGTCGACGGTGCGCGCCCCGGCGTTGGCCTCCGTTCGGGTGTAGATCTCGGTGTCAGGGAGCAACCGGTCGTAGGCCAGCCACAGACCTGGCTCCTCGGTGGGCGTGAAGTCCCGCAGGGTATAGGTCCACTCCTCGAGGCTTCGAGTGTCGGAAAGGTAGGCGAACAGCTCGTCAGGCGGGCAGTCGACGAAATCGCTGACCGTGCAGTACTGGCCGAACACCTCGTCATGCGGGTACACCGCCCGCATCTTCGCCATGAACATCGGCGCGGTCTCCTCGAGGGGCGCGGTCTCGATTCGCACCACCCCCGGAATTTCGTCAAGCGTTGGCAACGACATCGCTCTCGCTCCCCTCCATGGTCGGGATCTCTCGGATAACGGAATGCTGGGCCGATCCGGCACTGAGAAACGGTGCGAACGGCGGCATTTCGTCGGCCGCGCATTCGACACTCACCACCGACGGGCCGTCGGCGTCGAGGGACGCGCGCAACGCCGCGGCGAACCCGGCGACGTCGGCGACATCGACGGATCGCAGCCCGCGCAGCATCGCACCCAGGCCCGCGCCCAGCCGGCTGGGCGCGAAGCGGTTGTAGCTGTAGAGGCCGTCGTAATACACCTGCTCGCGCGTGACGCACATGGCGTGGGCGTTGTTGTTGAACAACAGGAACGTCACGGGCAGCCGGTACTGCACAGCGGTGTGAACTTCCATGCCGTGCATGAAGAAGGCGCCGTCGCCGGCGATCACCACGACCCGCCGGGCCGGTGACCGATCCCGGGCGCGGCCGAACGCCATCCCGATGCCGGCGCCGAAGCTGTACCCCATGCCGCCCATCCCGAGGGCAACCAGGAACCGGCCACCGCGGCGCACCGGCAGGTGGTGGATCGCCGCCGCGCCGACGTTGCCGGCGTCGACGACGACGTCCACACCGGCGGGCAACAGCTTGTCCAGCGCGATCATGGCATCGCGGTAGCGCACACCCCGCCCGGTGAATTCCGGTGGCCTCAACTCGGTGCGCGTCACCGCGTCGGGCACCCGGATACCGGTGAGACGCCGCCGCCCGGTCAGTGCGCCGGTCAGCATTCGCAGCGACGCGCGAAGGTCGTCGGTCTGCACGTGGGTGCACGGGAGATAGGGCGGCGCCGACCCGAGCGAGATAGTGCGCACCGCCCCCAGCGCATCCTCGAGTCCGGCGCGAGCGGTCACCGACAGTCGGGTGCCCACCACCAGACACAGGGCGCTGCCGGCCACCGCGTCGACGACACTCGGGTGCCCCATCACGCCGGTCACCCCGAGGGCCGACGACGACCCGAAACCCGGTGTGCCGGCGGCGTCCTTGGCATCGGGAACGCATGCCACCCGCGCGCGCAGCACCGCGCGCAGCGCTGCCAGTTCGCCGCGTGCGTCGTCGCGCGCCACTTGTTCGCCGGCGATGATGGTCACCGGCCCGACCGTCCGTTGCAGCGCATGCACGATCGGATGTGGATCGCCGACAACGCGCGAGCACCTGACCGCGTCCTCACCGGTGTGCCTGTTGACGGCCACCTCGGCCTGTTGAATGTCCTTGGGCAGCAGCAGCACCGCGGGCCCGCCCGCGCGCGCCGCCGCCAGCGCCGCGGGCAGCGCCGAGACGATGTCGTCGGGCTTCACCACGCGCCGGCAGAACACCGATACCTCAGAAAACAGTGCCTCGGCGTTCAGGGCGCCGTTGCGACCGCTGGTGTCCTGAAAGCTGCCGCGGCCGTCCATCGTGGTCGCCGGCTGGCCCACCAACGCCAGCACGGGGACCCGGCTGACGAACGATTCCCCCAGGCCCGGAACGAGATTCAGGGCGCCCCCGCCCGAGGTCGCCGCCACCACGCCGAGGCCGGCACCGCTGCGGCTGTAGCCGTCGGCCATCGTGGCGGCGGAAAATTCGTGCTTGGCCAACACAGCCTCGATGTCCGGCCGGAAATGTGCTGCATCGTAAAGGTCTTCGATGTTGGCGCCGTCGACACCGAAGATATGGTTTACCCCGGTTGCCGCGAGGTGCCCGACGATGTGGTCGACCACGCGCTGCTTTCTCGGCATTTCGCTCACCTGAACCTGGGGCTGACTGGTAGTGCTATCGGTGACACGGTTGGCGAGCCGCCCGGGTTCACCCTGCCCTCTACGATGCTCAGCGGGGATGCGGTGTGCACCACCCGCGTCGTGCGGAACCCGGCTTGGCCAAGCAGCTCACGGTATTCGGCCGCGGTGCGTTCGCGGCCGCCCAGGTGGAGCAGCATCTCCAGGTCCGCCCATTTGCCGGGGAAGTCGCGGTCATGTTCGGGAATGACCATTTCGATCAGGAGCACGGTGGCGTGCGGGCCTGCTGACGCGCGAACGTTGCGCAGGATCTGCGCCGCCGTCTCGTCGGGCCAGTCATGGACGATGTTCTTGAGCACGTAGGCGTCCGCACCACGAGGAACGCCGTCGAAGAACGAGCCCTCCACGACGCGTACGCGGTCGACAACGCCGCGCTCCCGCAACAGTTCTGCGGCCCCGGCCACGACGCTCGGCACGTCGTAAAGGACGCCGCACGAGGCCGGCGCCGCCGCCAGAATGGCGGCCAGCAGCGAACCCTGCCCGCCGCCGACATCGACGATGTTGGCGTAGGCGCCGAAGTCGATGCCGGCGACCACCGACGTCGTCGTCAACTCCGAGATGCTCGTCATCGTCCGGTCAAACAGTTCGGCGTGCTCGGGGTTGTCCGCGAAGTAGGCAAAGCCGTGCTTGCCGTGCAATGCGGGGACAACCGGATCCCCGCTTCGGATCGAGTGGACCAGCAGGCTCCAGCGCTCGCGCTGCTCGCGGGATCCGTAGAACCGCGCCGGCCACAACGCCGACGCGGGCGCATCCGAACGTAGCGTTGCGGCAAGGGGATTCAACTCATAGCGGCCGTCACGGCGGTGGCGGAATACGCCGCGGCCGATCAGCGCGCGCAGCAGCCGGGCCAGCGTGTCGGCGTCCGCGCCGACCCGGGCCGCCAATTCGCCGATGGGCAGCGGCCCGTCGGCGAGGGCGTCGGCCACGCCGAGTTGGGCGGCCACCGTGATCGCCTGCGACGTCCAGGCGGCGACGATCATCTCCAGCATCGCCGCCGGCGCGGGCAGCAGCCGTTGATAGAGCCGGTACAGGTGGTGGCGACTCCGTTCGAGGAGGCGGGCCAGCGCGGCGGGCGGCACGGGGGCTGTGCTGGACATCGCATCAGCTCCGCAGCATCTGTGCATCGACCAGGACGGTCCCCACGTCGCGGCGGGCCTCCGCGGACATCCGCCGGTGGCTGACCGAACGCAGGAACGTCGTGAGGATCCAGCTGTGCAGCCGGTCCGGAACGAGCGCCGCCGGCCTCAGCACGGATTCGCTGTGTGAGACCGGACGCGACGCCACCCAGGACACCGCTTCGACCCGGCGTCGCCTGAGGTTCTCGTAGCGGCGCAGCGCGGCGACCGGATCCCGGTTGTCCCACAGCGTCTTTCGTAGCACCATCGCGTCGAGCAACGCCTGATTCGTCCCCTGGGCAAGGGTGGGCGGCATCGTGTGGGCGGCATCGCCCAACAGCGTCACCGCGCCGTGACCCGGCCCGGGAATCGGATGCCGAAAATGCGGAAACGGGGAATCGGCCAGGTCCGCGTCGGCCAACGTTGCGAGCACCCGGTCGACCGAGTCCGACCAGCCGCCGAATGCGGAGCGGATCATGTCGAGCGGGCGTTCCGGCCTGACGAAGTCGCGGGACCAGGGCAGGTCGAACCACCACTGCAGGTTGCGTCCGCCGGCCGGCCACAGCCCGAGGTTTCCGCGCGGGCCGATGATCATCAGGGCGTCATCCCTGTCGCCGAGGTACGGGAGCGCCACGAGCCCCTGCCAGCTGCACCAGCCGGTCGGCTCCGCACGTTGCGCGCCGAGGGCCGCTCGCACCGTCGAGTGCAGGCCATCGGCACCGATCACCAAGTCGCCTTCGGCCGCGCTTCCGTCGCTGAACTCGACCCGGACGCCGTCGCGGGTATCGGCCACCGCGACCGCGCGCGAGCCCCATCGGATGCGGTCGGCCGGAAAACCGTCGAACAGCCGTTCCAGCAGGACCCGACGCGGAATCATCCGCACCGGTGCGCCGAGCCGCACCCCGACCGAGCCCACGTCGAAGGTGGCGATCCTGCGACCCGTGGAGGTCAGGATCCGCACGGTGGAAAGCGGCTGACCGGCCCCCTCCATGTCGACGTCCAGCTGCCGCAAAACCGTTGCGCCGTTGGGCCAGATGGTCACCGCGCCGCCGGCCGCCCGCAGCTGCGGGCGCTGTTCGAAGACGGTCACCTCATGTCCGTCTTTCAGCAGGCCCCGAGCAATGGAAACGCCGCCCACGCCCGCACCCACCACGAGGATCCGAAGCGGGCTCGGATGAGACCCGTGCCCCCTTGACATACCACCCCTCCCACGCCTCCCTCGTCCTGCCACGGTGGAGCGCGGCAAAAGGTTCAATGAACCGCACACCGTCGCGGACCGTGCCATGGGGCAGGACCGTGGATAGGAAACCGTTCTTTTGCTTGGTAATCGCCAGCCAGCGACGCGGGGGGTCGAGCGCGGCGCCCCCGAGGTTGTGGTCGTCGGGGCGGGGCCGTCCGGCCTCGCCGTCGCCCGTGAGCTCGCGCACCGCCACGGGATCACCGCTCTGGTGCTGGACAGCGCTTCGGCGCCCGCGGTTGCGTGGCGCACGCGCTATGACGATTTCCGCCTCAACACCAGCGGATTTCTGTCACACCTTCCCGGACAACGTATTCCACTGAGCACCGGCCGTTGGCCCACCAAGGAAGACATGGTTCGCTACTTCGACAGTTATGTCCGGGCGCAAGACATTCAGCTCCGGCTCGGGTGCGAAGTCAAGCGAATCGACCGTGCGCACGACGGCTGGCTCCTCGAAACGTCGTCCGGCGCAATCCGGGCTCGGGCCGTCGTACTGGCCACCGGCCGATATCGCACCCCGACCGTCCCCGCCTGGCCCGGGCTGGACGAATTCACCGGCGAGCTCGTCCACTCCGGAAACTTCAGCAACGCTTGGCCGTTCCGGTGCCGCGACGTCCTCGTCGTCGGCGCAGGCAACTCGGCCGCCGACATCGCGGTCCAGCTGGCCAACGACGGCGCGCGCACCGTCTGGCTGGCTGTGCGCACGCCCCCGCACCTGGTGCGGCGCGCGATGGGGCCGTTCCCTTCCGACATCTTCCTCGAGTTGTTCGCGCGCGTGCCCGCGCGTGTGGTCGACCCGCTCGTCGGCCGCCTGAATCGCCTACTGTGGGGCGATCTTTCGCCGTATGGCTTCCGTCGACCGCCGCTCGGATTGAAGGCGACGGTGGAACAGCGGGGCCGCATCCCCACCCTGGCCGACGAGCTCGTCGAAGCCGTGCGGGCCGGGCGTATCGAGGTGGTCACCGCGGTAAGCGCGGTCGAATCCGGACGTGTGCTCCTCGCCGACGGCATGTCCGTCGCGCCGGAGGTCATCGTTGCCGCCACTGGCTTTTCCACCGATCTCGACGGTGTAGCCGGCCATCTCGGCATCCTCGACGAAGAGGGCAACCCGCGCGGCGGGTTTGCCTCGCACCTCGGCGACGGGATGTTCGCGATCGGATACGGTATCCCGCCCAATGGCCCGCTGCGAGCGATTCGCCGCCACGCCACTCCCCTGGCCCGGCAGGTCGCCGCTCACCTCTCCACCTAGAAAGGGAGCCTGATGCTGTCACTTCCCGCAGGAAAGGCCCTCTTCCGCGGTGCCGATGGATACGACGCGGCCCGTCGCAGAACGGTGTGGAATGGCCTTGTGCCGGAGCGCTTTCCGGACGTGATCGTGCAGGCGTCCCAGGCTGCGGACGTCGTCGCAGCGCTGCGGTATGCGCGGGCCAACGGATATCGGGTCGGGGTGTGTTCGGGCGGGCGCAGCTGGACGGCCAGCCACCTCCGTGACGGAGGCCTGCTGCTCGACGTCGCCGGCCTCGATCACTGCAGCGTCGACCGGGACCGGATGATTGCGACGGTCGGTCCGGGCAAGGCCGCCAGCTCGTTCGCGCTCGAACTCGACGCGCAGGGGCTGTTCTTCCCCGCCGGCCACTGCGAGGGCATCGGCCTCGGCGGCTATCTGCTCCAGGGTGGATACGGCTGGAACGGCAAGGTCGTCGGCCCGGCATGTGAGAGCGTGCTCGGACTGGAGGTGATCACCGCCGACGGCGAACGAATCTACTGCGACGCCGAGCACCATGCCGATCTGTTCTGGGCCGCTCGCGGCTCTGGACCGGGCTTCTTCGCGGTAGTCATCTCTTTCACCGTGCGGATTCATAAGCGCCCCAACGTCTTGGGGACGTGCTTGTACATGTACCCGATCGGTGTGGCCGACGAGGTGTTCAGCTGGGGACTCTCGATCAGTCGCGAGCTCGACGACCGCGTCGAACTGCAGATGAGCACCACTCTCGGTGTGCCGGCCGCCGGGATCGACGACCCGGTCATCGCCATCGCAGCGCCGGTCTTCGCGGATACTGAACCGGAGGCGGCCAAAGCCCTTGCCGTCCTGGGTAGCTGCCCCGTGGTAGACCGTGCGATCACCGGCCTTCCTTATGCGCCTACGACTTTGGCCAACTGGTATGCCGCGGTGATGGGCAACTATCCCCGGGGCCACCGGTATAGCGCCGACAACATGTTCACTTCGGCCTCGGCCGCTGAGCTGTTGCCCGGGATCCGCGACATCGTCGAGACGATGCCGCCGCATCCGTCGCAATTCCTTGTCACCGGCTGGAAGCCGTCCCCGCACCGCGCGGACAAGGTCTACGGCTTGGAGGACGAGATCTACCTGGCGCTCTATACGGCTTGGCAAGACCCGGCCGACGACGAAAAGTATTGCGACTGGACGCAGTCCAAGATGGCGGCGATGTCACATCTGGCGACCGGAGTCTCGCTCGCCGACGAAAACCTCGGCCGGAGAGCGGAGAAGTTCATTGCCGAGCCGAACATGCAACGCCTCGACAAGGTCCGCTCGGCCTACGACCCCGACGGTCGATTTCACCGCTGGATGAGCTGCGACTGAAGCGGCCCACCGACTACAACGAACGCTGCAGCAGAACCTGACCGCCCTCGGCGGAAACCACTTGCACGGCGGCGATCTGGTCGACCGGCATCGAGATGCTGCCCGCCGGCGTCGCGGTGTGACCCGGTTCGGCCACCCAGGTCGCCAGCCGGGTTTGGCTGCCGTCGCGACCGACCACGACCATGGCCAGCGTGTCATGGTGGGCGGTCAGCGGTGCTAGGCACACACACCTGAGGTTGATCGACGTCCCCCAGTGCTGGCTGCTCAGCTGCACCGTCGAGGTCAGCAGCGTGGTACCGACCTGGGCCATCGGCTGCGAGGCGGTCGCCGCCTGATGTGCCGGTGTCGAGGTGTGGCCCTGTACGCCGACCAGCACGCCGATTCCCAGCACCACGGCCGCGGCGGCCGTCGCCACCCAGGTTGCCACTCGGGTGCGGCGCCGCCGCCAGCGCACCGTTGCCAGCAGCGACGGCAACAACTCCGGCGACATCTCCGGCGTCTTGGAAAAGGGCTCCGTCACACCACGACCCGGCTCGCTCATGGCGGTCACTTCCGCGTGGTCGAGCCGCGACAGCAGGGCGGGCACTCCGCTCAGGTCGGCGACGGCGTCCCGGCACGCCGGGCACTCGGCCAGGTGCGCCTCGAATTCGCGGCGGTCGGAGGCCGACAGCGATCCCAGCACGTATGCGGCGTCCCACCTCGCGTACCGGTGGTTGTCGCCCGTCGTCACACCAAACACCTCGTTATCACCGGGCGGGCCGATGCCTCGTAGCGGTGTCCTCATCTCGTCCATCTCCTGTCACCCGTCAAGTATTCGGAGCCGATGACCGTCCGGATGGGCACCTGTCTGTACCCCCGCGCCGTCATCGGGTGACTCCAAGTTCCTGCAGAGTGAGTCGCAACGCCCGCACGGCATAGTGTAGTCGCGACTTCACCGTTCCCTCGGCGATCTGGAGGTCGGCAGCAATCTGCACGGTCGTCCAGCCGCGGTAGTAGGACCGTTCGATCACGGCCCGGTGTTCGGCGGACAATTGCACCATGGCCTCGGCAATCAGCAGCCGGTCCAGCGCCGCGTTCACCTCGTCCGGCGTCGATCGCTCGGGTGCTCCCGGCTCATCCAGCGAACCAACCACGTTGCGATGCCGCGCGCTGCGCCGGTCGTCGATGATCATGTTGCGGGCGACGGTGAACAGCCACGCCCGCGCCGAGCGCTCGGTGTCGCCGATGACCTCCGGATGCTGCCAGGCTCGCAACAACGTCTCCTGCACGACATCTTCGGCCAGGCTGGCATCGGCCGTCAGCTTCAGCGCATAACGCCACAACACCGCCGCGTGCTCGTCGTAGAGGGCCCTCATCAGGGCGGCTTCAGCAGCCCCGGAGGCGCCCCTAGTCCCGGCAACCCGAGCCACCCGATCACCTCCCGCAAAAAGACACGAGTCGAGTAGGCGTTTAGTTCAGGCGAGCGTCAGGATGCGCGGCCCGGCGTCGGTCACCGCGACGGTGTGCTCCCAGTGTGCCGCACGGGACCCGTCGGCGGTGGTGACGGTCCATTCGTCGTCGAGCACCATCGTTTTGCTGGTGCCCAGCGTCAGCATCGGTTCGATGGCCAGCACCGAGCCCGGGGCGAGCAGCGGGCCCCGCCCGGGCGCACCCTCGTTGGGCAAGAACGGGTCCATGTGCATGTGCCTTCCGATGCCGTGGCCCCCGTAGCCCTCCACGATGCCGAACGCGCGCCCATAGCGGACCTCGGCGCCCCGGGTGCCCGTTTCGATGGCGTGCGCGACGTCGGTCAGCCGGTTACCGGCGACCATCGCCGCGATGCCGGCCTGCAGCGACTCCCTGGTCGCCTCGCACAGCGCGTCGTCGGCGGCGTCCAGCGTCCCGACCCCGAAGGTGACGGCGGCGTCGCCGTGCCAGCCGTCCAGCACCGCACCGCAGTCGATGGAGACCAGGTCCCCGGGCGCCAGGACTTCCGCGGCCGACGGGATGCCGTGCACGACCCTGTCGTTGACCGACGCGCAGATCGACGCCGGGTAGCCGTGGTAGCCCAGAAACGACGGGATCGCCCCGGCTTCGCGGATCACCGACTCGGCGATCTCGTCGAGGCTCAGTGTCGAGGCCCCCGCGACCGCGGCGGCGCGGACCGCTTGCAGGGCGGCGGCCACCACCGCGCCCGCGCCCGCCATCGCGTCGAGTTCACCGGGGCTGCGCTGCGGCACGACCTTGCGACTGCGCAGCCGCGCCAACGCGCTCATGGTTATTTGCCCAGTGCCTGCAGCGCCCGGGCGAACACCTCGTCCACCGTGCCGATCGCGTCGACGGTCTTCAACCCGTCTTTCAGCTGAGCCCCGTAGTACTCCAGCAGCGGCGCGGTCTCGTCGCGGTAGATCTTCATGCGGTTGAGGATGACGTCGTCGGTGTCGTCGGCGCGCCCGCGGCCCTTGAGCCGTTGCAGCAATTCGTCCTGGGTGACCCGGAACTCGACCACCGCGTCGAGGTCGGTGCCCCGGCGCTCGAGCATCTCGTGCAGCGCCTTGGCCTGCTGCAGCGAGCGCGGATAGCCGTCCAGGATGAAGCCGTCGGCCGCGTCCGAATCGTTGAGCCTGTCGTCGACGAGTTGGTTGGTCAGCTCGGAGGGCACCAGGTCGCCGGCGTCCAGGTACCGCTTGGCCTCCAGCCCGAGTTTGGTCCCGTTTTCGATGTTGTTCCGGAACAGTTCCCCGGTGGAGATTTGCGGGATCCCAAGCTTCTCGGCGAGCTTTTGGGCCTGCGTCCCCTTGCCCGCCCCCGGCGGGCCAAGCAAAACGACTCTCACTTGAGGAATCCTTCGTAGTTGCGCTGCATGAGCTGGCTCTCGATTTGTTTGACCGTATCCAAACCGACGCCAATCATGATCAAAACCGCGGTACCCCCGAAGGGCAAGTTCTGCACCGCTCCGCCATTGCCGATCTCCAGGAACAGGTTGGGCAGCACCGAGATCGCGCCCAGATAGATCGAGCCCGGCAGCGTGATCCGGCTCAGCACAAAACGCAGGTAGTCGGCGGTCGGCTTGCCCGGCCGAATACCGGGAATGAATCCGCCGAATTTCTTCATCTCGTCGGCGCGCTCGTCGGGATTGAACGTGATCGAGACGTAGAAGTAGGTGAAGAAGATGATGAGGCCGAAATAGATGCCGATATAGACCGGGTCGCTCGGGTCCGACAAGTAGCTGCCGACGAACTTGTCCCACCAGCTGTTGCCCACGCCGCCGCTGCCGCTGCGCACCAGCTGGGTGACCAGGTGCGGGATGTAGATCAGCGACGACGCGAAGATCACCGGGATAACGCCGGCCTGGTTTACCTTCAGCGGCAGATACGTCGAGGTGCCCCCGTACATCCGCCGGCCCACCATCCGCTTGGCGTATTGCACCGGGATGCGGCGCTGGCCCTGCTCGACGAAGACCACGCCGACGATGATGGCCAGCGCGGCGGCGCAGACGGCGGCGAAGATCATCCCGCCACGGCTGTCCAGGATGGATTTGCCCTCGGCGGGGATGCGCGCCGCGATGCCGACGAAGATCAGCAGCGACATGCCGTTGCCGATGCCGCGTTCGGTGATCAGCTCGCCCATCCACATCACCAGCGCCGCGCCGCTTGTCATCACCAGCACGATGACGACCAGGGTGAAGATGCTTTGGTCGGCGATGATGTCCAGCGAGCAACCCTGCAGCAACCCGCCGTTGGCCGCCAGCGCCACGATGCTGGTGGCCTGCAGCACCGCCAGCGCGATCGCCAGGTAGCGGGTGTACTGCGTCATTTTCGCCTGGCCGGATTGGCCCTCTTTGCGCAACTCCTCGAACCGCGGGATGACCACGGTCAGCAGCTGCACGATGATGCTGGCGGTGATGTAGGGCATCACGCCGACGGCGAACACCGTGAGCTTCAGCAGCGCGCCGCCGGAAAACAGGTTGATCAGCGAATAGATCTGCCCGGCCTCGCCGCCGCTGGCCTCCTTGATGCATTGCTGCACGTTCGGGTAGTTCACCCCCGGAGACGGCAAAGCGGCGCCGACCCGATAGAGGACGACGATGCCAAGCGTGAAGAGGATCTTCCGTCTCAGATCGACTGTCCGCAGCGATGAGATGAAAGCCGAAAGCACTCTTCCTCCTGCGTCCTGCGTCTCGCGCCTACACCCGCAGGCCAGGACGTACGGCGCCGCGCGTCAAACCGTGTACGAGACTAACAGCTGGACCGGACGCCCCCGGTCAAGGCCCATCGAGGCGTAAAGTTCTGGTGGCTCATTGCATTGGCTAAGTAAGTGGGAGCACCATGTCGCGAACCGACCAAGACAGCTGGGATCTGGCCTCGAGCGTCGGCGCCACGGCCACCATGGTCGCCGCCGCCCGGGCGCTGGCCAGCGCGGAGCACGACGCGATCATGAACGACCCGTTCGCCGCGCCCCTGGTGCGCGCGGTCGGCCTGGACTTCTTCATCCGCCTGATCGACGGCCGGGTCGTCCCGTCGGAGTCGGAAACCGGCGAACGCGACCTGCGGCTGGAGACGGATTCGATCGCCGTGCGCACCCGCTTCTTCGACGATTTCTTCCTCAACGCCGCCCGCGACGGCGTCACCCAGTCGGTGATCCTGGCCGCCGGCCTGGACGCCCGCGCCTACCGGTTGGCGTGGCCGCCGGGCAGCGTGGTCTACGAAGTAGACCAGCCCAAGGTCGTCGAGTTCAAGACCGCCGCGATGGCCAACCTGGGCGCCGCGCCGACCGCGGACCGTCGCACCGTTGCCGTCGATCTGCGCGACGATTGGCCGGAGGCGTTGCGCGGCAGCGGGTTTGACCCCACGTTGCCGACGTCGTGGAGCGCCGAGGGCCTGCTGATGTACCTGCCGCCCGACGCGCAGGACCGGCTCTTCGACAACATCACCGAGCTAAGCGCGCCCGGAAGCAAGCTGGCCACCGAATACCACGGCGAGGATCCCGACCGCACGATGGCCGACCGGGCGCGGCAGTTCAACCAGCGGTGGGAGAATCTGGGCTGCGACATCGACCTGTCTGGCCTGTTCTTCGAGGGCGAGCGCAGCAATGTCGTCGACTACCTGGCCGGGCTGGGCTGGGCGGTGACCACGCGGCCGCGGCGGGACTTCTTCGCCGACTACGGCCGCGTGTTCCCCACCGACGAGCAATCCCAGTTGCGCAACATCGTCAGCCTCACCGCCGTGCGTGGCGCACGAGTGTGAACCGCCGGCTGCGGATGTGCGGGTAGGGCGGGATTCGGCCCGACGGCTCGCCGGATCAGACGGGCTTGGCCGCCGGCGCGCGCACGACCATCGGCACCGCCGGGAAGCACCACGCCATCTCCGTGCGGGACTTGCGCAGCGCAGCGGTGCCGTAGCCCTTCTTGCGATGGTCGGGATGAATCCAGATCCGCACGTTGACCTCGCCGTGGTACAGCTCGCCGAACACCATGCCGACCTTCTGCCCCGAGTCGACGGCCACGAACCACGCGGCCTCCTCGTCGTCGAGGCGCGCCAGCGCCGCGCGGATCTCGTCGTCGAGATCGCCGGCGGGCCCGCCGGACCCGTCGCCGGCGGCGCCCACGTCCGAGGTGCGCACGCCGAAGATGTCGCGGTCGTCGTTGGCCGAGAACGGCCGCAACTCCAGCGTCTCCCCCAAGCTCGCCGGGCGCTCCCCGAGCATGAAGCTCAGCTGCTTGTTCAGGTCCTCCAGCTCGGCCTGGATTTTCTTGCGCGAATCCTTGGTGAGCTGATCGAAGGACATGCTCATCACGGCCTCGGCGGCCACGTGGGAGGTGTCGAGCAGACTGACGATCCCCTCGACCGCGGCCGCCCTGTCCTCGGACTCGACCATCAGGTCGAGCACTTCGTG
This sequence comes from Mycobacterium sp. NGS57, assembly GCF_059812405.1. Classification (NCBI taxonomy): domain Bacteria; kingdom Bacillati; phylum Actinomycetota; class Actinomycetes; order Mycobacteriales; family Mycobacteriaceae; genus Mycobacterium; species Mycobacterium sp. NGS57. Next base: position 279,884 of record NZ_JCALCP010000009.1, on the reverse strand, counting down.
CCGGCGTTCGAGGGCCTTCAGCAGCGCGTCGGCGATCTCCCGCCGGGCGGCTTTGCGGTCGTGGTCGGTCCCGCGGTCGGTCATGGCACCAGCCTAGAACGCGGCCGGGGGGAGCGCTTCGGATCTTTGGTTTCCCAGCTCCAGGAACCGCTGGTAGCGCTCGGCGGTCGCCGCCGCCCAGGCGGGATCGGGTTCGACGACCCGCTCGGTTGACGCCCACCGGGCGGCGTCGGCGATCGAGGTTTCCAGCCCGGCAGCCATGCGGCCTAAAAAGGCCGCGCCCAGCGCCGCGCCCTCGGCCACCGCGGACACCTCCACCGGACGCCCGGTGGCGTCGGCGATGGCCCGCATCCACGGGCCGACCCGGGTGCCGCCGCCGGCGGCCACGATGCGCGCCACCGGCGCCCCGCTCAGCTCGATGAGCTGGCGCACGACGAACGCCGACGCCTCGTAGGCCGCGCGCCGCAACGCCGCGGCGTCGTGGGTGAGGTCCAGTGCGTCCAGCACGGCGCGGCGGTCCGGGTCGTGAAACGGCGTGCGCTCCCCGCGGATGTACGGCGACCACACCGGCACCCGGTGTGGGTCGAGGGCCGCCGGATCACCCTGCGCCACAACGCGATCCACCCACCCGAGGAACAACCCGCCCGCGTTGCTGGCGCCCCCGATCTGGCTCTTGCCGGGCGCGGTGTGCGGGATGGTCCACAGGCCGGGTACCTGCCTGGCTTCGGGCATCGTGGTCCACACGATCAGGGTGGTGCCGCACAGCACCAGCACGTCGCCGTCGCGGTCGGCGCCGGCCACGATCTGCTCGCACAGCGCGTCGATGGCGCCGATCCCCAGCACGGCGCCCGTGCCGGGGATCTGCCCGGCGGCCGTCCCGATGGTCGCCACCCGCGGCATCTTCTCGACGGTGGCGCCGCGCTCGGCGCACGCCGCGGCGTTCCAGCCGGTCCCGTCGAAGAGGGGGAAGGCGGTGGCGGCGGTCGCCACGTCCATCACCGCCTGGCCCGCCAGGGCGTGGTTGGCCACCGCCGGCGCGGGCCAGTACCCCGCCGCGCCGGGCGCCTGCGCGGCCGTCCAGCGCAGGAATTCGGCGGCCTCGCCCAGCGCCGGAAGGGGCTGATCGTCCTGACCAGGCACGCGGCCCCGCGCGTCGCCATACAGCAGGCCCGGGGTCAGCGGCCGCCCGTCGGCGTCCACGGCCGTCAGCGACGGGACCATCGCCGCGACGGCCACCGCCTTGACGCTCGGGCCGGGGTCCAAGCTCTGCAGGGCCGACACCGGGCCGCGCCGCCACGCCTCGTCGGCGTCGTGCTCCAGCCGATCGGGGACCGGGATTCGCAGCTGGTGCGGGATGCGCACCCGTGCCGTCACGCGGCCGTCGGCGTCTGCGGCCACCGCCTTGACGGCCGTGCTGCCGACGTCGATGCCGATTGTGACGTCTTCACGTGACACGGGCGTCACCGTACGCCAGCATTAGCGTTCGTGATGTCAAGACCGCGTGCCTTGGTGACCGCGCCGCTGCGGGGGCCGGGGTTCGACAAGCTCCGGCAATTGGCCGACGTGGTGTACGACCCATGGATCGACCAGTCCCCGCTGCGGATCTACAGCGCCGAGCAGCTGGCCGCGCGGATCGCCGCGGAGGCCGCCGATGTCGTTGTGGTGGAAAGCGACTCGGTGGGGGGGCCGGTGTTGGATGCGGGCCTGCGCGTGATCGCGTCCACCCGGGGCGACCCGAACAACGTCGACATCGACGGGGCCACCGCGGCAGGCATCCCGGTGCTGAATACCCCGGCCCGCAACGCCGACGCGGTCGCCGAGATGGCGGTGGCGCTGCTGCTGGCCGCCACCCGCCACCTGCTGCCCGCCGACGCGGATGTGCGCGGCGGCAACATCTTTCGCGATGGCATCATCCCGTATCAGCGGTTCCGCGGCTGGGAGATCGCCGGGCGCACCGCCGGGCTGGTGGGGCTCGGCGCCGTCGGGCAGGCGCTGCGGTGGCGGCTGTCCGGGTTGGGCATGCGCGTGATCGCCCACGACCCCTACCACGACGAGGCCCGCCACGGCCTCGACGAGCTGCTGGCCGAGGCCGACGTGGTGTCGCTGCACGCGCCGGTCACCGACGACACCGCCGGCATGATCGGCGCGCGGCAGTTCGCGGCCATGCGCGACGGCGTGGTGTTCCTCAACACCGCACGTGCCCAGCTGCACGACACCGACGCGCTCGTCGAAGCGCTGCGCGGCGGCAAGGTGGCCGCCGCCGGATTGGACCACTTCGTGGGCGAATGGCTGCCCACCGATCATCCGCTGGCGGGCATGCCCAATGTCGTGCTGACGCCGCACATCGGCGGGGCGACGTGGAACACTGAGGCCCGGCAGGCGCAGATGGTGGCCGACGACCTGGAAGCGCTGCTGGCGGGAAAAAGACCCGCGCACATCGTCAACCCGGAGGTGCTCGCCTCATGAAATCCGTTGAGAGTGCGGAAACCGCGGTGCTGGATGCGGCCAAGGACATGCTGGGCCGGGGCCTGGTGGAGGGAACGGCCGGCAATATCTCGGCGCGGCGCCCCGACGGCAACATCGTCATCACGCCGTCGTCGGTCGACTATCGCGACATGCAGCTCGACGACCTGGTGCTGGTCGATCCCGAGGGCGCCGTGCTGCACGCGGCCGAGGGGCGGATGCCGTCGACGGAGGCCAAGCTGCACCTGGCGTGCTATCAGGCGTTCGACGACATCGGCAGCGTCATCCACTCCCACCCGGTCTGGGCGACCATGTTCGCCATTGCGCACCAGGCGATTCCGGCCTGCATCGACGAGTTCGCCGTCTACTGCGGCGGCGACGTCCGGTGCACCGACTACGCCGCGTCCGGAACACCCGAGGTCGGCGCCAATGCGGTCAGGGCGCTCGAGGGCCGCGGCGCCGCGTTGATCGCCAACCACGGGCTGGTGGCCGTGGGTCCGCGGCCCGAGAAGGTCCTGCACATCACCGCGCTGGTCGAGCGGACGGCCCAAATCGTCTGGGGCGCAAGGGCGCTGGGCGGTCCGGTCCCCATTCCCGAGGACGTGAATCGCAACTTCGCCGGCGTGTACGGTTACCTGCGCGCGAACTCATGAAGGCACGACTGGGTCGCGCCACCGTGACGCGGGTGCTGGAAACGCGCTTCGGCGTGCCGGCCCAGGCCTTCGCCCACACCCCGGCGTCGGGGTGGAGCGACAACGCCGACCTGCTGGTGCCGGACTTCTTCGACCCCGACACCGATCAGTGGCACGTCGCCATCCAGAGCTGGGTCATCGAGGTCGACGGGCTGACCGTCGTCGTGGACACCGGCGTCGGCAATGACCGTTCGCGCCCGCACCTGCCCGCCCTGGATCACCTCAGCACGGGATTCCTGGCGGCGCTGGGATCTGCGGGCATCGACCCCGCCGCGGTCGACGTGGTGGTCAACACGCACATCCACTCCGACCATGTCGGGTGGAACACCATGCGCGAGAACGGCACCTGGGTGCCGACGTTCCCCAACGCCCGATACCTGGTGGCGGCCGCCGACTTCCGCCACTTCTCACCGGACGGGCCCGGGGGCGGGCAGCCCGGTGAACGGCTGGTGTTCGAAGACAGCGTGGAGCCCGTCGATGCGGCCGGCCAGATCGTCCAGTGGTCCGACGACTGCCAGCTCAGCCCGTCGCTGCGGCTGCGACCCGCCCCCGGGCACACGCCGGGCTCCTCGGTGCTGTGGCTGCACGCGGGCCAGCCGGCGGTGTTCGTAGGCGATCTCACCCACAGCCCGCTGCAACTGCGCCGCCCCGCCGACGCCTGCGCCTTCGACGTGGACGCCGACGCCGCCGCGGTAACCCGCCGGCGGATATTCACCGAGGCCGCCGCCGCGAAGGCAGCGGTCATACCCGCGCACTACCCCGGCCGCGGCGGTGCGACGATCCGCGCGACCGGCGATCAGTTCGACGTCGACCGCTGGCTGGACATCGAATCCCTCTGACGCGTTGCGGGATTCATGGTCGCCGGCTTGCTGGCGCCACGCCACTGGCGCGGTGAGGTGCCGTGCGCCCGGCCGAACAGCCGACTGAAGTAGCCGGGGTCGGAGATCCCGACCCGCCGGGCCACCTCGGCGACGGGTAGGTCCGTCTCCGTCAGCAGTCCGCGGGCGGCCGCCATCCGGCGCTCGACGATCCACTCGCCGACGGTGCGTCCGGTGCGCCGGCGCACGACGGTGGTCAGGTGCGCCGGGGTCAGACCCACGTCGTCGGCCACATCGCGCAGCGACAACGGTCCGGCGTGCCGCCGCTCGATCACCTCGAACACCTCGGCCAGCAGCGGTTCGCCACTGCGGCGCAGCTCGGCCACGACGGGGCCGGCCAGCCGCGCCAGGTCGATCAGCAGTAGCGTCAGGTGCGCCAGGGCCGCCTGCCGATAGCCGTCGTGGCGCGCGAGCAGTTCGGTTTCGATGGAGCGGATCGCGTTGTCCCACACCGGCTGTCGGGTGCCGGGCAGGTCCAGCCGCAGGACACCGCCCGCGTGCGCGTGCAGGAACGGAAAGAGCAGCGGGTGCGCCCGCCAGGCCGGCCACGGTGATCGCGAATCCTCGCCGAGCGCGGCGGGATCGAAAAACACCGCAACCCCGCCGTCCAGGTAGTCCAGCCGCCCCGGGTCGAGAACCTCACCCGCGGCCACCACACACACCACTCCGTCCGCGGGAACGTACAGCAGCGCCGGGAAATCGTGAATGTGCCGACCCCGCTCGTCAGGGCCGTCCGCACCGTCGGGGTCGTGCCGATGCACCGAAATCGGCGGGACGTCCGGCCCGGTCCGGTACTGGTAGACGGGCACACCGTCGCGGTGGCTGATAATCCGGGCTGCCTGCGTCATGTCATATCGCTAAAAATCATTCAACTTTCGATAAGTATGACCCAATTATGCCTCCGCACAAGAGCGCACTATGGGTCCTGTGAACAAACATTATCCACATGATTACCTGCCCGCCGCAGGCCACGACGCCCTGTTGCCCGGCTACGACCTGTTCAGTCGCCTGCTGGGCATGGGGAGCATCTACGAGAATCTGATCGGGCAGGCCGAACTCGCCGACGGCCAACGCGTGCTGGAGATCGGCTGCGGCACCGGCAACGTCGCGATCCGGGCCAAGCGCTCATGCCCCGGCGCGCCGGTGATCGGGTCCGACCCCGACCCGCGGGCTCTCGCCCGGGCGGAGCGAAAGGCACGCCGGCTGAACGGCATCCGCTTCGAACGCGGCTACGCCCAACGACTCCCCTACTCCGACGGCGAGTTCGACCGGGTGCTGTCGTCGATGATGCTGCACCACCTCGACGACGACGCGAAAGCGGCGGCGGCGGCCGAGGTCTTTCGTGTCCTGCGCCCCGGCGGCAGGCTGCACCTGGTCGACATGGGCGGCGACATGACCGCCCGCGACGGGCTGTCGGCGCGGCTCGTGCGGCGCAGCCCGCACGCGGCCGGGAACCTCGGCGACGCGATCCCGCGGCTGCTGCGGGCGGCGGGATTCGACTGCAGGCAGGTTGCCACGCACCGGCAACGGGTGGTGGGGCGGGTCACCTACTATCGCGCGACCCGGCCCGCCTAGCGCACGCCAATGCCCTCCACGAGTGTGAATTTCACGACGCGACACGCGGCGACAGCGTCGTGAGATTCACGCTCGCCGCCGGCTCTAGCGCTGATCGAAGGCCACCTTGACGGCCCCACTCTCGCCCTGGTTGGCGATCGCCAAAAACGCCTCGCGCCACTGGTCGAGCCGGAACATGTGGGTCAGCATGGGGCGCAGGTCAACCCGTCCCGCCGCGGCCAGGTCGAGGTAGTGGCCGATGGCGTGCTTGCGCACGCCCTCGACCTCCTCGACCCCGAACGCATTCGAGCCCACCCAGCTGATCTCCTTGAAATACAAGGGACTCCACTCCCAGCGGCCGGGCGCGTGCACGCCGGCCTTGACCAGCGTCCCGCGCGAGCGCAGCACCCGAACCCCGACCTCGAAGGTATCCGGCTTGCCCACCGTGTCGTAGACGATGTCGACGGCCCCCGGGTAGGCCATCGGCAGGCCCAGCAGGGGCCGGCGCAGCCGGCCGCCGCCCCACGCGACGACTTCCTCGATGACCGCCAGGCGCGGTTCGTGCTCGACCACCAGCGCGGCGCCGAACCGGCGCGCCAGTTCGGCCTGCGCGGCAAACCGCGCCACCACCGCGACGGCCACTTCGGGATAGAGCGCCCGCAGGATCGCGACCGCGCACAGCCCCAGCGACCCCGCGCCGTACACCAGCACCCGCCCCGAGCGCGGCGGCGGGTGGCGGGTGATCGCGTGCAGGGACACCGAAAACGGGTCGGCGAGCACCGCCATCTCGTCGGGCATCGCGTCCGGAACGGCGAACAGCATGCTGTCGTGGGCCGGCATCAGTTCGGCGTAGCCGCCGGTCACGTCCGCCGACACCCCGGTGTGGATGCCGGGCTTGATGTCGCCGTCGGTGAAACTCCAGCACAGGCTGTAGTCGCCGGTTTCGCAAGCGGGACAGGGCGATTCGATGCCGCGCGGGCCGCACGACAGCCACGGGTTGAGCACCACGCGCTGGCCCACCCGCAGTCCCCGGGCCTCGGGCCCGAGTACCACCACGTCGGCGACCACCTCGTGCCCCATCACTTGCGGGAACGAACAGAATGCGGACATGGCGTTGTCGGCGTCGTCGGCGCCGAAGTCCATCAGGATCTGCTTGGAGTCCGACCCGCAGATGCCGGTCAGCCGCGGCCGTGTGATGACCCAATCCCGGTGCGGCAGCCTAGGTTCCGGCACCTGCCGCAGGGCCGTCGGGGTGCGGGTCAGGTTCTGCGTCAGCGCGTTGGCTTCATCGGGTACTTCGAAGGGCTCCGGCAGCACGCCGTAGACGAGTGCCTTCATCGCTGTGCCATCCCCGCCGCGCCCGCGATGAACGCGTCGAGGTCGGCATTTTTCGCATCGACGACCGTCTTCATGTCCGGGAGGTAGTGCTCGAAATTCGCACTGCCCAAGGCTTCGACGATGCCCTCGGCCACCACGTCGGGGTCCACCTTGGGGCCCTGGTAGAGGGGCTCCTCGCTGCCGGGTCGGTCCCAGATCTCGGTGTCGACGGGCCCGGGCTCGATCAGCTTCACCGAGACCCCGGTGCCGTGCAGGTCCACGGCCATCGCCTCGCTCCACCCGCACAACGCGAACTTGCTTGCGCAGTAGGCGGTTTCGTGGATGATTCCGAGGCGGCCGCCCATACTCGACACGTTGACGATTTGGCCGCTTCCGCGCGCCAGCATCCGTGGCAGCAGGGCCAGGGTCAGCCGCATCGGCGCGAAGAAGTTGACGCGCATGACGTCCTCGACCTCGTCCGGCAGCAGGGCCGTCACCGGCCGTCGTTTCGGGATCGCGGCGTTGTTGACCAGCATGTCGATGCCGCCGAGCTCGTCCCACGCCCGCAGCGCCAGCTCATCCAGCGCCGCGGTGTCCGCCAGGTCGGCCGCCCACATCGCCGATCCCGGCGACGCCCGCCGGCAGTCGGCCAGCACCTCGGCCAGGCGATCGCGCCGGCGGGCGACCAGTCCCACCACCGCGTGCCGCCCGGCCAGCTGCCGGGCCAGGGCGGCCCCGATGCCCGAGGAGGCGCCCGTGATCAGCACCCGCTTGCCCGCCGCCTCGTACGCCATCCGTCAAGGTTGCCGCGAATCGCGGGAAGCGTACAGTGGTGGCAGCTTGTTATATCGGCTAAATATTAGATGGACTAGATCCGAACAGGGGCAAACATGACTTCCACCAGGTATGACGGCGACACCTGGGACCCGGCCTCCAGCGTCGGGGTGACCGCGACCATGGTCGCCGCCGCCCGCGCCGTGGCGGGCCGGGCCGACCGGCCGCTGATCAACGACCCCTTCGCCGAGCCGCTGGTCCGGGCCGTCGGCGTGGACCTGCTCACCCGGTTGGCCAGCGGCGATCTGGACCCGGACGAGCTCAATGACGTGCACGACGGGGCCGGCTCCGCCGGGGCTATGTCGCGCATGGCCGACAACATGGCAGTGCGCACCAAGTTCTTCGACGAGTTCTTCCTGGGCGCGACGCGGGCTGGCATCAAGCAGGTGGTGATCCTGGCCTCGGGCCTGGACTCGCGCGCCTACCGGCTGGATTGGCCCGACGGGACCGTGGTCTACGAGGTCGACCAGCCACAGGTCGTCGAGTTCAAGTCGCGCACCCTGGCCGAATTGGGCGCCGCACCCACCGCCGAGCGGCGGGTGGTGGCCATCGACCTGCGCGACGACTGGCCCTCCGCGCTGCGCGCCGCCGGGTTCGACCCGGCCCGACCCGCGGCGTGGAGCGCCGAGGGGTTGCTCGGCTACCTGCCGCCGGAGGCACAGGACCGCCTGCTGGACACCATCACCGAGCTCAGCGCGCCGGGCAGCCGGCTGGCCACCGAAAGCGCGCCCAATCCCGAGCCCGGCGACGAGGAGAAGCTCAAGGAGCGCATGCAGGCGATCTCCGAGCGTTGGCGCGCACACGGTTTCGACCTCGACATGGCGGGCCTGGTGTACTTCGGGGACCGCAACGAGGCGGCCCCCTACCTGGCCGATCACGGCTGGCGGCTGACCAGCGCCACCATTCGGGAACTGTTCGCCACCAACGGACTTGACCCGATCGACAAGGACGACATGCGGATGGGCGAGATGGTCTACACCTGGGGGATCTATGAGTGAGGGACGCACCGACGGCGACACCTGGGGGCCGGCGCACAGCGTGGGCGCGACGGCCACCATGGTGGCGGCGTCCCGCGCCGTGGCCTCGCAGGGGCCCGAGCCGCTGCTCGACGATCCGCTGGCCGATCCCCTGGTCCGCGCCGTCGGACTGGAACCATTCATCCAGATCATTGACGGCGAGCTCGAGTTCGACGACGACCCGCTGTTCAACCGCAAAGCCCGGCGCGAGCAGATCGCGGTGCGCACCAGGTTTTTCGACGACTTCTTCACCGGCGCCACCGCGGACGGCGTCCGGCAGGCGGTGATCCTGGCATCCGGCCTGGACACCCGCGCCTACCGGCTGCGCTGGCCGGCAGGCACGGTGGTCTACGAGATCGACCAGCCGCAGGTCATCGCCTTCAAAACCGAGACGCTGACCGCCATCGGCGCCTCCCCGACCGCCGAACGCCGAACTATCGCCATCGACCTGCGCGACGACTGGCCCGCGGCCTTGCGCGAGGGCGGCTTCGACGTCACGCGGCCGACGGCATGGAGCGCGGAAGGCCTGCTGCCCTACCTGCCGCCCGAGGCCCAGGACCGGCTGTTCGACCACATCACCGCGCTCAGCGCGCCGGGCAGCCGCCTGGCCACCGAACACGTGCCCGACCCGAACACGTTCTCCGACGAGCGCCTGCAGCGCATCTCCGAGCGCTGGCAGCGCCTCGGCCTGGGACTCAATGCGGCCGACCTGTTCTACCGCGGCGAGCGCAACGTCGTCCTCGACTACCTGACCACCCACGGCTGGCAGGTGACGCCGCATCCCGCCAGGGAGCTGTACGCGCGCAACGGGTTTGAGTTCCCCGAGGACGAGATGACCGCCACCTTCGGCGAAATGAGCTACGTCGCCGCCACGCGCACGTAGGCGTTGGCTAGGGTTCTTGCCATGCCACGCTCGCACGACGACAACTGGGATCTGGCGTCCAGCGTGGGCGCGACCGCGACGATGGTCGCGGCCGGGCGCGCGATGGCGACCAGGGATCCCCGCGGTTTGATCAACGATCCGTTCGCCGAACCGCTGGTGCGCGCCGTCGGGGTGGACTTCTTCACCAAGGTGATGGACGGCGAACTCGACATCGACGCGATCGAGGGCGCCTCTGCGGTACGCGTTCAGGCCATGATCGATGGAATGACCGTGCGCACCAAGTACTTTGACGACTATTTCATCGACGCCACCGGCGCCGGGGTGCGCCAGGCGGTGATCCTGGCGTCCGGCCTGGACGCCCGCGCCTACCGGTTGCCGTGGCCGGACGGCACGGTGGTCTACGAGATCGACCAGCCGCAGGTCATCGAGTTCAAGACGGCCACGCTGGCCGGCCTGGGCGCAGAACCCGCCGCCGAACGCCGGACCGTCGCAATAGATCTGCGCGCGGACTGGCCGGCCGCCCTGAAGGCGGCGGGCCTGGACCCGACGGCACCGACCGCGTGGCTGGCAGAAGGCCTGCTGATCTACCTGCCACCGGAGGCCCAGGACCGGCTGTTCGACAACATCACCGGGCTCAGCGCGCCCGGCAGCACCGTCGCCACCGAATTCGTGCCCGGCATCGTCGATTTCGACGCCGATCTGATGCGGGAGAGATCCGGTTCCTTTCGGGACCACGGCGTCGACATCGACATGGCGTCGCTGGTCTATGCCGGCGAACGCAACCACGTCGTCGACTACCTGCGGTCGGCGGGCTGGGACGCCGAGGGCGTAACGCGAACGGAACTGTTCCGGAGCAACGACATCGAGGTGCCGCCAGTCGAACACGACGACCCGCTCGGCGAGATCATCTTCATCAGCGGCCGGCTCGCCGGCTGACACCCCTCAGAGGCGCGAGTTCCCCAGCCACAGCGCGCTGGCACTGCCGAAGGCCTGCTCGACATTGTGTGAAATGTCGTCGAGGATCCCCACGACCGAGCGGCCGACCAACGCGGCCAGCGCATCCGGCAGCGACGCGGCGGCCGGTCGTGACGACGCGCGGGGTCGCACCAGGTCCAGCAGCGACGAACCCGGATAGCTGACGAGGCGGACCTCGGTGTCCTCGTCCAGGCCGGCCAGGACCTTCGCCCGGCGCACCGCGGCCCGCAGCCCGCCGAGCTCGTCGACCAGGCCACGCTCGACGGCGTCGGCGCCGGTCCAAACCCGGCCGCGGGCAACGACATCCACGGCCTCGGTGCTCAGGTTGCGGCCCTCGGCGACCCGCTCCACGAAATCGGTGTAGAGCAGGTCCACCTCGGCCTCCCGATGCGCCCGCTGCTCGGGCGTGAACGGGGTGTCGACCGACCAGGCATCGGCGTTCGCGTTGGTGCGCACGGTATCCGACGCGACCCCGAGGCGACCCTTGAGGTCACGCACCACGAGCTTGCCGCTGATCACCCCGATCGATCCGGTGATCGTGCCGGGGTTGGCCACGATCGCGTCGGCGCCCGCCGCGACGTAGTAGCCGCCGGACGCGGCGACCGAACCCATCGAGGCCACCACCGGCTTGCCGCGCTTGCGGGCCCGTCTCACCTCCCGCCAGATGGTCTCCGACGCGGTGACCGCGCCCCCGGGGCTGTCCACCCGCAGCACGATCGCGGACACCGAATCGTCGGCGGCGGCCTCCCGCAGCGCCGCCGCGATGGTGTCGCCCCCGGCGGTGGGCCGGCCCAGCGGCAGGAACTGGGGGCCGCCGCGCCCGTCGACGATCGCGCCGTCGACGGTGATCACGGCGAACGTGGGCTTGGGCCGGCGGCCCGGCACCGACGGCACCGGCGGGGTCAGCCGCGACCGGGCCGCGCCCGCGTAGCGGGCCAGGTACAGCCGGGGCGGGTGGCCCTCCTCGTCGGAAGCATCGGCCGAATCGATATCAGCCCCAACGAGTTCCGCCATGCGCGCATAGGCCTCGTCGCGGAATCCGATGCGGTCGACCAAGCCCGAGGCCACCGCGTCGTCGCGCAACAGCGGGCCGCGATCGGCCAGCGCGTCGAGCGCATCCGCGTCGACCTTGCGTGACTCCCCGACCGCCTGCCACACCTGTTCCTGCAGGCTCTCCAGCATCCGCGTGACCGCCTCGCGGTGGGCCTCGGTGAAGCGCGCTTGAGTGAAAATGTTTGCCGCCGACTTGTATTCGCCCTTTGCGATGACCTGGGCCTCGATGCCCGCCTTGTCCAGCGCGTCACGCAGGAACATGGCGTTGCTCGCGAACCCGATCAGCCCGACGCTTCCCGACGGCTGCATCCAGACCTCACCGAACGCCGACGCCAGGTAGTACGACAGCGTGCCCGGGTAGGTCTCGGCCCACGCCAGTGTGGGTTTGACGGCGCTGAACGCGGCGATCGCCTCGCGCAGCTCCTGAACGGCCGCCGGGGGCGACGCCGCGAGCTGCACACGGGCGATCAGCCCGGCGACCCGGGGGTCCTTGGCGGCGCGGTGGATCGCGGCGACGGCGTCTCGCAGCGCCATCGCCCGGCCCCCGGTGATGAGCGCGAGCGGATCGAAGCCCGTCGTCTCCGGGGGCGCCGAGCGCAGGTCGAACTCGAGCACGCAGCCGTTGGGCACGCCGTGGTGGCGTGCCGTGTCGACCCGGTCGGCCAGGGCGCGGACCTCGTCGATCCCGGGAAGCGAAGGCAGGAAGGCGAACATACTCGCCCAGGGTACCGATCGGCGGCCGTACCGTGGTCGGGTGAGGCTTTCCATCGCCATCCCCCAGTTCGACTACGACCGCTTCGATGCGGCCGGCCTACGGTCCTTTCTTTCCCGCGCCGAGGAGTTGGGGTTCGAAGGGGGCTGGGTGCTCGAGCAGATCATCGGGCCCGCGCCGCTGCTGGCTCCGCTGGAGCTGCTGGCGTACTGCGCCGCCTGCACCGAGCGACTGCGCCTGGGCGTCGGTGTCCTGGTGACGTCGTTGCACGACCCGCTGCAGCTGGCCTCGGCCGCGACCGCGGTCGACCGGCTCAGCCATGGCCGCTTGGACCTCGGCGTGGGAACCGGGGGCGGGTTCCGCCGATTCGACGCATTCGGGGTCGAAAAGTCCACGTACATCTCGTATTTCACCGAGGGGCTCGAGCTGATGAAGGCCGCCTGGTCGGACGAGCCCCGGGTGACGTTTCAGGGCCGCTTCCGCAACGTCGACGACCTGCCGGTGGCGCCCAAGCCGGTGCAGCGTCCGCATCCGCCGATCTGGTTCGGTGGCCTGGCGCCCAGGGCGCTGGCCCGGGCGGTGCGCCACGGCGACGCGTTTCTGGGTGCGGGCTCGTCGACTACCGAGGCGTTCGCCGGGGCGGTCAAGGTGGTGCGCCGTGAACTCGGCGAACAACGGAAAGACGCCGCGCGCTTCACCATTGGCAAGCGGGTCTATCTGACGGTCGACGACGACGCGGCCCGCGCCCGCCGGCGGGTGCTGGCCGGGCTGCGCCGCATCTACGGCGAAATGCGGGGCATCGACGCGGTTCCGGTGTCGGGCACGCCCGACGACGTGGCCCGCGGGCTGCGCGAGGTGGCCGACGCGGGCGCCGAGATGCTCCTGCTGAACCCCGTCGGCACGGATGTCGCCGAGAACCGCGAGCAGATGGAACACCTTGCCGCGGAGGTGATTCCGCGGCTCGCTTAGCTTGCGCGAGCTGGGGGCGCCCCCGCGAAGCCGGGGGAACGCAAAAGCACCCGACACGCCGTGCGCGCGGGTGCTTTTGCGTCTGCTCGCGGGGCTAAAGTTCGGTGGCCGAGCCGCCCGCTGCGGTGATCTTCTCGCGCGCGCTGCCGCTGAACTTGTGCGCGGTGACGTCGACCTTGACGGACAGCTCGCCGTCGCCGAGCACCTTGACCAAGCAGTTCTTGCGCACCGCGCCCTTGGCGACCAGCTCCGCGACCCCGAGGGAACCGCCCTGCGGGAACAGCTTGTTGATGTCGCCGACGTTGACGATCTCGTACTCGGTACGGAATCGGTTCTTGAATCCCTTGAGCTTGGGTAGCCGCATGTGAATCGGCATCTGGCCGCCCTCGAAGGTGGCCGGGACGTTCTTGCGGGCCTTGGTGCCCTTGGTACCCCGCCCCGCGGACTTGCCCTTGGAGCCCTCGCCGCGACCGACACGGGTACGCGGCGTCTTGGACCCGGGCGCGGGCTTCAGGTCGTGCAGCTTGATGGTCATTTGGCCTCCTCGACCTCGACGAGGTGGCGCACCACCGCGATCAGGCCGCGGGTCTGTGCGTCGTCCTCACGGACCACCGAGTGGCGAATCCGGCGCAACCCCAGGGTGCGCAGGCTCTCGCGCTGCTTCCAGCGCGTCCCGATGGTGCTGCGCACCTGGGTGATCTTGAGCTGACTCATGGCTATGCCGTCCCCTCCCGGACCGCCGCACCCGCGGGCAGACCGGCCACCGCGTCGCTTTCCCGGCGCGCCTTCAGCATCCCGGCCGGGGCGACATCCTCGATCGGCAGACCGCGGCGAGCGGCCACCTCCTCCGGACGCTGCAGCAGCTTGAGCGCGGCCACGGTGGCGTGCACCACGTTGATCGCGTTGTCGCTGCCCAGCGACTTGGCCAGGATGTCATGCACCCCAGCGCATTCCAGCACGGCGCGGGCCGCACCGCCGGCGATCACGCCGGTACCCGGGCTGGCGGGACGCAGCAGCACCACGCCGGCGGCCGCCTCGCCCTGCACGGGGTGCGTGATGGTGCCGCCGATCAGCGGAACCCGGAAGAATCCCTTGCGGGCCTCCTCGACGCCCTTGGCGATCGCGGCCGGCACCTCCTTGGCCTTGCCGTAGCCGACGCCGACCATGCCGTTGCCGTCACCGACGATGACCAACGCGGTGAAGCTGAACCGCCGGCCACCCTTGACCACCTTGGAGACCCGGTTGATGGCGACGACGCGCTCGAGGTAGTTGCTCTTGTCGCCGTCGCGGTCGCGGTCACGGCCGCCGCGGCCGCCTCCGTCGCGCCGGCCACGGCCATCCCCGCGCGAGTCGCGGCCGTCGCGGCTGTCCGGGGCGCCCGGCCCGCCAGTCGACTGTTCCGCCATTATGCGGTCCTTCCAGTTGTCGTCAGGCTGATGTTGTTCATCAGAATCGCAATCCGTTCTCGCGGGCGGCGTCGGCCAGCGCCGCGATCCGCCCGCCGTAGGTGTATCCGCCACGGTCGAAGACCACGGTGTCGATGCCGGCGGCCTTGGCGCGCTCGGCGATCAGCTGACCCACCCGCACGCTGTGGGCTTTCTTGTCGCCGTCCAGGCCGCGCACATCGGACTCGATCGAGGAGGCGGCGGCCAGCGTGGTGCCGTTTTCGTCGTTGACCAATTGCACGTGGATGTGGCGCGCCGAGCGGTGCACGACCAGCCGCGGGACCTGCGGGGTACCCACGATCTTCTTGCGCAGCCGCGCGTGCCTGCGCAGCCGGGAGACCCGCCGGGTGGCGGATACGCTCTGCCCCACCGGCTTTCGCGCGGCGGTGTCAGCCTGTTTTTGCGCCATGACTACTTACCTGTCTTTCCGACCTTGCGGCGGATCTGCTCACCCTCGTAGCGCACGCCCTTGCCCTTGTACGGGTCGGGACGGCGCAGGCGGCGGATGTTCGCCGAGATCTGGCCGACCTTTTGCTTGTCGATCCCGGTGACCGTGAACTTCGTGGGCGACTGCACCGCGAACGTGATGCCCTCGGGGGCCTCGATCACCACGGGATGGCTGTAGCCCAGCGCGAACTCGAGATTGGAGCCCTTGAGCTGCACCCGGTAGCCGACCCCGAAGATCTCCATCTTGGTGGTGTATCCCTCGGTCACGCCCGTGACCAGGTTGGACACCAGGGTGCGCGACAGCCCGTGCAACGAGCGGTTGCGCCGCTCGTCGTTGGGACGGGTGACCACGATCGCCCCGTCGTCGTTGCGGGCCACCGCGATCGGCTCGGCCACCGTCAGGTTCAGGCTGCCCTTGGGCCCCTTCACCGAGACGTTCTGGCCCTCGATCGTGACGTCGACCCCGCTGGGGATCGCAATGGGTTGCTTACCGATACGCGACATAGCTTTTCTCTATCCTCCCCGGCCTTACCACACGTACGCGAGGACTTCGCCGCCCACGCCCTGTCTGGCTGCCTGACGGTCGGTGAGCAGACCCGACGACGTCGAGATGATCGCCACGCCCAGCCCGCCGAGCACGCGCGGCAGGCTGGTGGACTTCGCGTAGACCCGCAACCCCGGCTTGGACACGCGGCGCAGGCCGGCGATGCTGCGCTCCCGGCTCGGCCCGTACTTCAGCTGCACGACCAGCGACTTGCCCACCCGGGCGTCTTCGGTGCGGAAGTCGGTGATGTAGCCCTCGTTCTTGAGGATCTGGGCGATGTTGGCCTTGATCTTCGAGTGCGGCAACGTCACCTCGTCGTGGTACGCCGAGTTGGCGTTGCGCAGCCGCGTCAAGAAGTCCGCGATCGGGTCAGTCATCGTCATGGTTTAGTCCCCGTGTCCCGTCACCAGCTGCTCTTCTGCACGCCAGGCAGCTCGCCCGCGTGCGCCATCTCGCGCAGGCAAATCCTGCACAGCCCAAACTTGCGGAACACCGCGCGCGGGCGGCCGCACTTGCTGCAGCGGGTGTAGCCGCGCACCGCGAACTTCGGCTTGCGTGCGGCCTTGTTGACCAGTGCCTTCTTTGCCATGCTCAGTTCTCCTTGAACGGAAAGCCGAGGGCCCGCAACAGCGCTCGTCCTTCGTCGTCGGTCGTCGCCGAGGTGACGACGTTGATGTCCATGCCGCGGACCCGGTCGATCTTGTCCACGTCGATCTCGTGGAACACCGACTGCTCGGCCAGACCGAAGGTGTAGTTGCCGACCCCGTCGAACTGCTTGGGCGACAACCCGCGAAAGTCACGGATACGCGGCAGCGCGATCGAGGTGAGGCGGTCGAGGAACTCCCACATCCGGTCCCCGCGCAACGTCACCCGCGCGCCGATCGGCATGCCCTCGCGCAACTTGAACTGCGCGATTGACTTGCGCGCCTTACGGATCTCGGGCTTCTGGCCGGTGATCAGCGCCAGGTCGTTGACCGCACCGTTGATGAGCTTGGCGTCGCGGGCGGCATCGCCGACCCCCATGTTGACGACGACCTTGGTCACCGTCGGGATCTGCATGACGTTGCCGTAGCCGAACTGCTTGTGCAACGAATCCCGAATCTCGTTGCGGTAGCGCTCCTTCAGGCGCGGCTGGGTCTTCTCGGTGGTCGTCATGCCTGAATGTCCTTGCCGTTGCGCTTGGAGATACGGACTCTCTTGCCGGTCTCCTCGTCCTGCCGGTAACCGATCCGGGTGGGCTTGCCGTCGGAGTCGACCACCATCACGTTGGAGACGTGGATCGGCGCTTCCTGGGTGACGATGCCGCCCGAGCGGGCCCCGCGCTGGTTGGTCGAAACCGCGGTGTGCTTCTTGATCCGGTTGACGCCCTCGACGAGCACCCGGTTGCGGTCCGGGTACGCCTGCAGGACCTTGCCCTTGGCGCCTTTGTCCTTACCCGCGATGACGAGGACGGTGTCGCCCTTGTGGACCTTCATCTACAGCACCTCCGGGGCCAGCGAGATGATCTTCATGAATCGCTTCTCGCGCAGTTCGCGGCCGACGGGCCCGAAGATGCGCGTTCCGCGCGGGTCGTTGTCCGGCTTGATGATCACCGCGGCGTTCTCGTCGAACTTGATGTAGCTGCCGTCGGGGCGGCGGCGCTCCTTGACCGTGCGCACCACGACGGCCTTGACGACGTCGCCGCGCTTGACGTTGCCGCCGGGGATGGCGTCCTTCACGGTGGCGACGATGACGTCACCGATGCCGGCATAGCGTCGCGACGAACCGCCGAGCACCCGGATGCACAAGATCTCCTTGGCGCCGGTGTTGTCGGCGACCTTCAGCCGCGATTCCTGCTGAATCACTCGGATCTCCTGACCTGGTTCACGTGTGCACGGCAGGAGCTAGCCTCTGGCGTGCGCGGTCTTACAAAGCGGTTTGTCACCGAAAGGCACGCGGGGCCGATACACACCGGCCGAGGTCTGCCCAAGGCAACCCCTAGAGTCTAGGGGACGACCTGCTCAGAGCCAAATTCACCGATTCTCCGGATATCGGCGAGGTGGTGGACACCTTCGTGCATCGCCTGGCGTACGAGCCATCGCGCGGTGCGTCGCTCACCCGGCAAGCGGGTCGCGGTGCGGTCCCAGTCCCGTTCTCCCGTACGCGCGACCTCGTCGCAGAATCCGGCCACCGCGGCCGCCAGCTCACCGAGCGTGGCATCGATGTCGCACTCGTTGTAGCGGAAGCGGCGGGCCCGCAGGCCGTTGAGCATCGGCTCCAGGGCGGGCTCTAGCTCGGTGCGGACGCGGTGCAACCGGATGGTGAAGCTGACGTAGACGTCGCGAAGGTGGCAGAGGTACTCGGCCACCGACCATACGGCGGGACTGGACCGCAGCCGTCGCCGCTCGGGCGCGATCGCGCCGACCGCCTCCCGCACCGCCCCCGGCAGGGCGGCAATGACCCCGACCGCGTCGTCGATCCAAGTCTCCGCATAAGCGACCGAACAGCTGTCGCAGACGTGATCCTCGGCGGCGAGCGGCGGCAGCAACGGGGGCATGCGTGAATCCTCCCCCGGAACGGCTGCGGGGCACTCGCCAAGGATCTTTCGAGGGTCCCGCCGCATCCTGCACTGTCGGCCACCACGGGCCGATCTCGGCGCGTGGTGGGTGCGCATGGGTGCTCGAGGCGGCATAACTCGCGTGTTAGGCGTTTTCCGTCTATCGGTTCGCCAACCGCTCGGCAACCCAAAAGCTCGGTCCAGCCCCGAACGCCGAGCAGGAGCCGGCCGAGAAGCGCACGAAAGCAACGCGTCGGCACTGTGGGCATGTGCAGACGGTGCCGGGCGGCCAAGGGACATTCTCGTGCGGGCGGTGTCACGCGCAGCTGAACCGCCGCGCGGTGCCCGGCTGACTAAACGAGTTGATTATCCGTCGGTACTAGGGGCCGCCGTTGCCGCCCTTGCCGCCGGTGCCGGTGGCGCCGACACCGATGCCGTTGCCGCTGCCACCGCCCCCACCGCCACCACCATCCGCACCCGCGATTCCGCCCTGGGCGCCGGCTGCGGCCCCGCCATTCTGGGTGAACGAGCCGCCGGCGGTGCCGGCGTTACCGGCGGTGCCGCCACTGCCGCCGCCGCCGACGACGCCGCCGTTCCCGCCGGCACCCGCGATGCCGCCGGCAATACCACCGCCGCCACCGCCACCACCACCCCCGGAAGCGAATACTCCAGTGGCAGTGCCCACGGCGCTGCCGCCGACGCCGCCCAGGCCGCCGCCGGTGCCGACCCCGGCGACGCCAGATTTGGCAGTGACGGTGGTGCTACCGACGATCGCGGCGGTGCCGCCGCCCCCGCCGCCGCCCGGCCCCCCGATGGCACCGGCGGCGCCGCCGCCGGCCCCGCCGCCGCCGCCGTGCAGGTCGTCGAAGCCTCCCGTGCCGCTGCCGTTGCCGTTGGCGAAGACCCCTACCGTGCCGCCGCTACCACCGGTGCCGCCGGTGCCGCCGTGGCCGCCGCCGGTGCTGTCGCCGCCCAGGCCGCCGCCACCTCCGCCACCGCTCCCGGCGGCGGCTGAGGTGGTGGCGGTGATGTTGGCGTCGCCGCCGTTGCCGCCGGTGCCGCCGTTGCCGCCGTTGGTGCCGGCGCCTCCGGTGCCGCCGCTGCCGCCGGAGCCGGCGTGGCCGCTGATGGCGCCGCTGCCGGTGAAGGTGACGTCACCGCCCTTGCCTCCGCTACCGCCGGCGCCCCCGTCGCCGTCGGCACCGGCATGACCGCCGAAGTATCCCGACAACCCCTCGGCCTGGCCGCCGGGTCCGCCGTTGCCGCCGCCGCCGCCGTTGCCGCCCTTGGTGCCGGAGCCGCCGGTGGTGACGGAGCCGCCGGCCCCGCCGGCGCCACCCACGCCGCCGACGCCGCCGTCGCCGCCGTTGCCGAAGATCATCCCGCCATTGCCGCCGGGCCCGCCGTTGCCGGCGAGGCCGCCGACGCCGCCCGTGGTACCGGCGGCCGCGTTGCCCGCGCTGCCGGTGGCGCCGACGCCGCCGGCCCCGCCCCGGCCGCCGTTGCCGAAGAACCAGGCGTTACCGCCCCTGCCGCCGGGCTGCCCGGGCGCCCCGGACCCGCCGTCGCCGCCGTCGCCCCACAACAGGCCGCCGGGCCCGCCGTTTTGGCCGGTTCCCGGCGCACCGTTGGCGCCCTTGCCGATCAACGGGGTCCCCAACAACATGTTGGTGGGCGCGTTGATCACGGCCCGCACTTCTTCCCAGACGGTGTCCAGCGGCGAGGCGTTGGCGGCCTCGGCCAGCGAATAGGCGCCCGCCGCGCCGCTCAGGGCCTGCACGAACTTGGCCTGAAACGCGGCCGCCTCGGCGCCGAGCGCCTGAAAGGCCTGCCCGTGGCTGGAAAACAGACCCGCTATCGCGGCCGACACCTCGTCGGCGGCCGCGGCCAGCACCTGCGTCGTCGAGGTCGCCGCCGCCGCGTGGGCTGCGCCGAGGCTCGACTCGATACCGGCCAAATCCGAAGCCACCGTCGCGATCAGCTCCGGTGCCGCGCTCACAAACGACATGTTTGCCACCTACTAGCTCGTCGGGCCCTGAGGCAAGTCAGCAGACATTGCGCGATCAGCCTCCCCCACCCCGACGGGAGGCGTTAGCGTAGTCCACTACTTAATCGGGCCGCGAAGGGCGGCAAGGACTTCCGTCTGCCCACCCGGCCTAGCCGGACGCCGGATCCGCCACGCAGCGAAATCCGATGTGGGTCGTCGCGGTGTCCTGTGACTGCGGTGAGCGCGCGGCCGGGCGGTAGCGGTGGCAGTACTCCGGGGCGCACAGATGCGAACCGCCCTTCAGCGTCTGGCTGACGCTCGGATCGGCCGGGCCCGTCGGCGCGCAACACGCCTTGGGTGGCTGATCGAGCCGGTGGTGGGCGGAGAACTCGGTGGCGGTCCACTCCCAGACGTTCCCGATCATGTCGAGCAGGCCGAACCCGTTGGCCGGAAAGGCCCCCACCGGCGACGTGCCCACCCAGCCCAGCGCCCCGTCGTTGCGGTACGGGAACCTCCCCTGCCACGTGTTGGCCATCAGCCGGCCGTCGGGGGTGGGCTCGTCGCCCCAGGAGTAGGTGGCATCGGTCCCGCCGCGCGCCGCGTACTCCCATTCGGCCTCGCTCGGCAGCCGCCGGCCGGCCCAGCGCGCGTATGCCGCGGTGTCGGGGTAGGCCACCTGCAGCACCGGGTGATCGTCGCGGCCCGCGATATCGCTGCCGGACCCGAACGGATTGCGCCAGCTGGCGCCCGGTACCCAGTCCCACCACTGCCGCCAGTCACGCAGGTCGACCGGGCCGCTGGTGGGCCGGAAGACCATGGCGCCCGGGCACAGGTCCTTGGGATCCGCACCCGGATACAGCGCCGGGTCTATCGGTTGCTCCGCGACGGTCACATAGCCTGTGGCGGAGACGAATTCGGCGAACTGCGCATTGGTCACCGGGTGGCGCTCCACCGCAAAGGCCGCCACGGTCACGGTGTGGATCGGCGCCTCTTCGGGATAGAAGCTCGTCGAGCCCATGCGGAACGACCCGCCCGGCAGGTCGACCAACTCGGTGAGCACTCCTTCAGGGTAGTGACGCGACGCGTGCTACTCCGATTGCCGGTACCACGTGACCATGTACAGGACCATCGCGCCGACCAGCGCCAGCAGCACCCAGATGACAAGGGCCTGATCGATCCACGCACCCGGCGGCGGCGATCCGGGCAGGAAATTGCGTATGGGGATCACCGCGAACAGCATGGCGGCGAACCAGGTCACGAAGGGCGGCACGAACTTCCTTTTGCCCAAGGCGATTTGGATGGCCACGGTGAAAGCCAAGGCGGGCAGCGCAAAGAGGACCAGGCAGATTCCCGCGTCGAAGATCAGCGCGCCCTTGGCCCGGTGCAACGTGATGATCACGCTGTCGCCGCGCTCCGAGTCCTGGCTGGCCTCGCCGACGCGCCGCAGGCCGACCTCCCAGCCGTCCAACTGCCCCGCTACTTCCACGCGGGCCGGTATGATTGGCGGGCATCGCCCTGACCCACGAGCACTTCCGCCGAGAGGGTGTCGGTGCTGTAGGAGTCGAACGGCCAGTTGTTCGGGTTGCCATGAGCCTCGATCGTGGTGGCGACCTGCGCAGGTGACTTTCCTGCCGGATAGACCAAGTCGCCCAGGTCATTCGGGGGGTCCATGCGCACGGCGGTATCGGTGGTCAACACGTCGAGCCGCTTGTCGAACATTTTGTCCTGGGGAATGACGAGCACCTTTACCGTCAGGCGGTTGGCGACGGTATCCAGCTTCTCCAGGCGCACCAGCACCACGGTGTCGTCGTTGGCATTCAGGTCCGGTGCCTTGATGGGTCCCGCCGCATTGAACAGCAGATGGACGCCGAAGAGCGACAGACCGTAGACGACCAAGAAGGCCACCAGGATGCCGAGACCGATCAGCTTGCCCCGCCCCCCGCGTCTGACGTGCGCTTCGGGGGGCGCCGCGGGCGGTGGCTCCGGCGGCGTGACGGGGGGCGGTGGTGCGGGCGGGGCCTGATGGGTCATCGGTCAACCCTCCGTCGGGGTGCGCGGAGCGCGGCGCGCGAGCACACGAGGATTAGATCGTAGCGAACCGAAGCCGTCGGCGCGCGGTCAGCGAAATCCCCGTCCTAAAGAGGCAATTTCCCCCAGCTTGTCACCCGTCCGCTCGCCCCTCAGCGAAACAATGCTCAGGGCCTCCCAGGCTGCCTTCGTTCCCGTTGTCGCCACCAGCCGACGAGGAACAGCGCCATGGCAACGACCAGTCCGATCAGCACCCAGAGCACGACGGCCTGGTCGATCCACGAACCGTACGGCGGGCTGCCCGGCAGGATGCTGCGCAGGGGGACGATGGCGAACAGCATCGCGCCGTACCACGTCGTCATCGGCGGCAAGAACGAGGTCCTGCCCAGCGCCACGGGAATGGCCACCCACAACGCCAACACAGGCAGGGCGATGAGCACCAGGCAGATACCGAGGTCGAAGATCAGCGGGCCCCTGGCCCGGTGCAACGTGATGGTCACGTTGTCCAGGGCATCGGGGTTGGTGTCCTCGGGATCGTGGACGCGGGTGACGGTGGCGTCCCAGCCGTCCAACTTTCCGGTGGCTTCGACGCGGGCGGGCGACTTCTCACGGCTTGGCCCGGACCCGGTGAACACGTCGGCCGCGATCACCTGCGTTTTGTACGTGTCGAAGGGCCAGTTACCGGGGTCGCCCTGCGCCTGGATGGTGGTGCTGACCTGCGCGGGTGCCTTGCCCACCGGGTACTGCAAGTCACCTAGGTCGTTTTCCGGGTAGAGGCGCACGGCCGCGTCGGTGGTCAGCACGCCGAAGTTCTTGTCGTACAGCGAATCCTTCGGGTACACAAGCACATTCACCGTAAGGCGGTTGGCGACGGTGTCCAGCTTCTCCAGGCGCACCTGCACCACGCTGTCCTCGGCCTCGACCTTGCTCAAATCCACGGAGGGCAGCGGGGGCGCCGACTTGGCCAACAGGTGCACCGCGATCAGGGACAGCACGTAGATGACGATGACGGCCACGACGATGCCGAACGCGATCGCAACCCGCGGTTCCCGCGGTGGCGCCGGCGGCGGTGGTGCTTCGGTGGTCATCGGGACATCACGGGGCCAGATGTTACCGCCCGGCGGCGCTGAAACCGGGAAATTTCAGGGGATGACGACCGCAAATTGCTGCATCGCTGTGGATTTCGTCGCGTCGAAGCCCGGCGCACCCGCGGGTCCCTCCACATGGACGGCGACCAGGAACGCCTTGGTGTTGGTCCAGATGTGGGTGATGCGGTCGGCGAAATCGACCGACCCCGCCCCCGAACCGGTGCCGCTGAGCACTTGGCTGCTGTACCCGCAGAACTGCGCGGGCTCAACGGTCACCTTGGCGCCGGGATTGCCGGCGCGCAGGTCGGCGGCGTAGCGCAGAAAGGCACCGCCGGATCGAGGTCCGTCGGCGTGATGGTGACCCGCCCCGACATACCCGCGGGTCCCGTGGAGGTCAGCGCGACGTCGCCGGTGCCCGGGGCCGAATTCCAGCCGTCCGGCAGCGGGATCGTGAGCGCGGGAGCCACCGGATCCGGGACCGAGGCCTTGACCATGCTGCCGCTCGCGGGGGGCGGGGGAAGGCACACCACGGCGGCCGGTGGAATGTGGTCGGGCAGGGTGACTTCCACGCCGGGCACGGGCGCGGCCGGGTCGGACGACGTCGGTGCGACGCGGCTCGTCGACGCGGACGGTCCACCGGTACGGACGGCCGAGCCGCCGGTGGTCTTGTCGCAACCCACGACCACGGCCGCCCCCAGGCAAAGCACGCCGGCCAGCAGTTCAATCGCGCGAAAACGCAAGCGCAAGCTCCCTTTCCACGTCCTCGTACGGCCGACCCGAGAAGTCGACGGTGACCTGGGCGATGCTGCCGCCGGTGAACGCGAACGGCGCCTTGAAGCGGCTGGACACACCGGAACCCCCGTTGCGCCCGACGGTGATGCCCGCCCCCGCCAGGCCGAACGTTCCGGGATGGGTGATCACGCCCGCCAGCGTGCCGACCACCTCGTCGTCGACGAACAGCGTGAGGTCTCCCAGCGGTGTGTGACTGTTCTCCACCGTTCCCGTCCGCGTGTAGCGCACGCCGAACACGTGGCGGCCCAACGGAACCGGGCCGGACGAGGAAACCAGCTGCTGGCGCTCGCCGAGGAAGTTGTACACGTAGCACAGCCGCCCGTCCTGGATGAACAGGACATGGCCCCCGTGGCCGCCGCCCTGCTTGAACAGCACGCCCTCGGCCCCGGCGGTGTCGACCGTCACGTCGGCCAGCACGACAAACGAGCGGCCGCGGATCTCGGCGGCCGCGCCGATGCCGACGTCCGCGCAGTCGGGGTAATAGCTATAGCTGGTCCGCTCCCCCGCCAGGGAGGGCCGGAAACGGGTCAGGGTTTCCATCAGGTTCAGGTCGGCGATCGGCAGGCCGTTGTACTTGGCGGCTTCGGAAAACCACAGGGCCTTGAGCTCTTCCAGCTTTTCGGGCTGTTCGGCGGCCAGGTCGTGGCACTGGCTGCGGTCGGCCTCGATGTGGTAAAGCTCCCAGCGGTCGGCGTCGAAGTGCGACCAACCGGCCGGGGTGGCCGCGTGCACGGTGTTGGCGAACCAGCCGTCGTGCCAGACGCCGCGGGTACCCAGCATGGTGTAGAACTGCGTCCGCTTGCCGGTGTCGGCGCCCGGGTCATCAAGGGCCGCTTTGAAACTCACCCCGTCCAGCGGCTTCTGCGCGATGCCCTTGACGGTCTCCGGCGGCGCCAGGCCCAGCAGGTCGTAGATGGTCGGGGTGATATCGCAGACGTTGACGTAGTTGTCGCGGACCTCGCCGTGCGCCGCAATTCCGTTGGGCCAGGACACGATTGCCGTGTCGGCGATGCCGCCTTCGTGGGAGGCGTAGCGCTTGTAAAGCTTGTAGGGCGTGTTGAACGCCATCGCCCACCCGATCGGGTAGTGGTTGTAGGTTTCGGGGGCGCCCAGGTGGTCGAAGAGCTTCATGCTCTCTTCGACGGTGTCGATGTAGCCGTTGAAGAACTTGCCCTCGTTCACCGACCCATTGGGGCCGCCCTCGCCGCTGGCGCCGTTGTCGGAGATCACCACGATGATGGTGTCGTCGAGTTGACCGGATTCCTCGAGATAGTCCAGGAGGCGCCCGATTTGGGCGTCGGTGTAGCTGAGGAAGCCGGCGAACACCTCGGCCATGCGGCAGAACAGCTTCTTCTCTTCGTCGTTGAGCGAGTCCCAGGGCCGCACCGTGTCCTGCAGCGGCCACGGCTCCCCCTGCGGCCCCTTGACGTCCAAATACGGGTTGACCGGCGACAGTTCGGTGTCCGGCGGCACGATTCCCATCGACTTCTGCTTGTCCAGCACGATCTCGCGGTACCGCTCGTAGCCCATGTCGAACCGGCCCGCATACTTGTCGGCCCACTCCTTGAAGACGTGGTGGGGCGCGTGCCCGGCGCCGGGGCACACATAGCTGAACCACGGCTTGTCCGGCGCGATCACCTTGGCGTCGCGGATGAATTCGATGGTCTTGTCGGCGATGTCCTTGGACAGGTGATAGCCGTCCTCCGGTGTGCCCGGCGGGTTGACCGGGTGGTTGTCGTACACCAGATCGGGGTACCACTGGTCGGTTTCGCCGCCCATGAACCCGTAGAACCGCTCGAAGCCGCGCGAGGTGGGCCAGTGCCGTTTGGTCGCCGCCAGATTGGACTCTTCGAGCGGCGTCAGGTGCCACTTGCCGACGCAGTACGTGTTGTAACCCCGTTCGGCGAGCGCCTCGGAGATCAGCGCCGTGTCGGCCGGAATCCGTCCGTTGCAGTTCGGGAAGCCGTCGGTGAATTCCTCGATGGTGGCCATGCCGACCGTGGTCGCGTTGCGCCCGGTCAGCAGCGACGCCCTGGTCGGCGAGCACAGCGCGGTCGTGTGAAACTGCGACAACCGAACGCCACGCTCGGCGATCCGCGTCATGGCGGGCATCTCGACGAGGCCGCCGAAGCAGTCCCAGGTCGCGATGCCGGTGTCGTCCCAGACCAGATAGAGGATGTTCGGCGAGTTCTCCGGCGCCGCCGGCGCCGCGTAGGGCCCCCAATCCGGCTCCGAATCGCGAATATCCAGCTCGATCTTGCCCTGAAATTCAGTCGACATGCGCCGAGCGTAACGCCACGGCGAATATTCCGACCTTTTTTCGCCGTGGCGTTACGGTCGGCAAAGCAAAACGCGAGGGGCTACTTGGCCTTCTCTAAAATCTCCACGAGCCGCCAGCGCTTGGTCGCCGACAACGGACGCGTCTCCATCAGCGAGACGCGGTCGCCGATACCGGCGGTGCTGTTCTCGTCGTGGGCCTTGACCTTCTTGGTGGTCCGGATGATCTTGCCGTACAACGGGTGCCGCATGCGGTCTTCGAGCTCGACCACGATGGTCTTCTGCATCTTGTCGCTCACCACGTAGCCGATGCGCACCTTGCGCCGGCCACGCGACTTGGGATTGCTCGGAGTGTGCTTGGGGCCCTTCTCTTTCGGCGCGGCAGCCTTCGGAGCGGCCTTCTTGGGAGCGGCCTTGGCGGTCTTCTTAGCTTCTGCCATCACGAATCCTTATTTTCCGTCCGAGCCGTCGGGTCCGCTGGCCAGGCCCAGTTCGCGTTCCCGCAGCACGGTGTAAACGCGCGCGATCTCCTGGCGCACGGTGCGGAGCCGGCGGTTGTTGCTGAGCTGTCCGGTCGCCATCTGGAAGCGCAGGTTGAACAGCTCCTCCTTGGATTCGCGCAGACGCTCGGTGAGCTCCTCATCGGTGAGCTCGCGCAGTTCGCCAGGCGAAATTCCCACTGCCATCAGAACTGATCCTCTCGGGTCACGATGCGTGCCTTGATCGGCAGCTTGTGGATCGCGCGGGTGAGTGCCGCGCGGGCCACCGCCTCATTCGGGTAACTCAGCTCGAACAGCACCCGGCCCGGCTTCACGTTGACGACCCACCATTCCGGGGAGCCCTTACCCGAACCCATCCGGGTTTCGGCGGGCTTCTTGGTCAGCGGGCGGTCGGGGAAGACGTTGATCCACACCTTGCCGCCACGCTTGATGTGCCGGTTGATCGCGATACGAGCCGACTCGATCTGCCGGTTGGTGACGTAGGCGTGCTCGAGCGCCTGGATGCCGTAGTCACCGAAGTGCACCGCCGTGCCGCCGCTGGCGATGCCGCGCTGGCGGGGGTGGTGCTGCTTGCGGTGCTTGACTTTGCGGGGAATCAACATGATTCAGCTCTCCGTGCTCTGCGGTTCGGGGGCGGGTGCCCCTTCGGCGACGGGCGCGGCGGACGCGGGGGCTGCAGTGCCCTCTTCGGCGCCGGCGGCCCGGCCGGCCTCCGTGCTGGTCGCCGTGGTGCCCGACGCGCCACTGCGGCGCGGACGCGTGCCCGACGGCCGCTCGCGGCGCGGGCGGTCGGCGCCCGCCGGAGCGGCGGCGGCCAATTCGCGCTTGCCGCCGACGATGTCGCCCTTGTAGATCCACACCTTCACGCCGATCCGGCCGAAGGTGGTCTTGGCCTCGTACAGGCCGTAGTCGATGTCGGCGCGCAGGGTGTGCAACGGCACCCGGCCCTCGCGGTAGAACTCCGAGCGGCTCATCTCCGCACCGCCGAGACGGCCGGAGCACTGCACCCGGATGCCCTTGACGTTGGGCTGGCGCATCGCCGACTGGATGGCCTTGCGCATCGCACGGCGGAACGCCACGCGGTTGCTCAGCTGCTCGGCGACGCCCTGGGCCACCAATTGCGCTTGCGACTCCGGGTTTTTCACCTCGAGGATGTTGAGCTGGACCTGCTTGCCGGTCAGCTTCTCCAGGTCCGCCCGGATCCGGTCGGCCTCGGTGCCGCGACGCCCGATGACGATGCCGGGGCGCGCGGTGTGGATGTCAACGCGAACCCTGTCCCGGGTCCTTTCTATCTCCACGTCGGCGATGCCGGCGCGCTCCAGGCCGGTGGACAGCAGCCGGCGGATCGCCACGTCTTCCTTGACGTACTCGGCGTACTGCTTGTCGGCGTACCAGCGCGACTTCCAGTCCGTGGTGATGCCCAGCCGGAAGCCGTGCGGATTGATCTTCTGGCCCACTAGTCTGAGCCTCCCTTCGCCTCAGAAGTCTCAGTCTTGGCCTCAGATTGGGCCGTCTTGGCCTCGGCCTTCTTGGCGGGCGCTTTCTTGGCCGCCTTGGCACCGGGTTCAGCCTTGTTGGCCGGCGCCTTCTTGGCGGGCGCTTTCTTCGCCGGCGCCGTCGCGGCCGCCTTGCTGGCCTCGGCGCGGCGCGCCCTCGTCGACTTCGCCGACCGCTGGTCCTTGGCCGGGCGGCTTTCCACCACGACCGTGATGTGGCTGGTGCGCTTGCGGATCCGGAAGGCGCGGCCCTGGGCGCGCGGACGGATGCGCTTGGCGGTCGGGCCCTCGTCGGCATAGACCGTGGCAACCACCAGGGTCGCCGGGTCCAGGCCGTTGTTGTTCTGCGCGTTGGCCGCCGCGCTGGCGATCACCTTGGCCACCGGCTCGCTGGCGGCCTGCGGCGCCCAGCGCAGGATGTCCAGCGCGTCGGCCACCGAGCGACCGCGCACCAGGTCGATCACCCGGCGCGCCTTGCGCGGCGACACCCGCACGAACCGCGCCTGGGCCGTCGCCGACGGAAACTCAGTTGTGGTCATCGCCGCTTGGCCTTCCGATCATCCTTGATGTGCCCCTTGAAGGTGCGCGTCGGGGCGAACTCGCCTAACTTGTGACCGACCATCGACTCGGTGACGAACACCGGGACGTGCTTGCGCCCGTCGTGCACCGCAAAGGTGTGGCCGATGAAGTCAGGGATGATCGTCGAACGACGCGACCAGGTCTTGATGACCTGCTTGGTGTTCTTCTCGTTCTGGACGTCCACCTTCTTGAGCAGGTGGTCGTCGACGAACGGGCCCTTCTTCAGGCTGCGTGGCATGTTTCGCTACTCCTCAAGTTCCTAGCGCGAGTGCTTCTTGCCGGTGCGCCGGCGCCGGACGATGAGCTTGTTGCTGGCCTTGTTCGGGTGGCGGGTGCGGCCTTCCGGCTTGCCCCACGGGCTGACCGGGTGGCGACCGCCGGAGGTCTTGCCCTCACCACCGCCGTGCGGGTGATCCACCGGGTTCATGACCACACCGCGGACCGACGGGCGCTTGCCCTTCCACCGCATGCGGCCGGCCTTGCCCCAGTTGATGTTTGCCTGCTCGGCGTTGCCCACCTCGCCGACGGTGGCGCGGCAGCGCACGTCGACGCGGCGAATCTCACCGCTGGGCATCCGCAGCGACGCATAGCTGCCCTCCTTGCCGAGCAGCTGGATGCTCGACCCGGCCGACCGCGCGAGCTTGGCGCCGCCCCCGGGCCGCAGCTCCACCGCGTGGACCAGGGTACCGGCCGGGATGTTGCGCAACGGCAGGTTGTTGCCCGGCTTGATGTCGGCGTTGGGACCCGACTCCACCACGTCGCCCTGCGAGAGGCCCTGCGGCGCAATGATGTAGCGCTTCTCCCCGTCCAGGTAGTGCAGCAGCGCGATCCGCGCGGTGCGGTTGGGGTCGTACTCGATGTGCGCGACCTTGGCGTCGACGCCGTCCTTGTCGTTGCGGCGGAAGTCGATCACCCGGTAGGCGCGCTTGTGCCCACCGCCCTTGTGGCGAGTGGTGATCCGGCCGTGCGCATTGCGGCCGCCGTGACCGTGCAGCGGGCGCACCAACGACTTCTCCGGCGTCGACCGGGTGATCTCGGCGAAGTCGGACACGCTCGCGCCGCGGCGGCCCGGGGTGGTCGGCTTGTACTTACGAATTGCCATGTCTCATCAAGTCTTTCTGTCGCGCTCAGCTCGGTGCGCCGAAGAGGTCGATCGGCTTGCTGCCCGGCGCCAAGGTGACGATGGCCCGTTTGGTGCTCTTGCGCTTGCCGTATCCCGTCCGGGTCCGCTTGCGCTTGCCCTGCCGGTTCGCGGTGTTCACCGACGCGACCTTGACGGAGAAGATCTTCTCGATGGCGATCTTGATCTGCGTCTTGTTCGAATCGGGGTGCACCACGAACGTGTAGACGTTGTCATCGAGGAGCCCGTAGGACTTCTCGGAGATGACCGGCGCCAGGATGATGTCGCGGGGGTCAGCGATGGTCGCCATCAGGCCGAAACCTCCTCGGCTGTCTGGTTGTTGGCGGCGATGTAGGCGTTGAGCGCCTCGACGCTGAACACCACGTCATCCGAGCGCAGCACGTCATAGGTGTTGAGCTGGTCGGGTGACAGGACATGCACACCGGGCAGGTTGCGCACGCTTTTCACGCCGGTCTCGTCGGAGCGGCCGATGACCACCAGCAGCTGCTTGCGGTCGGTCAGCGTGCCCAGAAAAGCCTTGGCGCTCTTGGTCGAAGGAGTCTGGCCCGCGACCAACTCGGTGACGGCGTGGATGCGTCCGTTGCGGGCGCGGTCGGACAGCGCCCCGCGCAACGCCGCGGCGATCATCTTCTTGGGCGTGCGCTGGCTGTAGTCGCGCGGCTTGGGTCCGTGCACGACGCCACCGCCGGCGAACTGCGGCGCCCGCGTCGAACCCTGCCGGGCGCGACCCGTGCCCTTCTGCCGGTAGGGCTTGCGGCCACCGCCGCTGACCTCGCCGCGCGTCTTGGTCGAGTGCGTGCCCTGGCGGGCGGCCGCGCGCTGCGCGGTGACCACCTGGTGCATCAGCGCGACATTGGCCTCGACGTCGAACAACTCGGCCGGCAGCTCGACGGATCCGTCGACCTTGCCGTCGGGCGTCTTGACATCGATCTTCAGCGCGTTTTTGGCTGCCATCACTTCTCACCTCGTTTGACCGCACTGCGGACCATCACGAGCCCACCGGTGCGGCCGGGGACCGCGCCCTTGATCAGCAGCACGCCGTTCTCGGCATCCACCTTGTGTACCAACAGGTTCTGGACGGTCACCCGGTCGTTACCCATCCGGCCGGCCATCCGGGTGCCCTTGAAGACGCGCGCCGGGGTGGCGCAGCCGCCGATCGAACCCGGCCGGCGGTGCACCGCCTGCGCGCCGTGGCTGGCGCCCTGACCGCGGAAGCCGTGCCGCTTCATGGTTCCCGCGAACCCCTTGCCCTTGGAGGTGCCGGTCACGTCGACGTAGCTGCCGTCGGCGAAGATCTCGGCCGTCAACTCCTGGCCGACCTCGTACTCGCCGGCGGCGTCGGAGGTGTCCAGGCGCAACTCCGCCAGGTACCGGCGCGGGTTGACGCCCGCCGCCGCGTACTGACCGGTCACCGGCTTGTTGACCTTGCGCGGGCTGATCTCGCCGTACGCCAACTGCACCGCGCTGTAGCCGTCGCGCTCGGGTGTCCGGATCCGGGTCACCACGTTCGGCCCGGCCTTGACCACCGTCACCGGAACAACCCGGTTGTTCTCGTCGAACACCTGCGTCATGCCAAGCTTGGTGCCCAGAATGCCCTTTCTCGCCATTGCTCGCAGATCTCCTACTGGATGTTCACGTCGACGCTGGCCGGGAGGTCGATGCGCATGAGCGCGTCAACCGTCTTCGGCGTGGGATCGAGGATGTCGATCAACCGCTTGTGGGTGCGCATCTCGAAGTGCTCCCGCGAGTCCTTGTACTTATGCGGAGAGCGGATGACGCAATACACGTTCTTTTCGGTCGGCAGCGGCACCGGACCTACGACGCTGGCACCCGTGCGGACGACGGTCTCGACGATCTTGCGCGCCGATGCGTCGATGGCCTCATGGTCGTAGGCCTTAAGCCTGATGCGGATCTTCTGTCCCGCCACGCTTCTCCTACCCTCACTCCTCGAAAAAGGCCCGTGTCCGAGCCTGGGGCCGCCCAGCGCGCCAGTCGGCCGGCCCACCGGGGGCCGATCGAGCGTCGCGCCGGATACTGCGCCGCTGTTTACCTGTCGTGGTCCACCGGTCCCCGCGGTCGGGTGTGTCACCCTTACGCAGCCTCGCTCGCGGCCGAATTAGTCGCGTTCCGAGGATGGGACCGGACGCGCCCGTTGTGGGCGCTGGTCGTATGCCCGGCCAGGCGCAGAACCTGGCGAAAGGCAACCCGAACAGTATGCCTCAGATCATTGCCCGGTCAAAATTCGGTGCCGGCCGAGACGGCCTCACGCACCTGCCGATTCGATAGTCGCCGCGCTGGCCCGGTGCTGCGCACGCTGAACGTGCAGGAAGCCGTCGACGGCCGCGCGCGCACATTCGCGGTAATCGAAGTCGGGCAGGGTCGACAGGCGGCCCAGCACCAGCGGGCCGATCAGCAGCGCGATCGCGCGCGACCGGTCGACCTCACCCAGCTCGGCGGCGGCCTCCGGGCTGTCGAATATCGCGTCGAACGGCGCCGCGTACTGCTGGGCGATGCGTTCGCGCAGCGTGGTGATCGAGGCGGAATCGGCCGCCGGCCGGGATTCCGGCAACTCTTCCAGGTCGCGCCCCAGGGCCAGCCACGACATCGCCGTCAGGGCCACGGGCGCATGCGCCACGACGTCGGCCTGGGCCAGCACCAACGCGACCAGCCGGTCCCGCAGGGAGCCATCGGGCGGCGGCATCGGCGGCGGCGGTATCAGGCTGTTGAATGCCGCCGCCAGCAGATCGTTTCCGCTCGGGAAGTGGCGATACAGGGTCGCCCTGGCCACGTTGGCGCTGCGGGTGACCGCGTCGACGGTCACCGCGCTGGGGCCCCCGGAGCGCAGCAGCGCGGAGGCGGCCTCGAGCAAACGGGCCCGGGACCGCGCGGGCCGGGGATCGGTACTCCCGCCGGTGATGGTGTGCCCCCTCCCCTGCTGAGAAACGAGACTATTCGTCTCGAAACGTGGTGCGGCGTGATCAGCGTACTGATCCGACGAGCGTCGGCGGTAGTCCCCGACCCGCCCGGAATCGTCCGAAAACGCCTCGGCCGCCCAGCCGTGGGCGATACCATCCCGCTTGAGCACCGTCCGTCACGGGGAGGCGGACGATGGCCAGGCTAGCCGGGGGAGCGGAATGTCCTATGTGATCGCAACGCCCGCGTACGTGGCGGACGCGGCGATGGACCTGACCAATATCGGGTCCTCGATCAGTGACGCCACCTCCGCGGCGCTGGGTCCCGTGTCGAGCGTGGCGCCCGCGGGCGCCGACGAGGTATCGGCGGGCATCGCGAGCCTGTTCGACGCGCACGCCCAGGCGTATCAGGCGATCAGCGCCGCCGCGCAGGCCTTCCACGCCCAGTTCGTCCAGTTCATGAGTTCCGGCGCGGAGCAGTACGCGCTCGCCGAGGCCGCCAACCTGCAATCCCTAGGCCAGGGCGTGCTGGGCGGCGGCGCGAACGGAAGCGGCGTCCAGACTCAGGCCCTGAGCGCCGCCTCGACCGCGCAGCCGCTCGTCGGCGGTGCGGCCTCGGCGGGATCCGCCGCGGCGGCCGCGGTGCCCGCGGCGGCGGGGTCTGCCGGAGGCGCGGCGCCGGCGGTCACGGCGACACCGGTCACGGCGGCGGTCGCGCCGGCGGCACCGGTCGCGCTGGCCCCTACCGGCGCGCCACTCGCGGCCGCGCCCCTCGCGGCCCCGGCGGCCGCGCCGCTTGCCGCGATGCAGTCGGCGACGCCGGCCTACGCTCCGGTGGCCGCGGCGGCGGTTGCACCGGCACCGGCGACCGTGCCGGTGGCGGCCGCGCCGGTGGAAGCGCCCGCATTCGCCCCGGTGACGGCGGCGCAGGCGATGCCGATCGGCACGCCGCTGACGGCCGCGCCCGCGGCGACCCCGAACTATTCGCCGGCGACGCCGGCCTATTCCCCGGCCGCGGCACCGGCGGCCGGCCGGGAGCAACCGGTGGCGATCGCCGAGCCGGTCGAAATGCAGCCCTACTCAGCCTGATTCACGAAGGCTTCACCGGACGAACTCGGCCGCCCGGTGCGCGAGCATCACGATGGTCGCGTGGGGCCCGCGGCTGGTGATCGCGGGCAGAATGGAACCGTCGATGACCCAGAGGTTTTCGATTCCATAGACCCGGCAGTGCGGGTCCACGACGGCGCGCGGATCACCATCGGTCCCCATCGGCGTTGTCCCGCAGAGGTGTTGGGACGTCGACCACACCGGCGACCCGACAGATGTTGCCGCGCCGGCCATTTCGCGGGCCAGTTCGCTGCCCTGGCGCAGCGCCGCTACGTCGGCGGGCTCGCCGTCGTAGCGATGCTCGATGCGCAGCGGCACGGCCGGGTCCGGTGAGGCCAGCGTGATGCGCCCGCGCGCCCGCGGCCGCATCAGCGCCACCCCGAGGTGCGGCCAATCGGGGTGTCCCGCGGTGCCGTCACCGGTCATCGCCACGAACCCACCCGTATACGGCCTGATCTCGAGTCCGTCGGCGGTGCTGAGCACCACCTCGAGCACAGGCCGGCCGGGGGCCACCGCCCAATTCGTCGGCAGCACCCATTCCGGGTGGTCGGTGAACGAAGTACCCACCGGCAGGGGCGCAAGTACCGCTACGCCGGCCGCCCGCAGCATGGCTTCGTCGCCGACGCCGGACACCATCAGCAGCTGTGCGGACTGAATCGCCCCGGCGCACAAGACGATTCGGCCCGCGGAAAGCGTTATGGGGCCTTGCGGCCCGATCGCGTCGACCCCTACCGCCGTCGCTCCGGAAAAGCGCAGGCGCGCCGCCCGGGTCCGCTCGCGCAGCGTCAGGTTGGGCCGCGCGAGCGCGGGCAGCAGGTAGGCCGAT
This sequence comes from Mycobacterium sp. NGS57, assembly GCF_059812405.1. Taxonomy (NCBI): domain Bacteria; kingdom Bacillati; phylum Actinomycetota; class Actinomycetes; order Mycobacteriales; family Mycobacteriaceae; genus Mycobacterium; species Mycobacterium sp. NGS57. Next base: position 244,833 of record NZ_JCALCP010000009.1, on the reverse strand, counting down.
CCGGGGCCGATGCGCTCCCCATCGACGATGTTCAGCGGAACCGCGCCCAGCCCCGAAACCTGTCCCGGGCCGCAGTCATTGAGGTCGTCGATCCAGGGAAACCCGGCGCGCTCCGCGGCCGCAATGAAAGCCTCGGTGGTGCCGGTCATGTCGTGGGTCCGGCGCACCCGGATCGGGCCGGCCGTGCCGTGGGCGGGACCGTCGAAGTCGAGGTCGGTCTCGATGGCGCGGTAGTGCTCGAGCACGTCGCGCCATGCCCAGCCGGGCAGCGGGACGTGGTCGAAGTCGCGCGGCAGTGCGCGGCAGAAGTAGCCGCCGTTGACCGCGCCCGATCCGCCCACCGTCGATCCGCGCACGATCGGAAGTTTGAGGGCGTGCCGGTCGGTGAGCTGGGTCAGGTAGCGCTGGGTCAGCGGGCTGCCCGCCCCGATCGGCAGCTGCAGCCCATTGGTGGTCAGAGCCAGCAACTGCGGATCGGCCAGTCCGGGACCCGCCTCCAGGACGGTCACCGCGCGGTTGGGGTCGGCGGAAAGGCGTTCGGCGACAACCGATCCGGCGCTGCCGGCACCGACGATCAGCACATCGCTGTGCGGGACGGCTTCAATCAAGGCGGCGTCTGGACCACTACGTGCGGATCTGCGGTTTGAGCGCGCGCACGTTGCGTTCGCGCGCCACACCCCACCACAGCCCCAGGCCGTAGGCCAGGTCGTCGACGCGCTTGAGCACGAGGTAGGTCAGCAGCCCGATCGGCTCGGCCTCATCGCCGGTGCCATCGCGGCGGCGCAGCCAGTCCACCACGCCGTCCATGACGGCGGCGACCAGCACCACGCGTCGGCAGTGCCGCGAGGCGATGGCCGCGAGCAACGCCAGCGGCCAGTAGTGCCGGCACAGCGCCGACGCCAGCTGCAGGGCCGCCGACCACAGACCGCGGGTCGCGATCGCGACGACGTCCAGCAACGAAGTCTCGGCGCCGCGCATCGCCTTGGCGATGCGCCCACCGGTCAACAGGGCGACGGCGATCGACGCGAGTTGGGTGAGGCTCGTCCCCAGCGCCATCAGTATCCAAGCCGTCAACGCCCACCCGGAAATCACCACCGGGGCCGTCTTGTCCGGATGGCGCACCGACAGCGGGGCGGCCGAGCCACCGTAGAAAGCCTTGCGCGCCAGCCAATCCCGCAACTCGGTGCGGTGATCGTGGGCGACCTGCGCGATCGGCTCATACCGGAGCCGGGCACCGGCCTCGATCAACCGCCAGCACAAATCGACGTCCTCGCCGGACTGCATGGTCTCGTCGAACCCCCCGACGTCGCGGATCGCCGAGCGGCGGCAGATGATGGCGGCGCTGGGAACGTAGGACACCGTGCTGTGCGGCAGCACCGGGGCTTCGCGCTCCCCGAGGTCCAAAGACGAGCGGACGGCCTCGTAGCGCGCCACCACGTTCTCCTTGTGCGACAAGCCGACGATGCGGGGCGCGACCAGGGCGACGGTGGGATCGCAGAAGTGACCGAGCAGGGCTTCCAGCCAGCCCCGGCGCGGTGTCACATCGGAGTCCAGGAACGCGACGAAGTCGGTCGTGCAGGCGGCCAGCCCCGTGTTGCGCGCCGCCGCCGGGCCCTTGTTATAGGAGTGGCGCAGCACTTCGACGTCGCAGTGCGCACCGAGGAAGTCTTCGGCGTCGACCGGCGGGAACGAACCGTCGTCGACCACGATGACGCGCAGTCCACGCAGCGCGCTGACCAAGCGCCGGGCACCGGAAACGTTGTCCCGCACCGGGATCACCACCGTCACGTCGCGATGCGACGGGCCTCCCGCGGGCCGGGGATGGGCCACCGTGGCGTCCAGCAGGGTGCGGGCCAATTGCGCGCTGAGGTCGTCGCGAACCTTCAGCCGCCCGTCGGACAGCATGCTCTGGGCGGCCGGAGCCAACTTCAGCAGGCGCGTCGGCGACCCGCCCAGCAGGGCCGAGCCGTCGCCGAGCACCCGGACGCGGCGGTCGACCTGGACGGCGAATCCGTCCGGCAGCCGGGTGGCCGTCACGTCAGCATCCCGTGGGGCCCTGGCGACCACCGGGTGATTCGACGGACACACTCGTCGACCATTTCGGCGAAGATGCGTTTTCCGTCGGCGGCGGTCGCGGTGGTCGGGTCCCCCAGCACCCCGACCCGGCTGACCGCGGCGACTCCCCCGACGCGCATCGAGGGCAGCAATTCGGGCAACGGCGCCCGGTTACCGGTGAGCCACCGGTCGGTCAGCACGTCGGTCGGCGAGATATGCAGCAACACCGATGTTTCGGTATGCCCGGCGTGGGCGTCGCCGCCGGGGGCGGCACAGGGGCACCATCCGACGTCGCGGCCTTCGGCGCGTAGCAGGCCCACCGCGTCGTTCAGCGCGCCGACGTTGCCCCCGTGGCCGTTGACGAACACCAGTCGTCCCGACCAGCAGGTGGCTGACCTGCCGTACTCCACCAACAGCATCGTCAGCGCCGCGGCGCCGATGGAGATCGTCCCGGCGAAATCCTGGTGCTCGCCGCTGGCGCCGTAGGCGATGGCCGGCGCCACCAACCATGGTTGTTCGAGGCGTGCCCGGGCCCCCCGGGCGACGGCGGCCGCAATGCGGGTGTCGGTGTCCAACGGCAGGTGCGGGCCGTGTTGTTCGGTCGACCCCAGCGGGACCATTATCGACGCCGGGGTGCTTGATAGCTGGCTCGACGTCGTCGTTCCTAATTCGCCGAGTACGGGCACTCGCCGATGGTAGGACGAATTCACCTGGCGTGCACCAATTGTTGTCCCTTGAAAATTATTTTTTTCCCGGTTTGTACACCCGGCGGTCGAATTCCCGGCTCGTTCGTCACGGTCGCCCCGCGAGCACCACAATTCTCGCTACCGCCGATTGCGGAAAGACGCTGAATAGAACCGCAGGTAAAAGGGCCAACATGGCTGGGTTTATGCCGGCGGAACCCCGAGGGCCCGGACGAAGCCGTCGGGCACCAGGATGTCGTCCGGGCTCAGGTCGTGGACGCTGGCGTGCCCCAGGCCCATCAGTGCCGAGTCGATCCCGCCCCGCAATACGTCGAGGACGTTTTCGACGCCGCCCTGGCCGGCCGCGGCGAGGCCCCACAGGTACGCCCGGCCGATCATCACCGCGCGCGCACCCAGCGCCACCGCCTTGACGACGTCACTCCCGCGCCGGATGCCTCCGTCGAGCAGCACCTCGACCTGGTCGCCGACCGCCGCGGCCACCGCGGGCAGCGCGCGGATCGATGCCGGGGTGCCGTCCAGGTTGTTGCCACCGTGATTCGACACCGAAATCGCCGAAACACCCGCGTCCACAGCTCTTTTGGCGTCGTCGACGCGCATCACGCCCTTGAGCATGAACGGTCCGCCCCACAGCTCGCGCAGCCAGGCGATGTCTTCCCAGGTGGGTGGCGGCGTGCCCATCCACTCGCCGTAGGCGGCGAAGAAGGGCGGCCCGGGCTCGCCGCGGCGAGCCTGATTCGGCACCCGCAGGTCCGGGGGCCGCAGCGTCTTGCCGAACTTCCACAGCCAGCGGGGCTTGAAGACCGCCTCCGGAGACAGTCGCAGGATGGTCCGCAGGTTCATCTGCTCGGGGATCTGCGGGCTGCCCCAGTCGCGCCCGTGCGAGAACGACCAGTCGGTGGTGACGATCAATCCGACCGCGCCGGCCTGGCGCGCCCGTTCCACCCGCTCGGCGATCGCGTCGCGCCCGCCCAGCCAGTACACCTGGAAGAACAGCTTGGGGTTGGCGGCGATCACTTCTTCGATCGGCTTACTGGCGAAGGAAGACAGCCCCATCGCAGTTCCCCGCGCCGCGGCGGCCCGCGCGACCGCGACCTCGCCGTCCGGATCGACCGCCTGGACGCCCGTCGGCGAAATCATGACGGGCATCGAAATCTCTTGCCCCATAACGGTAGTCGACAGGTCACGCTTTTCCGGCGCGCCGACGACATGGGGCGCGAATCCGAGCTCACCGAACGCGTCGACGTTGTCGGAGACGGTGATCCCCTTTTCGCTGGCCGCAACCAGCGCAGCATAAACGGATTTCGGCAGCCGCCGTTTGGCGCGTTGCTGCGCGATGGCGACCGTTTCGAACCATTCGCTGGCCATTGTTATAGCGGGCTTTCGTTGCACAGGCGCGTGGGCGGGGTCGCCGGCGGCCGCACCGACAGCGTCAGCGGTACCGGCTGGCGGACCGGCCTGCCGCGCGAGTGGTCGGCCCGGGGCCGAGGAGTGTCGCGCTCACGGGCCAGCGCCGGCTCGCCGTGCCCCTGCACGCACTCGGGGTCGGGACCGTCCAGCGGCAGGCCGGTGAAGAACTTCGCCGCCATGCACCCGCCCCGGCAGCTGTCGTAGTGCGCGCAGCTCCCACAGGCACCCGCCGACTGCGGTTCCCGCAGCTCGCGAAACAACGGCGCGTTCTTCCACACGTTGTCGAATCCCCCGTCCGACACAACGTTTCCGGCCAGGAAGCGGTCGTGGATGGCGAACGGGCAGGCGTACACGTCGCCGACCGGGTCGATCAGGCACACCACCCGGCCCGCCCCGCACATGTTCAGGCCGGCCAGCGCGCCGGGTTCACCCAGGCCGGACAGATGGAAGAAGGAGTCGCCGGTGAGCACGCGCTCCCCCTTGGCGACCAACCAGTCGTAGAGCTGAACCTGCTGGGCGGCGGTGGGGTGCAGGTCTTCCCAGACGTCGGCGCCCCGGCCCGAGGGCCGCAGCCGGGTGATCCGCAGGGTGGCGCCGTAGCGGCTGGCCAGCGCGGCGAACTCGTCGAGCTGGTCGACGTTGTGGCGGGTGACGACGACGGAGATCTTGGCGTCCTTGAAGCCGGCGTCGGCGAGGTTCTCCAACGCCCGCGTCGCCATGGCGAAGGAGCCGGCGCCGCGGACGGCATCGTTGACCTCGGCGGTGGCGCCGTCGAGCGAGATCTGGACGTCGACGTAGTCACTGGCGGCCAGCCGCGCCGCGACTTCCGGGGTGATCCGCACCCCGTTGGTGGAGAACTTCACGCCGACGTGGTGCGCGGTCGCGTAGTCGACCAGCTCCCAAAAGTCCGGGCGCACTGTGGGTTCCCCGCCCCCGATGTTGACGTAGAACACCTGCATGCGTTCCAGCTCGTCGATGATATCCATGCACTGGCGGGTAGACAGCTCCCGTGGATCGCGCTTGCCCGACGACGAGAGGCAGTGCACGCACGCCAGGTTGCACGCGTACGTCAGCTCCCACGTCAGGCAGATGGGCGCGTCCAGCCCGCGCTCGAACTGCTCGATGAGCCGCGGCACTGCGGTGGTTGCGGCGGTCATCCAACGTCCTCCTGAGGTACCAACATCTTCGAATCGGCCAGCACGCCCAGCGCGTGCAGGTAGGGGCCGTGCGCGGAATCGTCGACGCCCGCGGCGCGGCAGGCGGAGCGCACATCGCGATGGTCGCCGAGCGACCGGACCACCGTGAGGATGGTGCGGTTCTTCAGGAAGGACAGCTTGCGGGTCCCGAAGTGGTAGAGCAGCGCGCCGAACGACTCCGGCCGCACCGCCACCTGCGGGTGCAGCCGCCAGCCGCGGTCGGGGTCGAACACGCGGGTCAGTAGACCCCGCACATGCCGTCGATGGATACCTCTTCGACGAGGGTCTCGGTGACGAGCTCGGTTCCGGTCTCGGTTTCGTGGTCCATCTGGATTACCTTTCGCCATGGGACTCGACAACGGGTCACGATCGCCGCCAGAATATGGCATCGAGTGCCGAAACGGAAGGGCGGGTCGGAGATGCCGCAGTCGCGGGTGGGCCGGCGCCGCTCGACGACGCCCCACCACATCACCGACGTCGCCCTGGAGTTGTTCGCCGCCCGCGGCTTCGCCGACGTGAGCGTCGACGACGTCGCGCAGGCCGCCGGCATCTCGCGGCGCACCCTGTTCCGCTACTACGCGTCCAAAAACGCTATCCCCTGGGGGGATTTCGACACGCACCTCGCGCAGCTGCGGGAACTGCTCGACAACGTCGACGCGCGGGTGCCGCTGGGCGAGGCGCTGCGCTCGGCGCTGTTGGCGTTCAACACCTTTGACGGCTCCGAGACCGTGCGGCACCGTCAGCGCATGCGGGTGATCCTGCAAACCGCTGAGCTGCAGGCGTATTCGATGACGATGTATGCCGGGTGGCGGGAGGTGATCGCGGCCTTCGTGGCCCACCGGACGGACTGCAAGACGACCGACCTGTTGCCGCAGACCGTCGCCTGGACGATGCTCGCCGTGGCGCTGAGCGCCTACGAGCACTGGCTGGGCGACGAGTCGGTCACCCTGCCCGCCGCGCTCGGTAACGCGTTCGACGCCGTCGGCGCCGGGCTGGGCCGGTGAGCGCCGGGACCGACCACCTGGTGCACACCCTGCGATCCCAGGGCAGGTTTTGCGCCGCTTCCGGCTCCCCCATGTATGGGGAACTGTTCGACCTGGTGGCTGCCGACGTGGCGGCCGGCGGTGTCTTCGCGACCATCCTGTCCGGCCACGAGGACGCCCCGGCCCGGCACGCGGTGCCGCTGCGGCTGCTGGGCGGGCTGCACCGGCTGGTGCTCGACGGCCGGGCTGCGGAGCTGCGGCGCTGGTATCCCAGCGCCGGCGGCAACTGGGACGCGCCGGCCGCCTGGCCCGAGATCCTGCGCACCGCGGCCCGGCACGACGAGCCGCTGCGCGCGGCGCTCGGGCAGCCACCGCAGACCAACGAGGTGGGCCGATCCGCCGCCCTGATCGGCGGGCTGTTGCGGCTGAATCACGGATCCGGTTTGCCGGTAAGGCTTTTCGAGATCGGGTCGAGCGCGGGGCTGAACATGCGCGCCGACCGCTATCAGTATCGCTATGACGGCGGCCGGTGGGGACCGGCCGACTCGCCGGTGACCATCGACGACGCGTGGCGGGGCGCGCTGCCGCCCGACGGACCCGTCCGGATCGTCGAGCGCGGCGGCTACGACATCGCGCCCATCGACGTCACCGGCGCCGACGGGGAACTGACGGTGTTGAGCTACGTCTGGCCCGACCAAGGCGCGCGGCTGGAGCGCCTGCGCGGGGCCATCGCGGTCGCCCGCGACGTGCCGGCCCTACTCGAGCGCCGGACGGCGACCGAGGCCGTGGCCGGCCTGACCCTCGCCGAGGACGCGTTGACCGTGCTGTGGCATTCGATCACCTGGCAGTACCTGTCCGACGCCGAGCGCACCGCGGTTCGCGACGGGATCGAGGCGCTCGGCGCGCAAGCCGGCGCGCGCTCGCCCTTCGTCCACCTCACCCTGGAGCCGTCGCGGGACGGGCCCGGCGCGCCGATCAGGTTCTTGGTGCGCGCCCGCCGCTGGCCGGGCGGCGAGCTCGCGGTCCTCGGCGAATGCCACCCGCACGGCCCGCCCGTGAACTGGCAGTAAAAATTTTTCGCTCCACCCCGTCGGAATCCGCGCCGCCGCCGCGACGATAGGGGTGTGAGCGCCGAAACGGACGACCAGCCCGACGCTCGACGCGCGCTGCTCGCGCTCTACGACGAGGCATTGCCCGTGGTGTACGGGTATTTCGTCCGGCGCTGCGGCGATCGCGCCACGGCGGAGGACCTGACGTCGGAGACGTTTCTGGCGGCCATGGACGCCGCGCGCAGGCGCGAGCCGCCGCCGGTATCGATCCCGTGGCTGCTGGGCGTGGCCCGGCACAAGCTGGCCGACCACTATCGGCGCGGCCCGCAGCGGCTGGCGGTGCCCGTCGCCGAGCCGCCGGAGCCGGCCTTCGAAGCGAGGACGGTCACCGACGACTGGGACGCCGAGCTGGACCGCATAGTCGCCGAGGCTGTGCTGGCCCGGCTGGCCGAGCCGCACCGCACGGTCCTGGTGCTGCGGTACATGGACGATTGCTCCGTCGGCGAATGCGCCGAGCTGATCGGCCGCACCGTGCACGCCACCGAGGCGCTCTTGGTCCGCGCCCGCCGGGCCTTCAAACGACAGTATCCGGAAGGAGGCGCGTCATGAGCCCGCAAGACCCGCTCGGCGTGCTGCGCGCCGAAGACGTTCCGGTGCAACCCGATCCGGCCTTCGCCGAGCGCCTGCGCCGGCGACTGCAATCCGCGCTGTCCCTACCGGAAGGAGTTGTCATGAGCGGCACCGCCGAGGCGATCGTCGAACTCACCGACCCAATCACCGTCCACGAGGCGCCACGTCCCGCGGCGCTGCCCTACCTGAACGTCGCCGATGCGCGCGCGGCGATCGCCTGGTACGCGGACGCGCTCGGCGCCATCGTTGTCGGCGAGCCGATCGTGATGGCCGATGGGAGAATCGGGCACGCCGAGCTCGCGATCGGCGACGGCGTGCTGTACCTCGCCGATGAACATCCCGAGATCGGGCTGAAAGCCCCTGCGCCCGGCGGGGTTTCGGTGAGCCTCATGCTGCCCGTCGCCGACACCGATACCGCCTTGCGCAGGACAGCCGGACACGGCGCCACCGTCGAGCGCGAGCCCTACGAGAATTACGGCAGCCGCACTGCGACGATCGTCGATCCGTTCGGCCACCGGTGGATGCTGTCGGGGCCCGTCGCGGCGTCTGTCGACCGAATCCGGCACGGCGACATCGGATACGTATCCGTGCGTGCCCCCGACGCCGCGCGCGCGGCCGCCTTCTACGGCCACGTGCTGGGCTGGGCATACGACCCGGCTGCGCATCGGGTCACCAACACCGATCTGCCGACCGGCATCGCTGCCAGCCCCGGACCGCCCACCCTGTTCTGCTGCTACGCCGTGGACGACGTGCGGGCCGCCCGCGCGGCGATCGCGGAGGCCGGCGGCGTCCCGGACGAGACCCGCGACACCGAGTACGGCGTACTGCTCGAGGCCACCGATCCACAGGGCTCTCCGTTCGCGGTGTACGAGTCGCCGCCCGGACGAAAGCGCCCGGAGCTCAACGGATCCGGGCCCGGGGAGCTGTCGTACGTCACCTACGAGGTGGCCGATTCCGCGGCATTCCGCGATTTCTACGGCCGGGTGCTGGGCTGGGCCTTCGAGCCGGGCCGGGTGGTCGACGGGTGGCAGGTGCAGGGCACGCACCCGATGGCGGGCGCCGCCGGCGGCAGCGCGCACCCCACCACCGTGCCGATGTGGACCGTGTCGGACATCGATGCGGCCGTGGCGCGGGTCCGCGAGGCCGGCGGCACCGTGCTGGCCGAGCCGGCCCGCCAGCCCTACGGCCTGAGCGCCGAATGCGCCGACGATCAGGGCGGCCGTTTCTACCTCGGCGAGTTTTAGGCTCCCGGGTTGGCGATCCGGATGGGCGTCCCGTCCAGCCAGGCCGCCACGGCCTCGATGGTGTCTTCATAGAAGGCGCCGAGCATTTCGCGGGTGACGTACCCCAGGTGCGGCGACAGCGTCACGTTGGGCAGGGACCGCAACGGGTGGTCGGGCGGCGGCGGTTCGGTGTCGTAGACGTCCAGCCCGGCCCCGGCGATGCGCCCGGAGGTGAGCGCGTCGATCAACGCGGCCTCGTCGACGATCGGTCCGCGGGAGGTGTTGATCAGGTAGGCGCCGGGCTTCATCAGCGCCAACTCCGGTTCGCCGGCCAGGCCCCGGGTGCGCTCGGAGAGCACCAAATGCACGGAAACCACGTCGGATTCGGCGAACAGTGTCGCCTTGTCGACGCGGCGGGCGCCGACCGCGGTGGCGGTCTCCTCGGTGAGGTTCTGGCTCCACGCGAGGACGTGCATGCCGAACGCCTTCGCGTATTCGGCCATGCGTTTACCGGTCCGGCCCAGGCCAAGCAGCCCAAGGGTCTTGCCGGACAACGTCATACCGGCGGTGGCCTGCCATCCGCCCTCGCGCATCCGCCGATGCTCGTCGGCCAGGTTGCGCACCGTCGCGATCAGCAACCCCCACGCCAGTTCCGGCGTCGCGTCGCGTACGGCCCGAAACCGTGGATGGGTGAAGTCCGAGTGGGCGACCAGTATGCCGCGTTCGGTGGCCGCGGCCAGGTCCAGGTTGGGCAGGCTGCTACCGACGATGGTGATCAGCTTGAGGTTCGGCAGCCGCTCGATGAGCGTGCGCGGAAGCGCCATACGCTCGCGCATGGTGCAGAGCACGTCGAACGGCCGCAGCACCTCCACGGCCTCCGCCTCCGACAGGTGGCGCTCGAAAACCGTTATCTCCGAGCGGGTTTGCACCGGCGACCAGTCGGCGAGGTCGAGAGCCAGGCCGGCGTAGTCGTCGAGTACCGCCACCTTGGGCATACGGACGTCAGCCCAGCACCTCGGCGATGGGCACGGCGGCGGCGATCTTGGCGCGGATCTTCATCACCTTGCCGGGCATCCCGCCGCCGACCACGCCGACCAGCACCCCGTCGCGCTCGTAGTAGGCCAAAAACTTACGGCCGTCGTCCTCGACGAGGTGGACGGTGTCGGTGGCTTCGGGCTCGCCGAGGCACTGGATCTTGACGTCGTACTGGTCGCTCCAGAAATACGGCACGACCGCGGCCGACGGCACGTCCCGGCCGAGCATCGCGGGCACCACCACGCGGGCCTGGTCGGCGACATTGCTCCAATGTTCCACGCGCGCTTGGTGTCCCGTCGCGTCGCGCCAGGAGGCGACGTCGCCCAGTGCCCACACGTTGGGTGCGCTGGTGCGACCGGCCTCGTCGCACACGACACCGTTATCGACGTCGACGCCGCTGCCCTCGAGCCATTCGGTCGCCGGGCGCGACCCGATGCCGATCACCACCAGGTCGGCGGGCAACTCCGTGCCGTCGGACAGCACCACGGTGTCGACGTGGCCCTGGCCGCGCACCTCGGCCACGCCGATGCCGAGCCGGACGTCGACGCCCTCGTCGCGGTGCAGCCGCGCCACCAGCCCGCCGATCCGCTCGCCGAGCACCGCGGCCAGCGGCGTCGGCTGCGGCTCGACCAGCACCACGTCCACCCCGAGGCTGCGCAGGCTGGCGGCCACCTCGCAGCCGATGAAACCGGCGCCGATGACGACGGCGCGCTGCGCGGCCGCCGCCCGCTCGCGCAGCGCCAAGCACTCGTCGAACGAGCGCAGGACCCGGATGCCGTCGAGGTCCGGCAACGCCGGGATGCGCCGCGGCACCAGCCCGGTTGCGATGACGAGTTCGTCGTAGCCGAGCGCGGTTCCGTCGTCGAGGGTCACCGTCTGCCTGGCCGTGTCGAGAGCGGTTGCGGCCGAGCCCAGCCGCAGGGTGATGTCCTTCTCGTCGTACCACTCGCGCGGTTTGAGGGCCACGTCGTCGACCTCTTTGCGCAGCACCTCCTTCGACAGCGGCGGGCGGTCGTAGGGCAGGTGCGCCTCGTCACCGACGATCGTGATGCGGCCGGCGTATTCCGAGCGGCGCAGTTGCTCGGCGGTCCGGGCGGCGCCCAGCCCGCCGCCCACGATCACGATGTGCTTGACGCCTGCGCTACCCGTCACGTGGTGTTCATACCACGATGGCCGGTCAGTACTTCAATGCGCCCTTGTCGACGGGGACCTGGGTCCCCGACAGCGTGCCCGAGCCGTCGCCGGCCAACCAGACGACGACGTCGGAAACCTCTTCGGCCGACATGAACCCCTTGTACTGCATCGGCATTGGCGGGAAGCTGTGCACGAATCGGGGATGCTTGGCAAAGATCTCCATCATCGCTTCGGGTTCGATCATGGGGGTTTCGACCGAATACGGGTGGATGGAGTTCACGCGGATGCCGTATTCGCCGAGCTCGATGGCCAGCGTGCTGGTCAGCGCGGTCAGCCCGTGCTTGCTGGCCGAATAGTGGCCGTTGCCCGGTGTCGCCTTCAGGCCGGCCGAGGAGCTGACGACGATGATGGAACCGCCGTTGCCCGCCTCGATCATCGCCGGAATCGCGGCGCGCAGGGTGCGCCATGTGCCCGTCAGGTTGGTCCCGATGACGGCGTCCCACTGCTCGTCGGTGAGCTCCCACACCCGGCCCCAGCCCAGTACCCCGGCGTTGGCCACCAGGACGTCGAGCCGGCCGAATTGTTCGACGCCGTCTGCCACCAGTTGCCCCAGGGCGGCGTCGTCCCGGATGTCCGCCGCACGGGCCAGCACCTTGCGGCCCTCGGCCTCGACCAGGCGGACCGTCTCGGCGAGATCCTCGGGCGTGGCCGGGGTGTAGGTCACCGTGTCGGACACCGGGGCGCAGATGTCGAGCGCGATGATGTCGGCGCCCTCGCGCGCGAGGCGCACCGCGTGCGAGCGCCCCTGCGCGCGGGCGGCCCCGGTGACGAATGCCACCCGTCCCTGCAGCGATCCAACCTGTGCGGTCACGAAGACAGGCTAGCAGCGGAACTGAAACGTGTTCTAACGCGCCCGGAGACTTACCGGGCTCAGATTTCGGAGATGATCTGGGCCCGCCGGCTGTTGTACTCCTGCTCGCTGAGCGCGCCGCTGGAACGCAGGGTCTCCAGCTCCTGGAGCCGCTGCGCGATCGACGGTTGCGGTGGCGTGACCACCGGCGCCGAGCCTCCAGCGGCCGCGGGCTGGGCCGCCGGCGCCTGCTGCTCGGCCGCGCGCCGCACCACGGCCTGGATCTGCTGGCGCAGCCCCGGATTGGACCGGATGTCGACCATCCGATCGAGCGGAACGCCATTGGCCTTGAGGATCTGCAGAATCTCCATCAGCGGGCCGGCCTGCCCGCTCAGGTCGTAGGTCTTGTTGTCCTCGGCCACGGTGAACTGCGCCGGCATCAGCCCGTTGACCAACGCGCTTCGCTCCCAGTCGATTCGGTATTCCTGGGTGGTCGGGTTGACCAGGACCACGACCTTGCGGGCGTTGAAGTTGCCCTGCCGGGTGACGCTGGCGATCACCCGGTCTTCGCTGTCGAACGGCAAGAACCCCGGCCCGGCGATGTGCAGGTGCAGCTTGACGACCTGTTGGTTGTTGACCCACGTCCCGGTCTCGCTGATCCCCGTGACCTGGGCCAGGGCCAGCACGCCGCTGCGCTCGAGCTCGACGTTCTTGGCCGACGACTTGGCCCCGTAGTTGGCCAGCGCGAGCGCTATCACCACGTCCGCAACGGTGATCAACAGGCCGACGTAGAGCATCCATCCCAGCAGGTCCCCGAGCCCAAGGGTGAAGTAGACGATCAGAAAGATCGGACCGACGAGGCCGCCGCACAGCAAAACGACCAATTGTGCCTTCAGGTAGCGCGCAATCACGTGGGTGCTCCTCACTATGGCCCCCGACTGGTGATGTCAGATTAGCGCCGGGACCGTAGCTACCGATCCCAAAATCGTGCAGCTAACTGTCACTCCTCGGCAGGCTGGCCCGTCGCGGCCGCCGCCGTAGAGTAGGCCGGCGTCGCGGGCCGTATCGCCGCCGTGGAGGCGGCGGGAGCCGCCGCCGGCACCGCAGAAAGCGGCGTCATCACGGGTTCGGGTTCGGCGGCCACCGGTGCGCCGCCGAGTCCGCCGATGCTGAGCTCTTCCGCGGTTGCCGCGGCCCCGCCGGTCCCGCCGGACGCGACCAGGCTGCCGGCGTATCCGGCCCCGCCGGGACCGAACGCCGCCCCGGCCCCGCCGCCGGTGGCCGCGGCCGCCGGACCCGCGCCGACGCTGTTGACCAGTTGGCCGGACGCGCCGGCGCCGCCGGGACCCAGCGAGCCCGGCGCGGCGCCGGTGTTGCCCGCCAGCACCCCCGTTGCGCCGGCGCCGCCCGCTGCTGGCGCGGCCGCCAGGGCCTGCAGCGGCATCGTGACCCCGCTGGCCACCCCTTGCCCGGCGGTTTGCAGTAGCGGCGTGGCGTTAGCGGCCTCGGTGAGGGCGTACTGGGCGGAGCCACCGCTCATGAGCTGCACGAACTGCTGGTGGAATAACTCCGCCTGGGCGCTGAGCGCCTGGTAGGCCTGCGCGTGCGCCCCGAACAGCGCCGCGACCGTGGCCGATACCTCGTCGGCGCCGGCCGCGAGCACACCCGACGTCGGCCCCAGCGCCGCGGCGTTGGCGGAGCCGAGCGCCGAGCCGAGTTGGGCCAAGTCGGACGCCGCCGCCGCCAGATAATCCGGCGTCGCGAACACGAACGACATCCACACCTCCCGACACGATCACGGCACCACGCTTCACCCGGTTCATTAGACACGGATTCAACAAGCGGAGACCGATCGTATCGTGGCGGGCGCGCCGCGCCAACAGATGTGCCGATTCGTGATGCGTCTCAGGTGGTGCCGCTGGCTCCAGCCGTGCCGCCATACAGTCCGGCGGCGCCGCCCTTGCCGGGGGTATTGCCGTTGCCGCCCGGGCCGCCATTGCCGTACCACTGGGCGTTACCGCCGTTGCCGCCGGTGCTTTGGGGGCCCGTCGTCGCGGACCCGCCTGCGCCGCCATTGCCGATTAATCCGGCGTTGCCGCCTTTACCGCCGTGTCCGTTGACTCCGGCCGCCCCTCCGGCGCCGCCATCGCCGTTGAACGTGCCGCCGGCCCCGCCATTGCCGCCGGTCCCGCCGGGCGAGGTGGACGCGGCACCGCCGGCGCCGCCGGTGCCGAACCACCCGGCGGCACCGCCGTTCCCACCGGTGGCAGTGATTCCGGTCGCGGCCCCACCGGCGCCGCCGGCGCCGCCGAATTGCCCGCCGGCGCCGCCCTGGCCGCCGTGACTGAAGTTGCCGGTCGCCGCGCCGCCGGCGCCGCCGGCGCCGTACAGGCCGGCGCTGCCGCCGGTGCCACCAACCCCGTTGCTCGAGGCAGTGGCGGCTCCGCCCGCCCCGCCGGCGCCGTTCAGGAACCCGCCGCCGCCGCCGGTGCCGGACACACCGGCCGTGAAGCCCGACCCGCCGCCGGGGAGCGCGCCGCCGATCCCGCCGGCCCCGCCGACGCCGAGCAGCCCGGCGTTGCCGCCGTTGCCGGCGGCGCCGCCGTTGGCGACGCCGAACGCGTTGGTCGCGCCGCCGTTTCCGCCATCCCCGCCCGCGCCGTAGAACCACCCGCCGCGGCCGCCGGCCGCACCGGCGCCCCCGACGCCGCCAGTGCCATTGGGGCTTTGCCCCCCGGGGGTGCCGGTGTTACCGAAACCGCCGTCCGCGCCGGACCCGCCGAGCCCACCCGTGCCGAGCAGTGCGGCCGCACCGCCGGCGCCGCCGGCCCCGCCGTTGCCGCCGTTCGCGGCCGTGGCCCCCTGGAAGGCGTTGCCGCCCGCGCCGCCGTTCGCGCCGGCACCGGCGGTGCCGCCGAACAGACCCGCGCCCCCGCCGGCACCGCCGTTGCCGCCATTGCCGCCGCTGTCATTCGAGAGCAGGCCGTTGGCACCGGCGCCGCCGGGGGCGCCGGCGCCCCCGCTGCCGTACAGCCAGCCGCCCTGGCCGCCCGCGCCGCCGTTCGTGCCGGCGACGGCGCCGGATGCGGTGCCGGGGCTGAAGCCGGCGCCGCCGGCCCCGCCGTTGCCGACCAGCCCGGCCGAGCCGCCGTTGCCGCCGGCCACCCCGGCCGTCGTGCTGGCGCCGCCGGCGCCGCCGTTGCCGACCAGCCAGCCGCCGGCCCCGCCGGCCTGTCCCGGGCCGCCGTTGGCGCCGTCGCCGATCAGGGGTCGCCCGGTGAACGTCTGAAACGGCGCGTTGATCGCGCCCAGCGCCTCCTGCTCGAGGGTCTGCAGCGGCGAGGCGTTGGCCGCCTCGGCGAGGGCGTACTGCGTAGCACCGCCACCCATGAGCTGCACGAACTGCTGATGGAACAACGCCGCCTGGGCGCTGAGCGCCTGATAGGCCTGCGCGTGCGCCCCGAACAGCGCCGCCACGCTCGCCGAGACCTCGTCGGCGCCGGCGGCCAGCACCGCGGAGGTCGGCGCGAAGACCGCCGAATTGGCGGAGCTGATCGTCGAGCCGAGGTTCGCCAGGTCTGCCGCCGCGGCTTGGACATACTCAGGTGTAGCGAATACGAATGACATCGCGCCCTCCGGCACAGTCTGGCAGCCGACCTATGCGCGGCACCCCGAAATTCGACCCAATACTGGGCAGATCGTATCCATGACTACGACGCAGCCGGGCGGTTTCAGGGCGCGTCAAACCAGCTGAAAACGCACAAACCCGGGTCGCCGAATCGGCCACCCGGGTTGTGCGTCGTAGCGACTACTTGATGATCTTGACGACCCGGCCGGCGCCGACGGTGCGGCCACCCTCGCGGATCGCGAACCGCAGGCCGTCGTCCATGGCGACGGGCTGGATCAGCTTCACCGTGATGTTGGTGTTGTCGCCGGGCATCACCATCTCGGTGCCCTCCGGCAGCGTCACCACACCGGTCACGTCGGTGGTACGGAAGTAGAACTGCGGACGGTAGTTGTTGAAGAACGGCGTGTGCCGGCCACCCTCGTCCTTGGACAGGATGTAGACCTGGCCCTCGAACTCGGTGTGCGGCGTGGTGGTGCCGGGCTTGGTCACTACCTGCCCGCGCTCGACGTCCTCGCGCTTGATTCCACGCAGCAACAGCCCGACGTTGTCACCCGCCTGGCCCTGGTCCAGCAGCTTGCGGAACATCTCCACACCGGTGACCGTGGTCTTGGTGGTCTCCGGCCGGATGCCGACGATCTCGACTTCCTCGTTGACGTTGATGACGCCGCGCTCCACACGACCGGTGACCACGGTGCCGCGGCCGGTAATCGTGAACACGTCCTCGACGGGCATCAGGAACGGCTTGTCGGTCTCGCGGACCGGGTCCGGGATCGACTCGTCGACCGCCGCCATCAGCTCCTCGACGGACTCGACCCACTTCGCGTCGCCCTCGAGCGCCTTGAGCGCCGAGACCCGGATCACCGGGGCCTCCTCGTCGAACTCCTGGGCGGCCAGCAGTTCGCGGACCTCCATCTCGACGAGCTCGAGCAGCTCCTCGTCATCCACGGCATCGGCCTTGTTGAGCGCGACCAGGATGTAGGGCACGCCGACCTGGCGGGCCAGCAGCACGTGCTCACGCGTCTGCGGCATCGGACCGTCGGTGGCCGCGACCACCAGGATCGCACCGTCCATCTGGGCCGCGCCGGTGATCATGTTTTTGATGTAGTCCGCGTGGCCGGGCGCGTCGACGTGGGCGTAGTGCCGCTTGTCGGTCTGGTACTCGACGTGCGCGATGTTGATCGTGATACCGCGCTGACGCTCCTCGGGAGCGTTGTCGATCTGGTCGAACGCCTTCGACTCGTTCAGGTCCGGAAACTTGTCATGCAGGACCTTGGTGATAGCCGCGGTCAGTGTGGTCTTGCCGTGGTCAACGTGACCGATGGTCCCGATGTTGACGTGGGGCTTGGTCCGCTGGAACTTCGCCTTCGCCACTGTTGTGTCCTCCGACTTGTTGGTGCTTTGTTAAGCAGTGTTGTTTTTTCCAGTTGTGCCGCGGTGTTAACCGGGCCAGCTTACTCGTGCAGATGAACCTACTGGCCCGTCGCCTTCGCGATGATCTCCTTCGACACGTTCGCCGGCACTTCGGAGTACGAGTCGAACACCATGGAGTAGTTCGCCCGGCCTTGTGTCTTGGACCGCAGGTCGCCAACGTAGCCGAACATCTCCGACAGCGGCACGTGCGCCTTGACGACGCGCGCACCCGCCCGTTCTTCCATGGCCTGGATTTGGCCACGGCGGGAGTTCAGGTCGCCGATCACATCGCCCATGTAGTCCTCGGGCGTGGTGACCTCGACGGCCATGATCGGTTCCAGGATCACCGGCTGTGCTTGCGCCGCAGCCTTTTTCAGCACCTGCGAGCCGGCGATCTTGAACGCCATCTCCGACGAGTCCACCTCGTGGTACGCGCCGTCGAGCAGCGTGACCTTCAGGTTGACCAGCGGGTAGCCGGCCAGCACGCCGTACTGCATGGCGTCCTGGGCGCCGGCGTCCACCGACGGGATGTACTCACGGGGAACGCGGCCGCCGGTGACCTTGCTCTCGAACTCGTAGGTGGCGCCGTCCTCACTGACGAACGGCTCGAGCTTGATGAGCACCTTGGCGAACTGGCCCGAGCCGCCCGTCTGCTTCTTGTGGGTGTACTCGACGCTGTCCACCACCCGGCGGATGGTCTCCTTGTACGCCACCTGCGGCTTGCCGACGTTGGCCTCGACCTTGAACTCGCGGCGCATGCGGTCCACCAGGATGTCCAGGTGCAGCTCGCCCATGCCGCCGATCACGGTCTGGCCGGTCTCCTGGTCCAGGTGGACCTTGAACGTCGGGTCCTCCTCGGCCAGCTTCTGGATCGACAGGCTCAGCTTTTCCTGGTCGCTCTTGGTCTTCGGCTCGATGGCCACCTCGATCACCGGGTCGGGGAACGTCATCGACTCGAGCACGATCTGGTGGTTGGGGTCGCTCAGGGTGTCACCGGTGGTGGTGTCCTTGAGGCCGATCACGGCGTAGATGTGACCCGCCGACGCGGTCTCCACCGGGTTCTCCTTGTTGGAGTGCATCTGGAACAGCTTGCCCAGCCGCTCCTTTTTGCCCTTGGTGGCGTTGATGACCTGTGACCCGGAATCGACCTTGCCCGAGTACACACGCACATAGGTGAGCTTGCCGAAGAACGGGTGCGTGGCGACCTTGAACGCCAGCGCGGAGAACGGCTCGTCGGTCGAGGGCTTGCGGGAAACCTCCTCGTCCTCCTTGCCGGGGGCGTGGCCCACGGCAGGCGGCACGTCCAGCGGGGACGGCAGGTAGTCGATCACGGCGTCGAGCATGGGCTGCACGCCCTTGTTCTTGAACGCGCTGCCGCACAGCACCAGGTACGCCTCGGAGTTGATGGTGAGCTTGCGCAGCGCACCCTTGATCTCCTCGACCGACAGTTCCTCGCCGCCGAGGTACTTCTCCAGCAGCGCCTCGTCGGTCTCGGCGACCGCTTCGAGCAGCTTGGTGCGGTACTCGTCGGCCTGGTCTGCGAGCTCGGCCGGGATCTCGATGGTGTCGTAGGTTTCGCCCAGCTTGGTCTCGCCGCGCCACACCTTGGCGTTCATCTCGACCAGGTCGACGATGCCCTCGAAGTCGCCCTCGGAGCCGACGGGCAGCTGGATCGGGATGACGTTCGCGCCCAGCCGCTCCTCCATGGTCCGCACGGAGAAGTAGAAGTCGGCCCCGATCTTGTCCATCTTGTTGACGAAGCAGATGCGCGGGACGTCGTACTTGTCGGCCTGCCGCCAGACCTGCTCGGACTGCGGCTCGACACCCTCCTTGCCGTCGAAGACGGCGACGGCGCCATCGAGAACACGAAGCGAGCGCTCGACCTCCACGGTGAAGTCAACGTGACCCGGGGTGTCGATGATGTTGATCTGGTTGTCTTTCCAGAAGCACGTGGTTGCCGCGGAGGTGATGGTGATCCCCCGCTCCTGCTCCTGCTCCATCCAGTCCATGGTGGCGGCGCCGTCGTGGACCTCACCGATCTTGTAGCTGATACCGGTGTAGTAGAGGATGCGCTCGGTCGTCGTCGTCTTGCCGGCGTCGATGTGCGCCATGATGCCGATGTTGCGGACCTTCGTGAGGTCGGTCAGCACGTCCTTCTGTGCCACAGAAGTCTTCCCACTCTTTCGGTTGCTTGTGTCGCTGTCTTGTTCGCGCCCGGCCACTCTGCCAGTTGGCGCTGGGGGCGCCGCTACCAGCGGTAATGTGCAAAGGCGCGGTTTGCCTCGGCCATCTTGTGGGTGTCCTCGCGTCGCTTGACGGAGGCCCCGAGGCCGTTGCTGGCATCCAGGATCTCGTTTGCCAGCCGCTCGATCATGGTCTTCTCCCGGCGCTGCCGCGAGAAGCTGACCAGCCAGCGCAGCGCCAGCGTGGTGGACCGGTCCGGCCGCACCTCCACGGGCACCTGATAGGTGGCACCACCGACGCGGCGGCTGCGCACCTCCAGCGCGGGCTTGACGTTGTCGAGTGCTCGCTTGAGCGTGATCACCGGGTCGGTACCGGTCTTTTCCCGGGCGTTCTCGAGCGCCCCATAAACAATGCGCTCGGCGAGCGATTTCTTCCCTTTGAGCAGAACTTTGTTCACCAACTGGGTGACCAGCTGCGACCCGTAAACGGGGTCGTTGACCAGCGGACGCTTGGGTGCGGGCCCCTTGCGCGGCATCAGCTCTTCTCCTTCTTGGCGCCGTAACGGCTGCGAGCCTGCTTGCGGTTCTTGACACCCTGGGTGTCGAGCGAACCGCGGATGATCTTGTACCGGACACCCGGCAGGTCCTTCACCCGGCCACCGCGCACCAGCACCATCGAGTGCTCCTGCAGGTTGTGGCCCTCGCCGGGGATGTAGGCGGTGACCTCGACCTGGCTCGTCAGCTTCACGCGCGCGACCTTGCGAAGCGCCGAGTTCGGCTTCTTCGGGGTGGTGGTGTACACGCGGGTGCACACGCCACGGCGCTGCGGGCTGCCCTTCAGAGCCGCGGTCTTGACCTTCGCGATCTTGTCCCGACGGCCCTTGCGGACCAGCTGCTGGATGGTTGGCATCTACCGGCTTTCTGTTGGTTCGTGTTCTGGCTCAAGCTGTTCAAGTCTCTGTACTGCAGTTTTGCTCCACCGCAGGACGAGCTTCGTACCCCGCAGCCGGGCGTGTCGCAAGCGCTCGGCCCGGAAACTATCCGGTGCGTCGGGGACATGCGAATTAGCCCGGCATCCGCTCACTTACGTCAGGCGCCGTAAGCCGCCAGGCACGAGCTACCACAATA
Organism: Mycobacterium sp. NGS57; assembly: GCF_059812405.1. Lineage (NCBI taxonomy): Bacteria > Bacillati > Actinomycetota > Actinomycetes > Mycobacteriales > Mycobacteriaceae > Mycobacterium > Mycobacterium sp. NGS57. The sequence goes on along the minus strand of NZ_JCALCP010000009.1, from coordinate 224,218 downwards.
CCCGGCGCCGGTCTGGCAGGTCAAAGCGGCGATAGGACGCCCCCGTCGGAGGCTATCGCGAGGCGGCTCCCTCGTGGGCGGTGCGCCGTTCCAGCCCCTCCAAACCGCGCGCCAGGCGCAACACCATGTCGGAGAAGAGCGCGTCGGTGTCGATGTCGTCCATCACGCCGGTCATCTCCAGCAGCACGAAGCCGTGCAGCGCGGACCAGAATTCCAGGGCGGCGTGAAAGGCCTCCTCGCCGTCGAGGCCGTAGGAGGACAGCACGGCGATGACCGGCGCGGCCGCGCCCCGGGTGGCGGCGGCGTACTCGGGATCGTCACCGCCCAGCGGCATCCGGGTGAACGCCGAGTACCGGCCGGGGTGGTGGTGGGCGTAGCTGCGGTAGGCGCCGGCCATGACGAGCACCGCGTCGTCACGGGCGCGACCCTCGCCGACCCTGTTGAGCATCGTGATGATGTCGTCGATGACGCGGATACGCACCGCGCGGCGCAGGTCCTCCAGGCTGTCGACGTGGTTGTACAGCGACGGCCCCTTGGTGCCCAGCTGCGTGGCCAGCGCGTTGATCGTCAGCGAGTCCCAGCCCTCCCGGTCGAGAAATGTCAGGGCTCCGTCGACGATGCCGTCGCGGCTGAGCTTGGCCGGGCGCGATGCCGACCTCCCGGCGCGCGGGCGCCCAGCCGCCGACGGCGATTCCAGAGCTGCCATGGCGATCGCCCTTCGATTGATACCGGGTCGGTTAACTAATGACTCTAGTTGACGGTCGTCCTCAAACCGCCGAGCCATGACGAGGTGTGGGGCGCGCGGCGAAATGCAAAATAGCCCTGCCATCCGGCGGGCAAATGCACGTAATCTCATTCCAGGCTCGTTCGAAGTGATCGACCCGTCTCTCGACCCGTGCAAAGGGGGCCCCCGCAGTGAACTGGACCGCCATCGCGGGGCCGCTGGTGACCTGCGCGATCGTCGCCGCCGCCGCCCCATCGCCGGTTGCACAGGCCAAGAACGGCGACACCCACATCAGCGGGGAGGGCGTCGAGCAGACCATCGACTGCAACGACGCCACGCTGTTCGTCAACGGGACGCGCAATGTCGTCAACGCCAAGGGCAATTGCTGGGCGGTGACGGTCATGGGGTCCAGCAACACCGTCGTGGCGGACTCGGTCACCCACGACATCACCGTGTACGGCTACGACCAGGCCGTGTTCTACCACGGCGGCGCGCCGGTCCTCTGGGATCGCGGGCGCGAGCTGGGCATGACCAACCGGCTCCAGCAGGTGCCGGGCTGAGGGAATCGAGGATCAATGGGTGACCACACCACCGACCGCTCGTCCAGGCTGGCCGCGCTCGCCCTCGTGCCGGGCGCCGCGGCGCTAGTGCTGGCGGGCTGCAGTTCGACGGCCAACCCGCCCGGCGGTTCCACCACGACGACGACGAAAAGCACGGCCACGACCACGAGCGGCGCGGCGTCGCCGACCAGCTCCAGCGGGGCGAGCACCACCGCGTCGGTGGAGATCGGGAACTCGCTGAACTACGGGTCGATGGGCACCACGACCACGCTCGACTGCGCCGACGGCAAGTCGCTTAACGTCGCCGGTTCGGACAACACGCTGACCGTCACCGGCACCTGCTCCTCGGTGAGCATCGGCGGCACCAACAACAAGATCACCATCGACAAGGTCGACACCCGCATCACCGTGCTGGGGCTCAACAACACCATCACCTACAAAGACGGTGCGCCCAAGGTCGACAATCTCGGCTCTAGCAACACGATCAACAAGGGCTGAGCCGCAGCGTCTTTCGCGCCCGCGACCGCCGGTTTAGTTTGCCGGCGTGCCGTGCCGGCCGGCACCCGCGGCGAACCGACCCGCCCCTTCGAGCGCCTCCGCGGCGACCCGGGAGATGCTGGCGAACTCGAAATCTACGGCATCGGATTCCGTTGTACCCCACTGGCTTAGCGCCGAGAGCCGATCCGATCGCAGGCACTGCTGCGGCAGCGCCGCGAGCTGGCCCGCCAGCTCTTCGGCCGCCGGCCTGGCCTGCCCCTTGGGCACGACGCGGTTGGCCAGGCCCATCGTCAGCGCCTCGTCGGCCTTGACCCCGCGGCCGGTCAGGATCATGTCCATGGCGCGGCTCTGCCCGATCAGGCGGGGCAGCCGCACGGTGCCACCGTCGATGAGCGGCACTCCCCAGCGCCGGCAGAACACCCCGAAGACGGCGTCCTCCTCGGCCACCCGCAGGTCGCACCAGATCGCCAGCTCCAGACCACCGGCGACGGCGTGGCCGCTGACCGCGGCGATCACCGGTTTGGACAGCACCATCCGCGTCGGTCCCATCGGGCCGGGACCGCTGCGGTGCACCGCGTTGGCATCCGGCGTGCCGAACGCCTTCAAATCGGCTCCGGCGCAGAAGGTTCCGTTGTCGCCCCACAGCACCGCCACCGACGCGGAGTCGTCGCGGTCGAATTCCTCGAACGCCGCATACAGCGCGGCGGCCGTCGGGCCGTTGACGGCGTTGCGTGCCTCCGGCCGGTCGAGGATCACCGTGGTCACAGGGCCGTTGCGTTCGATGCGCACCGGATCGCTCATCTCGCCTCCACTAGATCGCGCCGCTTGTCGAGTTCGGCGGCAAAGTCGTTATAGGCGGTGCGCAGGGGGTTGCCCGGCCAATCGTCGGGCAGCAGTTCGGCGGGCAGCACCGGATCGGTCAACAAGTGGCGCACGATCGCCGCGGCCGCCACGAACCGGCCGGGAATGCCTGCGGCCGTGTTTATCTCGTCGAGAAGCCGGTGGCCGGTCTGCGCCCAGCCGGGCAGGTCCCACAGCTCACCGGCGAGCTGGACGGGCGCGTCATCCTGCGCTGTCAGCATCCGCACCCGTGCCGCGACGTCCGGGTCCAGGTCCGGGTCGAGGTTGTCGGGCCGCATCCACACGCCTTCGCGAAGTTCGCCGAAGCGCTTGTCATGCATGGTCGCTCGCAGCGCCGCGCGGGTGCGGGCGTCGCCACCGACGCTGGTCACGATCAGCATGATCCAGTCCCCCCGCCACCGCCGGGTTCGGGGGCGCATGGCGTCGTCCTGCCGGCGCTGGCGGGCCAGCAATCGATCGGAGAGCCGGTATCCGTCGGCGGACCGGATCAGGTCGCCCGCGCCGACCATGCGGGTCAGCGCCACCCGCAGCGTCGCCTCCTTGATGCCGAAACCTGCTGTGAGTCCGATCAATTCGCTGGCGCTGGCGCACGCCGGGTGGGCGCCGAGCAGCACGCTGAGCACCACCGACCGGGCCGTCATGTCCGGCATGGGCTAGACCCCTGAGGTGGTGCGGCCGTGGTCGCCGAACGGCTCGTCGCGGTGGCGCACCGCCTCCCGGAAGCCGTGCTCGACCGCGTCGGCCACGAAGGCGTGCCCCTCGGGGGTGTGCCGGGCGACCCCGTCGAACACGGTGCTGACCATCCTGCTGGTGGCCACACCCTGTTGCAGCAGAGCCGAATTGAGCGCGAGCTTGACCATCACCAGCTGATTGATCGGTACCGCGGCGATCCGCGCGACGAGCCGCTCGGTGCGCTCGTCGAGATCTTCGGGGTCCGGCGCCTCGACCGCCAGCCCCCACTCGGCGGCCTGCGCGCCGGTGATGCAATCGCCGGTCAGCAGCAGCCGTTTGGCGCGTTGATCGCCGAGCCGGTGGGCCCACAGCCCCGCCGCCGGAACGCCCCACACCCGCGTCGGCGGGTAGCCGATCTTGGCGTCGGCGGCGGCGATCACCTGGTCGGCGTGCAGCGCGATGTCGGTGCCCCCGGCCACGCAGTAGCCGTGGATCTTGACCACCGTCGGCTTGTCGGCATGCATCAGGCTGGAGAACCCGCGCACGAACCGGCTCATCATCTGGTAGTCGAGCACCGGGTCCCACGGCTGGTTCGGCAGATGGTTGACCGCCTGGGTCTTGCCGTCCAGCACGGTGCCCTGGTAGGCGCCTTTAAGGCTCCCGTCGCCGGCCGAACCGGTGCGGTCGGCGTAGGCGGACAGGTCGAAGCCCGCGCAGAAGCCCGCGCCGCGCCCCGACACCAGGATGACGTGCACGTCGGGATCGAGGTCGGCGCGCTCGACGAGCGCCGAGAGCTCCAGCGGGGTATCCGCGACGATCGCGTTGCCCTTGTCCGGCCGGTTGAAGGTGATGCGGGCAACCCGGTCGGTGACCTCGTAGGTCATGGTTTTCAGGTTGTCGAAGTCGATCGGCCTGATCGCGTGGGTCATTGGCGGCTCAGCCCTTTACCAGGCAGCGCTCCAGGATGGGGGCCAGGTCCAGCCCGTCCGGCATGGTGCCGAACGCGCCGCCCCACCGGCCGTCGAGCCGGGTGGCCAGAAACGCCTCGGCGACGGCGGGATGGCCGTGGCGCACCAGCAGCGAGCCCTGCAGCGCCAGGCAGATGTCCTCGGCCACCTTGCGGGCGCGGTAGGCGATGCTGTCCAGGTCGGCCAGTTCCCGGCGCAGGCGCTCGACGTGGCCGCGCAGGCGCGGGTCCTGACCGGTGCTTTCGGCCACCTCCGCGAACAGCACCTCGACACACTGGGGCCGAGTCGCCATGGCGCGCAGCGTGTCCAGCGCGCTGACGTTGCCCGAGCCCTCCCAGATGCCCATCAGGGGTGCCTCGCGGAATATTCGCGGCATCCCGGAATCCTCGACATAGCCGTTGCCGCCCAGACATTCCAGAGCCTCGGCGGCGTGCGGGGTGGCGCGCTTGCACACCCAGTACTTGCTGGCGGCCAGGCCGATCCGGCGCAGCAGCGCTTCGGTTTCGTCGCCCCGCACCGCCTTGTCGGTGGCGCCGGCCATGCGCATCGCGACGATCGTGGCGGCCTCGGCCTCCACGGCCAGGTCGGCCAGCACGTTGCGCATCAGCGGCTGGTCGATCAGGTAGGCGCCGAACGCCTTTCGGTGCTGGGCGTGGTGGACGGCGCGGGTCAGGCCGGTGCGCATGCTGGTGGCGCTGCCCAGCGTGCAGTCCAGCCGGGTCAGGTTGACCATCTCGATGATGGTCGGGACGCCGCGGCCCTCCTCGCCCACCAGCCACGCGGTGGCGCCGTCGTACTCGACCTCGCTGGAGGCGTTGGCGTGGTTGCCGAGCTTGTCCTTGAGGCGCTGCAACAGCATTCGGTTGCGGGTGCCGTCGGGCAGCACGCGTGGCAGCAGGAAACACGACAGCCCGCCCGGGGCTTGGGCCAGCACCAGGAATATGTCGCACATCGGCGCCGAGGTGAACCACTTGTGTCCGGTCAGGCGGTAGGTGCCGTCCCCGTTGGGGGTCGCCTGGGTGGTGCCGGCGCGGACGTCGGAGCCGCCCTGCTTTTCCGTCATCGACATGCCCGCGGTGATCCCGGGCTTCGTGGTGGCCAGCTTGAGTTCGGGGTCGTACTCGCGACTGGTCAGCAGCGGCTCGTACACCGCCGCCAGGTCGGGGTTGTGGCGCAGCGCGGGCACGACGGCGTACGTCATCGAGACCGGGCAGGTGTGTCCGGGCTCGACGTTCCAGACCGACATCTTGGCCGCACGCACCACGTGCGCACCCGGCCGCCCGTCGGCCCATGGCGCGGCGTGGATGCCGTGGCCGATCGCCGCGCGCATCAGCTCGTGATAGGCGGGGTCGTACTCCACCTCGTCGACCCGCTGGCCGCACGGGTCGTGAGTGTGCAGGATGGGCCGGTTGCGGTCGGCGAGCTCGCCCCACCGGATGGCCTGGCTTGATCCCGCCAGCGCCCCGAACTCATTCAGCTCGTCCAGGCCCCACTGCCCGCCCTCGCGGATCAGGGCCTCGACGAGCACGGCGGACGTCGCGGGGTTGTGGTTCTCCAGGGGCGGGACCTGGTTGGTCACGGCATGGGTGTCTGGCATACCTCCCATGTTACAGATTTTCGACAATCGCACAAGAGATGTAATGATCAGCGGGGGTGCGCGGCGAAGAACTCCCACAGCTCCCGCGTCGCGAACTCCGGCCAGTCGTGGCCACCCTGGTCGATCGTGACGAGCACGACCCCGCGGTTGTCGGCGCATCCCGCGGTCGACGTGGCGATCGGGCCGTCGACGGTGGCGGACGGGGCGGCGCACTGATCGACGTTGCGCCAGAACGCGTTCACCTCGGGCACCGAGGGGCCGTTGATGACGCTGTAGCCTTGTCCGCCGCCGTAGGGCACCAACCGGTCCGCGGTGCCGTGAATGTGCATGACCGACATCGGATGCGGCGCGCGGCACCCGTTGAGCTGGGTGCCCGCGACCGGGCCGATCGCCACGAAGATTTCGGTGGTGCACGCCAGCGTGTAGGACATGATGCCGCCGTTGCTCATGCCGGTGGCGTAGACCCTGGCGGCGTCGATGCCGACGTTCTTGGCGATGTCGGCGACGGCGGCGCGGATGAAGCCGACGTCGTCGACGCCCTCGCGTCCCGACCGACCGCAGCAGGTTTGCCCGTCGACGTTCCACGCCTGGTTCAGGCCGTCGGGATAGGCGACGACGAACTTGGCGGTGTCGGCCAATCCGTCCCAGTGGTAATCCCTTTCGGCCTCCCTGGCGCTGCCCGAGACGCCGTGCATCATGACCACCAGCGGGGCCGAGGCCGGCACCCCGGCCGGCCTGTACAGCCGATAGCTGCGATCCAGGGCGCCGACTTTGATGTGGTGGAGGCTGGTGCCGGTGACGAATCCCGGTGGTGGGTCGGGCTGCCACGCCGCGCACCCTGCGATCAGCAGCAGGCCGACGAACGCGGCGGCCGTCGCGCGCATCGCCGGGGTACGCCTCAGCCGCTTGTCTTTTCGCGCAGGAACGCGATGTCGTCCTTGCGTCCCTCGTCGGCGGTCTCGCAGATGACGGGCGCGTCGGCGGCGGTGACCACCGCGGCGAGTAGCTCGGGGTCTATCTTGCCGGTGCCGAAGTTGGCGTGCCGGTCGGCACCCGAGCCCGCGGCGTCCCGCGAGTCGTTGCAGTGCACCAGGTCGATGCGGCCGGTCAGCGCCTTGATCCGGTCGACGGCGTCGATCAGCTCCTCACCGGCGGCCCAGGCGTGGCAGGTGTCCAGGCAGAACCCAATTCCCTTGTCGCCGATGTGATCCCACAGCCGGCCGATGGTGTCGAAGTGGCGGGCCATAGCGTGGTCGCCGCCCGCGGTGTTCTCCAGGTAGACCGACACGTCGGTTTCGAGGTAGTCCAGCGCCTTGACCCAGCGCTCGAAGCCGGCCTCCATGTCGTTGTCGTCGGCGTGGCCGCCGTGCACGATCACCGCCGTCGCGTTGATGGCCGCGGCCGCATCGCAGGTGTCCTGCAGGATCTTGCGCGACGGGATGCGGATGCGGTTGTTGGCCGAGGCCACGTTGATCAGATACGGCGCGTGCACGTACAGCGGAATGGGCGATGCCTTCAGCGCCTCGGCGTCGTCGCGGGGCTTGGGCTTCTTCCAGCTCTGCGGGTTGCCGAGGAAGAATTGCACCACGTCGGCGCCGTCGGCCTGCGCGGCGGCCAGGGGGTCGTCTTGGTGGACGTGCGAACCGATGAGCACGCTGGCCAGTGTAGTGAGGGGTCCCGTCGCGAGGCGAGTGTGCGGCTGGCCGCACACTCGACGTCGAACGTGCGGCTGGCCGCGCACTCGATGCAGAGAAAAAGCCCCGGGCAGAAGCCCGGGGCTTTTTCGCACCAATAATTCACCGGTAGTCGCTGTACCCGTAGTCGTCCAGCGGCACCGCGGCTCCGGTGGCCTGGCCGAAGTCCGGGCTGTAGTAGTGATCCTCGTAGGACGGGATCGTGTACGCCGCGGCGCGGGCCTCCTCGGTGGGCTGCACCTGGATGTTGCGGTAGCGGTTGATTCCGGTGCCGGCCGGGATCAGCTTTCCGATGATCACGTTCTCCTTCAGACCGTTGAGCTTGTCGCTGCGGCAATTGATCGCCGCATCGGTCAGCACTCGCGTGGTCTCCTGGAACGACGCCGCGGAAAGCCACGAGTCGGTGGCCAGGCTCGCCTTCGTGATGCCCATCAGCACCGGACGGCCCGCGGCAGGCTCGCCGCCCTCGGCCACCACCCGGCGGTTCTCCGCCTCGAACTCCGCGCGGTCGATCAGCGAGCCGGGCAGGAACTCCGTCGAGCCCGAGTCGATGATGGTGACCCGGCGCAGCATCTGGCGAACGATCACCTCGATGTGCTTGTCGTGAATCGACACACCCTGCGCCCGGTAGACCTCCTGGACCTCGCGGACCAGGTGGATCTGCACCTCGCGCGGGCCCTGCACGCGCAGCACCTCGTGCGGGTCGGCCGAGCCCTCCATCAACTGCTGGCCCACCTCGACGTGGTCGCCGTCGGAGAGCACGCCCTCGGAGCCGTCCTCGTGCTTGAACACCCGAAGCCGTTGGCGCTTGGAGAGCTTGTCGTACACGACCTCCTCGCCCCCGTCGTCGGGAACGATGGTGATCTTGTAGAACCGCTCGCCGTCCTCGAGACGGATCCGGCCGGTGACGTCGGCGATCGGCGCCTTGCCGCGCGGAACCCGCGCCTCGAACAGCTCCTGCACTCGGGGCAGACCGCCGGTGATGTCCTCACCGACACCACCCTGGTGGAAGGTCCGCATGGTCAGCTGCGTGCCCGGCTCACCGATGGACTGCGCGGCGACGATGCCGACGGCCTCGCCGATGTCGACCAGCTTGCCGGTGGCCATCGAGCGTCCGTAGCAGGTCGCGCAGACACCCGTGCCGGTGGCGCAGGTCAGCACCGAGCGCACCTTGACCGAGGTGATGCCCGCGGCCAGCAGCGCGTCGATCTCCGGGTCACCCAGGTCCTCGCCGCGTGCGACGACGACGTTGCCGGCCTCGTCGACCGCGTCGGTGCCCAAAGTCCGTGCGTACGCCGAGGTTTCGATGTACGGGTCACGGATCAGGGTGCCGTCGGGCTGACGCTCGGCCAACTCGACGACGATGCCGCGCTCGGTCTCGCAGTCGTGCTCGCGGACGATGACGTCCTGGCTCACGTCCACCAGACGACGGGTCAGGTACCCGGAGTCGGCGGTGCGCAACGCGGTGTCCGCCAAGCCCTTTCGCGCGCCGTGGGTGTTGATGAAGTACTCCAGCACGGTCAGGCCCTCGCGGAAGGACGACTTGACCGGACGCGGGATGAACTCACCCTTGGGGTTGGTCACCAGACCCTTCATGCCGGCCAGCGTTCGGGTCTGGGTGAAGTTACCCGTGGCACCCGAGTCGACGATGGTGATGATCGGGTTGTCGCTGGGGTAGTGCTCCCGCAGCGCCTGACCCACCTCGTCGGTGGCTTCCTTCCAGATCTCGACCAGCGCCTCGTTGCGCTCCTCGTGGTTCAAAGCGCCACGCTGGAACTGCTTTTCGACCTTGTCGGCCCGCTCCTCGTATTGGTCGAGGATCTCCTTCTTGCGCGGTGGCACCAACACGTCGGCCATCGAGACCGTCACGCCGCTGCGGGTCGCCCAGTAGAAGCCGGCGTCCTTGAGCTTGTCGACGGTCTGCGCGACGACGATCATCGGGTAGCGCTCGGCCAGGTCGTTGATGATCGCGGCCTGCACCTTCTTGTGCATCTGCTTGTTCACGAACGGGTAGCCCACCGGCAGCAGCTCGTTGAACATCACCCGGCCCAGCGTGGTCTCGGCCATCCACGCGTCGCCCGGCTGCCAGCCGTTGACGCCGAACAGCTCCGCCTCGATCTCGGCCGGCGGACGCAGCTGGGTCAGCCGCACCTTGATCTTGGCCCGCACCGACAGCAGGCCGCGGTCGGAGGCCATGATCGCCTCGGCCGGCGAGGAGTACACGCCGACCTCCGGGCTGTCCTTCGCCGCAGCGACGTATTCGCCCTTGTCGCCCTCGACCTCGGTGGTCAGGAAGTACAACCCGGTCACCATGTCGAGTCGCGGCATGGCCAGCGGGCGGCCGGACGCCGGCGACAGGATGTTGTTCGACGACAGCATCAGGATGCGGGCCTCGGCCTGCGCCTCCGCCGACAACGGCAGGTGCACGGCCATCTGGTCGCCGTCGAAGTCGGCGTTGAAGGCCTCACACACCAGTGGGTGCAGCTGAATCGCCTTGCCCTCCACCAGCATCGGTTCGAAGGCCTGGATGCCCAACCGGTGCAGGGTGGGCGCGCGGTTCAGCAGCACCGGGTGCTCGGCGATGACCTCTTCGAGCACGTCCCACACCTGGGGACGCTGGCGCTCGACCATGCGCTTGGCGCTCTTGATGTTCTGCGCGTGGTTGAGGTCGACCAGCCGCTTCATCACGAACGGCTTGAACAGCTCCAGCGCCATCAGCTTGGGCAGGCCGCACTGGTGCAGCTTGAGCTGCGGGCCGACCACGATGACGCTGCGGCCCGAGTAGTCGACGCGCTTTCCGAGCAGGTTCTGGCGGAACCGGCCCTGCTTGCCCTTGAGCAGATCGGAGAGCGACTTCAGCGGACGGTTGCCGGGCCCGGTGACGGGCCGGCCGCGACGACCGTTGTCGAACAGCGCGTCGACGGACTCCTGCAGCATCCGCTTCTCGTTGTTGACGATGATCTCGGGGGCGCCGAGGTCGATGAGCCTCTTCAGCCGGTTGTTGCGGTTGATCACCCGGCGGTACAGGTCGTTGAGGTCGGACGTGGCGAACCGGCCGCCGTCGAGCTGGACCATCGGGCGCAGCTCCGGCGGGATCACCGGCACCGCGTCGAGCACCATGCCCATCGGCGAGTTGCCCGACTGCTGGAAGGCGGCCACCACCTTGAGCCGCTTCAGCGCGCGAAGCTTCTTCTGCCCCTTGCCACTTCGGATGGTCTCACGCAACGAGTCGGCCTCGGCGTCGATGTCGAAGTTCTCGATCAGCTTCTGGATCGACTCCGCGCCCATGGCGCCGGTGAAGTACTCGCCGTAGCGGTCGACGAGCTCGCGGTAGAGGTTCTCGTCGACGATCAGCTGCTTGGGAGCCAGCTTGGTGAACGTGCTCCAGATGTCCTCCAGCCGGTCCAGCTCGCGCTGGGCCCGGTCGCGCAGTTGGCGCATCTCCCGCTCGCCGCCGTCGCGAACCTTGCGCCGCGCATCGGCTTTGGCTCCCTCGGCCTCCAGCTCGGCCAGGTCGGCCTCGAGCTTCTGGGCGCGGGCCTCCAGCTCGGCGTCGCGCTGGTCCTCGACGGCCTTGCGCTCGACCACCATCTCGGCCTCGAGCGTGGACAGCTCGTTGTGCCGCATCTCGCCGTCGACGGACGTGATCACGTACGCCGCGAAATAGATGATCTTCTCGAGGTCCTTGGGCGCCAGGTCGAGCAGGTAGCCCAGCCGTGACGGCACGCCCTTGAAGTACCAGATGTGCGTGACCGGCGCGGCCAGCTCGATGTGGCCCATCCGCTCACGGCGCACCTTGGCGCGGGTCACCTCGACGCCACAGCGCTCACAGATGATGCCCTTGAAGCGCACCCGCTTGTACTTGCCGCAGTAGCACTCCCAGTCGCGAGTCGGTCCGAAGATCTTCTCGCAGAACAGGCCGTCCTTCTCGGGCTTGAGCGTGCGGTAGTTGATGGTCTCCGGCTTCTTGACCTCGCCGTAGGACCATTGCCGGATGTCCTCAGCAGTCGCCAGGCCGATCCGGAGTTCATCGAAGAAGTTGACGTCGAGCACGTAACTCCCTTTCCCCTTGCGGGATTAGTGACTGATAACTAAGCGAGGTCTTCCACCGACGCGGATTCGTTGCGGGACAAGTTGATTCCCAGGTTGGCCGCGGCCCGCTCCAGGTCCTCGTCCTCGCCCTCGCGCAGCTCGATGGCCGCGCCGTCGGACGACAGCACCTCGACGTTGAGGCACAGCGACTGCAGCTCCTTGAGCAGCACCTTGAACGACTCGGGGATGCCCGGCTCGGGGATGTTCTCGCCCTTGACGATCGCCTCGTACACCTTGACCCGGCCGACGGTGTCGTCGGACTTGATGGTCAACAGTTCCTGCAGCGTGTACGCCGCGCCGTAGGCCTGCATGGCCCAGCACTCCATCTCACCGAACCGCTGGCCACCGAACTGCGCCTTACCGCCCAGCGGCTGCTGGGTGATCATCGAGTACGGACCGGTCGAGCGGGCGTGGATCTTGTCGTCCACCAGGTGGTGCAGCTTCATGATGTACATGAAGCCGACGGTCACCGGATACGGGAACGGCTCGCCGCTGCGGCCGTCGAACAGCACCGCCTTGCCGTCGCCGTTCACCAGCACCTCGCCGTCGCGGTTGGGCAGCGTGGCCGACAGCAGGCCCTGCAGCTCGGCCTCCTGGGCACCGTCGAACACGGGCGTCGAGACGATGGCGTTCGGCTCGGCGTGCAGCAGCGACTCGGGCAGGTTGCCCGCCCAGTCCGGAACGCCCTTGCCGGTGTCGACCTTCCAGCCGCTGTGCGCGCACCAGCCGAGGTGGGTTTCCAGGATCTGGCCGATGTTCATCCGTCGCGGCACCCCGTGGGTGTTCAGGATGATGTCCACCGGGGTGCCATCCGGCAGGAACGGCATGTCCTCGACCGGCAGGATCTTGCCGATCACGCCCTTGTTGCCGTGCCGGCCGGCCAGCTTGTCGCCGTCGGAGATCTTGCGCTTCTGGGCCACGTAGACGCGGACCAGCTCGTTGACCCCGGCAGGCAGCTCGTCGTCGTCCTCGCGGGAGAACACCCGGATGCCGATGACCTTGCCGGACTCGCCGTGCGGCACCTTCAGCGAGGTGTCGCGGACCTCGCGGGCCTTCTCGCCGAAGATCGCCCGCAGCAGCCGCTCCTCGGGCGTCAGCTCGGTCTCCCCCTTCGGGGTGACCTTGCCGACCAGGATGTCGCCGTCGCGAACCTCGGCCCCGATCCGCACGATGCCGCGCTCGTCGAGGTCGGCCAGCACCTCGTCGGAGACGTTCGGGATGTCCCGGGTGATCTCCTCGGCGCCCAGCTTGGTGTCGCGGGCGTCGATCTCGTGCTCCTCGATGTGGATCGAGGTGAGCACGTCCTCTTCGACCAGGCGGTTGGAGAGGATGATCGCGTCCTCGTAGTTGTGGCCCTCCCACGGCATGATCGCCACGAGCAGGTTCTTGCCCAGCGCCATCTCACCGTTTTGGGTGCACGGACCGTCGGCGATGACCTGGCCGGCCTCGACGCGGTCGCCCGCGTCGACGATCGGCGACTGGTTGGCGCAGGTGCCGTGGTTGGAGCGGGCGAACTTGCGCATCCGGTAGGTGTGCCGGGTGCCGTCGTCGGCCATCACGGTGATGTAGTCGGCGGAGACCTCCTCGATCACCCCGGACTTGTCGGCCACGACAACGTCGCCGGCGTCGATCGCCGCGCGCAACTCCATGCCGGTGCCCACCAGCGGCGCCTCGCTGCGCACCAGCGGAACCGCCTGGCGCTGCATGTTGGCGCCCATCAGGGCCCGGTTGGCGTCGTCGTGCTCGAGGAACGGAATCATGGCCGTGGCCACCGACACCATCTGGCGCGGCGACACGTCCATGTAGTCCACCTCGGACGACGGCACGTACTCGACCTCGCCCGCCTTACGACGAACCAGAACACGTCCCTCGACGAACCGGCCGTCCGCATCGATCGGCGAGTTGGCCTGCGCCACCACGTGGCGGTCCTCCTCGTCGGCGGTCAGGTAGACGATCTCGTCGGTGACGACCCCGTCCACGACCTTCCGATAGGGCGTCTCGATGAACCCGAACGGGTTGACCCGCGCGTACACCGACAGCGAACCGATCAGGCCGATGTTCGGGCCCTCCGGGGTCTCGATCGGGCACATGCGGCCGTAGTGACTCGGGTGCACGTCCCGGACCTCCAGCCCGGCGCGCTCCCGCGACAGACCACCGGGGCCCAGTGCCGACAGGCGGCGCTTGTGGGTCAGCCCCGACAGCGGGTTGTTCTGGTCCATGAACTGGGAGAGCTGGCTGGTGCCGAAGAACTCCTTGATCGCGGCGACCACCGGCCGGATGTTGATCAGCGTCTGCGGCGTGATGGCCTCGACGTCCTGGGTGGTCATCCGCTCGCGGACGACGCGCTCCATCCGGGACATGCCGACGCGGATCTGGTTCTGGATCAGCTCACCGACGGTGCGCAGCCGGCGGTTGCCGAAGTGGTCGATGTCGTCGGTCTCCACCGGCACCTCGACGCCGCCCGGCACCGTCATAACCGGGGGTTGGCCATCCTGAGAGACGTGATGCAGGCGCACCAGGTACTCGATTGTGGCGACGACGTCCTCTTCGGTCAGCGTGGTCGCCGTGATCGGGTGCTCGGTGTTGAGGCCGAGCTTCTTGTTGACCTTGTACCGGCCCACCCGGGCCAGGTCGTAACGCTTCTCCTTGAAGAACAGGTTCTCCAGCAGGGTCTGCGCGGACTCCTTGGTGGGCGGTTCACCCGGGCGCAGCTTGCGGTAGATGTCCAGCAGCGCCTCGTCGGTGCCGGCGGTGTTGTCCTTCTCCAGCGTCGACATCATGATCTCGGAGAAACCGAACCGCTCGGTGATGCGCTCATTGGACCAGCCGAGCGCCTTGAGCAGCACGGTGACCGGCTGGCGCCGCTTGCGGTCGATGCGGACGCCGACGGTGTCGCGCTTGTCGACGTCGAACTCCAGCCAGGCGCCGCGGCTCGGGATCACCTTGACGCTGTGCAACAGCTTCTCGGTCGACTTGTCGATCGACTCGTCGAAATACACGCCGGGCGAGCGGACCAGCTGGCTGACCACCACACGCTCGGTGCCGTTGATGATGAAGGTGCCCTTCTCGGTCATCATCGGGAAGTCACCCATGAACACCGTCTGGCTCTTGATCTCGCCGGTGTTGTTGTTGATGAACTCGGCCGTGACGAACAGCGGGGCCGCGTACGTCATGTCCTTGTCTTTGCACTCGTCGACCGGCGCCTTGACCTCGTCAAAGCGGGGGTCGGAGAACGACAGCGACATCGAGCCGGAGAAGTCCTCGATCGGCGAGAGCTCGTCGAGCACCTCTTCCAGGCCGCCCTTGGGCTCCGCGTCTCCGCGCTTGGCCGCCGACTCGCGCCAGCGCGGCGAGCCGATCAGCCACTCGAACGAGTCGGTCTGCACGTCAAGAAGCCCCGGAACCTCAAGCGGTTCGCGGAGCTTGGCGAAGGAAACTCGGTTGGGCGCTCCGGGCACGGAGTTGTAGGAGGAAGTTTGGGGGGTTTTCTTGCTCTGGCGGGAACCTGCCAAGATGCGTCCTTCCAGCACCGCGTGCGACTCACGGGAACCGGGAACACCGGCCAATTCGCCGCATCAACTTTGTCGGTTAGGCCGGCGAACGATCTGACCAGATCTCACGCGCGCAACTAAGTAGCTAAGCCGCAGAGGGGGCTCAGGCTAAGACCACGGTGTCTTTAGCGGCCAAGTGGCGAGTGTGAGGTGGGCAGGAAGTAGCCAGCGCAACGTCCAACAATAGCGCAGGACCGCGCATTCCTCAACTACCCACGACAATCAGCCAAGGGACATCGGCGCTGGCTGGCGATCTCGACTCTCCCCTGGACACATGCTGCCCAACAGACTGACCCGTTTAGCCCCTTCCGTCAAGGGTCGGGACGGCAAGTTGCGCGGAGTTAACGCAAAATTGTCGGGTCATGGATAGGGCTCCGGGGCTGGCGCGCTACTCGCCGCCGAACTCGTTCGACCGGAACTTGTGGGTGCCCTCGAGGTCGTCGAGGATCGCCGCCTGAGCGTTCTTGGGCAGCGTGTGCAGGATCTCGCGAACCCGGGCCTGGCGCCGCGCGACGGCCTTGCGCTCCGGCATGCCCGGCGTCGCCGTGATCTGCGGCGGCACCCCCTCGATCTCCTCGACACCGCCGGCGTGGTGACCCGCGTCGAGCAGCGCCTGCTCTTCGGCCATGGTCGCCTCGTCCTTCTCCTCGGACATGCCGATCGGGCCGATGCGGCGGCCGTTGAGGAATTGGCGCACCACTGGCTCGTCGCTGGTCAGCAGCACCTCGCGGGGGCCGAACATGACCAGCTTGCGCCGGAACAACATGCCCATGTTGTCGGGCACGGTGCGGGCGATGTTGATGTTGTGCGTCACGATCAGGACGGTCGCGTCGATCTGCGCGTTGATGTCGAGGATCAGCTGGCTCAGGTAGGCCGTGCGGACCGGGTCCAGACCCGAGTCCGGCTCGTCGCAGAGGATGATCTGCGGGTCCATCACCAGCGCCCGGGCCAGGCTGGCGCGCTTGCGCATACCGCCGGAGATCTCGCCGGGGAACTTCTTCTCGTCGCCGCCGAGACCGACGAGGGTCAGCTTCTCCATGACGATGTCACGGATCTCGCTTTCCTTCTTCTTGGTGTGCTCGCGCAGCGGGAACGCGGCGTTGTCGAAGAGGTTCATCGAACCGAACAGCGCGCCGTCCTGG
Source organism: Mycobacterium sp. NGS57 (assembly GCF_059812405.1). Lineage (NCBI taxonomy): Bacteria > Bacillati > Actinomycetota > Actinomycetes > Mycobacteriales > Mycobacteriaceae > Mycobacterium > Mycobacterium sp. NGS57. Next base: position 207,859 of record NZ_JCALCP010000009.1, on the reverse strand, counting down.
AACATGACACCGAACAACGTGCGGATCTCGTAGAGCTCTTTGGCCGAGCACTCGAGGATGTCCGTGCCGTCGATCATGATCGAACCGCGCTCCGGGCGCAGCAGACCGATGAGGGACTTCAGGAACACCGATTTGCCGGTACCCGACGGCCCCAGCAAGACGCTGACCTCCCCGGCGGGGACATCCAACGTCACGTCTTCCCAAATCCTCGAGGGACCGAAGGACTTGGTCAGTCCCCTCACCTCGATAGCGACGCCCATGGGGAATCCTTCCGTCGACGCTCGTGCCCGCCACCTGCCCTTTTCTGTGGCATGAGTCACTGTAGCGCACGGCGCCTCCCCCGCATCAGGCTTGCCTGGGACCGCAGGCAAAAATTGGCCGTCCCGAGACCGGGCCGCACAACGCTATTTGACGTGCGTGTTAGCCGGCGGTCGGAGCCGGCGCCCAGTTCCCGTGGAAGCCCATCGGAACCCGCTGCGGCAGATGCACGGTGGCCATCGGCTCGAGGGTCTGCGCGTCCAGCAAAAGCAGCTGCCCCTCGTCGTGGCCGCGGTGGTAGCCGTAGCCCATCAGGATGCCGTCGTCCTCGGTGGCACCGCCCGGGTTCGGGACGAACGACATCTCACCGATCGAAAGGTCGCGGTCGAGCGCGGCCGCCGTCGCCGATCCGGTCGCGTAGTCATGCTTGTACAGCGCCGTAGACATCTCGGTCGCCCCGTTCGCGAGATAACCGCCGTCGGTGCCTACGGTGTAGCCGAACCGGTGCCGCCCGCCGAGCAGCGTCTCGTTGATGCGGGGAAACTCCTGCGGCCGGTCGTCGCGGCGCTCGCTCGTCACCGCGCCGGTCGCCAGATTGATGGTCCAGCGGTCGAGGGTGGGGCGGCTGTCCCCCGGGCCGCGCAGGTCGCGGTCGAACATTTTGGCGTAGCGGACCACGTCGAGCACCAGCACCTCGGCGCCGTCCCGCATCTCGGAGTAGGCGTTGAGCGGGTGGTAGACGTAGCAGGGTTCGATGTCGAACCAGCGGACGGCATCCTTGCCCGCGTTGCTCCCGCGGCCGTCGCGGGGCATCACCCCGATGCGCGCCGGGTAGTGGGCGTCCCAGCGATAGGGCATCCGATTGATCGGTGCGCGGTTGCGGTTCATCATCGCCGTCATCGGGCCGGGCATCCGCACGCGGCCGATCAGCGACTGCATCACCAGCCGGGCCGGCAGGCTCAGCCAGCGCGGCACGTTGGTCGGCATTACCTGGACGGGGTCGAACGTGACGGGCAGGTCATAGATCACCACGTATTTGTCGGTCAGCGAGAAGTCGTGCATCATCGGCGACCCGCTCACGGCGATGTCGACGGTGCGCCGGGCGCGGCCCTGGGTGTCGATCACCGAGTACTGCACGCTTCGTCCGCGGGTGAAGGAATAGGAAACGGCGTGCAGTTCGCCGGTGCGCGGATCGGTGTGCGGGTGGGCGGTGTAGCCGCCGGACAACGTTCCGTCGAAGTCGCAGGGCCCCTCGGTGTCCAGGTCGTCGGTGAGCCGGTAGTTCGCGCCGCCGCCCTCGACGAGGGCCAGCGTCTGCCCGGCGTGGCTGAGCACATTGGTGTTGGGTCCGACGGAGAGCATGCCGGCGCGCGGGTTCAGCCCGGTGGGAGCAGGCTCGCCCCGCGCGGCGCACACGTGTGCGGTGCGCACCCAGCGGTTCCGGTACCAGCGCGCCTGCCCGCCGCCCAGCGCCACGCCGTGCACCATCGCATCGCCGGTGAACCAGTGGTAGGTGGCCGGGTCGACCTCGGCCACCGGGTTGGGACCGTTGCGCAGGTACCGCCCGTCGAGGTGCTCCGGGATGTGCCCGGTGACCTTCAGGTCGGTCGCGGTGACTTCGGCGGCCACCGGCGCCAGGAAGCCCTCGAGGTACGGATTCCGGGATGGGGCGGTTTGGGTGGACGTCACGGCCAAGCTCCTATAACATTGTTATTTCAGCGTTATAGGAACGGTACGCCGGTGATGACAAGATGGCAAGGATGACTTCGCAGACGGAGAGCGGCGCCCGCGCGGTCCGCAGTGTTCGTAGGGAGATGCTGCACGCGGCGGTGGGCCTGCTCGACGAACAGGGCCCCGACGCGCTGCAGACCCGCAAGGTGGCGCGCGCCGCGGGGACCTCGACGATGGCCCTGTACACGCACTTCGGGGGGATGCGGGGGCTGATCGCCGCGGTCGCCGAGGAGGGTCTGCGCCAGTTCGACGCCGCGCTGACGGTGCCCCCGACCGACGACCCGGTCACCGACCTGTTCGCGATCGGCAGTGCCTACCGGCACTACGCCATCGAGCGCCCCCACATGTATCGGCTGATGTTCGGCAGCACCAGCGCGCACGGCATCAACGCGCCGGCGCACAACGTGCTGACGCTGACGGTCGCCGAGATCGAGGCGAGCTATCCCAGCTTCGCGCACGTGGTGCGCGGGGTGCACCGCTGCATGCTGGCCGGCCGCCTGGGGGACGGGGACGCGTCAAAGGCCGGTGTCGACGACGCCACGGTGGTGGCCACCGCGGCCCAGTTCTGGGCGTTGATCCACGGGTTCGTGATGCTCGAACTGGCCGGCTACTACGGCGACGACGGCGCGGCCGTGGAGCCGGTGCTGGCGTCGATGACCTCGAAACTGCTTGTCGCCCTGGGAGATTCACCCGATCGGGTGGGCCGGTCACTGCGCTCGGCGGTGTCCGGCTCCTGAGCGCACGAAACCCCCGGAACCCGCGTTGCGCGCCGTTCCGGGGGTTTTCGCGACGGGGCTACTTGACGGTGACGGTGGCGCCGGCGGCCTCGAGCTTGGTCTTGGCCTCGTCGGCGGCCTCCTTGGCGACCTTCTCCAGCAGCGGCTTGGGGGCGCCGTCGACCAGGTCCTTGGCCTCCTTGAGGCCCAGGCCGGAAACGATCTCGCGGACGACCTTGATCACGCCGATCTTCTTGTCGCCGGCGGCCTCGAGGATGACGTCGAACTCCGACTGCTCCTCGGCGGCTTCGGCGGGCGCGCCACCGGCGGCCGGCCCACCGGCAGCGGCGACGGCGACCGGGGCGGCCGCGGTCACCTCGAAGGTCTCCTCGAACTTCTTGACGAAGTCGGAGAGCTCCAACAGGGTCATTTCCTTGAACGCGTCGAGCAGGTCGTCGGCAGTCATCTTTGCCATTGGTGTGGGTCCTTCCTTGTTTTCCTAAGTGGCGGGTCGGTTGTTATTCGGCTTCTGCCGGGGCTTCGGCTGGTGCTTCCGCAGCGGGCTCGGCCGCCTCGGCGGCGGGGGCTTCGGCGGCCGCAGGGGCTGCGGGGGTCTCTGTGGCCTTCTTCTCCTGAAGCGCGGCCGCGAGGCGGGCCATCTGCGAGGCCGGGGCGGCGAACAGGCCGGCCGCCTTGGCGAGGTTCCCCTTCATCGCGCCGGCCAGCTTGGCCAGCAGCACCTCGCGGGACTCCAGGTCCGCGATGCGCTCGACCTCCGAGACCGTCAGCGGGTGGCCGTCCATGTAGCCGCCCTTGATGACCAGAGCCTTGTTGTCCTTGGCGAAGGTCTTGATGGCCTTGGCGGCGTCGACCGGCTCCCCCCGGACGAACGCGATCGCCGTCGGGCCGGCGAACAGCTCGTCGAGGCCCTCGATCCCGGCGTCCGCGGCCGCCCGCTTGATCAGCGTGTTCTTGGCCACGGTGTAGGTGGCCGAGCCCGCCAGCGACCGGCGCAGCTCGGCCAAATTGGCCACCGTCAAGCCGCGGTACTCGGTGATCAAGGTGGCCGTCGCGTCCTTGAACTGCTCGGCGATGTCCGCGACGGCGGTGGCCTTGTCAGCCCTGGCCATGCCTACCTCCTGGGTCGAAGTCCATCTGACTTGTCGTCTGCGACCACCGGGGAATGACGAACGCCCCGGCGCAGGAAGCGGCCGGGGCGTACACATGCCGGGCGCGCCGGCCTCAGGTGTGCTGAGCCTCGTCCTCCTGCGTGGGCCGCCGGGATGTTCCCGGACCTTCAACCGATTGCTCGGTGACCGACGGTCTTCGGTGGATCGCCACCACAATAGCCTGACCTCCGCGGTCAGCCAAAACGCGCTAGCCGAGCCGGGCCAGGCGGGCCGCGCCGACCAGGCCGGCCTCGCCTCCGAGGGCGGCGGGGACCACCCGCAGCCCGGCCAGGAACTTCAGCCCCGCGTAACCGGCCAGCGCGGCGCGCAACGGGTCGAAGAGCAGGGCCCCGGACTTGGCGACCCCGCCGCCGACGACGACGAGGTCGAGGTCGCAGCTCGCCGCGACCGAGGAGATCATCGCCGCGAGCGCGGTGGCGCCCCTGCCGAAGGCCCGCTGCGCCACCGGATCCCCCGCCGCCGCCGCGTCGGCCAGCTCCCGGGCGTCGGCGCCCGGTGGCGCGGACCAACCGTTGGCCAGGGCCCAGCGCACCAGCGACGGGCCGGAGGCGACGGTCTCGACGCAGCCGCGTCCCCCGCACGGGCACGGCCGACCGTCCTGCTCGACCACCACGTGACCGACGTGGCCGGCGTTGCCGGTGCGCCCGGTGTAGGGGACGCCGTCGAGCACCAATCCCCCACCCACGCCGGTGGAGACCACCATCCCGAGCAGGAATTGCGCGCCGCGGCCCGCCCCGATCCAGTGCTCGCCCAGCGCCATGCACACGCCGTCCCCGCCCAGCCGCACCGGCACGCCCGGAATCAGCGCAGCGACCCGGTCGCGCAGCGGGAAGCCGCGCCAGGACGGGATGTTGATCGGGTTGACGGCGCCGCCGGGCAGGTCGATCGGGCCGGCCGAGGCGATACCCGCCGCGGTGACACCGCCGCCGGCGACGCGCAGCTCGTCGGCGATGGCCCCGGCGACCGCCGCCCAGACCTCCTCGGCCGCGGCGCCGGCCGGGGTGGGCCGGATCGCGGTGTGCACCAGCGCGCCGCCGGGATCGGCCAGGCCGGCGGCGATCTTGGTGCCGCCGATGTCGAGGCAGAGCGTCAGCGCGACCATCAGTGGCGGTGGGTGTTGTCGGGCTGGCGCGGATCGCCGGGGTGTTCGTAGCCGGGCGCCAGCACGACCATCTCGGCGCGGCGCGCGTCCAGCCACACCCGGAACGCGCGGCGGCGCGCGGCGCCGCGCAGATGGTCGACGATCGCCGGGCGCACCTGCGCCAGCGGCGGCCCGGCGTGCGGCGGGGTCCGCCAGCCGCGCGCCCCAGGCTGCGGCGCGGCGAAGCGCAGCGGGTTGCGGGCGTGGTAGGCGGCGACGTCGTCGTCGCTGACGTCGATGGCTCCGGTGACGGCGGCGAACAGCGCCCGCGCCCGCGGGTCCGCCAGCACCGCGGCGGCCACGCTGCCGATCTCCAGCCGCGCCGTGGCGTCGGGCAGCACCTCGGCCTCGGGCGGCGCATCGCGGGCGGTCAGGCCGCGGGCGGCGGCCTCGGCGGCGAGCACGCGTTCGGTCACGATCAGTTGGGTGAGCCAGCGCCGCAGCTGCCGGCCCTCGCCGGTCCCGCTCGCCGGCAGCGTGGCCGCCGCCGGCCCGTGGCGCAGCCGTGCCTCGGCCGCGTCGATGTCGTCGACGCGAACCGGCTCGCCGGCGACGGTCGCCACCCGCGCGACACTCATGTCACGGTCACCGCCACCGCCGGCGAATAGAGCAGCCGGCCGGCGCAGCCCACCCGGACCAGCGCCCACCACTGGCCGGGGTCCAGCCACGCCGGCGGGGCCGCGTCGAAGCCGAGCTCGACGGTGCCGCGGGCGGGCAAGACGGCCCCGAGCGCGGCGGGACCCATCCACTCCCAGGTGCCCCAGGGGCTGATGAGGTGCGCCTCGAGCGCCAGGTCGGCGTGCGCCCGGCTGCCGACCGTCACGGTCAGCCGGGCCGCCTGTCCGACCGCGAGCTCGACGGCGGCCGGCCCGGCTACGAGGTGGATCAGCTCCTCGGAGACATCGGAGGGCGCGCCGACCTCGACGACGCAGATGTCCTCGACCACTTGCCGCCACGCCGCGGGAAGGCTGTTTCCGGCCAGGCGCAGCTGCGCGCGCACCGGGTAGCGGCCGGGTTGTACGCGCGCCGGGATCGACACCGCCACGTCGGCCTCCCGGTGATCGCCGGGGCGCAACGTGAAGGGCAGCTCGGCGGGCGCGGCCGACCAGCCGTCGGGGCTGAGCACCGTCACCGCGCCGCCCAGCGCGGCGTCGCTGCAATCGCTGGCGGCGGTGAGCCGCAGCATCACCTCGCCGCCCGGCGTGCCCGTCACCCGCTGCGGGTGCAGGTGCGCGACGGCGGGCAGTCCGCCGAGCGGCGCCGGCCCGCGGTTGTGCAGCCAATAGCGCGCGTACAGCGGCTGGGCGGCCTCGGCGTCCGGCCCCAGCGCGGTCTCGAATCCCTTTGCGGTACCAGGCATTTCGAGGCGGGCCAGGACCGTGGCCACCTGATAGCCGTGCAGCCCGACCGGCCCGGCGCGGACCCCCGGCGCGACCAGCGGCTTTTCCAGCAGGTCGGCGTGCCGGAGCCGGCGCACCTTGCCCAGCTCGGAGCCGATGGACACGTGGGCGCCCCGCCCCGTCGTCTCCACCAGCCGCAGGGCGACCTCGCGCGGGTCGACGGGGCGGCCGCTGCCCGCCGCCAGCGGGTTGCCGGCGGCCTTGAGGGCCGCCAGTTGCACCGCGCCGGCGGGCTCGAGGCGCAGCAGTGATCCGGATGGCGGCAGCTCGCCGCGCCGCCGGCCCGACGCGGCCGCGAGCAGCGGGTGGGCGAACTCCGCACTGCGCGCCGGGATCCCGGCTTGCCGCCAATCGCCGTCCCCGCTTGCCAGGGCGTAGTCGAAGTGGTGCGTCCAGTGCTGCAGCTGGAAACCGGACCCGTCGGGCGCGGTGCGGCGCGGATCATCGATCCAGATGCCCGACGGCCATCCGGTGCAGGACCGCATCAGCGCGGTGTGCAGGGTCCCGTCGGTGTCGACGGCGAAGCTGGGCACGCCGCGGTTGAGCAGCGCGACGGTGCGGTCTTCGAAAGGCCCCATGCCCGACGGCGCCCGCTGGGTGACGGGGATTTCCGCTCCGGCGAGGTCGTCGACCACCGACGCGATCGCGACGGCCAGGCCGTCCTGGCGGTCTCCGGGGTCGGCGTCGATCACCAGTACCGGCAGCGCCCGCGGCACGCGCAGGTCGGCGCCGGGCATCCAGACGGCCGCCAGCGGCGCCTCGGCCGGCACCCACACGCGCGCCCGGCCCGTTTCGGCGAGTTGGCGCTCGAGTTCGGCGGTGTATTGCGGATCACCTTGCGCCAGAACGGCTTTGGTGAACGAATTGCTTGCGGGCCCGCCCAGCGCGATCCGGACGTCGGGCAGGTTGGAGTCGACGTCGAGGCAGCCGTAGCGCGGCTTGTCGGCGCCGCTGCAGGTGGCCGTGACGCCGGCGCGGGCCAGCGCGACCATCAGCTCGCGGGCCAGCTGCCCGGACACCGCCTCGGCCGGCGTCACCACCTCGGCGACCGACAGGGCCCGCCGGTCGTCGCCGGCGCAAACCCGCGCCGCCGAGGACAGGCCGAACCAGCCGTAGGCCGGGTTGTCCAGCGTCCACAGGTGTTGGGCGGCGTCCACCGAGCGGGCGCCACCGGGCGCCTCGTGCAGCAACGCGAAACCCCGCCCGACGACGGCGTCGCCGACCTCGCTGACCGGCATGGCGCCGGGCACCGGGCACGGCCAGCGCAGGCGCAGCAGTTGGTCCTCGCCGCTGAATTCGTCGACGGTGGTGCGGCAATCCAGCCGCGCCACCCCGTCCCACAGGGTGAGCGTCTGGGTGTAGCGCAGCTGCCCGCCGATACGGCCACGCACGACCAGCCGCTGACCGAGGGGACAGCGATAGGCCTGAACCCGCGCCGGCGATGCCGACGAGCAGACCACCGGCCCCTTCGGCAGCAGGTGCCAGGGGCCCTCCCCCTGCGTCGGGTGCGAGGGATATTCCTCGTAGAGGGCGAGCTCGTTGCCCACCCGGCCGTCGGCGATCAGCTCCCGGCCGTCCTGAATCAGCGAGGCGACCGCCCCGCCGCGCGCCGGGTCGGCCTCGATTCGATAGTGCTCGTTGGCGATCACCGGACCCGGCACCGGCTCCCAGCCCGTCGCGTGCTCCCCGGGCACCAACCGGTAGGCCCGCCAGCCCAGCGACGGCACGTCGCGCGCCAGCCAGGTGACCGACCGCCCGTCGTGCTCGACGATCGCGGGCAGCTCGGCGCCATCGGCGTCGAGCACGCGCACCGCCGCGCCCAACGGCGGATCCAGCCGGGCGGTGACGACGTCGGTGCGCCGGTGCGCCAACGGATTCCACACGGTCACATCGCCTTCAGAGCCGTCAGAAGCCGTCGCCATTCCGGACAGCAGCGCCAGGGAGTTGTCGCGGACCGTACGGCCCAGCTCCCACGCGTCGCGCCAGCCGGTCAGCAGGTCGAGGTAGACCTGGTCGGATTCCGAGCCGGTGATGGCGTCGTGGTGCGCGCCGTAGGCCAGCTGCACCCACGCCTTGGCCAGGGCGGCCTGCGGGTATTCGCCGCCGGCCAGCAGCCCGGCGAACACGGCGAAGCGCTCGGCCTGCAGCACCCCGTTCTCGGCGGCCCGGTTGGCCTGTTTGGTGTCGATGTAGGACACGTCCTTGCCGGTGTAGATCGGGTTCATATCCCGGGTTTGCGGCGATGGTTCTCGAGGCGCGCCGCGCCCATGCGCGAGCTCGGCGCGCACCGCCGCGAAAAACTCCCTGGGCAGCGCGCACACGAATCGCGGCCAGGTGTAGCGGGCGGCCCAGTCGCGGTGAATCGCCGTGACCCACTTGTTCGGCGGGGTGTAGTCGGTCCCGACCGGCAGCAACACGTTGCGCGTCAGGGCGACCGTCTTGAGCTGATCGAACAGCGCATGGGTGGCGTCCTCGGCCTCGGCCAGGGTGGTCGACTCGTCCATCCACCAGCCCGCCGCGTAGTGCGCGGGCATGTAGTGGGTAAGCAGGCCGCGGCCCGACGGCGCGATCCACTCGAACTCGCTGCAGAACTGCATGCCGCCCACGCCGCCGTCGCTATGGGTCGGGCCCCATTGGTGGTGCGGCCCGCGGGCCCACGAGCTCGATGTCAGCCCGGCGTCGGCGGCCAGCCCGGGGAATTGCGGGTCGTGGCCGAACGCGTCGAGCTGCCATGCGGTGGCCGGGTGGGCGCCCAGGACGTCCCGCTGAAAACCCATGCCGTGCACCAGGTTTCGGATGGTGATTTCCGCGCCGGTGAGGTTGGTGTTGGGTTCGTTGTAGGTGCCGCCCATCACCTCGACACGGCCCTGCCCGATGAACCTGCGCAGGTCGTCGCGGTCCTCGGGGCGGGTGTCCCAGTACGGCTTGAGGTAATCCACCTCGGCCAGCACGAACTTGTATTCGGGCTCGCGGCGGGCCATTTCCAGATGGGCCTGGACCAACTCGAAGCCGTTGGTCTGCCGAGCGCGGCCAGGCGGGTCTTCGGTCCACTCGCTGGTATAGGCGCCCTGCGTGTTCCACCAGACCGGGTCGTAGTGAAAGTGGCTGACCATGAACATCGTCCAGCCGGGCTCGGCGACGGTGAAATCGAACGGCATGTCGGCGTCACCGGCGCGGGCCCGCGCGGCCCGGCGCTGGCCGACGACCGGCCGGTCCACGGCGATCGGAACCTCGACGACGCCGGACCCGACGGCTGCGATCGCCTTTCCGCTCAGGCCGTCGCCGTCGACGCAAATCGGCGTCGGCTCGGTGCAGCCGGAGACGGTGACGCGCGCCAGTTGCAGCGGCGCGTCCGGCGGGCCGGTGAAGAGTCCGGTCGAGACCGCCGAAATCACCTGCATCCCCGCACCTTACGGCCCAACCGGCCGTGAAGACGCCAACCCGACTTAAGATTTGGCCATGCCCGCCCTCGCCCCGCCCGTCGCCGACGAACGCAGCGCCCTGAGCCAATTCATGGCGTTCCACCAAAGCGCTTATTTCGCGGTCTCTTACGGCCTCACCGACGATCAGGCGCGGTCGACCCCGTCGGTCAGCGCGCTGTCGGTCGGCGGGCTGATCAAGCACGCCACCGCGATGCAGCGAACCTGGATGGCGCGCGTGGCCGCCGCGCCCGGCGCGCCACCCAAGGACCCGCGGCCGTTCGACGAGATCGCCGCCGGATTTGCCGATCAGCATGTGATGCGCCCCGACGAGACGCTGGCCGGGCTGCTCGAGGCCTTCGAGGCACAGAACGCGGAATCGCTGCGGCTGGTGGAAACCGCAGACCTCGACGCCGCGGTGCCCGTCCCGCAGGACATCCCGTGGTTCCCCAAGAACCAGCCGGCCTGGTCGGTGCGGTGGGTGATCCTGCACGTGATCAACGAGCTGGCCCGCCACGCCGGGCACGCCGACATCATTCGCGAAACCATCGACGGCGCCACCATGTACGAGTTGATCGCCGGGCTGGAGCGCTGGGAGATCGAGGGCTGGGTGACGCCTTGGGCCAAGTCCTGACCCTCCAGACCCGCAGCGGCGTCGCGCGCCGGGATACGACACACGGCACCGTCGAGCTCTACTACGAGGACCTCGGCGATCCGGCCGCCCCAGCCGTGCTGCTCATCATGGGCCTGGGCGCGCAGCTGCCCATGTGGCCCGACGGATTCTGCGCGCGACTCGTCGGCGCCGGATACCGTGTCGTCCGCTTCGATCACCGCGACATCGGGCTGTCGGGCAAGCTGCACGGGCTGCGGGCGCGGGGTTCGGTCTACCGGCGGGTCGGCCGCTATGTGCTGGGCAGGCCCAGCCGCGTGCCCTACAACCTGGTCGACATGACCGGGGACGTGGCGGCGTTGCTCGACCATCTGGGCATCGCGCGCGCCCACGTGGTGGGCGCCTCGATGGGCGGCATGATCGCGCAGATCCTGGCCGCCACCGAGTCGCACCGGGTGGCCTCGCTGGGACTCATCATGTCCAGCACCGGCAAGCCGCTGTCCGCGCTTCCGGCCTGGCGCGTCATCAAGTTGCGGTTCGACGCCCCTCGCAAGGACGCGCCCGACGAGGACAAGGTGGCCTACGAGGCGCGCAACATCGCGGTGTTCAACGGCCCCAACTTCCTGCCGCCCGACGCCGAGCTGCGCGATCGGGTCCGGCAACTGGCGGACCGCTGCAGCTACCCGGCGGGCAGGATGCGCCAGGTGGACGCCATGCTGGGCACCGGCAGCCTGCTCGGATACAGCAAGGCCGTCACCGCCCCGACCGTGGTGCTGCACGGATCGGCTGACCCGATGGTCCGGCCACGCAACGGGCGCGCGCTCGCGGCGGCCATCCCCGGCGCCCGCTTCGTCATGATCGAGGGGATGGGCCACGACCTTCCGGAACCGGTCTGGCGGCCCGTCATCGAGGCCCTCACGGAGAACTTCGCGCTCGGCTTATAACGCGCGGCGTCGGGTGTGAGCTCGCTCCGCGGCCGTCGTTGCCCGGTGAGCGCGCTCACAGGAATTGGGACTTGACACTCAGGATTTGGCAGACTGCTGAGATGACTTCTACCAAACACCGCGAGGTGGCCAAGCTCGACCGGGTGCCCCTACCCATCGAAGCGGCCCGGGTAGCAGCCACCGGTTGGCAGGTCACCCGCGCCGCCGCCCGCGTCGTCACCAAGCTGCCGGCCCGCGGGCCCTGGCAGCACAAAGTGATCAAGCAGCTCCCCGGCACCTTCGCCGACCTGGGGCCCACGTACGTGAAGTTCGGGCAGATCATCGCGTCCAGCCCCGGCGCATTCGGCGAATCGCTGTCGCGCGAATTCCGCGGGCTGCTGGACCGGGTGCCGCCGGCCGACGCGGGCGAGGTGCACAAGCTCTTCGTCGAGGACCTGGGCAAAGACCCCGCGGAGCTGTTCGCCAAGTGGGACGAAACGCCGTTCGCGTCGGCCTCGATCGCGCAGGTGCACTACGCCACCCTGCACAGCGGCGAGGAGGTCGTCGTCAAGATCCAGCGCCCGGGCATCCGGCGCCGCGTCGCGGCCGACCTGCAGATCCTGAAGCGCTTCGCCCAGGCCGTCGAGCTGGCCAAGCTGGGCCGCCGCCTGTCGGCCCAGGACGTCGTCGCCGACTTCTCCGCCAACCTGGCCGAGGAGCTGGACTTCCGCCTCGAGGCGCAGTCGATGGAGGCGTGGGTCTCCCACCTGCACGCGTCGCCGCTGGGCAAGAACATCCGGGTGCCGGACGTGCACTGGGACTTCACCACCGAGCGGGTGCTGACGATGGAGCGGGTGCACGGGGTCCGCATCGACAACGTCGCCGAGATCCGCAAGGCCGGGTTCGACGGCACGGAGCTGGTCAAAGCGCTGCTGTTCTCGGTGTTCGAGGGCGGGCTGCGGCACGGACTGTTCCACGGCGACCTGCACGCCGGCAACCTGTACGTCGACGACCAGGGCCGCATCGTGTTCTTCGACTTCGGCATCATGGGCCGCATCGATCCCCGCACCCGCTGGCTGCTGCGCGAGTTGGTGTACGCGCTGCTGGTGAAAAAGGACCACGCGGCCGCCGGCAAGATCGTCGTGCTGATGGGCGCGGTCGGCACCATGAAGCCCGAAGCCGAGGCCGCCAAGGACCTGGAGAAGTTCGCCACCCCACTGACGATGCAGACGCTGGGTGACATGTCCTATGCCGACATCGGGCGCCAGCTGTCGACGCTGGCCGAGGCCTATGACGTCAAGCTGCCGCGGGAGCTGGTACTCATCGGCAAGCAGTTCCTCTACGTCGAGCGGTACATGAAGCTGTTGGCGCCGAAGTGGCAGATGATGTCCGACCCGCAGCTGACGGGTTACTTCGCGAACTTCATGGTCGAGGTCAGCCGCGAGCACCAGTCCGACGTCGAGGTCTAACGGCGTTGATGGAAATCCGCACCGGCGAGGCGATTTCGGGCGACGTCAAGCTCTACTACGAGGACATGGGCGACGCCGACGCCCCGCCCGTCCTGCTTATCATGGGCCTGGGCGCGCAGCTGCTGCTGTGGCGCACCGCGTTCTGCGAGAAGCTGGTCGAGCAGGGCCTGCGCGTCATCCGATACGACAACCGCGACGTCGGTCTGTCCACCAAGACGCCGCCGGGGGGCGGCGCCGGCCCCCTGGTCCCGCGGCTGGTGCGGTTTTGGTTCGGGCGGCGCGGCGAGGCGGCCTACGCGCTGGAAGACCTGGCCGACGACGCCGCCGCCGTGCTGGATCATCTGGGCATCGAGCGCGCCCACATCGTCGGGGCCTCGATGGGAGGCATGATCGCGCAGGTCTTCGCGGGCCGGTTCGCCGAGCGGACCAAGAGCCTGGCCGTCATCTTCTCCAGCAACAATCGCCCGTTTCTGCCGCCGCCCGCCCCGCGCGCCCTGCTGGCGGTCCTCAAGGGCCCGGCGCCGGGTTCGCCCCGCGACGTGATCGTCGACAACGTCGTGCGCGTCACCAAGATCACCGGCAGCCCGGCCTACCGCGCACCCGAGGAAGAGGTCCGCGCCGAGGCCATCGAAGGCTACGAACGCAGCTATCACCCGTGGGGCGTCGCCCGCCACTTCAGCGCGATCATGGCCAGCGGCAGCCTGCTCGGCTACAACCGGAGGACGCTCGCACCGACCGTGGTCCTGCACGGGCGGGCCGACAAGCTGATGCGGCCGTCGGGCGGGCGCGCCGTGGCGCGCGCCATCGACGGCGCTCGACTGGTGCTGTTCGACGGCATGGGCCACGACCTGCCACGGCAACTGTGGGATCGGCTGATCAGCGAGTTGACGGCCACCTTCGCGGCCGCGAGCGACACCACGCGGCGCTAGCTACTCGCGACCGCCCAATTGGCCGCGCAGGTACTGCGCGCGACAGGCCCGGCGGGCAAGCTTTCCGCTCGTGGTCCGCGGGATCGTGCCCGCCGCCACCAGCCGCATGTCCGACAGCGGCAGCCCATGGCAGCGCGACAACGCCCTCCGGATCGCCTCGACCACCGGTTGGGGCTCGGTGCGGCCCTCGCGCGGTGCGCGCTCGGCAACGACGACCAACACCTCACCGACATGCTCGGCGGCTCCCCCCGGCATTTCATTCGCGGGCACCGAGAAGGCCGCGATGTAGCCGGCCCGCACCGCCGGCGACGCGGCGGCGACCGTGGCCTCGATGTCCTGGGGGTAGTGGTTACGTCCGTCCAGGATGATCAGGTCCTTGATCCGGCCGGTGATGTAAAGCTCGCCGTGCAGGTAGACGCCCAGGTCCCCGGTCCGCAGCCAGGTGCCCTCGGTCGGCGCCCCCTCGGCGTGGCTGCCGGTCGGCTGCCGCGACTGCAGCTTGTTGCCGAACACCAACGCGCTTTCCTCGGGGCGCGCCCAGTAGCCGCGGCCGATGTTCTCGCCGTGCAACCAGATCTCGCCGACGCCGCCGTCGGGCAGTTCCGACTCGGTTTCGGGGTCGACGATCACCGCCCATTGGCTGCGAGCCACCTGACCGCACGAAACATGCGCGACGGCGTTGGGGTGGTCCGGCTCCACGCGAACCGCGCGACCCGCGCCCAACTGTTGGCGGTCGAAGTGTACGGCGGTGGGCTCGGCGCTCGGGGCGATGCTCGAGACGAAGAGGGTCGCCTCGGCCATGCCGTAAGACGGTTTGATCCCTGCCTTCGGCAACCCGTACGGCGCGAACGCCTCGAAGAACTTGTTGATCGAGTCGATGCTGACCGGCTCGGATCCATTGATCAGCGTGACATGGCTCAAGTCGACGTCCTCGACGTCGGGCGGGATGCCACGCTGCGCGAGCAACTCGAAAGCGAAGTTCGGCGCTGCGGAGACCACGCGGCTGTCACGCGACTCGGCGGCCAGCGCCCGGATCCACCGGTGGGGCCTGCGGATGAACGCCATCGGCGACATCAGGGTGAGATGCCCGCCGTACAGGGCCGGAAAGCCGATCATCAGCAGACCCATGTCGTGGTACAGCGGCAGCCAGCTCACGCCGTGGATGTCGACGCCCGTGTCAAGGCCGATCGACACGATCATCTGCAGCAGATTGGTGCCGGCGGCGCGGTGGCTGATCTCCACCCCGGTCGGGGTTCGCGTCGAACCCGACGTGTACTGCAGGTAGGCGATGTCGTCCGAGCGCACGTGGACGGGATCGTAGGTGGCGCCCACCGAGTCCGGTACGTGGTCGACGGCGACGACTCGCGGCCTGCGGCCACGCGGAAGCGTCCGCACGTGGGCCCGCACGCTTTCGCTCGCGGCGGCGGTGGTGAGGACCACGGTGGGCCCCGAATCGACGAGCACCGCGTTGAGACGTTCGGCATGGCCGGGCAGCTCCGGTGCGAACAACGGCACGGCGATGGTCCCCGCCTTGATCGCGGCGAAGAACCCGGCCACGTAGTCGATGCCCTGGGGCGCCAGTATGGCTACCCGGTCGCCGCGGGAGGTTACCTGTTGTAGGCGCCCGGCGATGGCTTCCAGCCTGGTCCCCAATTCGCCCCAGGTCTGTTCGACGGCCTTCCCGTCGGCGTGCTGTGTGTAGTCCAGGTAGCGATAGGCGAGGGAGTCGCCGAAATTGGCGATCGTGCCGTCCAAAAGCGAGATGATGTTGATGCTCTCCGGAAGGACGATGCGACCGTGCGCATCCACGTAGTCCTCGGTTTTCAGACGGGTCGCCGGACCGTCCGTGGCACGTACATAAGCACGTCTCATAGGTTTGCAGTGTAAGAGAATCGGTCGGGCCAGTGGCGTTGACCCGCGGCGAGTTCGGCTATTGGCCGACGCCCGACCCGGGCCGTCCGCGCTGGCCGCAACGACGGCCACGTGGCGCGATCCAGGACCCCGAAGGGGCGCGCCCGGCGATAAAAGCCGCGGTCGGCGGGCCTGCGCAACGGCGCGCACCGACTTCACTACTATCGGTGCATAACACCGTGGCCCCGCTCGAGGGGCACAACGCTTTGTCGAAGTACCGTCTTGTACGGTGCTCGGGGTCGAAACGAACCAGGCTTGGGAGCTGTTGCAAATGAGCAAATTGAAACCGTTCTACGAGGAGTCGCAGTCGGCCTACGACATCTCGGACGATTTTTTTGCGTTGTTCCTGGATCCCACCATGACCTACACCTGCGCGTACTTCGAGCGCGACGACATGACCCTCGAGGAAGCGCAGCTCGCCAAATTGGATTTGGCGTTGGGCAAGCTGAACCTGGAGCCGGGCATGACGTTGCTCGACGTGGGCTGCGGGTGGGGCTCGGCGCTGGTCCGTGCGGTCGAGAAGTACGACGTCAACGTCGTCGGCATCACTCTCAGCAAAAACCACCATCAGCTCAGTGCGGCCCGGCTCGCCAAGCTGCCGACCACGCGCCGGGCCGAGGCGCGGCTGCAAGGGTGGGAAGAGTTCGACGAGAAGGTTGATCGGATCATCACCCTCGAGGCTTTCGACGCCTTCAAGAAGGAGCGCTACGCCGCGTTCTTCGAGCGGGCGTACGACATCCTCCCCGCCGACGGCCGGGTAATGCTGCACAGCCTCTTCACCTACACGCAGAAATACATGCACGCCCACGGCATCACCCTGACGATGAGAGACCTGCGGTTTATTCACTTCCTGCGGACAGAGATCTTCCCCGGCGGTGAGATGCCGGGCAAGGACGACATCGTCGACTACTCCCAGGCCGCCGGGTTCTCCATCGAGGAAACACAATTCCTCGAGCCGCATTACATCCGGACGTTGGACACCTGGGCCGCCAACCTGGAGGCCCATCGCGATGCCGCCATCGCCATGCAGTCCGAAGAGGTGTACGACCGCTACATGCACTACCTGACCGGATGCGCGGACCTCTTCCGCAAGGGCATCAGCCACGTCGGGCAATTCACCCTGGTGAAGTAGGCTGGCGCGGCGCGGCACCACGCGCCCGCACCCCAATCCGTTACCATGCACAGGGCTACAGGGAGGCAGCCCGGTGTGGGTGAAGTGCTGAAATGCCTCTGACGCCGGAAAGGCCTTATCGTCCATGTCCAACCCGTTGACGCCGCATTTCGAAGACGTCCAGTCCCACTACGACCTGTCCGACGACTTCTTCCGCCTCTTCCTCGATCCCAGCCAGACCTACAGCTGCGCGTATTTCGAGCGCGAGGACATGACGCTGGCAGAAGCGCAGGTCGCCAAAATCGACCTGGCGCTGGGCAAGCTCGGCCTGCAGCCCGGCATGACGCTGCTGGACATCGGCTGCGGGTGGGGCGCCGTGATGCGCCGGGCGATCGAGAAGTACGACGTCAACGTCGTCGGTCTGACGCTATCGAAAAACCAGGCCGCGCACGTCCAGAAGACATTCGACGAGATGGACAACCCCCGCTCGAAGCGAGTGCTGCTGAAGGGGTGGGAGCAGTTCGACGAGCCCGTCGACCGGATCGTGTCGATCGGCGCGTTCGAGCACTTCGGTCCCGAACGCTACTCACGTTTCTTCAAAATGGCCTACGGCGTGCTGCCCGAGGACGGCGTGATGCTGCTGCACAGCATCGTCCGCCCCACCTTCCAGGAGCGCAAGGAGCGCGGCCTGCTGCTGACGGCCGACGTCATCCATTTCACCCAGTTCATCCTGGCCGAGATCTTCCCCGGCGGCTGGCTGCCCGTGATCACCGGCGTCCAGGAGGACGCGGCACGGGCCGGCTTCACCACGACCAGGGTCCACCGGCTGCAGCTGCACTACGCGCGGACGCTGGACACCTGGGCGGCCACGCTGCAGTCCAAGCGGGACGAGGCCATCGCGATCCAGTCGGAAGAGGTGTACGACCGGTACATGAAGTACCTGACCGGCTGCGCGGACCTGTTCCGCGCCGGGTACACCGACGTCACGCAGTTCACGCTCGAGAAATAGCCTCGAGAAATAGCGACCGCTTCGCCGGGCCTAGTCGGACTAGGCCTCGGCGAAGTTGCGCGTAACCGAGGGGTCCACCGGGATGCCGGGGCCCGTCGTCGTCGACACGGTGATCTTCTTCAGGTAGCGACCCTTCGACGACGACGGCTTGAGCCGCAGCACCTCATCGATCGCGGCGCCGTAGTTCTCCGCCAGGTTCTTCTCGTCGAACGAGGCCTTGCCGATGACGAAGTGCAGGTTGGCCTGCTTGTCGATGCGGAAGTTGATCTTGCCGCCCTTGATGTCGGACACGGCCTTGGCGACGTCGGGGGTGACGGTGCCGGTCTTGGGGTTGGGCATCAGGCCGCGCGGGCCCAGGATGCGGGCGATGCGGCCGACCTTGGCCATCTGGTCAGGGGTGGCGATCGCGGCGTCGAAGTCCAGGAACCCGCCCTGGATCTTCTCGATCAGGTCGTCGCTGCCGACGATATCGGCGCCGGCGGCCTGCGCCTGCTCGGCCTTGTCGCCCACGGCGAACACCGCGACCCGGGCCGTCTTACCGGTGCCGTGCGGCAGGTTGACGGTGCCGCGGACCATCTGGTCGGCCTTGCGCGGGTCGACACCCAGGCGGATCGCCACCTCGACCGTCGCGTCCTGCTTGGTCGACGACGTCTCCTTGGCGAGCTTGGCCGCCTGCAGCGGGGTGTACAGGTTGGCGCGGTCGACCTTCTCGGCGGCAGCGCGGAATGCCTTGCTGTTCTTGCTCATTGATTCATCCAATCTGGTGTTGGGTCGTGGTTGACGGGCCGAAGCTGGCCCTCCCACGGTCTTGCGTCTATTCGACGGTGATGCCCATCGACCGGGCGGTGCCGGCGATGATCTTGGCGGCGGCGTCGATGTCGTTGGCGTTGAGGTCGGACTTCTTGGTCTCGGCGATCTCCTTGACCTGATCCCAGCTGACCTTGGCGACCTTGGTCTTGTGCGGCTCGGCCGAACCCTTGCCCACCCCGGCGGCCTTGAGCAGCAGCTTGGCGGCGGGCGGGGTCTTGAGGGTGAAGGTGAAGCTGCGGTCCTCGTAGACCGTGATCTCCACCGGGATAACATTGCCGCGCTGGTTTTCTGTCGCGGCGTTGTACGCCTTGCAGAACTCCATGATGTTGACGCCGTGCTGGCCGAGCGCGGGCCCGACCGGCGGCGCCGGGTTGGCCTGCCCGGCCTGGATCTGGAGCTTGATCAGCCCAACGACTTTCTTCTTCGGGGCCATGAGATGTTGCGGTTCCTTCTCTCGGGGTTAAAGGGCTAAATCTTGGAGACTTGGCTGAAGGTCAGCTCGACGGGGGTTTCGCGGCCGAAGATCGACACCAGCACCTTGAGCTTCTGCTGTTCGGCGTTGACCTCGTTGATCGTGGCGGGCAGCGTGGCGAACGGTCCGTCCATCACGGTCACCGATTCGCCGACCTCGTAGTCGACCTCGACGACCGGGCGTTCCAGGCCGCCGGCCTCGGCCACCGCCGCGGTGCTGGCCGCGCCCTTGGCCGCCTTCTTCGCCGCGCCGCGAGGCAACAGGAACTTCACCACGTCGTCCAGCGTCAGGGCCGACGGGCGCGAGGTCGCACCCACGAATCCGGTGACGCCCGGGGTGTTGCGCACGGCGGCCCACGAGTCGTCGGTCAGGTCCATGCGCACCAGAATGTAGCCGGGCAGTACCTTGCGGTTGACCTGCTTGCGCTGGCCGTTCTTGATCTCGGTGACCTCTTCGGTGGGCACCTCCACCTGGAAGATGTAGTCGCCGACGTCCAGGTTCTGCACGCGGGTTTCCAGGTTGGCTTTCACCTTGTTCTCGTATCCGGCATACGAATGGATGACGTACCAGTCGCCGGGCTTGCTGCGCAGTTCCGCCTTCAGCGCCGCGGCCGGGTCGACCTCCTCGGCCGGCTCCGCCTGCTCGGGAGTCTCCGGAGTCTGTGCGGTCTCCGGGGCCTCCGGGCTGTCCGGGCTGTCCGTGCCCTCCGGGGCCGCCGACGCCTCCGGGGCCTCCTGCACGTCGACCGCTGCTTCACCCGCGGACGTGTCACCGTCGAAGCTAGTCACGGTTCTCGGTCCTTCCTGTCACTCTCAAACCTCAGCCGAACACCAGCAGCACGAGCTTGGTCAGACCGAAATCCGCCAGGCCGACCAACGCCACCATGAAGGCCAGAAACGCCAGCACCACCGAGGTGTAGGTGAGCATCTGCTTGCGGTTCGGCCAGATCACCTTCCGCATTTCGGCAACGACCTGCTTGAGGTAGTTGTAGACGAACACGAATGGATTGGCCGAACGATCGCCGGGCTTCCGGGCCTTCTTGGGGGCCTTGGCCGCCTTGGCTTTGGCTGCCTTCTTGTCTTTTTTGGAACCCGAGTCCCGCTCGGAGGCCTCGGCCTCGTCCGTCGACTCCGCGTCGACGTCCTCGCCGACGTCGGCCGCCCGCTGCCTGGTCCGTTTGCCGGTGGGGCGCTGCGGCCGGGTCACCACCGCCGTCCGGCCGCCACTTTCGCGGCCGTCCTCGGTGTCGTCGCCGTCGCGTGCGGCGTCGTTGGCAGCACCGATGTCGGGGCCCTCGTCGCTCACCGCGTGCTCCTTCGTTTGCTGGTATCCCGCGAGCCGTCCCATCGTGATGGGGCACTATCTTCCAGTGTCCACCATGGCACGGCACCCTATAGTCCATCTTCAGCAGGGGCGACAGGACTTGAACCTGCAACCTGCGGTTTTGGAGACCGCTGCTCTGCCAGTTGAGCTACGCCCCTTCGCGGTTGGCAGGCCAACCTGTGCTTACCTACCGGGGCTTACATGACACGCGCGCTCCCCGATTGTTCGAATCCCGGAAAGCGCGCTGATGCTGGGAAAACCCCGAGGTCCGAGTGTACTCGATCCCCCTAAGGCGCAGGAAATCCGATACAGATCACGAGGTTCTCATGATCTGCCCGGACTGTTTGTCCCATTTGAGTTTGGCGGAGCCATCGCCCTGCTGGCCCATCAATGTGGTGTATGCCTCCAGCATCAGCTCACCCTCGTCGTTGTGGCAGCTGTTCTTCGTGACGACGATGTCGGCGCCGAATCGCTCGTCCACCGAATGGATCTCCATCCTGGCCCACAACTTGTCGCCGGCCTGGATCGGCTTGTAGAAGACGAACCGCTGGTCGACTTGCACGATCTGCATCGTCTCCATGCCGACGTCGACATTCCGGAAAAAGTCCGTCTGGACGAGTTTCGCAATGATCGACACGAACGTCATGGGCGCAACGAGGTTGTCATAGCCGAGTTCGGCGGCCGCGTCCTCGTCGTAGCAGGCCAGATCGTCGCACTTGATCGATCGTGCAAAGTCGCGAATTTGCTCGCGGCCCACGATGAAATAGTCCGGGTATCTCCAGATCATTCCGCGGATGTCGGTCTTGAGCGCCATGGATACGCCGCCTACGCCAGCTTCGCCGACGCGATGGCCCGCCCGAAGATCTTCTTGCCACCGTTGGTGGCGGTCAGGGCGATCGTCACCGACTTGCTTTCCGGGTCGACCGACTTGACCCGACCGCTGAAGACCAGCTCGGTGCCCTTGCCGTCGTTGGGCACCGGCACCACGGCGGTGAACCGCACGTTGTACTCGGTGACCGCACCGGGGTCGCCCACCCACGAGGTGACGTACCCGCCGCCCAGTCCCATGGTCAGCATGCCGTGGGCGATCGCGGTGCCGAGGCCCACGACCTTGGCTATCTCGTCGTCCCAGTGGATCGGGTTCAGGTCACCGGAGACGCCCGCGTAATTCACCAGGTCTTGACGGCTCAGCGGGTAGGTCCTCTCCGGAAGCTTGTCGCCCACCTTGACCGAGCTGAACTCACGCAGTGGCATCTGAAAATCCCTTTTCTCCGTCTTCGCCGGCACGGCCCGCAAGGGTCGTGTAGGTCTCCTGCACGATCTCACCGGATTGGTCGGTGATGAGGTTCTTGGTCACGACGATCTGGGCGCCGTGCGTCTCGCGCACCGAATCCACGTACACGTCGCAGTAGAGCTTGTCGCCGGCCACGATCGGCTTCTTGAATTTCAGCACCTGGTCGATCTGGACGATCTGCGCGTCTTCGACCGCGATGCTCGCGTGCTCGAAGAACGCCGACTGGGCCTGGTAGCCGAATACGGAGATGAAAGTCAGCGGGGCGAGCAGAGCCTTGTAGCCGAGTTCGGCGGCCGAGTCCTCATCGAAGAACGAACTGTCGTCGTTTTGCACGGCCACCGCGTACTCACGGATCTTCTCGCGCTCCACCTCGTAATGGTCGGGATAGCGGTAATGCATCCCGACGATGTCTGTGGTCAAGGGCACGGCTGTAGAACCTACCTAGTCGATCCCGATAAGTGCTTTTCGAAAGCTACCGTGTTTCGCGATGCGGCTGGTGCTTGCCGCAGTTGGGGCAGAACTTCTTCAGCTCCATCCGGTCGGGGTCGTTGCGGCGGTTCTTCTTGGTGATGTAGTTACGGTGCTTGCACACCTCGCATGCCAAGGTGATCTTCGGCCGCACGTCGGTACTGGAAGCCATGTCCGTTCTCTCTGCTCTGTTGCTGTGTTGAGTTGTAGCGATGGCCGGACTCGAACCGGCGACCTAACGATTATGAGTCGTTCGCTCTAACCGACTGAGCTACATCGCCTCTGGGCCACCCCAATGCCTGGGTAGGGGGCCGCCCGCCTGCTCGGCGTCCGCCGAGCCCCCTAACGGAATCGAACCGTTGACCTTTTCCTTACCATGGAAACGCTCTACCGACTGAGCTAAGGGGGCCGTTCACCCAAGCGGCAGTGCTGCCGCGGGGCCTAAAAGAGGGTACAGCCTGGCCCGCAACGTCACCAAACCACCGACGCGGCCCGAGTTGACTCCTCACCGCCCGTCGCCGCCGGAACGAGGCTGCCAGGCGTTGAGGTCGCTGAATTCGTCGTACTCGCTGTCTTGGTCGTCGTCCGCACCGGACTCGCCGATCAGGGTCCGCAGCGCGAGATGGACTGCCTCGCGCGTGTCAGCCAGGTGGAACCGACGTATCGCCTCTTGGACCAGATCGTCGTCGATTTCGATCTCGACCCTCTTCCTCATGCGCCCACAATACCCACTGAGCACAGCCCGAACCCATTGCCGACGGCCCGTTCGCGGCAAACACCGCCCGCCTGTCAAGCCCCGAGCGCCGCGTGTCGCCGAAGACCGCCGTAGCCCTAGTCTGGTCGGGTGGCAGACGACCGGTTGTACTTCCGTCAATTGCTCTCGGGTCGCGATTTCGCCCCCGGCGACATGTTCGCAACGCAGATGCGCAACTTCGCCTACCTGATCGGAGACCGTCAAACCGGGGACTGCCTCGTGGTCGATCCCGCGTACGCCGCGGGCGATCTGCTCGACGCGCTCGAGGCCGACGGCATGCACCTGTCCGGGGTCCTGGTGACCCATCACCACCCCGACCATGTGGGCGGGAAGATGATGGGCTTCGAACTGAAGGGCCTGGCCGAGCTGCTGGAGCGGGCACCCGTGCCGGTGCACGTGAACACCCATGAGGCCCTTTGGGTTTCGCGGGTCACGGGCATCGGCATGGCAGACCTCACCACCCATGAAGGCCACGACAAAGTCAGCGTCGGGGACATCGAAATCGAGCTGCTGCACACTCCCGGCCACACGCCGGGCAGCCAGTGCTTCCTGCTCGAGGACCGCCTGGTCGCCGGTGACACGCTGTTCCTCGACGGTTGCGGGCGCACCGACTTTCCCGGCGGCGACTCCGACGAGATGTACCGCAGTCTGCAGCGGCTCGCCACGCTGCCCGGGGATCCGACAGTGTTTCCCGGGCATTGGTATTCGGCGGAGCCGAGCGCATCGCTGTCGGAGGTCAAACGCTCCAATTACGTGTACCGGGCCGCTGATCTTGATCAGTGGCGAATGCTGATGGGTGGTTAAGCGGCCCGCGAATTCGGGCGATATCGAACCGGTTTGTTTGGGGGTCAACAATGCGCGTCGGGCCGCTCTAGTATCGGGCCAGCGAAACTTCCGGCCGACGACCACTGTGATATAAGCGGAAGGGTGGATCTCATGGGGTGGATCCAGAACGCCTGGCACGGGGTCACCAATATTTCGTCGGGCACCTGGTTGGCGTGGGCGGCCTGGGCGGCAATTTTGCTGAGCCTCGTCGCACTGCTGCTGGTGAACCGGCAGCTCAGACTCAACCGGCGGCTGGCCGCGGAGCAGACGCGCCCCCAAGTCGCGATGTTCATGGAACCGCATCCGGCGGATTGGCATGTGATCGAACTCGTGGTCCGAAATTTCGGGAAGACCGCCGCCTACGACATCCGGTTCTCGTTTCCGACACCACCCACGGTGGCCGAATACGAAAACGCCGCCGACGGCTATGCCGACGTCGTCGAACTGCAGCTGCCGCGCGAATTGCCGGTGCTCGCGCCGGGCCAGGAATGGCGGATGGTCTGGGATTCGGCGCTCGACCGCGCCGAGATCGGAAGCGGCATCGAGTCCCGCTTCGCCGGGTCGGTCACTTATCACGACCGCCCCGAGAAGCCGCGCGGTTGGCGGTTCTGGCAGGGCGAGCGGCCCGTGCTGCAGACCGATGTAGTCCTGGACTGGGACGCGCTGCCGCCGGTTCAGCGCATCGAGTTGATGACGACCCACGACCTGGCGAAGCGCGAAAAGCAGAAGCTGGAGCTGCTGCGCGGCCTGCTGACCTACTTCCACTACGCGAGCAAGGAAACCCGCGCCGACGTGTTCCGCAGCGAGATCGAGCGGATCAACGGCGCCGTGCAGGAGACCCAGGACAGGTGGCGCACCCGCCAGCTCGACGCGCCCACCGATGTCAGCCTGCGCTGGGGCAACGGCGAGAAGAATCTCGCCAAGCACCGCAGCCAGCACGTCTGACTGATCGAAGGAGCAACCCATGAGCGGCCCGGTCCATTACAGCCTCAAGGATTCCATCGCCGTCATCCGGATGGACGATGGCAAGGTCAACGCGCTGGGCCCCACCATGCAACAGGCTCTCAACGAGGCGATCGACCGGGCCGATGGCGACAACGCCGGGGCGCTGGTGATCACCGGCAACGAGCGGGTGTTCAGCGGCGGGTTCGACCTGAAGATCCTCACCTCCGGCCAGGCCCAACCCGCGATCGACATGTTGCGCGGCGGCTTCGAACTGGCCTATCGGCTGTTGTCCTCCCCCAAGCCGGTGGTGATGGCCTGCACCGGTCACGCCATCGCGATGGGCGCGTTCCTGTTGACGTCCGGCGACCACCGGGTCGCCGCCCACGCCTACAACATCCAGGCCAACGAGGTGGCGATCGGCATGGTCATCCCCTACGCGGCCCTGGAGATCATCAAGCTGCGGCTTACGCCCGCCGCTTACCAGCAGGCCGCCGGGCTGGCCAAGACGTTCTTCGGTGAAACCGCCCTGGCCGCGGGTTTTGTCGACGAGATCGTGTTGCCCGAGATGGTCGTCGACCGCGCCGAGGAGGCCGCGCGCGAATTCGCCGGCCTGCATCAGCACGCCCACGCCGCAACCAAGTTGCGCGTCCGCGCCGACGCGCTCAAGGCTATCCGCGCCGGGATCGACGGGATCGAGGCCGAATTCGGCCTCTGACGCCCGGGCCCGGGCCCGCCCGTGCGGGTTTCGTGCGGGGGCGCCCGGGTACTTCTCCCGGCGTGACGTCAGACCGCATCGCCGACCCCTGGGGAATCCGGACGCCGTATGCACCGGGCACCGAGTGGCCGGAACGGGTCGACACCTATCTCGCCGACGGGATCGCGGCCGAATCGGTGGACCGCTGGGTGCAGTCGGCGGCGGTGTTGCACTCCAACGGCGACGGCCTGGACATCGCCGTCAAGGACGGGCGAATCGTGGGGGTGCGCGGACGCGCCGTCGACCGGGTCAACCGCGGCCGACTCGACCCGAAGGACTTGTTCGGCTGGCAGGCCAACGCTTCCCCGGATCGGCTCACCACCCCGCTGATCCGGGTGGGCGGCGAACTGCAGCCCTGCGACTGGGACACCGCGATGGAGCGGATCGTCAAGCGCAGCAAGCAATTACTCGACGACTTCGGGCCCAGTTCGATCGGCTTCTACACGTCCGGGCAGCTGTTCCTCGAGGCGTATTACACCCAGGGGGCCATCGCGCACGGAGCAATCGGCACCAACCACGTCGACGGCAACACCCGGCTGTGCACGGCGACCGCGGCCGAGGCGCTGAAGGAATCGTTCGGCTGCGACGGACAGCCCGGTTCCTACACCGATGTCGACCACGCCGACGTCATCGCGCTGTTCGGCCACAACGTCGCCGAGACTCAGACGGTGCTGTGGGCGCGGATGCTGGACCGGCTGGCCGGCGATTCGCCGCCGGCGATCGTGTGCGTCGATCCGCGGCTCACGCCGGTGGCCAGGCGCGCGACCGTTCACCTGGCGCCGCTGCCGGGCACCAACGTGGCGCTGATGAACGGGCTGCTGCACGAGATCATCGCCAACGGCTGGATCGACCGGGACTACATCGACGCGCACACAGTCGGTTTCGACGAACTGCGCAAACGGGTCGACGAATTCCCACCCGAGCGGGCCGCCGAGATCTGCGGCGTGGCGGCAGACGACATCCGCAGCGCCGCGCGGCTGTTGGGCACCGCGCAGCGGTTGCTGTCCACCGTCCTGCAGGGCTTCTACCAGTCGCACCAGGCCACTGCGGCGGCCGTGCAGGTCAACAACATTCACCTGGTGCGTGGCATGCTGGGTAAGCCCGGCTGCGGCATCCTGCAGATGAACGGTCAGCCCACCGCGGAGAACACCCGCGAGTGCGGCGCGAACGGGGACCTGGCCGGCTTCCGCAACTGGTCCAACGACGCCCACATCCAAGACCTGGCGAAGCTGTGGAACCTTGAGCCGCTTCAGATTCCGCACTACGCACCCCCGACCCACGCGATGCAGATGTTCCGGTTCGCCGAAGAGGGGACCCTGCGGATGTTGTGGGTCAGCGCCACCAATCCCGCGGTTTCGCTGCCCGAGCTGGCGCGCGTCCGCGCCATCCTGTCCCAGGATCGACTTTTCCTCGTCGTGCAGGACATCTTCATGACCGAGACGGCCGCGCTGGCCGACGTGGTGCTGCCCGCCGCGGCGTGGGGCGAGAAGACCGGCACCTTCACCAACGCCGACCGCACCGTGCACCTGTCCGAAAAGGCCGTGGAGCCACCGGGTTCCGCGCGTTCGGACCTCGACATCTTCCTGGATTACGCGCGCCGGATGGACTTCCGCGACAAGGACGGCCACGCGTTTCCCCCCTGGACCGATCCGGAGTCGGCCTTCGAGGCCTGGAAGAAGTGCAGCGCGGGCCGGCCGTGCGACTACACGGGCCTGACGTATGAGAAGCTGCGCGGCGGCAGCGGGATCCAATGGCCTTGCAACGCCGAGCATCCCGACGGCACCGAACGGCTGTACTCCGACAGCGAGTTCTGGTCGCATCCGGACTACTGCGAGGCCTTCGGCAAGGACCTGATCACCGGCGCCCCGCTGCAACCCGACGAATACCGCTCGATGAACGCCTACGCCAAGGCGATCATCAAGGCGGCCGAGTACGTGCCTCCACACGAACGGCCCGGCCCCGACTACCCGTTCGCGTTGATCACCGGCCGCACTGTCTATCACTTCCACACCCGCACCAAAACCGCCCGGGCGCCGCAGCTTCAGGCCGCCGCGCCCGAGGTGTGGGTCGAGGTCTCGCAGGCCGACGCGCGCCGCCTGGGCATCGAGGAGGGCGACGCCGTCGAGGTGCGCACGCCTCGGGGCTGCATCAGGTGCGCGGTCCGGATCTGCGGCATTCGCGAGGGGGTACTGTTCGTGCCGTTCCATTACGGCTACTGGGACACCGACGGAGGCGGTCATCACCGGGCGGGCAACGAACTCACGCTGACGGACTGGGACCCGGTGTCCAAGCAGCCGATCTTCAAGACGGCGGCCGCCCGGCTGCAGAAATGCCGGACGAGCCGCGCGCGGCGAGCCGGCGGAAACGGTGCGGCGTCCGCGCATGCCACGGCGGTTGCCGGAGCCCTGCCGGCGGGAGGCTAGCCGTGAAGCTCAAATTGGCCATCCGCGAGCTTCATCGCTCCGAACGCAAAATCGCCCACGAACTCAACGTGGTGGCGGCCCGGCACCACAGCGACCAGGACGTCTGCCACCTGGCGCAGGACATGGCCGGCTGGTCGCGGCACCACCTCAGCGAGCTGGCCGAGCATGGTCGCCGCTATGGCCTGCGGCTGTCGGCCGAGCCGCGCACCGGCGCGATCACCGGCCTTTTGCAGTCGCGGATCGGCGGCATGCTGCGGCGCCGGCCCGAACCCGCACTGGTGCTCCTGGCCGACCTCCGGCGGATCCACCGGCTGGCCGCCGGGGTGTCGCTGGACTGGGAACTGCTGGCGCAGGGCGCGCAGGCCGCCAAGGATTCCGAGCTGCTGAGCCTGACGTCGCGCTGCCATCCCGAGACGCTGCGCCAGATGCGCTGGGCCAACGCCATGCTCAAAGAGCTCTCGCCTCAGGTCTTGATGAGCTGACAGCAGCGAACGCGGTGGCCGGGAAACACCTGGCCACCGCGTTGCTCGCCTCCTCGCGGCCCAGTCTGACACGCGCACAGGGTGCCGTCACTTCACCCGTTTGCCGGCGTGACGGTTCACCGGAACTGGCCGAGGTATTCCCGCCAATCCCACGTGGAAAGAAACGCCTGCGCCGCCGCGTAACCGTTCTCGTAGAGCCTTTCGAGGCGGCCTCTGGGGATATCGAAGTCGAGGACGCCGACATCGGTCGATTCGACTGCGATTGCGCGAGCGGCGACCCACGGCTGGCTGAGGTGGGTCTCGTCGTGACCCGCCAACATGGTGGTGAGGAGGCTTTCCAGCAACGCCGTCTGTTCGAAGAGACGCAGTGGTTTCAGCGCGGGCATCACCGCACCGATCCCCTCGGTGGGCCGCGGTAACACCGTGATCCCAAACGTGGGCCAGCGCGGCGGTTTGCGGTCAGGCCGATCGAAGGTATCGATCGGAAAGTTCGACAGGACACCGCCGTCAACGAGGGTAGATGTTGCCCCGCCGGCGCCGGTGAGCTTGACCGGGCGGTAGAAGAACGGAATCGCCATCGAAGCCCGCACGGCGTCGGCGACGGGCTGCTCGTCGGGGTCGAGACCATACAGCCGTGAGTAGTCCCATGGGAATCGCACCAGCTGTGCCGCGGTTACGTCAGCGACGGTGACCACCAGCTTGTAGTGCCGTCCCCCCGGCAGGTGCTCGTCATCGAGGACCAAATCGCCGAAGGTGGTGACACCGAGATTCTTCAACTCACTCCGAATCCACTCATGTGCGACGTCGCCCCGATACATGCTCGTTTCCCGTAGTAGCCCCCACGCGGCACCGACAAAAGGAACGGGTCCGGCGTCGCGCCACTTGCGCAGCGGCACCGAAAAAGCCAGTTCCTTGACTTCCTCGCCGGTCAGCTGGCCATCGTTCGACGCGGCCGCCAGGACAGCCGCGACCACCGAGCCCGCCGAAACACCCGACACCCGCTTGATCGAATATCCGGCATCCATCAGCGCGACGATCGCGCCCACCAGGCCGATGAATTTGACGCCGCCGCCGGAGAGCACAAGATCCACGAGTTTCGGCTGGCCTCCCTTGGCGGCCATCTACTTATCCGCCGAAACCCATTCGTAGGGAAGGAATTTCCCGTCGAAGGTCACCACGACCCGGTCGCCGGACGGGTGCGGCATCTTTTGCAGGTCGACGCTGAAATTGATCGCGCTCATGATGCCGTCCCCGAACTGCTCGTGGATCACTTCCTTGATGGCGCCCCCGTAGACCTGAAGGACTTCGTAGAAGCGGTAGATGGTCGGGTCGGTCGGCACGGCCCTGGGCAGGCCGCCGCGCATCGGCGGCGCCGCCAGCACGGGCACCGCGGATTCGTCGAGGCCGAGCATCCCGATCAGGACCTTGCCGAGCTCGGCGGGTATCGGATGCTGGCCCAGCAACGCCGATGTCGTCCACAGCACCGGCCTGCCGACCGCATCGGCCAACTCCTGCCACGTCAGCCCCCTCGCCAGCCGCGCGACGACGATCTGTTCGGTGAGTTCGTTTCTCGTCATGGGTCCCAGCATGCACGCCGGGATGAGGTTTGGCGACGGCCGACGCCTCGCAGAGACCGGACCATCACTCCGGCTTCGTCGCGGTGACCAACCGCGTGGAAAACCAGGGGCCGCCGTACCACATGCGCCATCCGAGGTTGCGGCGCTTGACATTTCGCCAGCCCAGTTCCCGCAGATGCTCGGCGTGCTGACGGGTCTCCCACAGATCGGCGATGGCCACCCGGCCACCCGGCCGCAACACCCGAACGGCTTCGTCCAGCGCCTGTCGCCGGCCGGCGCGGGTCGGAATGTTGTGGATCGCCAAACTGCTGACGACGACGTCCACGCTTTCGTCGGCCAACGGCAGGGCGGTCATGTCGGCGGTGCGGACCTCGACGCGTTCGGCGACGTCTTCCACCGAGGCGTTTGCCAGCGTTGCATCCTGCGAGTTCTCGGTCTGGTCGGCCTGCCACAGGTCGACACCGATCGCGCGGCCCCGCGGCAGCCGCTTGGCCGCGGCGAGCAGCACGGCGCCGCGCCCGCACCCGAGGTCGAGCACCGTTTCGTCGCCACGCAGCCGCAGCCCGTCGAGCACCCGGGCCCACACCACGAACTTGCCCGAGCGCGTCGCGTAGATGTACCAGGCCGCCGTCCCGATGATCTGCAGCGCCGACACCCCCGCGAGCGCCGCCGCCAGCCGCCTGCCACGCGCGGCGCAAAGGCCCGCCGCGCCGAGCAGGGCCGCGGATCCGGCTCCCACGGTTGCCAATTGGGTTCCGGCCGAGACGGTGTGGAAGGACCCGTCGTATCCGTAGTCGCCCCGGTGCTCGGGCATCGCCTCACCACCGCCCGTGATGAACGACCTCGGAAAACGGTCGGCGATTCGGCCGGCGGATCGGGGCAAGCGGCCGGTCGGCGGGATAGCCGATGCCGAGCAGGAAAGCCACCTGGTGGTCGTCGGGCACGCCGAGGATGGCGCGTGCCTTGTCCTGGTCGCCCACCGACGAATGACCCGTCCCGATACCCAGGTCGGTGGCCGCGATCATCATCGCCATCGTGGCCTGACCGATGTCGTAGGTGTCGGTGACCAGCCGGCGCTCGCTCGGCGGTACCGGGACCACCAGCGCGATCGCGGCCGGCGCGGCAGCGATGTGGCCCGCGCCTTGCCAGACCGTCGACAACTCCTGCAGCTGGTCCCGGTCGGTGACGATCACAAAGTCCCACGGCTGCCGGTTCTTCGCCGACGGCGCCCGCCAGCCCGCCTCGGCGATCCGGTCCAAGTCCTGCGCCGAGACCTGCTCCGACTTGTACTGCCGCACGTTGCGCCGCGCACGGATCGCGTCCCAAGCTTCCATGTGGTTCTCCCTCTCGTCCCCGCCCATGCTGCCACCACCGCCGAACGGCATGTCGGCACCGAACCCTCCCCGGCTGTCGGTGCGGCGTTCTATGGTGGCAGCGCAATGGGCCTCCATCTCCACCGTGCCGAACGCACCGACCTACTCGCCGATGGTCTCGGCGCCCTGCTGGCCAACCCGCTGCCCGACCCGTTCGCCGAGGAGCTCGTGCTGGTGCCGGCGCGCGGCGTCGAGCGCTGGCTGAGCCAGCGGCTTTCGCACGTCCTGGGGTGCAGGCCCGGCGCCGGCGACGGGGTGTGCGCGGGGGTGGTGTTCCGCAGCCCGGCGTCGCTGGTCGCGGAGCTCACCGGCATCGTCGAGGACGATCCCTGGTCGCCCGATGCCCTCGCGTGGCCGCTGCTCGAGGTGATCGACGCGAGCCTCGACGAGCCATGGTGCGCAACCCTGGCAAAGCACTTGGGCCACTTCGACACTGACGCCGCCGAGGCCGAGGCGCGCAGGGGCCGCCGTTACGCCGTGGCGCGGCGGCTGGCCGGGCTGTTCGCCTCCTACGCCCGGCAGCGTCCGCAGCTGCTCGTCGACTGGCTGGACGGCAACGCGGCCGGCCTCGACGAGGACCTGCGCTGGCAGCCGGACCTCTGGCGGGCGCTGGTCGAGCGCGTCGAGGCCGATCCCCCGCACGTCCGCCACCAGAACGCCGTCGCGCGCCTGCGCGAAGGCCCCACCGACCTGCCGCAGCGGCTGTCGCTGTTCGGGCACACCCGCCTGGCGTGCACCGACGTCGAGTTGCTCGACGCGCTGGCCACCCATCACGAGCTGCACCTGTGGCTGCCACACCCCAGCGACGAGCTGTGGTGGGCGCTGGCCGGCACCCACGGCGCGGTACCGCGGCGCGCCGACACCAGCCGGACCGCCGCCTCCCATCCGCTGCTCGAGACGCTGGGCCGCGATCTGCGCGAACTGCAGCGCGCACTGCCCTCCGACGCGGCGAGCGACGAATTCATCGGCGGCACACCGAGACCCGACACGCTGCTGGGCTGGCTGCAGGCCGACATCGCCGCCAACGCTCTTCGGCCCGCCAGTCGGACGCTGGCCGCGGCGGACCGCTCGGTGCAGGTGCACAGCTGCCACGGCCCCACGCGGCAGATCGACGTGCTGCGTGAGGTGTTGCTGGGCCTGTTGGCGGACGATCCGACGCTGCAGCCCCGCGACATCGTGGTGATGTGCACCGATATCGAGAAGTACGCGCCGCTCATCATCGCCGGCTTCGGACTCGGCCAGGTCACGGGCTCAGGGTTTGGGAGCCATCCCGCGCACCAACTGCGGGTGCGGCTCGCCGACCGCTCGCTGACGCAGACGAATCGACTGCTGGGTGTGGCGGCCGAACTGCTTGCCATCGCGGACAGCCGGGCCACCGCCAGCCAGCTGTTGAACCTTGCCCAGGCCGATCCGGTGCGGGCCCGGTTCGGGATCACCGACGACGACCTCGACGCCATCACCGAATGGGTCCGCTCGGCAAACATCCGTTGGGGCTTCGACCCCGACTATCGCCGGCCCTACGGCCTGGACAAGATCGTGCACAACACCTGGCGGTTCGGCCTCGACCGCATCCTGACCGGGGTGGCGATGTCCGACGACTCGCAGGCCTGGTTGGGCACGGCACTCCCCCTCGACGATGTCGGCAGCAATCGGGTGGAGCTGGCCGGGCGGCTCGCCGAGTTTATCGATCGTCTCCAACGCGCCATCGAAACCCTCAGCGGCACACAATCATTGGCCGACTGGCTGGACGCGCTGACCGTGGGCATCGACGCGCTCACCCGCTCGGACGACGCCTGGGAAAGCGCGCAGTTGCAACGCGAATTCGCCGAGGTCGCCGCGCAGGCCCGCGCCCGGGCGTCGGCGCCGCTGCGGCTGCCCGACGTGCGCGCGCTGCTGTCCACGCGGTTGGCGGGCCGGCCCACCCGGGCCAACTTCCGCACCGGCACCCTGACCGCGTGCACCATGGTCCCCATGCGCTCGGTGCCGCACCGGGTGGTTTGCCTGGTCGGACTCGACGACGGCGTCTTTCCGCGACTGGATGTCCCCGACGGCGACGACGCGCTGGCCCGCGAGCCGATGACCGGAGAGCGCGACATCCGTTCCGAGGACCGGCAATTGCTGCTCGACGCGGTGTGCGCGGCGGGCGAGACGCTGGTGATCACCTACACCGGCAACGACGAGCACACCGGTCACCCGCGCCCGCCCGCGGTTCCCCTCGCCGAGGTGCTCGACACGCTGGACCGGACGACCGAGACCCCGGTCCGCGAGCACGTCCTGATCCAACACCCCTTGCAGCCGTTCGACAGCAAGAACGTCACCGTCGGTGAACTGGTGCCCGGGCAGACCTTCACGTTCGACCCGGCGGCGTTGGCGGCGGCGCAGGCGGCTACTGGAAAGCGGCGCGCGCCGACGGCTTTCATCACCGCCGCACTGCCGGCCGCACCTCTCGACGACGTGCCACTGGCCGATCTGCTCGACTTTTACAAGGATCCGGTCAAGGGTTTCTTCCGCGCGCTGGACTGCACGCTGCCGTGGGATGTCGACGGGGTCGAGGACGAAATGCCGGTCGACATCGACCCGCTGGAATCCTGGGTCGTCGGCGACCGGATGCTGCACGACATGTTGCGGGGCATGGACCGCAAGGTGGCGATGAACGCCGAGTGGCGCCGCGGCACGCTGCCGCCCCAGCGCCTGGGTTGGCGCAAGGCCGAAGCGATCAGCCAGACGGCCGCTCGACTGGCCGACGCCGCCCGAAGCCATCAGCGGGTGCAGGCGCGGGCATACGACGTCGCCGTCGATCTGGGCGCCCGACGGCGCGTCACCGGCACCGTCAATCGGGTGTTCGAGAGCCGCATCGTCGCGGTGAGCTACTCCCGGCTGGCCGCCAAACACAAACTCCAGGCGTGGATCTCGCTGGTAGCCCTTGCCGCCGGACACCCGGGCGGTGCCTGGACCGCGATCTGCGTCGGGCGCGGCAGCAAAGACACGATCGAGGTGTGTGCACTGGACGCACCATCCGATCCCGTGACCGTATTACGGGATCTGGTCGGGATTTTCGACGCGGGACGCCGGGAGCCATTGCCGTTGCCACTCAAGACGTCCTACGCGTGGGCCGAGCGCCGCGCACGCGGACGGGATCCGGTGAAATACGCCGTCGGCAAATGGGAGTCCAACAACTTCCACGACGGCGAGGACAGCGAGCCGGCGCACGTGCGGGTGTGGGGATTCAAGGCCCCGTTCGACGTATTGCTCGGGCCGCCCGAACCGGATCTGGCGATGCCGGGCGAGGACACCCGGCTCGGGGCGCTGGCCGCGCGCCTGTGGCTGCCGCTGCTGGGGTCCGAAAGGAGGCCCGGCTGATGGATCCGTTCAATCTGCTGGGCCCGCTGCCGGCGGCGGGCTCCACCACCGTGCTGGAGGCCAGCGCGGGCACCGGCAAGACCTTCGCGTTGGCGGGGCTGGTCACCCGCTATCTCGCCGAGACCGATGCGGCGCTCGAGGAGATGCTGCTGATCACGTTCAACCGTGCCGCCAGCCGGGAGCTGCGCGAACGCGTACGCGATCAGATCTCTCAGGCCCTCGCCGCCTTGGAGGGCCGGGCGGAGGCGGCCAACGACCTCGTCGAGCACCTGACGCAGGGCAGCGACGCCGAGCGCACCCTACGACGGACACGGCTGCGCGACGCGCTGGCGAACTTCGACGCCGCCACCATCGCCACCACGCACGAGTTCTGCGCCCGGGTGCTGAAATCTCTTGGCGTGGCCGGTGATACGGCCGAGGGCGTCACGCTTGTCGAAAGCCTGGATGACCTGGTCACCGAAATCGTCGACGACCTCTACCTGGCCCGGTTCGGTGGTAGCGAAAGCGAGCCGCCACTGGCCTATCAGCAGGCGCTGACCCTGGCGCGCGACATCGTCGACGACCCGTGTGCCCAGCTGCGCCCGCTCGATCCCGAGCCGGACAGCACGGCCGCCGCGCGGGTGCGCTTCGCCAACGACGTGCTCACCGAGTTCGAACATCGCAAGCGCCGCCGGGCCGTCGCCGGCTTCAACGACCTGTTGACGGGCCTCGCGAAAGCCCTTGAGGCAGAGGACTCACCGGCCCGCAACCGGATGCGCGGACGGTGGCGGATCGTGCTGGTCGACGAATTTCAGGACACCGACCCGATCCAATGGCGGGTGCTCGAGTGCGCGTTCGCCGGCCACTCCACGCTGATCCTGATCGGCGATCCGAAGCAGGCCATCTACGGATTCCGCGGCGGCGACATCCACACGTATCTCAAAGCGGCCCGCACCGCCGGAGCCCGCTACACACTGGACGTCAACTGGCGCAGCGATCGCGCGCTGGTGGACAGCCTGCAGGCCGTGCTGCGTGGTGCGGCGCTGGGCCACCCCGACATCGTCGTGCACGAAATCCGCGCCCAGCACGGCGGACACCGGCTGGCCGGTGCGCCCCGCAACGCGCCATTCCGGCTGCGTGTCGTCAAACGGGCCGCGCTCGGCTACGACGAGACCGACAACATCCCGATCGGCGCGCTGCGCGGGCACATTCCCGCCGATCTGGCCGGCGACATCGGCGCGTTGCTGGCCTCCGGCGCCACCTACGACGGCAGGCCCGTCGCGGCCGGTGATATCGCGGTGATCGTCGAGCAGCACCGCGACGCGCGGGCCTGTCGGGACGCACTCGCCGCGGCCGGCATCCCGGCGATCTACACCGGCGACACCGACGTCTTCGAGTCGCAGGCCGCCAAGGACTGGCTGTGCCTGCTGGAGGCGTTCGACGCACCGCACCGCAGCGGGCTGGTCCGCGCCGCGGCGTGCACGATGTTCTTCGGCGAGTCCGCGGAAACCCTTGCCGCCGAGGGCGATGCGCTGACCGACCGGGTGTCCACCACGATGCGGGACTGGGCCGCCCGGGCGCGCCAGCGCGGGATCGCCGCGGTCTTCGAGGCCGCGCAGCTGCGCGGCATGGGCCGTCGCGTGCTGGGGCAATGGGGCGGCGAGCGGCACCTGACCGACCTGGCGCACATCGCGCAACTGCTGCACGAGACCGCGCATCGGGAGCGCTATGGCCTTCCGGCGCTGCGGGATTGGCTGCGTCGCCAATGCACCGACCGCACCGGCGAGTCCGAGCGCAACCGCCGGCTGGACAGCGACGCCGCCGCGGTGCAGATCATGACCGTATTCGTGGCCAAGGGTTTGCAGTTCCCCATCGTGTATCTGCCGTTCGCCTTCAACCGCAACATCCGCAAGGGCGACATCCGGCTCTATCACGACGAGGACGACGTCCGCTGTCTGCACGTCGGCGGCGCGGACAGCCCCGATCGTCCCCGCGTCGAGGAGCTCTACCGAATGGAGGAGGCGCGCAACAACATCCGGGTGACCTATGTCGCTCTGACCCGGGCCCAGTCGCAGGTGGTGGCGTGGTGGGCGCCTTCGGCGGACGAGCGCAACGGCGGGCTCTCGCGGCTGTTGCGGGGCCGTGGCGGAGGCGAGGCGGTAGTGCCGGACAGGTGCGACGCGGCAATCACCGACGAGGACGCCGCGGCGTTGTTCGCGCGGTGGCAGGGTGCCGGCGGGCCGTCGGTGGAGGAGTCCGCGGTCGTGGCGCCGGCGGCCAGGCCCGCCGCGCCGCCCGTCCCCCCATTGGAGGTGCGGCATTTCCATCGCACGATCGACACCGGGTGGCGACGTACCTCGTATTCGGCGCTGGTTCGCGGTAGTGATTCCACCACTTCGATCGGCGCGGGCAGCGAGCCCGAGGTCGGGGTGCGCGACGACGAGGCGGAGGGCGTCGTGGTCACCGCGCCCGGAGTCGGCCAGGACATCGAGTCGCCGCTGACCGGGATGCCCGCCGGTGCGGCATTCGGGTCACTGGTGCACGCGGTGCTCGAGACCGCCGACCCCGCCGCGCCCGACCTTGTTGACGAACTGGAAGCACAGGTTCGGCGGCACTTGCCCTGGTGGCCGGTCGACGCCGACCCGGTCGCACTTGCCGCCGCCCTGGTGCCGATGAACGACACAGCGTTGGGACCGTTGGCCGACAGCTTGACGTTGCGCCAGATCGGCTTGCGGGATCGCCTGCGGGAGCTGGACTTCGAAATCCCGCTGGCCGGCGGCGACGTGCGTGTCACCGCGCCCGACGTGCCGTTGTCCGATGTGGGCGGGCTGCTGCGCATCCACCTGCCCCCCGATGATCCGCTCGCGCCGTACGCCCAACGCTTGACGTCGGCCGAGCTGGGCGGTCAATCGCTGCGCGGCTACCTGGCCGGTTCGATCGACGCGGTGCTCCGGCTGCCCGAGCAGCGCTACCTGGTGGTGGATTACAAGACCAACCACCTCGGCGACACCGCCGCCGATTACAGCCCGGACCGGTTGGCCGAGGCGATGCTGCACTCGGACTATCCACTGCAGGCGCTGTTGTATACCGTTGTGCTGCATCGGTTTCTGCGCTGGCGGCAGCCCGGCTACGACGCGGCGCGGCATATCGGCGGGGTGCTGTATCTGTTCGTGCGGGGCATGTGTGGCGCCGGCACGCCGGTGGTCGACGGGCATCCGTGCGGGGTGTTCAGCTGGCGGCCGCCGGCCGGGCTGGTGGCGGCCCTGTCGGATTTGTTGGACGAGGGGAGGCGCGCCGCGTGACGGCCGATGTCGAGATCGCGGTCGGCGCCGAAGGCCTGCTGCGCGCCTTCAGCGAGGCCGGGGTGCTCGACTTTGCGGATGTGCATGTGGCGCAACGGCTCTGCGCGCTGGCCGTGGAGGACGACGAGCGGGTGGCGCTGGCCGCGGCGCTGGTGGTGCGCGCGCTGCGGGGCGGATCGGTGTGCGTCGAACTGGCGGCAATCGCGGGGACCGTGGGGTTAGACGACGCGCCGTGGCCGGATCCGGCCGAATGGCTGGCCGCGGTGCGCGCCAGCCCGCTGCTGGGCGAACCGCCGGTGCTGCATCTCTATGACGGTCGGCTGCTCTACCTCGACCGGTATTGGCGCGAAGAAAAGCAGGTGTGTGACGACCTGATCGCGCTGCTGGCGTGCACGCCGCGCGCCGAAGTGCGCGCCTCCGAACGACTCTTCCCGTCCGACTACCACGAGCAACGGGAAGCGGCGGAAATCGCGCTGTCGCAGGCGGTCACGGTGCTCACCGGTGGACCCGGCACCGGCAAGACGACCACGGTCGCGCGACTGCTCGCGGAGGTGGCCGAGCAGGCGGAGCTCACCGGCTCGGCACGGCCGCGGATCGCGCTGGCGGCCCCGACGGGCAAGGCGGCCGCCCGGCTGGCCGAGGCGGTGCAGCTGCAATTGGCCCGGCTGGATGCGCCCGACCGCGCGCGGCTGGACGGGCTGGAGGCGATGACGCTGCATCGGCTGCTGGGCCGGCGGCCGGACTCGTCGTCGCGGTTCCGCCACGATCGCGGAAACCGGTTGCCGCACGACGTGATTGTGGTCGACGAGACCTCGATGGTGTCGCTGACCCTGATGGCGCGGCTGCTGGAAGCGGTGCGCCCGGACGCCCGGCTGATTCTGGTCGGCGACCCCGACCAGCTGGCGTCGGTGGAGGCCGGCGCGGTGCTCGCCGACCTGGTGGACGGGTTGTCCGGCCGCGACGACGTGCGGGTGGCGGCGTTGCGGACGTCGCACCGGTTCGGCCAGTCCATCGGGTTTCTCGCCGACGCGATCCGGACCGGGGACGCGGACGCTGCGCTGGCGTTGCTGCGGTCGGGCGACGAGCACATCGAGTTCATCGAATTCGGCGAGGGCGACTCGTCGGAGCGCTTGCGGCCGATCCTGCTGCCGCACGCGCTTCGGTTGCGTGAGGCGGGCTTGTTGGGGGCCGCCGATGTTGCCCTGGGGACCCTGGATGAGCATCGGCTGCTGTGCGCGCACCGGCAGGGGCCGTCCGGGGTGCGGCGCTGGAATCGGCAAGTGGAGAACTGGCTTTCGGAGGAGACCGGCCTGCCGCCGTGGTCGGAGTGGTACGCCGGGCGCCCGCTCTTGGTGAGCGCGAACGACTACGCTCTGCGCATCTACAACGGCGACACCGGTGTGGCGGTGTCCGGCCCCGACGGCTTGCGGGTCGTCATCGCCGCCGCGACCGGTCCGCTGTATTTCGCGACCAGCCGCCTCAGCGACGTCGAGACCATGCACGCGATGACGATCCACAAATCGCAGGGCAGCCAGGCCGACGAGGTGACGGTGCTGCTGCCGGGCGAGGAGT
Source organism: Mycobacterium sp. NGS57 (assembly GCF_059812405.1). Lineage (NCBI taxonomy): Bacteria > Bacillati > Actinomycetota > Actinomycetes > Mycobacteriales > Mycobacteriaceae > Mycobacterium > Mycobacterium sp. NGS57. The sequence continues at coordinate 168,329 of NZ_JCALCP010000009.1, read as the reverse complement.
CGCGGTTGCTGACGCGGGAGTTGTTCTATACCGCGGTGACCCGCGCGAAGCAAAAGGTGCGCATCGTCGGGTCAGAGGAATCCGCGCGGGCCGCGATCGGGCGGCGTGCGGTGCGGGCCAGCGGGTTGGCGGCCCGGTTGCGCGCGCTCTGAGGGTTAGTCGGAACGCCGCCGTCACTCGTCCTGTAACGAGCGCACGTCTTCCGACGTCACGACCGTCCCGACGCTTACCAGAGGCAGTCCGGTGGCCGGATCTCTGGAGATCACAGCGCTGCCACCTGTCCTGAGGCCGCGTCGGACGAGATCCGAGACGGTTTCGCTCAACGTGCGGCCGGTGTCTCGCGCAATCGCCAGCGCCTGTGCGTAGAGATCCTGAGGAAGATCGATTGTGGCGCGCATATCACAGTCTAGCGTTCATGCCGATTCGGCACGGTCGGTCGGCGTCCTCGCGTCTGGGCACGGCGAGGAATAGGGTGGTTCCTCGTGGCGGAAGCGTTTGACCTGGTACAGACCGTTGCGGCAATCCTGACCGAACACGGCCCGCTGAACTCGGACGACTTCACGCGACGATTGCGTGACAGCGGCACGGCCGGACCCGACGCCAAGATCGACGAAATCAACTGGCCAGTAGCGCAATTGGCCGATGAGCGCTGGGTATGGCTGCCGGCGGTGCTGGCCGGGCGGGTGTTCACGCACCGGATCAGCGCGGTCGAGCTGGCCCACGACATGCTGGAGGTGACCCCGGACCTGAGCCCGCTCACCCCGCTGTGTGAGCACGGGTATGCGCGGTTCGCCGACGGGTCGCCGGCGACGGTGGCGATGCCGGACTACGACGACGATCTGCTCGAGCAGCGCGGAATTTCCGACGAGCTGGCCGACCCGGTCGGGGCGCTGCTCCTGGCGCCCGGCACGCTGGCCGCGTTGGGCGTGGCGGAGGGCGACCTGGTCGGGGTGCGGATCAGCGAACGGGGGCTGGCGGTCGAACGGGTGACGGCGCTCGCGGATGGTGCTGCGGGCGAACAGCTGGCGGCGGCGGCAACTGTCGACGAGCCGACGGACGTCGCCGGCGTCGTGTGGACCGCCTGCGTCGCGGACCCCGCGTTGTTCACCGAATCGCTGCCGCCCATCGGCGAGATCATTGATGAGATCGATCTGGCGTATGACGGGATCCACCTGGCATCCCCCGGATTCGACTTCGCCAGTTGGCATTTCGATCTGGGGTGCACCGCACTGGCCGCGCGACACGAGCTCGACCGCGAGGAGGCGGTACCGCTCTACACGCTGGTCAAGCTGTACGAGCAGGTCTCGGCGATTACGGAGGCTCTCGTCGAGGCGGACGACGGATTGGAGGACGTTTCGACCGAAGGGACCAGGGACGCCCCGGAGCTCGAAGACGAGGAGTTCGCCGGCCTGGTCGCCGCGGCGGGCGCCGCGCTCGCCGACCCACTGGTGGCCGAGCTGCTGCTGGCCGAAACCATCGACATCGACCCCCGCGGGGCGGCCGCGCTGGGCCTGTTCGCCGAGATCCTCGAGCCGAAGGTGCCGCGTTCGGCGCGAGTCGCGTGTCACTGGCTGCGTTCGGTGGCGCTGGAGCGGATCGGCGACATCGAGGCGGCCGAACACGAGCTGCTGGCGGCCGAGTCGATGGATCCGGGCTGGCCGCTGACCTTGGTGGCCTTGGCGCGGTTCGCCTCCGACCGCGGTGACGCCGAGCACGGGTTGGCGTTGCTGCGCCGCGCTGAGGCCGATCCGGATAGCCCGCTCGTGGAGTTGTTGGAGCAACATCGGGCGGCGCCGCGCACCGACCTCGGCCGAAATGAGCCGTGCTGGTGCGGATCTGGCCGCAAGTACAAGAAGTGCCACCTCGGCAGCGAGCAGCTACCGTTGGCTGCGCGGGCGGGCTGGTTGTACGCGAAAGCCTGCCAGCACGCGCTGCTGAACGGGTGGGACGGGTTGGTGGAAGACGTCGCGTGGGAGCGCTGCCGTCACGCCATCGCCGACGATCCCGACGTGCTGGACGAGGCGCTGGCCGATCCGCTGGTGCTGGACGCGGTGCTGTTCGAAGGTGGCGCGTTTGCGGAGTTCCTGAAGGTCCGCGGGTCGCTGCTGCCTGACGACGAGCGCCAGCTGGCCGAGCGGTGGGCGTCCACGGATCGGTCGGTGTTCGAGGTCGAGGAAGTCGAGCGCGGGCAGGGCGTCACCGTGCGCGACGCGCGCACCGGCGACACGCACGAGGTGCGTGACCGAACCGCGAGCCAACAGGTGCAGCCAGGACAGCTGGTGTGCACGCGCGTGGCGCCCGCTGGGGACACCATGCAATTTTTCGGCGGGGTGGAACCGGTCGCCCCCCACGAGCGCGACGCGCTGGTCAACCTGCTCAACACGGAACCCGATCCGATGGAGTTGGTGGCGCTGCTGAGCCGTCGGTCCGCGTGGCCGAGCGGATGAAACGGGGACGAATCGCGGTCACCATGGCCGACACCGACGGTTCCGCACCGACGTCCCGACGACGCCACATCGCGCGGCTCGCCGTGTTCGCGGGATTCCTGTTGGCGCTGTACGTTCTGGTCGCCGTCACGCATGTGGTCGATGTCGAGGTGGTGCGGCGCATGGTGTCAGCGACCGGTCCCGCGGCGCCACTGACCTATGTCGTGGTATCGGCCGTGCTGGGAGCGCTGTTCGTACCCGGCTCGATTCTGGCCGCGGGCAGCGGGGTTCTGTTCGGTCCCGCGGTTGGCATCGTGGTGACGCTGGGCGCGGCGGTGGGTACCGCGATCGTCGCCAGTCTCGTCGGGCGCCGGGCAGGCCGGGAGAGCGCACGAGCGCTGCTGGGGGCCCAGCGCGCCGACCGCATCGACGCGCTCATCGAACGGCGCGGGCTGTGGGCCGTCGTTGGTCAGCGCTTTGTCCCTGGCATATCCGACGCGCTGGCCTCCTACACCTTCGGCGCATTCGGAGTCCCGTTGTGGCAGATGGCTGTTGGGTCGTCCATCGGTTCGGTTCCGCGCGCGTTCGCCTACACCGCGCTGGGCGCCTCGATCGCGAATCCGTCGTCGCCGCTGGCCTACGCGGCGATAGCGGTGTGGTGCGTGAGCGCCATTGTCGGCGCGTTCGCCGCGCGGCATGGATACCGAACCTGGCGGGCGCACGCTCGCGGCGGTGACGGCGCCGATTGACCGATGTGGCCGGTTGTCGCGCGTAGGTGGACAATCCGTTGACCGCTCCCGCACCGGGCCACTGTGTCGGATGTGATTGGCGCGCCTCGTGATGCGCGCGCCAGTCACATCCGCCACACCTGACTCCCGCCGGAAGGACTGCTCTTTCTGCCCGCCTCTCAGCGACAAAAATGAAACTTCTGCTACGCTCGTAGCATGTCTGCTACGATCCCTGCGCGGGACCTTCGCAACCGCACCGCCGAGGTGTTGCGCCGCGTCGCGGCCGGCGAGGAAATCGAAGTGCTCAAGGACAACCGCCCCGTCGCGAGGATCGTTCCGTTGGCCCGGCGCCGCCAATGGTTGCCCGCCGCCGAAGTGATCAACGAGCTCGTGCGGCTGGGACCCGATACCACCGGGCTCGGCGAGGAACTGCGGGACGCCCTGTCGCAGACCACGGACGACGTGACGTGGTAACGGTCCGCCGAGCCCTGGCCGACACGTCGGTCTTTATCGGGATTGAGGCGGCACGATTCGACGCCAGCCAGTTCGCCGGCTACGAGTGGGGCGTTTCTGCGATCACGCTTGGCGAGTTACGACTCGGGGTGTTGCAGGCCTCCGGCCCAGAGGCCGCTGCGCGCCGACTCTCGACTTATCAACTGGCACAACGGTTCGAACCCCTTAATATCGACGAGCGCGTTTCCGACGCGTGGGCATTGCTGGTCTCGCGGCTACGCGCTGCCAATCAGCGAGTGCCGATCAATGACAGTTGGATCGCGGCGACGGCGATCGCCCACAGCATTCCGATCGTGACCCAAGACGATGACTACTCCGCGATGCCCGGTCTCGAGGTCATAGCGATCTGACGGTTCGGACGGCACCAGCCCGGCCGCAGACCGCGGGAATTGCACCTCGGCATGGCCGTCTACGAAACAAACCAGAATTTTGCGGAGTAGCCGAAGCTCCCGATGACTGCCAGTCCCGGCGCAGGGGAATCCCCTGGCGCCTGACTTGTCGGTAGGCCCTCGCATCATTGATCCGTGACCGATGAATGGGCGAGCCGGCACGACGGCCCAACCGACGATACGACTACAGCCGACGACGATCTCCGGTTCGCCGAAATAGCCCATACCGCCGACGACTTGGCACGGCTCATCCGCGACCGACCCGCCTACTGGGAGTGGGCGGCGTTCGGCTCAGTGCTCGTTCAGCGCAAAGCCGCACTGCGCCAGGAGCTTCACCATCACCGCATCGGCCACGCGCCGCCGTCCGGGGACCGCATCACCACAGTCGACGAGTTGACCGCGCTGGTGCGCGACACCGTCACCGACATCGAGCTCCGCGTCAACGGCATTGACAGCTATTTACGGTCACCGGCTTTGAGATCGGTGTTCGGCACCGGGGGATGCGACTCCGGCGCCGACGGCATCGTCGGTGCGGCCGACACGATCATGGAGTTCTACGCCGCCCACCTGCACCTGGCCCGGCGCGTCCGGGGCGTCTCGGCTCCCGACAAGTTTCCCGCGTCATCGAGAACACCGCCCACCTTGTGGACCGATCACTGGACGGCGTCGATCGGTTCCTCACCGAGCTGATCGGCACCATCGACTTGCTACCGACCATGTCGCTCGCCTCCGGGGGCGATCCGCTTTTCCACGAAATTCCGTTCAATCTGCACATGGACAATGCCCTGTTGGCCAGCATCGTCGCGCGGCTCAACCGGCTCAACGGCCACTACATCGGTGCGTTGCGGTGTGGTGTGATTGGGCGTGTCGCCAGAAGGCCCCTCGGGCAAAGACTCGGGGCTTGGCTACTTGACTGAAGTTGCCCCGATCGCAGGATCCAGACACGCCGACAACGTTGCCTACAGGCGATGCGTCAACGTCACGGCCTCTCCTCGACTTCCGACCGCACGCTCGTCCCCGATCACGCCTAGCTTCCAGGCGCCCGCCCACCCACTCCTTGGACAAAAATTGAACAACGCGCAAAATATGTCGGCCGCCACCAGTATGGTCGCCTGCGTGGCAGTACCAGCTTCCTCGCGGGAGGTGTCATGGATACATGCGGTGTCCCTAACGGCGTCCTGAACCACTACGAGTCCTTCGTGGGGCGCTTCCTCGATCTCCAGAACGACCAGAACCTGTCGAAGATCGAAGGCGAGCCCGAGGGTGGCCGCCCGCGACCGGACCCCTGGTCCGCCCAAAACCCTGCGTTCGAACCGGGCCAAACAGTCGCGACCTGGCCGAACGGGACGTACTGCACCCCATAGGCGCACCGTGACGATACCTTCGAAGCCGCTGCCCCCGGCCATCGAGGCGGCCCATCGAATCCTTGCCGAACGCGGACCACTATCCGCGGCCGATCTGAAAGAGTCGCTGCGGTCGCAGGGTTTCGCCAAATCGATCGAGAGCCTCGCCCAACTGCCGGATCGCTTTCCGCACCGCTTCCACCTGACCGCCGACGGCCTACTGTCCATTGCGTCCGACGCCCCCGACATGACGATCGCCGAGCCGGGAGATGCACACGACGACGGCGACTGGTACCGGCCCACCAATGTTCACCGCGCCCCAGTTGATCGTGTCGCCGTCCTCGACATCGAGACCACGGGGCTCGACCCCACCACGGACTTCGTCTCCGAGCTTGGGCTGGTGCGGTTGGACGGCACACCGCTTGCGAGCATCATGGTCCAACTCCCAGACGGTGTCGCCCGACCAACTGAGAGCATCAGTGCGGAATTTCCCCTCGATGACGCACTGCGATTGCTCGAAGCCCACCTGGCGGAGACCGACCTCGTTGTCGGCCACAATCTGCTCGCCTTCGACCGGCCGTTCCTCGACAAGGCGGCCGACCGAGCCGACGTCGATCCCCCCCGTTTTCCGTTGTGCATCGACAGCCTTTATCTCGCAACCCTTTTCGACGTCGCAATGCCCAACCGCTCACTGGCGGACCTGACGCAGCGATTCGAGATCGTTCACCATGACACCCATCGCGCCCTGTCGGACGCGACCGCCACCGCGTCGGTTGTTCGCGCGCTGCTGGACGCGATCGATCCGGATGACCCCAGCTGGCAACTTGCGATCGGTGTCCTCGAGACGTTCGATCATCCGCTCGTGTCGTTGCTGCCGCCACTGGCGTCAAAGCCGGAACTGTCGACGTTGACTCGCCGGCCCGATCCCCTGCTCGTCCCGTCGAATTCCCCCGCGGCCGACGCATGGTCGGCCACCCGCGACGCCTTCGCAGTCTTGCAGTCCCGGCGCGAGCTCCGCCCCCGTGCCGCGCAGCAGGAGATGGCACGTGCCGTGGGCGAGGTGTTCGATCGTGGCGGGCGCCTCGCGGTGGAGGCCCCGACCGGGACCGGCAAATCGCTGGCCTATCTGTTGCCCGCGATTGGGCGCGCCTCGCGACCAGGACAACCGGTTGTCCTCGCGACCGCCACCAAGGCCCTGCAGAGTCAGTTGCGCGACGAGGCAACACGTCTGCAAGACGAAGGGCTACTGGCCGCCCCCTTCCGGCAGATCCAAGGTGTCGGCAACTACGTCTGTACCCGCGAGCTCGAAGATGCACTGTCCGACCGCGAATCTTCCGCGCTCGCGCTCGCGATCGCGCTGCGCGCCATCGCCGTATCTCCGACGGGCACCTGGGACGACGTCACCGACGACATCGTCCGGCGTCGGGACACCCGCTATGCGCGCACCCGGGCGCGGCTGCGGACAAACGCCGGCGGCTGCGACCGAACGAATTGTAGTTGGGCACAGGTATGTCCGCTGACCCAGCAGCTCAACGGCCTGGACAAGACACCCGGCGTGGTGTCGGCAAATCACGCGCTCATCGCCAGCTGGGTGAAGACCGATCATGCCCCGGGCGACGTCCTCGCCGAGTCCCGCGCAGATCTGGTATTCGACGAGGCGCACGGCCTCGAGGATTCTTTGACGGCCGCGTGGACCGAACGGGTCGACGCCCTCGAAGTCGACATACTCGTCAACAGCCTGTCACCCCGTTCAAAACTGATGCGAGGCATCCGCTCACGCGCCGGCGCCGGCCCGTCGTTCACCGCGGCGAGTCAGGCCATCGCAACCAGCACCGCGCAAGTGCGTTCATCGGGTGCGGAATTCGCCCAGGCAATCGAAACCTACCTGCACGAGTACGCCGGCAAGTCAGACGCCGTGGTGCTGCGCTCCGGTGTCGTCAACGGCCGACCCGAATTCCGGACGCTGCGCCAAACCGCCACCGGGGTGCGCTATTGGCTGATTCAACTCGCCAAAGCGGTTGCAGCGCTCAAGGAGTCCCTGGTCGGTGTCAATGGCACCGGATCGGCGCGACGACGGCTGCGCGGCTACTCCGAACGGCTCGACACGGCAATCGAGCTGCTCGACACCATGCGTGAGCTACCAGATAGCCATTTGTGGGTGTACCGCCTCGCCGCCGAAGAGGAGGATTCCGCGGCCTGGACGTATGAGCGCATCCCCGTCCATGTGTTCCCGGAGTTTCAGCAGGAGGTCGTCGACAAGACGCATTCGACCGTCCTCTGCTCGGCCACATTGACGGTCCAACACCGCTTCGACTACATCGCGTCGCGGCTCGGCATCGACATCCATCCCGAGCCGGACGAACGAACCTTCCGAGCGCTGCGACTCGCATCGCCATTCGACCACTCGAAGCAATCGTTGATGATTTTGACCAACCACCTTCCGGTTCCCATCCCCGTCAACGAACGCGAATTCTGCGAAGAGATGGCCGCGGACCAGACTGGGTTTCTTTCGCTTTCGGGTGGTAAGACGCTCACCCTCTTCGCGGCGCGAACCCGCATGGAGGCCGTTGCCGCCGGCGTCCGGACCCGCGCCGCCGAACTGGCGCAGCGGGGAGTGGAACTGCTCGTCCAAGGTGAACTGGGCCGCTCGCAAATTCAGCGCCGCTTCCGCAACGAACACGGAACCGTCCTGTACGGGTTGCGTTCGTACTGGGAGGGTTTCGACGCCCCCGGAGAGACCCTCTCGTATTTGTTCATCGAGAAGCCGCCTTACCCTCACCCCGACGATCCCCTGATCTCCGCGCGGCAGCGCGCCATCGCCGATCGCGGCGGTGACCCGTTCTTGGACTACGTACTGCCGATGACCGCCATGCAATTCACCCAAGGTTTCGGGCGGCTGGTGCGCAACGAGACCGACCGGGGTGCGGCACTGCTGTGTGATCGGCGGATGCACGCCCCGACGCAGGCGCGGCGAGTCATTCTCGAATCACTGCCGAGCCCCGCCATCCATGAAGCACTCGACCGTGACGACGCCTGGACCCGTGCGATCGAGTTCGTCACCGGCACGGCGCCCGACCTGTCCACCGCGATCACCTTCGGACGCGATGACGTCACGCAGCTGCTGGAAAGTTTGCGCCTGGTGGCCGGTGAAGATCCGACGACGAAACTTGTCGAAGCCGCTGAAAAGCTGTTCGGGATAACCGAACTGCACCCCAAGCAACTAGAGGTGATGCGGGCATTCATCGAAGGCAAAGATTTCCTCGCGGTGCTTCCGACCGGCTTCGGCAAATCGCTGTGCTTCCAGCTCCCCGCGTTGCTCGCGCCCGACGCACGAGCCACCGTCGTCGTCTCACCGCTGGTCGCACTCATCAAGGATCAGGTCAACGACCTGCGTGGGCGTCGCGGCATTCGCCCCGTCCAGGGGATCACCGGCACCACATCGAGGGTGGTTCAGACCGAGATCCTCCGCGACACCGCCGACGGAAAGGTACGACTGCTGTACGTCTCGCCGGAACGGCTGGCGCGCGACCCCGTGCTGCGCGGAGCGCTGGGCCGCCAAGAGCTCAACCGGGTTGTGGTCGACGAGGCGCACTGTATCTCGGTGTGGGGACATGATTTCCGGCCCGAATTCCGTCAGGTGCCGGCCTCGGTTGCCACGTTCAGCACCCGGCCGCCGCGGGCCGGCCTGACGGCGACCGCCACGCCCGAAGTCGAGACGGACATCACCGCCTCCATGGCGATGCGCGAACCCACGACGGTGCGCGAACCCAGCGACCGGCCGAATCTACGATTCCGGGTCATTCGGTGCGCCAACGACAGAGAGCGGGTCCGTGAACTCCTGCGGTTCGTGACCTGGTCGGGAAGCGATCCCGGCATCGTGTACGTGACCCGTAGGGCGCTCGCTGAAGAGATCGCCTCACTGCTGCGGCGTGCCGGTCACGCCGCACGGCCCTATCACGCCGGGATGGTCCCGGAGCAGCGCGACGCAGTCCAAGAGGACTTCGACTCGGACATCACCCGCATCATCGTCGCGACAAAGGCGTTCGGCATGGGAATCAACAAGCCGAACATCGGCTGGGTGGTGCACTACGACCTGCCCGACTCGCTCGACGGCTATGCGCAAGAAGCGGGCCGGGCCGCGCGACAGCGAGATCTCACCGGCGAGTGCCTGCTGCTGTACACCAACGGTGATCTCGCCCGGCGCCGTCGACTCGTCCATGCCCACGACGCGAAAACCGATGCAGCGTTGGCCCAACGGCTGCTCAATGAGCTGTGGAAGTGCCCCGAGCGGGGGAAGAGCAGGGTCTTCGACGTCGACGAGATGGCCGACTCCCTCGGAATCGACGACGACGAGCTCAATGTTCAACTGGCCCAGCTCGAGCGAGTGGGCGTGCTGGAGCAGGGCCTCGACTGCTCGGCACGCGCGACGGTCGACGTCGGCTTTCGAGAGCCGGAGCGCGAAGAGGAACGCCGCTTCTTCCGCGAACTTTTCTACCAACACCACCGAGCCCGCCCAAATGTCCGGATACAGCTGGACTTTCAGCAGCTCAAAGAGCAACGCGGTTACGACCCCGACGAGCTGGAGCAGCGACTCATCGAGTGGTCGCTGGACCGCCTCGTCACCTTCTCCAGCTCTCGCCGGCTTCGCCGCGTTCAGCTGTTCAAGCGGGATGCTCCCGCAGACGCGCTTGCCAATGAGTCGAAGCGCTGGAAGTCGTGGCAGCAACGTCGCCTCCAAGCCATGATCGACTACGCCACAAACGAGTCGGACTGTCGCCGAGTGATCGTCGGCCGGCATTTCGGTGACGACGTGGCCGACTGCGCGGGCCGCGCCATCGTGGCCTGCGACATCTGCAGCGGACAGCCAGCACCGTGGTCGTCATTGCCCGATCACCAAGTCGCCGATCCTGAACTGCTGATCAATGCCGAGCTCACGGTACTGCAAGCGGTGGCGTGGGCGTCGGCATTCCGCCGCGGCTCCTATGGGGAGGCGAGCCTACGCGCTGCAGTCCTTGGCAAGGAATCCCTCGGCGAGGGACGACCACTCGGCCAGGGCGTGCTCAGTTGTCCTCAATTCGGTGCGCTGCGGCATGTCCGCAATAGCGAGAAACGCTGGGACGAAGCCCTCGCCCGGCTTCTGGAGAAAGGCCTCATCGATCGACGCGCTGTCGAACGCGACGGCTCTCGTACGTCCTACCAAACACTGGTGCTGACTCCCGTCGGCGCCCAAACACTCGGAGTTTCGTTAAAACGAGATGATTGAGAAACGAATCACTCAGCCGTTCCTCGAGGTAGGTGCGCTCGTGCTTACGCCGCGCGAACGCACCGAACTGGCTTTGCCTGAACACAGCACGACGATCGACATCGAGCTCGAAGGCGAAACGTTCGGCGCCCAGTGGAGCGGGCGCAGCCGACAACTCACCGGGGACAAGCTCACCGAGCGGCTCCAGGATTATGGCCAAGTAGGCGGGCTGCTGCGCCTTCGCCAGGTCGACCAGACCTACCGGCTGCTCTTGTTGCCCCCCGGCTCCGAGATGCAAATCACCCGCCCGGTCGCACCGCCCACGACGCCGTCAAAGGTTCCCGCGGGATCAAAAGCGGCGCGCCGACGAGCAACCGTCGATCGCCAATTCCATTCCGACGACAAGTACGACTGGGGATCCGGGCCCACCCGAACCATGGGCTTTTTGACGGAAGCCCGCGAACTTCTCAGCGAGCAACTCAAGGCAGCAGGCTTCGACCCGCTGGAACTGGTCGAGTTACGGCTGCAGGGCGAAGAATTGGCGACCCTCGACGACTTCGAAGAGTTGCTCGCTGTCGACGTCGCCAACGTCGACCGCATGCCGCACCAAGCGGCCGTCGCACGTCATGCGCTGTCCCGATTGCGCGGGCGCGCCATCTTGGCCGACGAGGTCGGCCTCGGCAAGACCATCGAGGCCGGCCTCGCCGTCAAGGAGTTGACGCTGCGCGGTCTGGCGAAGCGCGTGCTCGTGATATGCCCTGCGCCACTTCGCGACCAGTGGCGGGAGGAAATGAACCAGAAGTTCGACCTCCCGTTCGCCGTGGCCTACCACGGACCGGATATCGGCAACCAAGACAAGCTCATCGTCAGCCTGGCCCTGGGCACTCGCCATGTTGAGAAGCTGACCAAACAGCCCTGGGACATCGTCATTGTGGATGAGGCGCACCGCGCGGCCGGGGCGGGCGCGCGCAAGCGACGCGAACTGATCACCGCGTTGACCACTGCCTGCCGTTACGCATTTTTCCTGACCGCCACGCCGGTTCAGAACGATCTGCTGGAGTTGTACCGGCTGGTCGAATTGCTACGGCCCGGTACCTTCACGTCGGTCAGCGCCTTCAAGCGCGAGTTCATGCGAGGCTACGACCTGCGGCAGCCAAGCGACCCCGCTGCGTTGCGCCGCCTCATCAGCAGCGCCATGATCCGCACGACACGCGCCCAGGCCGGGGTCGATCGCGTCATCCGACGAGCGGTTGACGTGCCGATCGAACTCGGCGCGCGGGAACGCGAACTCTACGCTTTGAGTACTGATCTGCTTCGCAATGTCATGGTGAGCTCCGGCGACACAATGCGAAGACGCAGCCTTGCACTGCGTCTCACGGCGAGCCCGTTCTCGATGGGAACGACGGCGCTCCGCATGGCCGAGCGGCACCCGGACGACCGCGTCCGCGCGGTGCTGGCCGAGGTCGGTCATCTTGCCATGGACATATCGGGTTCCGCCCGGGAGAACAAAGCTCTAGACATCACCCACAATTGGATACGGGAGCACGGGCGAGTACTTATCTTCACCCAGCACACCGACACCGTCACCGGGCTGCTGCGCCGCATGGATGCCGAGGGCCTCACCGCACGCGCGTTCCATGGATCGATGTCGGCGAGCGAGCGTGCGGCCACCATCGCGGCGTTCAGGTCCGGTGAAGCGCCGGTCATGATCTCGACCGACGCCGGCGCCGAGGGCCAAAACCTGCAGTTCTGCAACTGCGTCCTGAACTATGACCTGCCGTGGAACCCCATGCGCATCGAGCAACGCATCGGACGTGTCGACCGGCTGACGCAACCCCGAGACGAGGTGTTCGTCGCCAACCTCTACGCCCGCGGAACAATCGACCAAAGCGTCTACCAACTGCTCGCTGAGAAGCTACGAATGTTCGAGCTCTTGTTCGGGCAAGTCACGACGATCCTGGGCGAGCTCGACGATTCCAAATCCGCATCGTTCGAAACACGGGTCCTGGACGCGCTTTTCGCAGAAAATGACTCCAAAATGGAGCGGCTGCTCGCCCAACTGGGTACCGAACTCGTCGACGCCCGCGAACGAGCCGGAACGCTCATCGCCGCCGACACCGGCCTGAGCAACTGGATGGCGTCCGCATTCGAGCATCGCAAGGAACTCACCAAAGCGGGCAGTGCCGAACTCATGCCCGAGGTCAGCGAACGCGCGCGACGACGCCAGCGAGGAGTGCAAACCTGGGTCAGAAAGGTACTGGCCGCGCTTGGAACACAGATACTCCACGACACTGGTGACGGTGAGGGCGCCTTCCTGACCGTGCAGTTTCATGAAGAGTTCGAGGAAGAACTCGGGGGCCGGGCCCTGATGCATCTCGCCTTCGATCGATTCGGCCTGGAACACCATCCCGATGCCGAACTCTGCGCGGTGGGCTCGCCGGTATTCGATGAGCTTCTCGGGCTGCTGCGGACGCGCGGCGACATGCACGCCACCGTCCCGGTGATCCCAGCTGACCCCGGCCCGAGCCCGTTCCGGCACGCGTCGAGCACCAGGCTCATGCGGCGCCGGCTCGTTCCGGCGGGTACGTGGAATGGGCACGCCACATTTCGTGCGACGGTTGGCGAAGCGGAGACGACCGAGCACATCATCACCGCAGAGATCAGCGGAGACAACGAGGTACGGTTACCGCGTCGTCCACTCAACGACGGCGAGACCCTGCCATCAGCCTTCAACATGCCATCCGACGTCGTGGCCGCGTTCGAACAAAAGGCCGCCGGCCAGCTCGAGGTGCTCCGATGCGACCGAGCCGAACAGGTCTTGCGGGAGCAGCGCATCGAACTTGATCGGATACGTAGCGGCTACCAGGCGCAGATCGCGGAAGCGCCACGCGAAGACAAGGTCCGGTTGCGACGAGCACTGGATTCCGAGGAGCGCCGACTCAGCCGACAACCCGACGTCCGAGCACGCGCCAAACTGCTGGCAGTCATCCTCGATGAGGACGACTGGATGGTCGAAGAGACCTGGGGCGCAGAAGGAGACGTAGAGGCGACCCTGACGTACGAGTGGGGTTTCTCCGAACCGCCGGAAGTCGAGAGCGATGCTTCGCAGCAACCCATCGAGGTATTGGCGCTTTGCTCTCAGGCCCACTTCGTTGACGAGTCTGAGGTCACTCGTTGCGGCTCGTGCGACGCCGCCTTGTGCGTCGCGTGTGGCGATGACGCGGTATTCGCGGAGTGCCCTGTCTGCGCCGTTTCGAGCTGCGGTGCATGCCGTGCGGAGACCGGCGGACTGTGTCGCCGATGCGCATCACCCGAGCGAGCACCAGAACTTGACCGGGACTTCGCCATCGGGTGGCGGCTCAATCAAGGTGTAGCGCTTCTTGTCGGTCAACGTGCTGCCGAGCTGATGTGGCCGGATCAATCGGACTCCGCGTTGGTGGTACCCGATGAGGACATTGAGGACCCCAACCGCATCCGGACCCGGTCCTACGCCGTGCGTAACGGCTTGCCGGCCGACAGCGGGCTGGTCCTACACGACCACAGCGGCCGTCCACCGTACGTCGATCCGAACCGCCTGCAGCTGCGCACTTCTGAGACGGCGGAGGTTGAATTTTCAGTCGCCGAAGGCTGCGGATCTTCGATCGAGGACTCTGCGATCAGCGATCTACCCGAATATGACGAGCCGTCGGTCGTCGGCGAAAAGGTGGCGAAGCTCGCGCCGCTTTTGGAGAAGCTCCGTAGCGAGGTTCCGCCTCCGGCTCCGCCTGCCGTCCTGGTTACCCGTCGATCCAGGTTTACTGATGCTTACCTCGAAGAGAAACGCCTCGTCGAGCAGGTCTCGCTGGTCGCCGATGACGACAGCCTGGAAACAATTGGCGAGTGCTCCACACTATTGCGGTGGCAAGCGGCATCTCTCGGGGACCCGGCGCTCGCAGAGGCCGAGCTTGACGCGATACGAGTCTCTTTGGCGGGCAGGAACGAAGCTGTTCTGGTCAACGCCGATATCGATGGAGAAGCTGCCCAATGGATCGCGGTCCCGGAGGGAACCTCCGCCGCGGAACAGCTCGCCTGGTTCGGCATCCTGCAGTCGCTGAGCACGCCCGGTGGGCGAATAGGCCGGCGAGCCAACGAGGCGTCTGCCATGGCCGGTCCGTTCCCCTCTCCCAGCGAATGTGAGCTTGTCGACCGCGTTATCCGGCCAGTTGCCGAGCTTGCGGAAGTCGACGCAGAAACGCAGCTGGTACCGGCAGACCACGCCTCGCTGGCGGCCCTTGGCGTGCAGAGCGATTCGGCGCAACTACCCGCGGCGCTGCCAGTCGTCCTGAATCGCGCCATACTCGAACACGCACAGCGATCCTTTACGCGCGTTGTGCGCAACGGGTTCGAAATCCATGAGACGTGGCGCGGACACGGCACCGCAACGCACGACTACCGAGCGTTCGACGGGAAGCCGGTTGGCCCGGTCCCCGATGCGGATTTTGGCGTCTGCCGGGACGGCCACTTCTACCGGGCCGGCACGGCTGCGTTGTGTGCGTCCTGCGGCACCTGGTCATGCGTGGAATGTGATGAGGTCGATCACCGGGCGACGATCGCATGCCCGGGCTGCTCGGCATCCGTATGCCCACGCTGTCTTTCCGTGGACCACGCGGCACCAGGCGCGCTATGCGTAATGTGCAGTGACCGAGCGTGTTCGGACTGCGGCCGTGATCCCGAGGTGCAGGCTTGTCCGATCTGCGATCGGGAGATGTGTTCGTCGTGTCGAACCGGTGAATTGTGCCCAGCATGTGCTCGGCTCGCGCCCGGGGCTGAAGAGCAGGTGCGGATGCTGCCTGCGGAGCTTGCTGCCGCGGGCGCCACCATTCTCTGCGGCTACGACGAGAACGCGACAACGATTCTGATCAACCGAGGCGGCATAGTCGAGCAGGCGGTCATTCGCAATGGCTCCATCGAGAGATGGGTTGTGTTCCGTCGACGCACGATTGACGATGCTTACAAGTTACGCCTGTCCGCGAGCCAGGCGCTACAAAGACAAGTTGTTCCCGTTGCGGAACCGATCGATCACGAGCCTGGCGCCGAAGCACCCCATATTGTTCTGCAATCAGGGCGCCTCTTCTACGCCGTATGGTCTATAACTGATCTCGAGTTGTCTGGTCGAAGCACAACGCCCTTCGTCAATACCGACGGTGATCTCTCGCGATTGGTTGGTCGTGATTTTCCCGAGGTGACACAACTGCCACGCACCGCCGGCATAATGCCGCCTCAAGTCGAGCGCGCCATCGCGGCGGTGCCTCTACCACATTCGGTCAAACTCATAATGCGATGGCATCGCGTTGGCCACGATGCTCTCCTTGTAGATTCCGGGATAATCGTGCGCAAGCACGAAGGAAATGAGCTGCAGCAGAGGGTAACCCACTGGGGCGGCGGCGTCGCGACGCCGTCCTGGATCGCGGAAGCATGGGAGCCGGTGCCTACGGTTCACAAGTATGCGGCGGCAGAGGCAATAGAAGTCGCCGTCGTCGGCATGGCCTCGTTCCTTGCTCTTGGCGTCCGAGTGGATGGTCGCGCGGAGTGGTACGCCGTCTCGGGCTCGCAGCAAGCTACCGCCGCGACGGCACTGGCCCGCTGGCTTGGCATTGGTGACGCGGACGAAGTCAGTGTTTTCACCGACCCGAACAAGATCGTCTTCTCGTCGGTGTCAAATGCAACGCACGTCGCGCGCAAGGTGCGCGCAATGGGATCCATCGTACCGATCTCGCGACAAGAGTATCCACGTACAACCCAGGACGCACTGAGGGCCTGGTTGCCCGGAGCGCAGGTTGTCATGCCCGAGGTTGGCATGCTGCCTAACAACTTTGGCTCGCAGCTTAGGAAGCAGCTGAAGCTAGCGGAATCGCGAACTTCGGTCGTTATCGGTGCCCACATCGAGGAAATGGTCACCATCGACGACGGTTACATGTGGCGCCACGAGGCGGACGTCGCGCCGGGTGAGATCGACGCGCAACGATACGACAGCGCCACACGGGTTCCACTAGCCGAGGGTGTCATCGACCGGGAGGGTCATTTCGGTCCGGACAGAATGCGATGCGATTACTGCGGCGAAAGAACCTGCACAGTTTGTGTTGACGGCATGGTTCGGTGCGATTGCTGCGGAACGTCCATCTGCAGGAGATGTGTTCGTATACCGCACGCAAATCTCTGGCTGTGTGTTGCGTGCGCCACGATGCGCCGACCAACTCGACGCGAGGCTCGGCAACATGGGCGTTTCCTGTTGACGCGAGGCATGCTCATCGGGGCCGATCCCGTACACACCGTGGTTGTCGAACAAGACAAGCACCAGTGGATGCGACGAGCCGACGACGGTGAACATCACATCATCGCCGGTCCCGCGGTAGTCGGATTCCTAACTGAGCGCTTGGGTCTCGTCGCAGATTAATTCGAAATTAGTTCTCGAACGGTGGTGGCGCAGTGCGGTTTCTCAACTGGAATATCGGCCACGGCGGTGGATCGCGGATCGTTGCGATCTGCCGCCACATCGAAGCGACAGATCCCGACATGTTGGTACTCACCGAGTTCCGGAGTCGCAACGAGCCAGTTCTCAGAGCCCATCTCGAGCACCTCGGGTACTCGTTCATCACGACATCCAATCCCGAGGGCAATCAAAACGGCCTTCTCGTCGCGAGCAAATGGCAGCTCGAGCATGCCGCCGACCGATACACACCCGACATTGACCCTGAACGCTGGCTTACCGTGCGTCTCAACGAGTTCGACCTCGACGTGCTCGCCGTGCACATCCCGGGCACTCCCGACCATAAGTTCACGGACGCTCACGCCATCTCCGGGGCTAAGCGCAAGGAACTGCTTTGGAAACACACCGTCAAGTACGCCCTTGATCACAAGGACGACCGGACGATCATTATGGGTGACCTCAACACCGGGTTTCGGATTGATACTGAAGGCGAGATGTTCGTGATGTCGCGCTACATGACGAGTCTCGTCGAGCTTGGGTTTGTCGACGCTTGGCGGCGAGTTCACAACGATGCCCGAGATTACACCTGGTATTCCAAGCGGAAGGAAAAAGAGACAGGAAAGTCACGCGACCTCAACGGTTTTCGTTTGGATTACATCTTTGTCTCGCCAGCACTGCAGCATGCGATCACGGACGTCGCGATACTGCATGAGCCCAGAAGGTCCGGGACTTCGGACCACGCCAGCGTCGTCGCGGACATCGCGCTACGAAAAAACGGTGACGTTGGAATTCTCGTCCGCCACCGGGCTCCCACCAACACGGTGTCTGACGCCGGACCTGGTGACGCCCAGATAGGTGTACCCGTCGAGCTTGGTGGCCAGAAGATACGTACAACAGCTTCACTGAATGGAACACACCGTACGCACTTCGATCTCCCACTTGGGACCCTCGCCGACATGACGTGTGGCTACAACGGCCAAAACCTGGTGCAGCAGTTCCGTCCCACACACTTCACTGCCGAGTGGGCTGGAGGCATGCTCAAAGAAGTTCGCATTTGGGGACCGCGGTTGCTGCAGGACGGCTCACTGGGCAAGCGTTTACTCGACCATCAGTGGAAGCGATCCGCCACGAATGGCGGCGTCAACCTCGACAACCTTCCGCCTTCGGTTGCTGTGCGACTCCGGTCGTACATCGCTGGAAGCGGTCAACCCGTCCAGTAAAGCCCCTCTGACAGCAAAGACCAAGGCAAACAACGGAGTTGTCGCTCAGAGGCGGGCAATCAGAGCACCGCTGTCAAGCCGAGACTCGCGTGGCTGGCGTGACGAAACCGGGCCAACGCCAAGGACTCACCCCGCCGTCCCCAGCATCGACTTCCACCCCTCGTCGCCGATATTCCGGGAATTCTCAACGGAATACACCACGCCGTCGGGTCCCACCACCTTGCCGCTCTGCACGTCGTAGATCGACGTGGCGGCGCTCGGGACGTAGACGCAT
Source organism: Mycobacterium sp. NGS57 (assembly GCF_059812405.1). NCBI lineage: Bacteria > Bacillati > Actinomycetota > Actinomycetes > Mycobacteriales > Mycobacteriaceae > Mycobacterium > Mycobacterium sp. NGS57. The sequence continues at coordinate 149,728 of NZ_JCALCP010000009.1, read as the reverse complement.
GGGTTGGGCTGCTGGCCGTTGCACCGCACGCTGCCGGAACCCGGCCGTTGCAGCGGGTCGCTGACCGGCGGCGGGGTGCCCGGCAGCCGGTCGGCCGGCAACGGGTTGAGGCCGTTGTTGACCGACGGCGCCGGGATCACCAGGCCCGGCTTCACCGGCTGATCACACCGCGCGCCCGGTGCCGGGCAGGTGAGGATCTGGTTGGGGTCGCCGTACCACGGGTTGGTGCCCGCCGGCACATAGGGCTCGTTGCTGCGGCACTCCCGCGGGGTGGCCGCCCGCCTTCCGGGCACGTCCACGCACGGGTAGTTGCGCGCACCGCGGACCACGGTCGTCGCGTCCAGGGGGATCTTGCAGTAGGTGCCCGCCGGCAGCGGCGCGGTGCTGGTGTCCGCCGGTGACCGCCACTCCGACGCCGGTAGGAAGCCGGTCAGGCACGGCGGTGGTTGGTTGAGGGCCGTGGCACCGATGCCGAGCGCCGCCATCCCGGGCGCTGCCGAGGTCACCGACTGCGCGATCGCACCGCCTTGCGGCAAGAACACCAACGCCTGCTCGACGCCGTTGTGGTAGCGCTTGAGCATGTCGATCACGACCTCGAGGTTGGCCAGCGTCTGCGGCAGCGACTCCCGCACGTCGGTGAACGCGGCATTGACCTGTTCGGCGGTCGGCGCCGCATTGGCCAAAATGCTGCGCAGTGCCGAATCCTGCTGCGCGAGCTGCGCGGTCAAGGTGTTCAGGTTGGCGGCCCAATGACCAATCGTGTCAGCGGAATTGACCTGGCTGTCGATGATGGGTGCGGCGCGCGTGATGATGTCGTCGATGTCGTCGAGGCTGCCCCGGAAGTCATGGGCGATCGCCTGGGTGGAGTCGACCAAACGCTGCAGGGCGGGTCCCAGTCCGCCAACGGCCTGCGACGTCTCGTAAAGCAATGACGCAACTTTGCCTTTGGGCAGCACCGCCAATCCGCGGTTGGCTGCGTCGAGCGCCGGGCCGATCTGGCTTGGGATGGTGCTCTTGGTGATCGTGTGCCCGTCACGCAGATATGGACCGTGCTTGCTCGTCGAGACCAGGTCGATGTACTGCTCGCCGACCGCCGATACCGAGTGGACGTTGGCCGAGGCATCGGTCGGGATCCGATAACCGTCGTCGATGCTCATCGTGGCCCGCGCGCCCCGCTGGGTCGGTTCGACCTTGGTGACCTTCCCGATGGTGATGCCCCGGTAGGTGACGTTGGCCGTTCGGTACAGGCCCCCGGACTGAGGCAACTCGGCATACAGCGTGTAGCGGCCGATGCCGACCAGGCTTGGTATCTGCAGGTAGTACCAGACCAGCCCCACCACCGCGGCCGCCGCCACCGCCGCCAGCAGCGCCAGCTGGGTTTTGATGAGGCGCGTCAACATCTTTCACTCGCCCCGTTCCACCAGCGGACCACCCGGGGCGTCGTTCGGGTTCGGCGTATACCGGACATCCGGGAGCATGGTGCTCGGGTCCCGCCCCCACGACTGCTCGAGCGCCCGCAGTGCCCCCGAGAACCCCGTCCCGCTCAGCATCGTGTTGTCGATGGTGGAAAGCGTCAGGTCCAGAGCCCCCGACACGTTGACGTAGTCGCCGCGGATCACCTTGGCCACGTAGTCGATGTTGAACGGCGCGGTGAGGCCCAGTTTCAGCGCGCCGACCACATACGGGGCGCCCCGGTCGAGTTCGCGCAGCGGTCGCTGCAAGGACTGCAGGCTCTGGTGCAGGCTCGGCCGGGTATCCGCCAGCGCCCGGTTGGCGGCATCGCTGAACCGCCCGAGGGACTCGGTGGCGTCGGCAAACAGGTTGCGGGTGTCGGCGAAGTGCTGAATCAGCGGCGGAATGTCGGTGAGCACCTTTTCCAGCGTGTCGTTGCGGTTCGCGAAGATGGTCAGGAGCTGGTTGCTCGAGTCGATGGCACGGGTCAGATCACCGCGCTGGCGGTTCAGTTCGGCAACGAAAGTGTCCAGCTGCCTGAGGAATTCGCGGACCTGGTCGACGTGGCCGTCGAGGATGTTGATGACCTCGGTTTGGATCAGGTCGAGGTTCGGGATGCCGCCGCCGTTGAGGATCACCGCCACGCTGGCCAACGTCCGTTCGACGCTCGGGTAGGCCGAAGAGTTCTGCAGCGGGATGGTGTCACCGCTTTTCAGCGGCCGAGGCGACGGGTTGGGCGGCGCGGCCAGCTCGACGTGCTGGGTCCCCAGCAGGCTGGTCTGGCCGATCTTGGCGGTCGCGTTGGCCGGCAACCGCACGGTCGGGTCGAGGTCCAGCGTCAGGGTCGCGGTCCAGTCGTTGAGGGTGATGGCGCGCACCGTGCCCACCCACACGTCGGCCACCCGCACCCGGCTGTTGGTGTTCAGCGCCAACGTATCTTCGATCTGCACGTAGATTCTCAGGTGGTCGGAACCCGCGCCCCGGCCGATCGGCAACGGCACGTTGGCGATGCCGCGCCAGGTGCACGACGTCAGCACCAGCGCCGTCAAGATGAACACCAGTGCGCGCCGGCCCGCCCCGGCGATCACCCGCTTCACTGGCCCGGCCCCGGTTGCGGATACCACGGCGGCGGAAGCGGATTGCGCTCGTCGTAGGCGTTCGGCGGCCCGGGGAGGTTGGTCCCCGCCGGCGGGGGCTCGATATCGGGTCCGCCCATGAGTTCGGCCAGCGATTCCGGCGTCAGCATGTTGGCCGTGAAGGGCTGCACCTGCTCACCCTGCATCCCGGGCGCGACGATCCAGCCCGGCTCGGAGTTGCGGTGCGAAAACGGGGTGTCCCGCGCGAAGATCCCCGGCACCGTGGTGTCCTTGTAGCCCGGTGGCGGGCGCAGCCGATCCTCGGAGTAGGCCACGTCCTTGGGCAGGGTGGCCGCCGAACTGAACAAGTTGATCCCGGCCGGCGGGAAGTTGAACTTGATGGCGTCCATGACCGGCGCGAGATACTGCGCGCACAGCTCGGCCGAGTCCTGATAGCCGAGCCGGCTGCCGGCCTGGATCGCACTGCAGATGAACTGCATCGGATTGGCGAAGTTGGGAAAGGCGAACAACCCCGACAGCGAACCCTGCAGTGGGTGGTAGAGGTTGTTGAAGTTGCTCGCGTACGTGGGCAGCACGTGCAACGCGGTTTCCAGACCGTCGCGCGGGTCGGGCTGCAGGATCGTGGTGGTGACGTCGGCGAGGTTGTTCACGTCGTGGGCCAGCACGGACCTGTTGTCGCCCAAGAACTTTCGTGCGGTGGCAACGACCTCGTCGACGCGCTGGACCGTGTCGGCCACGTCATGGTCGGATTTGGTGAACCAATCGGTGAACTCGGCCAGGTCGCCGTTGAGTGCGACGAACTGCCGATCGTTCTGGTACAGCGCGGTGACGAACTGGGCGAGGCTTCGCGTGATGGCGACGAAGTCCCCGCGGCCCTCGTTCAGCGCGGTCAGCGCCTGGGACAAGGTGTTCAGGGTTTCGTTGAGCCGCTTGCCCTTGCCGGCGAAGTTGTCCGCGGCCGACTCGAGGATGTCGCCGAACGGCCCCTTCGGCTGCTGCGCAGTCGGCCCGAGCTGCCGCAGGATCCCGTTGATGGAGTCGCGCAACTGATCCCACTCCACCGGCACCTGGGTGCGCTCGATCGGGATCACCGCGCCGTCCTGGAGCACCGGGCCGCCGGCATAGGGCGGCGAGAGCTGGATGGTGCGCGAGGCCACCAGGCTGGGATTCAGGATCGACGCGGTCGCGTTGGTCGGCACCTTGTATTTGTTGTTGTAGTGCAACGTGACTCGCATCTGGTCGCCGGCCGGCTCGATTTTGTCGATCGAACCGACGCGCACACCCATGATTTGAACCTTGTCGCCGGGATACAGCGCCAGCGTCTCAGAGAAATACGCGACCACGGTGGTGGTGGTCAGTTTGCGGTAGAGCTGCGCACCGACGACCCCCGCGAGGACGGCCAGGACAGCGACCAGCGCGCCCACGACGATCACCTTGCCGGACACCTTCGGCAGCCGGAGGTTGTGAATGTCGAAGATGGTGCTCACTGGCTGCTACCCCCCGTCCCGCCGGGCGTGACGAAGGGAGCCGGCAGCTGCGGGCCCGGTCCCGGCGGCGCCTGGCCCGCCGGCGGTCGCGGCGGCGCGGGGCCGCCGGTGGCCGGCCCCGTCGGTTCCGTGCGGGCGCCGGGAGGCGCGTGCGCCGGCAGCGGCGCGGGCGTGCCGGGAGCGCCGGGCGGCGCGTGACCGGGTCGGCCCGCGCTCGGCACGCCGGGCGCGGGCGGCGGCCCGCCGGGATTCGGCGGCGACGCCTGGACGTCCAGCGGCGCCGGGAACCCGCCGAGGACCGCGCCGAACGGGCCTTGGTCGGAAAGCGCGCACGGCAACGGATTTCCAGGCCGTGGTGGGCTGTCGCCGGCCGGCGTGTACGAGCACGGCGATCCGGGCGGGACGGCCGGGCCCGGGTGCTCGGGCGTGCCCTCGAGCACCGGCGGCGCCGGCGGCGGCGCGCCGTTGGGGAACCGGGTGCCGTTGGGGTCGGGCCAGCGGAATTCGGGCAGCCCGGCGCCGCGCCAGAAGTTCTCCGGATCGATGCCGCGCTTCTTGAACGCCGCGTCCACAAACGGCTGAAGGACTTGGTAGGGCACCAGATTGGCCACGATCGCCTTGAAGTACGGCCCGGAACCGACGGCCTCCGCCAGGGCGGCGGTGTACCTGCTGAGCAGCACCAGCACCTCGGAGAGTTCCTTTTTGCGCTTGACCAGCTCGTCGCTGACCGTGCTCAACTGCTGCAGCACATGGTTGAAGTTGGGGTTTTCGCGGATCAGGGCGGACACGTTGGTCGATACCGCCGACACGTTGCTCAGCAGGATGCTCAACGCCTGGCTGCGCTCCCGGAACGCGCCCAGCAGCGTCTTGGCGTTGACCAGCAGCCCGTTGAACTGTTGGCTGCGATCGCCCAGCACGCGCGAGATCTTGCCGGCGTTCGCGAGCAGTTGCTTGATCTGCTCGTCGCGTTTACCGACGGTGTCCGAGAACTTCGCGACGCCGTCGAGGGCCGCACTCAGATGCGGCGCCGTCTGATCGAAGGTCTCCGACAAGACGCTCAGCGAGCGTTTGACGACATCGATGTTCCAGTCCGTCGCCGCCTTCGTGACATCGACGAACGCGTCGTAGATTTGGTACGGCGTCGTGTTCTGCCCGGCGGGGAGAACACCGTTGGGCTGCAACGGCTCCGAACCCCGCGGTTCGATCGCCATGTTCTTGCGGCCCAGGATGGTGTCGGTCCGGATGGCCGCGCGGCTGCGTACCCCGATCGTCCGGCCGGCCAACGTGAAGCCGACCAGGACCGTGTCGCCTCGGATCTCCAGCGAGCGCACCAGGCCGACGTTCACCCCGGCGATTTCCACTTTGTCGCCCGGGCTGATGCCGCCCGTGTCGGCGAATTGCGCATAGTAGGTGGGCGTGGCGAACAGCATCGGCACGCTGGTGAAGCTTTGGCCGACTCCGACGACGAGCGCGGTGACCACCGCGCCCATCAGCCCGACGCGGCCGCGGTTGAATTCCGTCAGGCTTCTCACTGCGGCGTGCACCTCCCGGTGGGCTGCTGGAAGAGCCTGATGGTGCGTACCGGACCGCCCGGCTGTAATCCGTTGACTTTCACCGAGAGATCGCAGAGGTAGAAGTTGAAGAAGTCACCGTAGGTGCCGCCGGCGCGGCCGATGATGCGGTAGGACTCCGGCAGCTTGGCCAGCACGGCGTCCAGTCCCGGCAGCTCCTCGATGAGCGGCCGTTGGATGCCCTCGAGGTGCCCCACGGTGCCGTGCAGCAGCGGACGATCCTCGGCCAGCAGGTCGGCGAGGGTTCCCGCGGCGTTGCTCAGGTGTGCCACCGCCGCGGCCAGGGGATCGGCCCGGTTTTTCAGCCCGGTGATCAGCAATTCCAGGTTGCCGATCGTTCGGTCGAATTCCTTTTGATGCTTGACCGCGGTGGCCAGCACCGTGTTCAAGTTGGTGATGACCTCGCCGATCGCCTGGTCCCGGCCGGCCAATGTCGAAGTGAGAGAGGCGGTTTGGTCGAGGATGTCGTTGATGGTGGTGCCCTGCCCCTGGAACACGGTGATGATCGACTGGGCGATGCGGTTGACCTTGTTCGGGTCCAGCGCCTTGAAGAGCGGGCGGAAGCCGCCGAGCAGTGCGTCGAGGTCCAGCGCCGGCTGGGTGTGCTCGATCGGGATCGTGCCGCCCGCGGGCAGTCGCCGGCCGCTGTTGCCGCGCTTGAGCTCGAGGTAGCGGTCACCGATCAGGTTCAGGTAGCGGATGGACGCCGTCGTCGCCTGATCCAGTGACAGCGAGCGGTCCACGCTGAAATCCACCATCACCCGCCGGTCCCCATCGATCAGCGTCACCTTGGCGACTTTGCCGACCTCCACCCCCGCCGCCCGCACGAACTGTCCGGCCCGCAGCCCGCTCACATCGGCGAACATGGCGGAATACCCGGTGGTGCGGTCGAAACGCACCTGGCCGAAGACCACGACGATCATCACCGTGAACAGCAGCAGCACCGACCAGAAGATGCCGAGTTTGACTGCCGTGCCCGTGGTTTTCATGGGTTCCTCGTCATGGGTTGATCGTGTTCTCCCCGTATTGGCGTCCCCAGACGTACTCGGTGAACATCGGCTGGCCGAGCTCCAGGTGGTTGTATGGAGCGAGGCTGGCACCGGTGTCCATCACCAGATACGGCGCCGGCCACAGTTCACGGGTGATGGTCTGCCAGCAACCGGGCCGACCGCCCGGCCCACCGTGAGCGTTCACCCGCGGCAGATTGTCCGGATAGACATACGGGTTGGGCGATCCCGCGACGGTTCCGAATCCCGCGAGCGAATAGCCGTTGCCGCCAACGGCGTTCGCGACTTTGGGTGCGGCTTCGTGGAAGTTGCGGATCATGCAGAACAGTTCGGGGCTGTAGGTGTCGAGCAGCTCGGCGGTGGGCACCAGATCGGCGGCCCCGCGCGCCAGGAAGGGCCCGGCCCGGGTGAAGAGGTCTTCGCCGGTGCGGCCCACGCCCACCGCCGCCAACAGCGCGGCGTCCAGATCGCCCTGTTGTCTGGTCAAGGTGCGCGCGGTGGTCAGGACGTTGCGCAGGAAGTCCCACAGATCCGGCGATGCCTTGCTGTAGACATCGGCCAGGTCCGCCAATCGCCGTACGTCATACCGGATCTGGGGCATCCGCGGGTTCAGGCGCGCAAGGATCTCATTCCCGTTGACGATCGACGCCCCGAACTTGGTGCCCAGCCCGTCCAGCGCCTGCGCCACCGCGGACAACGTCGCGTTCAGCTCGACCGGATCCACCTTTTCGGACAGCGACGTGATCGTCTCGAACAGCGTGTTGAATTCGGTGGTCACCGAGCGCACGTCAATCACGTCATGCGGCGAGATCCGCTGCGGCGCCGGGTTTTCCGGTGCGGTCAGCGACACGTACTTGTTGCCGAACAGGGTGGCCGCCTCGATGTTGGCCACCACATTGGCCGGAATCAGCCCCACGTAGCGCGGGTTCACGTCCAACGTCAGCTTCGCTGCCGGCCTGCCGTCGCGCTCCATCTCCGAAATGGCGGCCACCCGGCCGATCTCCACCCCGTTGTAGGTGACCTTCGAACCCGTCTCCATCACTAGGCCCGCCCGCGAAGCCACCATCGTCAGCTCGGTCTTGGGCGTGAAGTCGCCCCGAAACTGCCGGTACACCAACACCAGCACCAGCCCGCAGACCAGCAACAGGACCACGCCCTCGACGTAGATCCACGCGCGCCGGTCCTTCCGCGTCACGGGCATGGACATCGTGGTCATGGCCGCTACACCGTGAGGTTGAAGTTCGGGTCGACACCGTAGAGCGCCAACTGGGCCAGCAGGACCACCACCACCACCGAGACCAACGAGAAACGCATCGATCGGCCGACGGCCTGGCCGACGCCGACCGGGCCGCCGCTGGCGGTGTAGCCGTAATAGCAGTGCGTGATCATCACCACCACTGCGATGATGACGACCTCCACCACCGACCAGCCCACGTCCTCGGGTCGCAAGAAGGTGCGGAAATAGTGCTCGTAGGTGCCGTTCGACTGGCCATAGAACACGGTCGTGACGACCTGGCCCGAGGTGAATGCCATGTCGAGCGCCAGCGCGTATAGCGGCACGATCACCGCCAGCCCGCCCAGGATGCGAGTGGAGACCAGAAACGAGATCGACTTGATGCCCATGACTTCCAGCGCGTCGATCTCCTCGCTGATGCGCATCGCGCCCAGCTGGGCGGTCGCACCGGCGCCGACGGTCGCGGCCAGCGTGACTCCGGCGACGATGGGGGCGGCGACGCGGGTGTTGGCCAGTGCGGCAAAGAATCCGGTGAACGCCTCGACGCCGATGTTGCCCAGCGACGCGAAGCCCTGGATGGCGATCAGCGAACCACCGGACAGCGTCACGAACCCGATGATCGCGACGGTGCCACCGACGACGGCCATCGCCCCGGTGCCCATACCGATCTCGGCGATGAGCCGCAGGGTCTCCCTGCGGTAGCGGCGCAGCGCCCACCCGATCTCCCCGATGCTGACCCGGGTGAACCTGGCGAAAAGCCCGACCTCCCATAGCCTGCGGGCCGCACCGCCGCCGTAGCGGTTGAGGCTGGCGGCCGTGCGCGGGTAGCGGGCGCGCAGTACGGGTGTCGTTGCGGCGCTGGCCACGTCAGCGCCCCGTCCCGAATCGCACGCCGATCGTAGTCAGCACCACATTGACCGCGAACAGCGCGATCACGCACAACACCAGCGTTTCGTTGACCGCGATGCCGACGCCCTTGGGCCCGCCCTTGGTGGTCAGGCCGCGATAACAGCCGACGAGGCCGGCGATCGTTCCGAACGAGGCCGACTTGACCACCGAGATGACCACTTCGGGCAGCCCGGTGACCAACGTGAGCGTGCCGACGTAGGCGCCGGCCGAAATGTGTTGGATGAAAACGCCGAACACGAACCCGCCGACCAGGCCGATGGTGATCACCGCGCCGTTGAGCAGGGTGGCGACGACGGTCGCGGCGACGACGCGGGGCACCACCAGTCGGTGGATGGGGTCGATGCCGAGCACTTCCAGCGCGTCGATCTCCTCGCGGATGGTGCGAGCGCCCAGGTCGGCGCAGATCGCGGTGGATCCGGCGCCGGCGATCACCAGCACGGTGGTCAGCGGCCCCAGCTGCGTGACCGCGCCCAATGCCGCGCCGGCGCCGGAGATGTCGGCGGCGCCGAACTCCGCGAGCAGGATGTTGAGCGTGAAGATGATGAGCACGGTCAGCGGGATCGCGACCGCGAGGGTCGGCAGCAGCGAGACGCTCGTGATGAACCAGCCCTGCTCGATCGTCTCCCGCCAGTGGAAGGGCCGCCGAAACAGCGCCTTCCCGGTCAGCACGCAGGTGCGAAAGAAGCCGCCGACCGCGTCGACTCCGGGCTGGATCTGGCCGCGCAGGTAGGTGGTGATCACCGCGGGGGCGCTCATCGCGCCTTCTTTCGCCGGTCGAGTGCGGCCAGCAGCGCCGTGTTGGCGAGTTCCAGGACGTGGTGGGCGGCTTGCCTGGCTGCGGCGAGGTCGCCGGCGCAGATCGCGGCGGCCAACTTTCGGTATCCATCCGGACGCCTGGCCTCGGCGGTCATCGCCGCGGCCAGGGCACCCAGCGCGGGCTCGTACGCGGCGCGAAAAGCGTTGTACATCAACCGGAATACGATCGATCCGGTGCCGTCAACCACGTGATCCCAGAACTCGAGCGTGTCGCGATGCCATTCGAGGTGGTCCTCGTCGGCCTCGAGGACACGCAGCGAATCCTCGAGCAATTCGGCCAACTCGGGTCCGTGGTCTTCGGCCGCCATCTCCGCGACCTTCGGCCCGATGCGCAGCCGGGTCTCGAGGATGCTGCGGAAGACGGCGGGGTCGAGCTCGCCGTCGCGAAACAGCAACCGCGGCAGCAGGTCCAGGCCGGCGCTGCGCCGGAAGTCGCGCACGGTGGTGGCGCCGCCGTGGCGCACCTCGACCAGGCTGGCCGCCGAGAGCCGCTTGATCCCCTCGCGGACCGCGGGGCGCGACGCCCCGAACACCTGCGCCAACCGACGCTCGCTGGGCAACGCCTCACCGGGCCGCATCTGCCCACTGAGGACGTCGGTGGCGATCTGCTCGAAGACCTTCTCGGGCACCGATCGACGTACCGGCTGCACCGCCATGGGGCCAGTGTGACTGCTGTGGCATGAGTCAAGTGGTCAGACCAGCGGCGTGTCGCGAAAACTTCGCCGGAACAAGTGTTCGCGGACCAGCGATATTAATTTTTGGCATGGTTCAGGCATGGTTCGCGACACCCAGCTCCGGCCGCTACGCGATGCCCTCGATGCCGGGGAACGCAGCGGCGCCCCAACTCCGTTCGACTTCGACGCCTTCCTCGACCGCAAACGGACCGAGGCCGTGCACGACCGTTGCGCCCAGTCAGAGGATTAAGTGAGTCCATTCGCCGACTGTGGGTGATATGTACGAAGAGTCAAGATCCCTACGTAGCCCCCACACTCGACGCGCATAGGACGCCGAGTGGGCCGTCCTCTGGCGCCGGTGAATTAATGACTCAGGACGCTACGTCCGCTGGGCCGCCACGAACAGGTTGCCCGGGATCTGGTCCTCGACCTCGCGCGGCGCCTGGCGGCCGTAGCCGGCCATCAGCTCGTCGGTCGGCGTCACGGTCACGTCCCAGCCGCGCCGGCGGAACCACTCGCCGACGTCTTCGCGTTCCTCGAAGTACCACAGCTCGTCGGTCCGGGGAATCTCCCGGGCAGGGTCGATCTTGGCCATCAGGGCGCGAACCCGGTCCATGCGTTCGCGGCGCCTGGCGCGCGCCTCGGGGTCATGGAATTTCGGTCCCAGCGCCTCCACCGCGACCCGGCTGCCGGCCGCGCTGAGCTCCTGCACGCGGGCGAACAGCAACTCCTGGGCCGCCGCGGGCAGATACGGCATCAGCCCCTCGGCCGACCAGGCGCTGGGCGCGTCGACGTCAAAACCCGCCTGCCGCAACGACTCCGGCCAGTCCAGGCGCAGGTCCACCGGAACGGCGACCCGGCGGCAGGCGGGCTCGGCACCGTGCTCGTCCAGCGCCGACAACTTGAATTCCAAGACCCTCGGCTGGTCGAGCTCGTAGACCGTGACGCCGTCGGGCCACGGTAGCCGCCACGAACGCGCGTCCAGGCCCGCCGCCAGGATCACCGCCTGGCGAATCCCGGCGCGGGTCGCCTCGAGGAAGAACTCATCGAAAAACGCTGTCCGCGAAGCCATGTAGCCGACCATCGACTGCATCTGCAGCGGCAAATTGGGCTCGGCCTCGACGAGCTCGGGGGGCAGCGGAGCCGCCGAATGCCAGTTCCACACGCCCTCGCCCGCGGCATCGAGGAAAACCTGCGCGTACGGATCCTCGATCAAGGGGTTCTCGCTGCGGGTCTCGGCCGCGCGGGCCGAGGCCACGCCCAACGCCGTCGCCCCCACGCTCTCGGTGATCTCCCACGTGTCGTTGTCGGTGCGCGCCATGGTCACCGCTTCTTCCCGGCCACGAAAAGCGTTGTCGGGGCAGCGTCTTCGACGCCCTCGGGAGGCCGGCGGCCGCAGCCGGCCATCAGCTCCACCGCCGGCGTCACCGTCACGTCCCAGCCGTGCCGGCGCAGCCAGTCACCGACGTCCTCGCGCTCTTCGAGGTACCAGAGGTCCTGGACGTCGGGGATGTCGCGGTCCGGCTGCAGCCTGGCCATCAGGTCGCGGATGCGGTGCATGTTCTCGCGCCGCTTCGCGACGGCGGCCTCGTCCAGGAAGTCGGGGCCGGGCGCTTCCACCGCGATGTGGCTGCCGGCGGCGCCGAGCGCGTCGACCCTGTCGAACAGCAACTCGTGGGCGACCGCCGGCAGAAACGGCAGCAGTCCCTCGACCGACCAGGCGCTGGGCGCCGAGGCGTCAAAACCCGCCTGCCGCAACGCCGCCGGCCAGTCGTGGCGCAGGTCGACCGGGACCGTCACCAGGTGGCACGTCGGCTGCGCGCCGTGCTCCCGCAGCGTCGAGGACTTGAAGTCCAACACTCTGGGCTGGTCGAGTTCGTACACCGTCGTGCGATCGGGCCAGGGCAGCCGCCATGCCCGCGAGTCCAGGCCGGCCGCCAAAATCACCGCCTGGGGCACGCCGGCGCCGGCCGCGTCTACGAAGAACCGGTCGAAGAACGACGTCCGCGCGGCCATGTAGTCGACCATTCCCCGCATCCGGGGCTGCAGATCGGGTTCGGCCTCGACGATTTCGGCGGGCAGGGCGGGACCCGCGAACCAGTTCCACATGCCATCCCCCGCGGCGTCGAGGAACACCCGCGCGAACGGGTCGCTGATCAACGGGTTCTCGCTCTCGGTTTCCGCGGCGCGCGCCGCCGCCACGCCCAGCGCCGTGGCGCCCACGCTCTCGGTGATCTCCCAGGTGTCGTTATCGGTCCTGGCCACGCCCATGTCCTCCGATTCGGCTAGCCCGACTATGTATCACTCCAGTCGACCGTACGCGCCCCGGCCCGCAGTATCCGGTTATGTTGTCGGCGGACAGGGATGCGGACGGTCAGCAAGGGATGTTCAGCCATGCGAGTCGATGGGCGCGACGTCAGCGTTTCGGGCGACTTGCTGCAGCCGTTGACCCGGCGGACCAACGACATCCTGCGGCTCGCGGCGTCCGCGGTGTTCTTCGCGATCGTGATCACCGGTTCGCTGATCACCCGCCCGCAGTGGGTCGCGCTGGAGCGATCGATATCGGAGATCGTCGGGGTGCTGACCCCCACGCAGTCCGACCTCGTGTACCTGGTGTACGGCATCGCGATCCTGGCGCTGCCGTTCGCGATCCTCATCGGGCTGATCGCCGCCCGGCAGTGGAAGATGCTCGGCGCCTACGCGGCCGCGGGCGCCCTCGCGGTCCTGTCGCTCTCGATCGGCGGCAACGGCATCTCGGCGCCGCGCTGGCATTTCGACCTGACGGACCGGCCGCAAACGGTGCTGGCCCAGATCCTCGACGACCCGCGCTGGATCGCCTTGCTCGCCGCCGTCCTGACCGTGTCGGGGCCGTGGCTGCCGGCGCGTTGGCGGCGCTGGTGGTGGGCGCTGCTGCTGGCCTTCGTCCCGATTCACCTGTTCGTCAGCGCCATCGTCCCGGCGCGCTCGTTGCTGGGCCTGGCGGTCGGATGGTCGGTCGGGTCGCTCGTGGTCCTGGTCGTCGGCACACCGGCCCTCGAGGTGCCGCTGGACGGGACGGTGCGCGCGCTGGCCAAGCGCGGATGCGTGGTCTCCGGGCTCCGCGTGGTGCGGCCCGCCGGCCGCGGGCCGCTCGTCCTCGCGGCCGCGTGCGGCGGTTCGGATCCCGACCCCGAATCGGCCCTCATCGAGTTGTACGGCCCGCACCAGCGCAGCGGCGGCGCGCTGCTTCAACTGTGGCGCAAGCTTCGGCTGCGGGCCAGGGAGACCGCGCCGCTGGTGGCGTCGATGAGCCGTGCCGTCGAGCATCGGGCGCTGATGGCGATCGCCATCGGCGACGTCGGCCTGGCCAACACGTCGACGGTCGCCGTCGCCAGCCTCGACCGCGGGTGGATGTTGTACGCGCACAGGCCCGTTCGCGGGACCGCGATCGACGAATGCGCGACGACCACTCCGGTCGACCGCGCGTGGGAATCGCTGCGGACCCTCAACGAGCACCAGATCTCTCACGGCGACCTGCGCGCGAGCGAGATCACCGTCGACTGCGGCACGGTGAAGTTCGGCGGGTTCGGCAACGCCGAGTACGGGGCCACCGAGGCTCAACTCCAATCCGACATCGCCCAACTCCTGGTCACCACGTCGGCGCTGTACGACGCGCCGTCCGCGGTGCGCGCGGCGATCGACGCATTCGGCAGAGACACCGTCCTCAGCGCTTCGCGTCGGTTGACGAAAACCGCTGTGCCGAAGCAGGTTCGGCGATCGATCGACAATGCCGGCGCCGTGATCTCCGGGGTGCGCGCGGAGGTCAAGCGGCAAACCGGTGCGGACCAGATCAAAACCGAAACGATCACCCGGTTCACCCGCAGGCAGGTCATCCAGCTGGTGCTGCTCGTCGCGCTGGTCTATGTCGCCTATCCGTTCATCAGCACCGTGCCGACGTTCTTCGCCCAGTTGCGGACCGCGAACTGGTGGTGGGCGCTGCTGGGCCTCGCGGTGTCCGCGCTGACCTATGTCGGGGCGGCGGCGGCGTTGTGGGCGTGCGCCGACCGATCGGTGAACTTCTGGAAATTGTCGATCGCCCAGGTGGCCAATACCTTTGCGGCCACCACGACGCCCGCCGGTGTCGGCGGCCTCGCGCTGAGCACCCGGTATCTGCAGAAGGCGGGCATGCCGGCACTGCGCGCCACCGCGGCCGTGGCGATCCAGCAGTCGGTGCAGGTGATCGCCCACCTCGCGTTGCTGATCCTGTTCAGCACGGTGGCGGGCGCGTCGATGGACCTCTCGCACTATGTCCCGAACGCGACGGTGCTGTACCTGATCGCGGGTGTCGCGCTGGGCGTCGTCGGCACGTTCCTGTTCGTGCCGCAACTGCGGCGCTGGCTGGCCACCGACGTGCGCCCGCGGCTCAAGGAGGTGGCCGGCGACCTCGTCGAATTGGCCCGCGAACCGAGGCGATTGGGTTTGATCGTACTAGGTTGTGCCGGAACGACTCTCGGTGCCGCGCTGGCGCTGTGGGCCAGCGTCGAGGCCTTCGGTGGCGGCGCGACGTTCGTCACCTGCACCGTGGTGACGATGGTCGGCGGCACCCTGGCCTCGGCTGCCCCGACGCCGGGGGGCATCGGCGCCGTCGAGGCGGCGCTGATCGGTGGGCTGGCGGCGTTCGGCATACCCGCGGCCACGGGCGTGCCGTCGGTGCTGCTGTATCGCGTGCTCACCTGCTGGCTGCCCGTATTCGCCGGCTGGCCGGTGATGCGGTGGCTGACCGCGAACGAGATGATCTGACGGGGTCAGGGTTATTCGGGCGCGCGCTGGACGTTGACGAAAACGATTGACTTCCTGGTGCTTCCGCCGGCCGCGGTGGTGAGGAATACCACGTAGTACCGCTCGGGCACCGGCTGCGCCACTGTGATCGCGACGTCGACGGTGGCCGATCCGTCGGCGCCGAACTGTCCGGACGCGGGTGCCGCGTTGATCCCGCGGTCGGTGGACGTGCCGGTGATGCTGTAGCCGCCGGCGCCGTCGACCATCCGCTGCGCCTGCAGTTTCACGGTGCCGGCGTGCCCCGGCGCGATGGTGACGACCGGCCGGGTGAGGTTGACGGTCAGCGCCGAACTTCCCGCGCCGAACGATGGTGGCGCGGAGGACTCGGCGGTGCCCCAGGTCTTGTCGGGGTAGGCGGCGAGCGAAAACCGGAGGTCGCCGCCGGTGCGGATGATCGATTCCGGAAGCCAGGTGTGATCGGTGCCCTGGCCGTCGACGCTGAGGCCGCTGATGTACTTCAGGTGGTGCGGTCCCGAGGCGCCGGCCGCGGAGATCCGGATGAATTTCCCTTGGGGAAGGGCGATCGCGACGCGATCGAACAGCGGCGTATTCACCGAGAGGATCGGCGTTCCCGGGATGCTCGGGTAGAGGCCCAGGGCGGCCCACACATACCAGCTGGACAGCGCGCCCAGGTCGTCGTTGCCCGGCTCGCCGTCGGGCGCCGGACCGAACAACCCGCGCACCCGGTCGACGGTGAGCTGGGTCTTCCACGGCTGACCGATGTAGTTGTACAGCCAGGGAACCCCGAAGCCCGGCTCGTTGCCGGCCCACAGATAGGGCTCGTTGGGGCCGGCGTTGAGCTTTTGGGTGAACCGGTCGAGCCGGTCGGCCACGGCGGCGCGGCCGCCGAGCGCGGTCACCAACCCGGCGACGTTGTGCGGCACCCACCACACGTACTGCTCGGCGTTGCCCTCCTCGTATCCGTCCTGGCCGAAAGTCACAGGGTTGTCGAAGAATCCGGGTCCGTCGCGGAAGAAGCCCATCGTCCCCCGGGGCGAGATGTACCGGGTGCTGGGGTTGAACAGGTTCTGCCAATACTGCGCCCGGCCCTGGAATTCGGCGGCGGTCGCCGCGTCGCCGAGCGATGCGGCGAATCGGGATATCGCGAAGTCGTCGACCGACCACTCGAGCGTGATCGACGCGTCGGCCATCCAGCCGCCGTTGCCGAATTCCAAAGTGTGCGGCGCGTAGCCCAGCGCCAGATACGTCGCGATGCCCGGCCGTTCCACGTAGCCACCGAGGCCGGCGCCGCCGTTGGTCGCCGCGTTGACCATGTAGCCCAGCGCCTTGCGGGTGTCGAAGTCCTCGGCCCCGTAGGCGTAGAGATTCGCGATGAGCGGGACCACGTTGTCCCCGCTCATTTCGCCGGTCGCCGAATTCGCCAGCGCCCAACGGGGAAACGATCCGCTCTGCTCGGCGTCGTTGACCAGCGATTGGGCCATGTCGCCGGCTTGCTGCGGGAACAGCAGCCCCTGCAGGGCCGCCACCCCGCGATAGGTGTCCCAGTCGGAGAAGTTGGTGTACTGGGTGCGGCCGGATTCCACCGTGTGGATCGAGCCGTCGAATCCGATGTAGCGCCCGTCGGCGTCGTTGAAGGTGTTGGGGTTCAGCAGTGTTCGGTACAGCGAGGTGTAGAAGGTGTCGATGTCGCCGACATTTTTGCCGGCCACCGCGATACAGGACAGCGCGGCGTTCCACTCGGACACCGCCGCGGCGCGCACGGTGTCGAAGCTGCCGCCGCCCTCGGCCGCCAGATTCGCGCGCGCCCCATCGATACCGACGTAGGAGATCGCTGTCCGCACCTCGAGCACCGAGCCGGCCGGGAATTCCACGTATCCCCCGCTGTAGGGTGACGCCGCCCCCCGCGCGCCGGGGTAGACGGCGTAGCCGTTCCAGGTGCCGTACGAGGTGAACGGCTGGCTGAACTTCATGGCGAAATACACCGTGTAGGTGTTCCGCTTTCCGCAGAAACCGCCGCTGGTCGCCCATCCGGTGATCGTGGTGTTGTCCTCGCCGATCTGTATGGTCGCGCGGGAGTTTCCCGCCAGCGACGCGCCGGAGCGCACGTAAAGCCGGGCGGGACGCCGGTCGCGCGGATACCGGAACCGGCCGACCCCGGTGCGGGTGGTGGCGGTGAGCTCCGCGGCCACGCCGGTTTGGGGGAACCGCACCCGGTAGTAGCCCGGCATGCCCTGCTCGGTGTCGTCGTGGGCGATGCGTTCCCAGGCGTTCCACGGCTGCGCACCGATTCCGGTAGTGGTCGGCAGCATCGAGATGTCGCCGAACGCGGCGCACCCCACCGAGGCATGGGTCATGCTGAACCCGGTCGAGTGCGGGTTGTCGTAGTTGTAGCCCGCGTAGTTGCCGGCGGTGTCAGGCGAGTACTGCACCATGCCGAAAGGCACGGAGGCACCGGGAAAGTTGTTGATCTCGCCCACAGTTTCCCCGCCGGTGCCGGTGCCGGTGAGCGTGTCGACGTGGTTAACGGGATCGGCGACGAACTGCGGCTCGCCGTCGTAGGCGAACCGTGGCGCCGCCGCGACGAACGCCATGACGACGGCCGACGCAGCGATCACCGCGATGAGGGCCCGCCTTGACCGCATAGCTGTCTTTACTGCATGAGTCCCCCTTCGCGGGGCATTTCGACTTGCGTTTCGGCGAGCCGCAAGTTGGCCAGGCGCTCCAGCAACCTTTTGTGCCGACTTCGACTAGTCTCATTCCACGCGGCTGGCGCTGGTACCAGCCCAATTTTCGGGAGCCATGATCGATGAAACACTTGACTGCAGCAACCATTACCGTGGCGCTGAGTCTGGCGCTTGTGGCGTGCGGCTCGGACAACAAGTCGTCGCCATCCACCTCGACATCGACATCGAAGTCGGGCTCGACGTCGAAGACGTCAGCGGCCACCAGCTCGACACCGGCCGCGCAGGTTGGCCCCACGATCGCCGACTACGTCCATGACAACCACATCTCGGAGACTCCGATCCACCATGGCGATGCCGCACCCAACGTCGATCTGCCCGTGCCGTCCGGCTGGCGGATCAACCAGGACGCCGGCACCTCTTACGGCGGCATCGTTTTGGCGCAGCCTGCGACTCCCGCCGACCCGCCCACCGTCTCGGCGCTCTACTCGAGGCTGACCGGAGACGTCGACCCGGACAAGATCATTCAGTACGCGCCTAACGAACTGTTGGGACTGCCCGGCTATCAAGGCACCGGCACCGGCGGCGCGTCCACGCTCAACGGGTTCGCGGCCTGGCAGCTCAAGGGCACCTACCGCAAGGACGGCAAGACGCGGACCGTCGCGCAGAAGACGGTCGTGATTCCCAGCCAGGGCGCCGTGTTCGTGCTCCAGCTCAACGCCGATTCGCTGCAAAGCGATGAGGGCCCGTTACTGGAGGCCACCAACATCATCGACGACCAGACGACCATCACCCCCTGACCCGCATGGCAGAGCACGCGATTGACGTCGGTCATCCGCCATCGGCCTTACTGCGCCTGGTCAACCCGGTGCTGGGATTCCTGCTGCGCACTCCGCTCGCCGGGCCCGCGCGCAAGCAGTTGATGGTGTTGAGCTTCACCGGCCGAAAGTCCGGGAAGCCGTACTCGATTCCGGTGAGCGCCCACATGATCGACGGGCAGCTGTACGCGCTGACCGGTGCGCCGTGGAAGCAGAACTTCCGCGGCGGCGCCCCGGCCCGGGTCGTCTACGACGGCAAGGCGACGGCGATGCGCGGCGAGCTCATCCGCGACCGCGCCGTGGTATCCGGCCTGTTCCACCGCTGCGCGGAGTCCTACGGGGTGCAGCGCGCACAGCGGATGATCGGGTTGAAGTTTCGCGATCCACGCGTCCCGACGCTCGAGGAGTTCGGCGAGGCGGTGGACCGGATGCGCTTGGGCGCCGTCCGGTTGAGTCCGGAGGAGTAGCCGCGGGTTGTCGCGGTCACCTTTGCCGGCGATTGCGTTCGACCACGACGCGAAAGGCTCGGTCGAGATCTTCGGGAGGCGTTTGTGCACCGGCGATGGCTTGTTCGGCGGCACGCCCGGGGTCGATGACCGCCGCCGACCCGCGTCGATAGATCTCCTTGAGCCCTCGCATGGTTGCCCTTGGCACCGCAGCGATTTGGGCGGCCAGTTCCAGAGCGCGGGGCAGCAAGTCGGCGTGGGCGACGACCTCGGTGACCAACCCGATACGTTCGGCGCGACGGGCATCGACGATCTCGCCCGTCATCGACATGCGGCGCGCGACCGCGGCGCCCACGAGTTGGGGCAGCCGAGCGGTCATGCCGCCGCCGGGCAGGATGCCCACGTGCGCGTGGGTGTCGGCGAAGATGGCCCGCTCGGACGCGACGAGAAAGTCGCAGCCGAGCGCGATTTCGAGGCCGCCGGTAAACGCCGGGCCGTTGACGGCGCCGATAACGGGTGTGCGCATCTCGCCGACGCGGGTGATGCAGTTGTGTGACTCGTAGACCGCGAAGTAGTCAGCGCCCAGGCGCGCGGCTTCCTTCAGATCGAGTCCGGCGCAGAAGGCGGGGTCGGTTCCGGTCAGCGCCACAACGGACACGCCGTCGTCATCGTCGGCGGCACACAGCGCGTCGAACAGCGACTCGACGAGGCTCCGGCTCAACGCGTTACGCGCCTCGGGCCGATTGAGGGTCAGCACCCGAATACCGTCGTGGTCGGCCGAGGCAAGGGGCTGCGTGCTCACTGCAGGGCCCCCGCGCCCGCGGCCGCGCGGGCCCGGATGATCATCGGTCGCGGATGGCCCGCATCGGGCACCGTGCGCCGCAGCGTGTCCGCGACGGCGTCCACCCGGCTGTCCGGCACCAGCGCGATCACGCAGCCGCCGAAGCCGCCGCCGGTCATCCGGGCGCCGAAGGCTCCCGCGCGCACCGCGGTATCGGCGATCAGATCGATATGTTCGGTGGTGATGTTGAAGTCGTCCCGCATGGAGACATGTGACGAGGTGAAGATGCGCCCGGCTTCGACGAAGTCCGAATCACCCAATGCCGCAACGAAATCCAGTACCCTGCCGTTCTCGGTGAGGACGTGGCGTGCGCGGCGGGCATCGATCGTGCTGCGGACGACGTCCAAGTCCGCGCGTCCGCGGTCCCAGACGTCCCGCAGCGACGAGGCCCCCAGATCGGCAGCCGCCCGCTCGCACGACGCGCGCCGGGCCGCGTAGTCGCCGCCAGCGTGGCGATGGGGCGCCCGGGAGTCGATCAGCAGCAGCGTCACCCCGCTCGCCTCGGGATCGAAGGCCACCGGTGTCACGGTGAGGTCGCGAAAGTCGATCAGCAGCGCGGTCGACGGCTCTCCGTGCAGCGAGGCCAGCTGGTCGAGCAAACCCGTTGGGGCGCCGACATAGTCGTTTTCGGCGCGCTGGGCGAGCCGCGCCCGCTCGATCAGGTCGGCGGGCGCGCCGTCGCCGGCCGCCGCGATCGCGCCCAGCACGGCACACTCCAGCGCCGCCGAGGACGACAGGCCCGACCCCATCGGCACGTCGCTGGTGATCGACATGGCGCCGGCGGGCACCGGGTGCCCGGCCCCGCGCAGCGCCCAGATCACCCCGGCCACGTAGGCCGCCCAGCCGTCTACACCGCCGGGCGCGGTGTCGAGCGGGATCCGCACCGCGCCGTCGGCGCGGTCGCTGCGCACGGTGATAGCGTTGCCGCCGTCGGGGGCGAAGGTCGCCGTGGTGCGCTGCGGTAGCGCGATCGGCAGGGCGAACCCGAGGTTGTAGTCGGTGTGCTCGCCGATCAGGTTGACCCGCCCGGGGGCGGCATACCGGATCACCGGAGCTCCCGCAGCCGCTGCGCCACGGCTTCTGGGGTGACGTCGCCGATGAACGCATCCATCGCCGATTCGGAGGCGGCCAGGTACTTGAGCTTGGTCGCGCTGCGCCGTATCGACATCAGCTCGATGTGGAAGTAGCCGTCGGCCTGCGCCTCGGTGCCGGCGAACTGATGCAGCGCCGAAATGTAGGGCAGAGGGGCCGAATACATCCGGTCGAAGCGCCCCAGCACGTCGAGGTAGATCCGCGCCAAGTCGTCGAGTTCGTCCTCGCCGAGCTCGACGAGATTGTGCACGAACCGATTCGGGTAGATGTGCACCTCGACCGGCCAGCGCGCGGCGAACGGCACGAAGGCCGTGAACAGTTCGGTACGCGCGACGATCCGGACGCCGTCCGCGACCTCACACGCCAGCAGGTCGGCAAAGAGGTTGCCGCCGTGGCGGATTCGGTGCTCGCGGGCCTGTCCCAGCATGGCGGCCGTGCGCGGCGTCAGGTAGGGGTAGCCGTAGATCTGGCCGTGCGGATGGGTCAGCGTCACCCCGATTTCCTCGCCGCGGTTTTCGAAGCAGAACACCTGCTCGATGCCCGGCGTCGCGATCAGGTCGGCGGTGCGGTGCCGCCACGCGTCGACGACCAGGCGGGCGTGCGCGGGCGACAGCCCGGCGAAGGACCCGGTGTGGTCGGCCGAAAAGCAGATCACCTCGCAGCGCCCGCGAGCCGGGGCGGACACGAAACCGGCGCCGGCGGGCACGGGCGCTACCTCACCCACCCCGGACAGGCTCGGGAACCGGTTCTCGAAGACGACGACGTCGTAGTCGGGGGCCGGCACCTCGCTGGTCAAGCCTGTCGGGCCCGGGCACAGCGGGCACTCGTCGGCCGGCGGCTTGTAGGTGCGGTCCTGGCGGCGGGCCGCGATGATCACCCACTGCCCGGTCGACCGGTCGAACCGCAGTTGCGATTCGTCGGGATCGCGGGGCGGCAGCGGCCTGCGGTCTTCGGCCGGCGCCGGACGGTGCCCGGGCAGCGCGAAGAACAGCAGGTCGCGGCCATCGGCCAGTTTCGCCCGCGTCGGCGCCGTCACGATGTCGAAGACTAGCTTGGGGGTGCTGTGCCGAGCAGGCGAGAGGGGGTCAAGAGATAACCGCCGCCTACGAACGCGCCCGCAATTGGTGGGCCGGGTCCGATCCCGGCCTGCTGCGGTTGCGTATGGCCACGCGGACGACCGCCGCGCTCGGCTGTTCGCTGCTGATCATGTACCTGCTGACGCGGGCATTCGGGCAGCCGCTCACGGTCGCGCTGCTGGGGGTCGTCATCACGATGGTCGCGTCGCGATCCGTCAACGAACCCGATCCCCGCCGCCAGCGGATCACGATGGCGCTGCTGCCCGCTCCGGCCGCGCTGTCGATCACGGCCGCCGCGCTGCTCGCGCCGCATCCGGTCGCCAGCGACGCCGTGTTCGTGGCGATCGTCTTCGCCGCGGTGTACATCCGCCGCTTCGGGCCGCGCGGCCGGGCGCTGGGCATGGTCGCGTTCATGTCCTATTTCTTCACTTTGTATCTGCGGGCGCGCATTTCGGAGTTGCCCTGGCTGATCGGGGCGGTCCTGGTGGGAACGCTGTGCACCTTTGTCATGAGCGCATACGTCCTGCCCGACCGGCCGGAGCGCGTGCTGCGCTCCACCATGCGGGCGCTGCGTGCGCGGATGGCCATCGTGGTCGACACCACCGCCGAGGCGGTGCGCACCGGCCGACTCGACGAGCGGCGCCGGCGCCGCATGCGCGCCCGCACCATCCGGCTCAACGAGACCGCCCTGATGGTGCAGGACCAGATCGAGGACAAGGCGCGCCCCGCCGAGCTGTGGCCCGGGGTGACCGGCGAGCAATTGGCGCCCTGGCTGTTCGACGCCGAACTGTCCATCGAATGGGTGGCCACCGCCGGGCGTCGCGCGGCGGTCACCGCCGACATACCCGCCGCCATCCGCGCCGAATTGGTCGGGACGCTGGCCCAGCTCGCGCGCGCGATCCGCACGCCGGCGGCCGGGGACCTCAGTCGTGCCGCGGAGCGCGCGCAGCGGATCCTCGACGACGAGCGCTGCGACGTCGCCGTGCGCCGCCTGGCCCTGGCAATCATCAACGCCGCCAACGCAACTGCCGAAGCCCGGGCCATAGTCGAAGGAACCGCCCCGCAGATAGTCGAGCGCGGCGGCGCGGACGTCGGGGAGCCCGTCGGCGCGCACTCGGAAAGCGGTCTGCGGCCGACCACCCGGCAGGCCATCCAGGTGTCCGTCGCCGCGTCGCTGGCCATCGTCACCGGCGAATTGGTGTCGCCGGCCCGCTGGTACTGGGCGGTGATCGCGGCGTTCGTGATCTTCGCCGGAACGAACTCCTGGGGCGAGACCCTGACCAAGGGCTGGCAACGGCTGCTCGGCACCATGCTCGGCGTGCCCAGCGGTGTGCTGGTGGCCACGCTGGCCTCGGGGAACACGACCGCGTCGCTCGTCGCGATCTTCGTATGCCTGTTCTGCGCCTTCTATTTCATGACGGTGACCTACAGCTTGATGACGTTCTGGATCACCACGATGCTGGCCTTGCTGTACGGCCTGCTCGGCCAGTTCTCGTTCGGCGTGCTGATGTTGCGCATCGAGGAAACGGCGATCGGCGCGGTCATCGGGGTGGCGGTGGCGATCCTGGTGCTACCCACCAACACCCGGACGACCATCCGCAACGACACCCGCACCTTCCTGACCGCGCTGTCCACGCTGATCGAGATCTCCACGGCGACGATGTTCGGCGAGGACACCGCGAGTCCGACCGAGCAGGCGCGCCAACTCGACCGGGCGCTGCAGCAGTTCCGGGTGAGTGCCAAGCCGCTGGTGGCGGGCGTGGCCGGCCTCGCCGGCCGGCGCAGCATCCGGCGTGGCTTGCGGATATTCGCCGCATGCGATCGTTACGGGCGCAGCTTGGCGCGCAGTGCCGAGCAGTACCGGGATCCCGTCGGGTCGCAAGATGCGGCAACGCAATTCATGGCGGCCGCGGCGCGAACCCGCGCCAACGTGGACGCGCTGGTCGCGGTCATCGACGGCGCCGACGGCGTGACGGTCGACTCCGCGACGGACGAACTGGATGCCGCCGAGACGGCCGCCCACCAGCAGGACGGCGAGGGCGAGCTGCGGCCCGATACGCGCCGGTTCCTCACCGCGGTGCACGCGCTTCGCCAGATCGAGCGGGCGATCGTCACCGCGGCCGCCATCCTCGGCGTTCGCGACAGCCTCAACGTGCGCGCCCCGGCGGCGCGCTGAGACTCACACGTCGTCGACGTCGCTCAAGGCCTGACGGGCTGATTCTTCGGCGCGCCCGGCGTTGTCCAGCAGCCGCTCCAGCGCCCGCGGCCACCAAAGGATTTCGACAGCGAAGAAGACGACGATCAGCCAGGAAACGGCGGCGACCCGGGCCGTCGCGTAGAAGCTGTCGATCACCGCAAGGACCAGAACCGCCGCGCCACCCAGCCACACCATCCACTGTCCACGGCCCGCTTTCGCGCCCGCTTCGCGCAAGGCGCCGGCATACTCGATGGCCGCCGGCGCCAGTCGCGCCTCGGCGACGTGCTGACCGCGGCGCACCGCGGAAATGACCGCGACGCGTTCGTCGGGACGAAGGTCGGTTCCCGCCGGCCACGCCCGGCCCATTTGTCGAGCCACGGTGACGCCGCTGAACACGCTGATCACCAGGAACGCGATCAGGGCGCCCGGCATCACCCCGGATTCGGCGAATACCAAGGCGGCCAGGACCACACCGACCGGAACGCCCGCGAATACCGCTCGGTACACGGGACCACCGCGCCAGACCCACCCCGGCATCAAGAGCATGAGGCGATTGTCCCCCACGTCGGCGGGGCTACCATCTCCCTAGCGCCCGGAAGCCAAGCTGAGGAGAAATCCCATGGCCGCCCCGAACCTCCCGCCCGGCTTCGACTTCACCGATCCCGACATCTACGCCCACGGGCTTCCGGTGCACGAGCTGGCCGAGTTGCGCGCAACGGCACCGGTCTGGTGGAACGAGCAGCCGCCCGGCCAGGGCGGGTTCGGTGACGGCGGCTACTGGGCGGTGACCAAGCACCGCGACATCCGCGACGTCTCGCTGCGCAGCGATGTCTTCTCGTCGGCGGCGAAGTCGATCGTCCCGCGCTACCGGGAAGACGTGGCGACCGGCCAGATCGAGGCCGGGCGGGCCTCGATGATCATGATGGACGATCCCGAGCACAGCCGGCTGCGCAAGATCGTCTCGCGGGCCTTCACGCCGCGCGCCGTCGAGCAGTTGCGCGCCGATCTTTCCGAGCGCGCGCGGCGCATAGTGACCGAGGCCGCGGCGTCCGGCTCGGGTGACTTCGTCCGCCAGGTGGCCTGCGAATTGCCGCTACAGGCCATCGCCGGCCTGCTCGGCGTGCCACAGGAGGACTACCTCAAGCTGTTCGACTGGACCAACAACATGATCGGCACCGACGACCCGGAGTTCGCCGGCAACGACTCGCTGACCTCGGCCGGCGAATTGATGTGGTACGCCATGCAATTGGCGGCCCGCAAGCGGGAGGACCCCGGTCCCGACATCGTCACGACGCTGGTGCAGGCCGACGCCGAGGGTCAGTGCCTGTCGGAGGCCGAGTTCGGCATGTTCGTGGTGACGCTGGCCGTCGCCGGCAACGAGACCACCCGCAACTCGATCACACAGGGCATGATGGCCTTCACCGAATACCCGGCACAGTGGGAGTTGTTCCGGTCGCGCCGGCCCAAGACCGCCGCCGACGAGATCATTCGCTGGGCCACGCCGATCACCGCTTTCCAGCGCACCGCGCTGCAGGACACAGAGCTCGGCGGCGTGCGAATCAGCAAGGGCCAGCGGGTGGTTCTGTTCTACCGGTCGGCCAACTTCGACGAAGAGGTCTTCGACGATCCGTACACCTTCGACGTCCTGCGCAGCCCGAACCCGCACCTCGGATTCGGTGGCACGGGCGCGCATTACTGCATCGGCGCCAACCTCGCGCGGATGACGGTCGACCTGATGTTCAACGCCATCGCCGATGGCCTCCCCGACCTGACGTCGGTGGGCGATCCCGAGCGGCTGCGGTCGTCGTTCATCAACGGCATCAAGCACTGGCGGGTCGACTACGGGGCGCGAACCCCGTGACGCGCTAGCGCAATGCGGATCGCGATCAGCGGTGCCGGCGTCGCCGGAGCGGCGCTGGCCCACTGGCTGCACCGCACCGGCCACACCCCGACGCTGATCGAGAAGGCGCCGAGCTTCCGCACCGGCGGCTACATGATCGACTTCTGGGGCGTCGGCTACCAGGTGGCCAAGCGCATGGGCATCGAAGACGCGGTCCGCGCCGCCGGATACGAGATCCAGCGGCTGCACTCCGTCGGCTCCCGCGGCGAGGTCAAGGCGGACGTGGACGTCAAGGTCTTTCGCCGCATACTCGGCCACGACTTCACCAGCCTGCCCCGCGGCGATCTGGCCGCCGCGATCTACGCCACGATCGAGGACAAGGTCGAAACGATCTTCGGTGACAGCATCGCCGGCATCGCTGAGCACCACGACGGTGTTCGGCTCGGCTTCGAACGCGGCACGCCACGCGATTTCGACCTGCTCGTCGGCGCCGACGGACTGCACTCCGCCGTGCGTCGCCTGGCCTTCGGGCCCGAACGCGACTACGAGCACTATCTGGGCTGCAAGGTCGCGGCCTGCGTCGTCGACGGCTACCGGCCCCGCGACGAGCTGGTCTACGTCACCTACGCCACGCCGGGCCATCAGCTGTCGCGCTGCGCGCTGCGCGACGACCGCACCATGTTTCTGTTCATCTTTCGCGGGGACCATGGCGACGTAGGCCTGTCACCAAAAGACCAGTTGCGCAGCGAGTTCCGCGACGTCGGCTGGGAAAGCCGCGAGATCCTGGCGACGCTCGACGACCTCCCTTCCGCCGACGGCCTGTACTTCGACGTCGTCAGCCAGATCCGCATGGACCGCTGGTCGCACGGCCGGGTGCTGCTGATCGGCGATGCAGCCGGCTGCATTTCGCTGCTCGGCGGCGAGGGCACCGGCCTGGCGATCACCGAGGCCTACGTGCTGGCCGGTGAACTGGCCCGGGCCGGCGACGATCACCGCCGGGCCTTCGAGGCCTACGAGCGGCGCCTGCGTCCCTTCATCCAGAGCAAGCAATCCGGTGCCGAGAAAAACATTCCGTTCTTCGCCACCAGGACCGCCCTCGGGCTGCGGTTTCGCATCCTGGCGATGCGCACCATGAACTTTGAGCCGCTGGCACGGCTTTTCGCCGGCACCGTGCTCGACGACTTCGAATTACCCGATTACGGCATATAACGGCATATAGATTGGCAGACATGACCGAACCAGGTGCGGCGCGCGTGGCCGTCTACCTCGACTTCGACAACATCGTGATCTCGCGGTACGACCAGGTGAACGGGCGCAACTCGTTTCAGCGCGACAAGTCCAACGGGCTCGAGCAGCACCCCGAGCGGCTGGCGCGGGCCACGGTCGACGTCGGCGCGATCATCGACTTCGCGTCGTCGTTCGGGACGCTGGTGCTCACCCGCGCGTACGCGGACTGGTCGGCGGACGTCAACGCCGGGTATCGCGGGCAACTGGTGGCCCGCGCGGTCGATCTGGTGCAACTGTTTCCGGCGGCGGCCTACGGCAAGAACGGCGCCGACATCCGGCTGGCGGTCGACGCGGTCGAGGACATGTTCCGGCTGCCGGACCTGACCCACGTGGTGGTCGTGGCGGGCGACTCCGACTACATCGCGCTGGCGCAGCGCTGCAAGAGGCTCGGCCGGTACGTGGTGGGCATCGGGGTGGCCGGCTCGTCGAGCCGCGCGCTGGCCGCGGCCTGCGACGACTTCGTCATTTACGACGCGCTGCCGGGGGTTCCGGTGTTCGTCCCCGAATCCGACGGCGAGACAGCCCAGCCGAACAAGCGGACCGGGCGCTCGAAGGCCAAGCGCGAGGAGCCGGAGGAGACGCCCGACCCACAGGCCACCGCCACCGCGCTGCTGACCCGCGCGCTGCAGATCGGCCTGGAGAAGGACGACATCGACTGGCTGCACAACTCCGCGGTCAAGGCGCAGATGAAGCGGATGGACCCGTCGTTCAGCGAAAAGTCCTTGGGATTCAAGTCGTTCAGCGATTTCCTGCGTTCGCGCTCCGACGTCGTCGAGCTGGACGAGAGTTCGACGACCCGGATGGTGCGGCTGCGCGCCACCGAGTGAACCAGGCCATACGTTTCCATGTCGTTGACACGCGTGCACCCTGGCCATACATTGAGCGAAAGTCGTCGCGAGCTGAGGGCTCGCGCTGCACCAGGCAGGGGTCCGTCATGACCGTCAGTGCCACTCCCACAAGCGTTTTCGATGCCGAGATACCGACGCTCGCATACGACGCCGAGGAATCTCCCGCGGAGGTCTACCCCCGCCTGCAGGCGGCCCAGCGGCAGGCTCCCGTCGCGATGGGCCCGTTCGGCCCCGAGGTGCTCTCCTACCACCTGGTGCGTTCCGTGCTGCGCGATCCCCGGTTCCAGATCCCGCCCGGGCTGAACATGCTCACCCAGGGCATCGATTCGGGGCCGCTGTGGGACAAGGTGGTCAACAGCCTCCTGTGCATGGAGGGCGAAGCCCACCATCGGGTGCGCAGCCTGGCGTCCAAGGCATTCACGCCCCGGGCCACGATGCGCCTGCACGACACCATGGCCGCCGTGATGAACGAGCTGGTGGATCGGGTGGCCGACGCGGGGCGCTGCGACGTCGTCACCGATCTCGCCCGCCCCTACCCGGTCCCGATCATCTGCGCGCTGCTCGGTGCGCCCCGCGAGGATTGGGAGCGGTTTTCCTTATGGGCCGATGACGTCTTCAAGGCGTTCAGCTTCACGGTTGACCTGCGCGAGGTCGAGCCGGTCGTCATGCGTGCCTGGCGCGAACTCGACGACTACGTCGACGACATGGTCGCCCGGCGCCGGCACAGCCTCACCGACGACCTGCTGTCGGACCTCATCCGGGCCGAGGAGGACGGCGACCGGCTCAGCGCCGCCGAGCTGCGCATGATGGCGGGCGGGCTGCTGCTGGCGGGCACGGACACCACCCGCAACCAGGTAGCCGCCTCGGTGCACGTCCTGTGCGAGCACCCGGAGCAGTGGGCATTACTCAAGGCGCGACCCGAGCTGGCGATGCGCGCGGTCGAGGAGACCATGCGCCACTCGCCGATCGCGTGCGGCACACTGCGCCTGGTCGCCGAGGACGCCGAGCTCGATGGATACTTCTTTCCCGCCGGCACCTCGGTGCTGGTGAATACCGCTGCGGCCAACCGCGATCCGGCCGTCTACGACGACCCGGACCGCGTCGACATCACCCGCGAGGGCGCGCCGCCGATCCTGACGTTCGGCGGCGGCGTGCACTACTGCCTGGGCGCCAACCTGGCCCGGCGCGAGTTGGCCGAAGCGCTGAACGTCATCGCGAGCCGGCTGCTGAACCCGCGCACCGCGGGCCCGGTTCCGTGGAAGCCGATGGTGAGCCTCAGCGGCCCGATGAGCCTGCCCATCGAGTTCGACACCTAGTCAGGTGCGCTCCTTACCACCGCGAGCAGACAGAGAATCGCACTGCCGCAGGCGGATCCGTGCGATTCTCTGTCTGCTCGCCACGGGTGGCGAGCCGCGATGATCCTCGCCGTCGACCTCGGCAAGACGTCCTGCCGGGCCGCGGCGGGCGGGCAGCGGGCGCAGGGGCCGGGCGCACCGGGGCTCGCGGCGCCGGGCGGGGTGCGCGCCGCCGAGGCGGCGATCGTGGCCGTGGCGCGCGGGCTCGGCCCGGCAGACGAGGTGATCGTGGGTGCCGCCGGGGCGCTGGCCGCACCGAAAGCCGCCCGCGCAGTGGGCGAGGCGCTGCTGGCCTCCCTGCACGCCACGCGCGTAACCGTCACCGGCGACGCCGTGCTCGCGCACGCGGGCGCATTCGATGGCGGGCCGGGCGTCGTGCTGATCGCGGGCACCGGCGTGGTGGCGCTCGCGATCGACGCCGACGGTGCGCTGCGCGCCGCCGACGGCTGGGGCCCGTGCCTGGGCGACGAGGGCGGCGGCGCGTGGATCGGGGCCGCCGGGCTGCGCGCGGCGCTGCGGGCCCACGACGGCCGCGGGCCGGCCACCGCGCTGCTCGACGCGGCCCGGGCCCGCTTCGGCCCGCCGCGAACCTGGCCCGCGCAGCTCACCAGCGCCGCGGCGCTGGCGTCCTTCGCGCCCGATGTGCTTGCCGCGCAAGGTGACACCGAGGCGTCGGCGATTGTCCGCGCCGCCGCCGAGGCGCTTGCCGCGACGGTTCGCGCGGCGGGTGGTGGGCCGGTGGCCATGGTCGGCGGCCTCGCGGGCATCGACGCGCTACGCGGTCACCTCGACCTCGTCCCGGCCGCCGGTGACGCGCTCGACGGCGCGCTGCGCCTGGGGGCGGTCCACGAACCACACCTGATCCGCGTGCGGGCCGCTGCCGCCCCGCACCGGCTCGACGCGCTCGCCACCGAAGCGTCCCGGCCGGACTTGGACGACCTCGACACCCGGCCCATCGCCGAGCTCGTTGCGCTGCTGGTCGCGGCCGAGGGCGAGGCGCACGGCGCGGTGGTGGCCGCGGTGCCCGGGATCGCGGCGGCGGCCGAGGCGATCGCCGCGCGGCTCGAGCGCGGCGGCCGCCTGATCTACGCCGGCGCCGGCACCCCCGGACGCCTGGGCGTGCTCGATGCGGCCGAGTGCGCTCCGACGTTCGGCACCGACCTGGTGCGCGGCGTGATCGCCGGCGGGCCAACGGCGCTGACCGCGGCGATCGAGGGCGCGGAGGACGGGTTCGATCCCGCCGATCTCGCCGGCCTGACCGCCGCCGACGCGCTCGTCGGGATCAGCGCGTCGGGTCGCACGCCGTACGTGCTCGGGGCGCTCGCGCACGCGCGCGCGGCCGGCGCGCTGACCGTCGCGATCGTCAACAACCGGGCCGGTGAGGCGTCGGCCGACGTCGTGATCGAGCTGCTGACCGGCCCAGAGGTGCTCGCCGGCTCCACGCGCCTGACCGCCGGGACGGCCCAGAAGGTCGCGCTCAACGCGCTGTCGACGAGTGTGATGATCGCGCTCGGCAAGGCCTTTGGACCACTCATGGTCGACGTGTGCGCGACCAATGCGAAGCTGCGCCGCCGCGCGGTGCGGATCGTCCGCGATGCGGCCGGCGTCGACGAGGAGACCGCGACGGCCGCGCTCGCGGCGGCGGGCGGGCATGCCAAGACCGCGATCGTCGCGCTGCTCGCGGGCGTCGATGCGGCCGAGGCCGCCGCCCGGCTCGAGCGGGCGCGCGGACACGTGCGGGCGGCCCTGCGCGGGACGTGAGAGCGCTCAGCGGATCGGCGGGTGGTGCGACGCCCAGGGGTGGGCCGATTCCAGTTGCGCCGCAACGCGAATCAGCACGTCCTCGCGCCCGTAGGCGGCGGCCAGCTGGACACCGATCGGAAGGCCCTCGGCATTGCGGTGCAGGGGCAGGCTGATCGCCGGCTGGCCGCTCATGTTGAACGGCGGCGTGAACACCGCGAACCGGCCGGCGCGCCGCATGGGCGCGGTCGGCTGCTCGGGATCGTTCTCGAATTCGGTCAGCGGCAGCGGCGGTTCGGCCAGCGTCGGCGTCAGCAACAGGTCCCAGCCGTCGGCCCACCACTGCTGCAGCGCCCGCCGGAAGGCCCAGCCCGCCGCCTGGGCCGTCGCGTAGTCCACCGCGGTCAACCGCTGCGCCTGCTGGACGAGGACCCAGTTCACCGGCTCGATGTCGTCGGCGGTCATGTCGCGTCCGAGGGTCTCGCCGAATCCCCGTGCCGCCATTGCCATCTGCGTCGCCCACAGCGCCATGAACTTCTGGACCAACGACGTGTCGGCGAGGCAGGCCGGCCACGCCGGTTCGACGATGTGGCCGAGGCCCTCCAGCATCGACGCCGCGGCGCGCACCGCGGCGACGCAGTCGTCGTGCAGGAATTCGCCGCGAGGGTGCACGTCGAGCAGCCCGATCCGCAACCGGCCCGGGTCGGCGCCGAGCTCGGCGGTGTAAGGCCGCTGCGGCGCCGGCGCGATGACGGAGTCGCCGACCCCGGGACCGCGAACCGCGTCGAGCAGGCCCGCGGTGTCGCGCACGGTGCGGCTGACGCACAGCTCGACGCCCAGCCCGGTCTCGGCGCGCACGGGGCCGACCGTGATCCTGCCCTGGCTGGGCTTGAGGCCCACCAGCCCGCAGCACGACGCGGGGATCCGGATGCTGCCGCCGCCGTCGGAGGCGTTTGCGAACGGCACCATCCCGGCGGCCACGGCGGCCGCGGCGCCGCCGCTGGAACCGCCGGGCGTGCGATCCAGCGCCCACGGGTTGCGCGTCGGCCCCCAGGCCAGGGGCTGCGTGGTCGGCAGGCTGCCCATCTCGGGGCTGTTGGTCCGCCCGGCGATTACCAGCCCGGCGGCCTTGAACCGGGCCACCAAAGTGGTGTCGGCGGTGTCGATCTTGGCCGCCTCTTTCAGCGCGACGTTGCCGTTCGACAGCGTTTGACCGGCGAAGCTCGTGTAGAGGTCTTTGAGCAGGAACGGCACGCCGCGAAACGGGCCGGCGGGCAGGCCGGGGTCGGCGGCCACCGATCGGGCGTGGTCGAACCATTCGATGACGATCGCGTTGAGGGCCGGGTTCGAGCGCTCGATCCGTTCGATCGCCGCCTCGAGCAGTTCGCCCGGCGTGACCTCGCCCTTGGCCACCAGCGCCGCCTGGTCCGTGGCGTCCATCCAGCGGGTCTCTTCGGCCAGACTGCTCATGGCTATCGGTCTACCACGGGTGGGTCAGATATGACGCGCCGCCTCTTGGGCGAGCTGCACCCGGGACGTCAAGCCCAGCTTGGCGTAGACGTGGCTCAAGTGGCTTTCCACCGTCCGCAGCGAGATGAAAAGCCTTGCGGCAATGGCCTTGTTGGCCAAGCCCTCACTCACCAGACCGACGACGGCGCGCTCCGTCGGGGTGAGCGACTCCCATCCGCTGGCCGGTCGCCGCCGTTCGCCGCGGCCCCGCTGCGCGAACGCGATCGCCTCCTCGGCGGACAACGCCGCACCCTCGGCCCAGGCGGCCTCGAACTCGTTGTCGCCGAGCGCTTCACGGAGCCGCGCGACAGGGTTGTCGAAATCGGCCTGATGCACTTTGAACCGGACTGAACCTATGCGTCCCCGCAGCGCGTCGGCCGCGCCCAACAGTCGGGCCGCATCGCGGTGGCGCTCGACATCAGCCGCCAGGATCGCCAAGAGCTCCATGATGCCGGGAACGCCTAGGAGCGCACTCAAACCGGTGGTCAATGCCAGCGCATCGTGGGCGTCGCGTTCCGCCCGTTCGGTGTCGCCCTGCGCGATCGCCACCCGGGCGCGGGTCGTCAAGGACAGCACCCGATGCCAGCCCAGACTCGTAGCGGCCGCCTCGTCGGCCCAGCGCCGCCCTTCGGCCACATCGCCGCTCGCCAGCGCCGCCTCGGCCCGCAGATAGATATGCATCTGCAGGTGTAATGGGTTGTCACTCAAGCATTCCCACGCGGCGGCGCTGGCCTTCGCAGCTTCAGAGAAGTCTCCTGCCGCCAGCGCGGCGACGGCGCGAACACCGTGCGCGTTCCCCAGCCAGAGGTCGCCGAGTTCGGCGAGGATCTCCATGGGCGCGTCCAAGATGTCCGGCACCGCATCGGTATCGCCCTGATAGGACACCATCAT
This sequence comes from Mycobacterium sp. NGS57, assembly GCF_059812405.1. NCBI lineage: Bacteria > Bacillati > Actinomycetota > Actinomycetes > Mycobacteriales > Mycobacteriaceae > Mycobacterium > Mycobacterium sp. NGS57. The sequence goes on along the minus strand of NZ_JCALCP010000009.1, from coordinate 116,081 downwards.
TCCGCGGAAGGTCCGACTGACGGTCCACCAAACCGCGTCATGTCCGGTCTCCGCGTCACGCTCCACGGCTCGTAGCGACGCGACGCTGCCCGCCGGATCCCCGGTGACCGCTTGTGCCCAGCCGAGCCAGTTGCCGCACTGGCGCGCGGTAAAGCGGTCGTTCACCGCGGTCGCCAACCGGCGTCCTTCCTCCCCCGCCTCGCGAGTCGCTAACGGATCACCGGTCATGAAGGCCAAATTCGTCTGCCAGCCCAAGATCTGGGTCATCGTCCACTTGTCACCCAGCGGACGGGCCAATTCCATGGCCTCGTCGAAATAGTGTGGTTGCGCATCTCCGCGGTAGGCGGTCATCACCCCGCACGCGGTGAGCGCTCGTGCCAGCAGAGCGGGATCGCCGATCTCGCGCGCCAGGGCGAGGGCCTGTTCGGCCCAGTCCGCACTGTCGGCGCCGATCCCCCAGGTGTTGAGCAGCGCCCGGTCGGCCAGCGCGCGCGCCTCGACCGCCGGCGGCGCCCGGTGGTCACTCTTGCCGAGCGCGGCGTCGAACCAACCCACGAGCGCTTCATGGATGCGACCCCGCATCAACCAGAACGGAAGCAGCAGCGAGGCCAGGCGCAGTGCGCTTTCGGTGTCGCCCCGATCGAGGCTCCAGCCGAACGCGGCCCGCAGATTGTCGATCTCGGCTTCCACCCGTTCGATCTGCTGGTCATCGCTCGCCTCGGCCGGATTCTCCAGCACACCCGCCACCGCCAGGTAGTGATCGCGGTGCCGGGCCCGCACATCGTCGCCCTCGCCCGATTCGCCGAGCTTTTCCAGCGCATACTGACGTACGGTCTCCAGCATTCTGTATCGCGTTGCGCTACTTGTGTTTTCGGCCACGATCAGTGACTTGTCCACGAGCAGCGTGATCTGATCGAGCACCTGATAGCTCTCGATGTTGCCGCCGCCTGCCACCGATCGCGCGGAGTCCAGATCGAAGCCACCGACGAACACCGCCAACCGACGAAGCAGCACCCGCTCCGGTTCGGTCAACAACGCGTGTGACCATTCCACCGACGCGTGCAACGTCTGTTGCCTTCGCACGGCGATTCGATTGCTGCCGGTAAGGAGGCGGAAGCGATCCTGCAGGCCGTCGCGGATCTCGCCGAGCGATAGCGCCCGCACGCGCGCCGCCGCGAGTTCGATAGCCAATGGCATTCCGTCGAGTCGACGGCAAATCTCGGCTACCGCATCGGGCGCGTCGGCGGCGTCGAAATCGGGCCGGGCGAGGCGGGCGCGATCGACGAACAATTCGACCGCCTCGTCGGCCAGCGACAGCGAGGGCACCCGCCACGTGACCTCGCCGGCCACCCCGATGGGCTCGCGGCTGGTCACCATCAGTCGCAAACCGCCGCAGGCGCTCAGCAGCGCCTCGGCCAGCGCCGCCGTGGCGTCCAGGAGATGTTCGCAGTTGTCCGCGACCACCAGCATCCGACGCTCGCCGATGAATCCCAACAGCGTCTCCAGGGTGGACCGTCCCGGCTGGTCGGGCAGGCCCAACGCGCGCGCGACAGCGATCGCGACGAGGTCGGGTTCGGCGATGGGTGCCAGGTCGACGAACCACACCCCACCGTCGAGCTCACCGGCCACCGCGCCCGCGACCTCTACCGCCAACCGCGTTTTCCCGACGCCGCCGGCGCCCGTCAGGGTCACCAACCGGTTCGTGGCGAGGGTCTGGCGCACCTCGGCCAGCTGTTCGACGCGGCCGATGAAGCTCGTTAGGTGAACCGGAGCATTGTGCGTGGCAACAGCTTCCGGTGTACACAGCGGCGGAAATTCGTTATTGAGATCCGCATGGCACAGCTGCACCACTCGCTCCGGGCGAGGCAGATCACGGAGCTGATATGCCCCCAGATCGGTCAGCCAGGCGCCCGGCGGCAGGCTGTCGACGACGATCGCCTCGGTGATGCCCGAGAGCACCGTCTGGCCCCCGTGGGCCAGGTCGCGCAGCCGGCCGGTCCGGTTGATCGCGGGTCCGATGTAGTTGCCCTCGTCGCGGAGCTGAACGTCGCCGGTATGCAGGCCGATGCGTAGCCGGATCGGAAGCAGCGGAGCGAGCTGCAGGTCCAGGGCGCAGGCCACCGCATCGCCGGCGCGATTGAAGGCGATCACGAAGCTGTCGCCTTCTCCTTGTTCGACCGGCCGGACGCCGTGATGGCGGGCGACGAGGTCGGTCAACGTGCGATCCAGGCGGGTGACGGCCCCGGCCATCTCCTCGGGCACGGCCTCCCAGAGTCGTGTCGAGCCTTCGATGTCGGCGAGCAGCAGCGTCACCGTGCCGGTCGGCAGCTCATTCACGCCCAGGTCACTCCAGGTCAGCGGTGTCGCGTCCACGCAGGGGTCCGTCGGGCTCATGCTAGCCAGCATGGGGCGGCCCGCAGCATCAAACATCAGTGGAAACTCGGAGAAGACGACCACAATCGCCTCGGGTCGCGCTCGCCGCGGACCCGCCTTACGCTCGTTGGTTGCACGAACTTAACGGGGGTTTCACGTGTCCACACCCAGGCTCGCCCTGATCGCGGGGGTCGCTCTCGTCGTCGCGTCCTGTTCGGAGACCGTGGGGCCGCCCCCGGCCACGCCGACAACCTCCATCGCCAAGACCACCACCGCCACCACCTCGGCGCCCCCACCTCCTCCGATGACCGGGCCGCTGCAGAAGGACTGGAAAACCTTTGGCGGAACGGCGTACTTCGGGTGCCCGGCGAAATTCGCCCAGGGCGCCTCGGCGCTCGAGGACATCCGGCCGAAGGTATTCGACACCAAAACCGGGCAATACGTGGCGCCGGGCGTTCCCATGCCGCCGGCCGGCGAGCGGACAATCGGTGCCATGTGCGCATTGGCGGGCGCGGTCGACGACATGCGCGTCGTCTACGTCCTGACCACCGAGAAAGCGACCACCGCATACGCTTTCGACCTCAAGACGAGCCAGCCGCTGGCAACCAAAGAGCTGCAACCGCCGACCCCCGACCTGAAGCCGACCGCACCGACCAGATGGCAGCTCGCCTCGACCGCGTCCGGCGTGGCGTGGATCGACGCCTTCACCGACGGACACGGCGAGGCGTCGCCGCCACGGACCGTAATCCTTTCCGGCAGCGACCTTTCGTCGACGTGGGGCGACCCGCAGCCCGGCCAGGTGTGGCAAAACGTCCTTGCCTTTCCACGGACCGCCGGAGTGGAGCTGCGCCGGCCGGACGGGGAAGTGATCCATCAGGACAACGACATCGCGGCCGTCGACGCCGAATTGTCCGACGGTTCGGACAAACTGGTGAAAATCACGCGCCGGGATGCGGGCAACCCACCGGTGATGTCGACGTCGTTCTACGATCTCAACGCCAAATCCCTTGTCAAAGTCGGAGATTCGGACCGGATTTCCGGTGACGGGCTGGCGGCGACACTGTCGGACGGAAAACTGTTCGTCGACGGCCGCAACGCGCAGAGTTCGCAGTTCGGATTCGGGGTGTGGAATCTGCGCACCCAGCACTGGGATTTGTTGAAGACGCGCGCCGACGCGCGGCAGATGTCGATCGCCAAACTGGCGTTCTTCGAAGACCACCTCTACATCACGCACACTCCCAATACGTTCGCCGTCCTCGCATTGCCCGCCACCGAGCCGGTCTCGACGGCCTGGTCGGTGCGGCCCTTCGCCCGGATATCCGGCTGGACGCTGGTGTGCCGCGGTGAGAACGCGGCCGGCGGCGACTGCAAGGACATCGTGGTGGTCCAAGACCAGGACGGCCGCTTTCCCGGGCCCTGGTTCTAGGCCGGGCTCAGACCAGGCCGAGGGCCTGCGGAACCATGTAGAGCCCGAAGGCGATGACGACGACGCACAGGGTGCGCGCGATGTATTTGTGCAGCCCGCGCATGCGCCATTCCTCGGGAAGCGCGCGGGCCTCCAGCGCCAGCAGCAGCCCCAGCACGATCGGCAGCAGCAGCGCGTTCATCACCTCGACGTCGACGGCCAGGTTGACCAGGTCGACGCTGGCCAGGACCAGCACGGCGCCGATGACGTGGGCCAGCCCGTAGGTGAGGTAGAACTTGGCGGTCGAGCGGCTGGGCAGCTCGTTGAGGGTGTGCCGCCACCCGAAGACCTCCGAGAGGCCCCACGCCCCGGCGAGCGAGGCCACGATCGCGGCGACCAGCGCCGCGCCGAGCATGCCCAGGCCGAACAGGACGGTGCCGCCGACGTGGCCGAGGTACGGGGTGAGCGCGCCGGCGATCTGGCCGACGGTTTCCAGCGCCGCGCCGCCGCCGTGTTTGCCGAGCGTCCCCGCCATGATGACCACGACCGCGATCATGATCAGCTGGGTCAGCACGGCGCCGGCGGCGGTGTCGTGGCGGGCCTGCCGGATCGTGGTCGTCGACAAGTGCTTGTCCACGACGGCGCCCTGCTGATAGAAGACCATCCACGGCATGATGACGGCGCCGACGTTGGCCGCGACCAGGAGCAGATACGACGAGTCGCCCAGTGGCATCGACTTCAGGCCCTCCACAAGGGCTTTGGGCTCGGGCCGCGACATCACCATGGCGACCAGGAAGGCCAGTTCGGCCGCGCCGACGATGAGGCCGATGCGTTCGACCCGCCGGTAGCTGCCGGTCAGCGCCAGCGCCAGCAGCGCCGCGGTCGCGACCGGGATGCTGACCCAGCGCGAGACGCCGAAGAGTTCCCCGACCCCCGCGACGCCGGCGAATTCGGTCAGCAGCGCCCCGATCGCCGACGCGAACAGGGTGAACGCCGAAACCCACGCCCAGAAGCGGCCGAACCGTTCCCGGATCAGCGCGCCGTGTCCCTTCCCGGTGACGATGCCCAGCCGCACCGTCATCTCCTGCACGACATAAAGGATCGGCATCAAGATCAATTGCGGCAGGACCATCCGATAGCCCCATTGGGCGCCGGATTGCGACGCGGTGATCAGCGAACCCGCGTCGGTGTCGGCCAGCATCACGACCAGCCCGGGGCCCCAGATCGTCAGCAGGCCCCGGCGCAGCCACCGGCGCCGCGAGACCGATCCGGACGACGCGTCGACCGCGTCGGGCACCGGCGTGGTCGTTTCGGTCATCCCGACGACCTCCTTTGTGCGACGGCGGCGTCCGCGCCACCAGGCTCTGGACCAAGTAAGGCTAGCTAAGTCGTTTGCCCGCGGGCCCCGCCGATGAACCTTCCCGACGCGCCGTCTGGATCAGCAAACTTCCGCGCGCACGAACCGGTCACTACGATGAATCGACAGTTCCGGTAGAGGGGAACTCGGCATGTACACGGGCTTTACCCCGCGATCCCATTGCAGCGCCGTCCAGCGGACGACGCCCGTCACAGCGGACCCAGCAATGTGACCGCTCCGGTAGTCGACCTCGACGGCCGAGTGGTCGACCGACGGCGGGAGTTCAGCGAACTCCGCGCCGCGGTGGAAGCGGCGGGACGTGCCGGCGGGGAATGCGTCCTGCTCAGCGGGGCGCCGGGAGTTGGGAAGTCGACGCTCGTTCAGGCGTTCGGCGCCGAGGTGGCCGGGCGCGACTGCGTGTTTGCCTACGGACGATGCAGGGACGGGGCGCCGGCGCCGTACTCGGCGATCGGAGATGCGCTCGGCTCGCTGGTCCGCACCATGGAAGCCACCGGGCCGGCCGAACACGAACGCTGGCGCGCGGATGTCGTCGCCGGGATGTCCTCGATTGGCGGCATCCTCGGGCAACTCGTGCCCGACCTGGCGCGCGTACTCGGGGAGGCCCCGCCGTTGCCGACAGACGTCGACGCTGCCGACGCCCGCCGACGGCTGCACCGTGCCGTCATCCGGCTGTTGTCCGATACCGCGTCCTATCGGCCCGTGGTGCTGGCGCTCGACGACCTGCAGTGGGCCGACCGCGACACGCTGCTGCTGTTATCGGAACTATTGACGGTCTCGCTACGCAACGTGCTGGTCCTGGGCGCCCACCGCGCAGGTGAATTCGACGCGGGCGCAGCGGGTCTCATCGCTACGGATCCGCGCAGCATCGAACTCGGACCGCTGTCGACCGAGGACGTCGAGGAGCTGCTCGCCGCGGTGTCCGGCCGGGGCGTGGAACTGGGTGACGTCGCCGCCGAGTTCCAGCACCGAACCGGGGGCAACCCGCTGCAGGTTCGGCAGCTCTTCTACCGCGCGCAACGCGAAGGCGCGCTCACCGCGCCCGCCGCGGGCGGACGCCCCGGCTGGGACCTGCGCGTCCTCGCGTCGATGGAGGTCACTGCGACCGCCGCCGAATTCCTGGGCCGCTACCTCGACCAGTTGCGCCCGAACGACCGCGCGGTGCTGGGCTCGCTGGCCTGCATCGGCGGCGAGTTCGACCTCGACGACGCCACGGCGGCCGCGGGGCAACCGCCCGACGTGGCGGCGCAGGCGCTGTGGGCCTGCCTGGAGCTTCGACTGCTCGAGGCGGTGGACAGCGGCGGCAGGCGGATCAGCAATGCGATCAGTCGCGACGCCCGATACCGCTTCAGCCACGACCGGGTGGCCGAGGCAGCGCGGGACGGCCTGCCCGAGGACGCCCAACGCGAGACACACCTGCGGCTCGGGCGATGGCTCGTCGAGCGCGGCGACGACAGGTTGTTCGAGGCCGCGCGCCAGGTCGGCATCGGCGGCCGCGCGGTGGCCGACGACGCCGAACGCGTCCGATTCGTCGAGGTGCTGCGGCGCGCGGCACGAAAGGCGAAGGCGCAGGCCTCCTTCCCGCTGTCGCTGGAGTACTGCCGGAACGCTCTGGACCTCCTCGGCGACCGGCGCTGGACCACTCACTTCACCCTGACCCGCGAGCTGCAGCTTGACGCCGCGGAGGCCGCGCTGCTGGTTTGTGACGTGGCCGCACTGAATGCGTTGCTCGACGAGGCCGGGGGCATCCTGCGCGAGCCCACCGACCGCGCGCGCGTCGCGTACCTCCGGCTCAAGGGACGGGTCACCGACAACCGTCTGCAAGAGGCGCTCGAGATCGGGCTTCAGGCGCTCGATGAGCTCGGCGAAAGGGTGCCGAGCGACGCGGGCAAACCACGGATGGGTGCCGCGATCGTCCGGATGATGATGACGACTCGCCGCTGGAGCACCGAGCGGCTGCTGCGGCTACCGCACTGCGAAGACCAGCGGGTCATCGAGATCCACCGGATTCTTCTCGAGCTGCGCAATATGTCGTACCTGGTCCGGCCCAACCTCATGCCGTTGTTCGTACAAAAGCAGCTCGATCTCACGTTGACCCACGGCCACACCCCGTACTCGCCGCTGGTCATCAGCGGCTATGGAGTCATCCGCGTGATAGTCGGCGATCACGCGGGCGGCCAGCGCTTCGGCGAGGTCGCCATGCGGCTCGCCGAGCGCCCGGAATTCGGGGAGGCGCGGCCGCAGACGCTGTTTACGCATCTGAACTTCATCCGCCACTGGCGCCACCCTATCCGCGACGGCTTGGGCGAGCTCCGTGACGCCATCGAGGGGGCACTCGACCAAGGCGACCAGGAATACGCCGGATTTCTCGTCGCGGCCCTGCTCGCCCAGTCGATCTGGGTGGGCCGTCCATTGGCGGAAATCGACGCCCTCGCCAGTTCGCTGATTCCCCACATTCGTTCCCAGCCAGTGCCCAGCGCGCTGTGCCAGGGCACGCACCAGTATTGCCTCAACCTGATGGGCCGCAGCGCCGATCCTCTCCTCGTCGCGGGCGAGAGCGGTTTCGACGAGCGAGAAGTGCTGCCGGCTGCCCGCCGGGAGGGGGACGAGGTGGCCCTCAGCGCGGCCGCGGCCAGGCAGCAGGCCCTGCACTTCTATTGCGGCGACTACGCTGGCGCGGTTACCGCCACGGCAGATGCAATCGAGCACCTCGGCGGGATGGCGGGCACCGCGGTCTCGCAACTCATCTACCTGATCGGCGCCCTCAGCATGATCCAGTGCGCACCGCGGGACCGCTCGACCGCCCGCTTCGTGCGCCAGGCGCTGGCGTCGCATCGCAAGTGGGCGGCGGGCGCACCGGAAAACTACGCGGCGTCATATGCCCTGATCCAGGGAGCCTGGGATCGAGCGCGCGGGCATCGTGTCAAGGCGGAGCGCTCCCTGCACCAGGCGATCGAACTCGCCGAGGAAAACCAGCTCTCCATAATCAGCGCATATGCCCATGAGGAGGCTGCCGCGCTCTACGCCGATACCGGACGGCGGACGTTGCACGAGCACATGCTGCGGTCGGCATACCAGCGCTGGCTCAACCTCGGTTTTGCGGTGCGCACGGACTGGCTCGCCCGGGAGCATCCCTGGCTGCTCAGACGCGATCTCAAAACGAGTTCCGCCGGGATCGACCCGGTCGGCGCGCACGAGCTGCTGCGTGCGCTGTCGGCGGCACGAACCGCCGACGGCCTGGCCAACATCATCCTGGGCTCCGTCGCGGACACGACCCGCGCGGGCCGCGTCATGCTCATCACCGGCGAGGCGGACAATCTGTCGGTCCGGGCCGTCAACGACCACGGCGCCATCTCGATCGTGGACGGGCCATGGACCGAGGTGGCCTACGACAGGGACATCGTGCACCGCGTGATCGACGCCGGCTCCCCTGTCGTCGTCGCGGCCGACGGCCGGGCGCCGGCGATCCTCGTCGTTCCAATACGGCTGCACGACAGCACAATTGGCGTGATCTACGCCGAGCAGGACGAGTCCGGCAGACACTTCGATGCCGACCACGAGCACGCGGTCGTCTTCCTGTGCGCCCAGGCCGCAGCGCCCCTGTGGAACTTTCAGCTCGAGGCACGACTGCGGGCCGCCGACGAGTACCGGCAGTCCCTCATGGACGTGCAATCGAGATTCGTGCCCAACGAACTGCTGCGCATCCTCGACATCGACGACCTTCGCCGCGTCCGCAGCGGTTACCGGGTCGAGCGCGAGATGACGGTGCTCATCAGCGACATCCGGGGCTACACCACCATGCTCGAGGACATGGACGTCGCGGAAGCGAGCAATCTGGCGATGGGCTTTCTGCGGGCCGTCGAGCTCCCGATCATCGGTTACAACGGCATGATTCAGGACGTGCGCGGGGACGAGATCGTCGCCGTCTTCGACTCGGAATCCGATGCCGTCCAGGCGGGATTGGCCATGCTGCGTTCCTTGCGCGAGCACAACCGGGAGCGCACGGCGCTCGGCTCCGAGGAGCTGCGGGCGGGGATCGGTATCAATACCGGCGCGGTGGGGGTCGGGCTCGTCGGCGGGGTGAACCGTATGGTGCTCACCATCATTGGCGACGCGGTGAACCTGGCTGCGCGCATCGAGAGCACCAACAAACGCTATGGCTCGGCCCTGCTCATTTCCGATGCGACCCACGCCCGCCTGGCGGGCCCGGAGCAGTTCGACGTCCGTCGCATGGAGCGCGTCATGGTGGTCAACCGTCGCCGGCCGGTGACGATTTACGAGGTATATAACGAGGATTCGGCTCCGGTTCGCGCCGCGAAGCGCGCCGCGCAGCCCGCCTTCGACGAAGCCTTCGCACTGTTCGACGCGGGCGATGTCGACGCGGCGCGCGCCGCCTTCGAACGGTGCCGCCAGTTGCTGCCCGACGACTCCGTCGCGCCCCTGCACCTGGCGCATTGCGGTGCGATGGCTCGCGGGGAGATGACCCCCGGTCAGGAAATAGCGCTGTCGAACAAGTAATGCACTACTCAATTCCGGAAATCTGCGGCAAAGTGCTATTCCATTGCTGACCTCGTCTGCCATGATTTGGGCGACAGTCAGGAGGGTCCACCGATGTACCTGAACGCTGAGCGGTTGGCCGTTGCCAACCAGGCAGTCAAAGAGACGTTCTCGCAGTGCAGCATTGCCTGGCAGACGATCCCGCACTGGGACACCGGTGACCCCGGCCAGGTCTGGGTCTCCGACGGCATCCTTTCGCCTCCGGGTGTTGTGCAATTGCAAGTCAAGTCGTCGAAGATCGACATCTCAGTCGCGCAGGCGATGGCGCCGACCCCCGACGCGCTCCTCACCGCGGTCATGGCGGCGGCGAAGGACCTCGCCCAGCAGGTCGACGCCGACGTCCTCCCGTATGTCTATGGGAAGGCGACGTTGACGAGCATCACGAAAGCAACCATCACCCCCAAGGACCTGCAAGATCCGCTGCTCGACGCCCGGGTGGCCATCGAAAATGCCGGGTATCGGGCGCCGTCCTGCCTGGTCACCAACACCGATGGGCTCAAGAAGCTCAACGAGTTCGTCAGTGGGTACGTCAACATCCTTCAGCAACTGATGCAGGTGGCGAACATCAACGCGCTACACCGGGCCGAAGCGGTCGACCCGCCCGATCCCAAGACCCGTTTGCTCGTGATCGGCCGCCGGCGGCGGATCCCCCACGGCGCGGCGGCGGAAGCGTCGCCCGGCGAAGAACCGGTGGACCTCGCGGTCAGCCTTTTCCCCAGCCTGGAGGTCGCCGGCGAAATCACCGGGGCCGCAATCGAGCTCTACGCCCGGATCCGTTATGCGACAAGGGTCACGGATGCTGCAGGCCTCGCTGCTATCAGCCACGCCTGACCGACTCGGCGGCGGTATCAACCCGACGGCCGGCAATCCGCTCGACGAGTATCTCGCGCTGTGCAAGGAGGCCTGCGACGGCGAGATCGACCGGCTGTACGGCCCGGGCGAGCGCGGATCCAACGGTCTGTATGACCTGATCCTCGACTACCCGCTGCGCGGCGGAAAGGCGCTGCGGCCGACACTGAGCATCGCGACCTGCCTCGGTCTCGGCGGTCATCTCGAGGCGATACTGCCGACCGCCGCGACGCTCGAGCTCTACCACAACGCATTTCTCATCCACGACGACATCGAAGACGAATCCTGGTGGCGGCGAGGCAAACCCACGTTGCACATCGACCACGGCGTCCCGATCGCCGTCAACGTCGGCGACGCCATGCTGTCGCTGTCATTGCAGCCCCTGCTCGACAACGTCGAGCGCATAGGGCTCGGGGCCGCCCTACGCATCCTGCGGGCCGTCGCCACGATGACCCGGCTGACCGTCGACGGCCAGGCCGTCGAGCTCGAGTGGGTCCGGTCGAACGCCTGGCGGCTCGAGGACGCCGACTACCTCAGGATGGTGGAACTCAAAACCAGCTGGTACTCGTTCATCACACCACTGCAGGCCGGCGCGATCGCGGCCGGCGCCGGACCCGCGAGGATGGCGCCACTAGAGTCCCTGGGCAGGCATCTCGGGGCGGCCTTTCAGATCACCGACGACCTGCTGAACCTGCGGGCAGATCCCGAGGAGTACGGCAAAGAGATCGGCGGCGACCTGTGGGAGGGCAAGCGAACCCTGATGCTGTTGCACACGTTGCGGTGCGCCGAACCGGGTGACCGGGATCGCGCCGTGCAGGTCCTGTCCAAGCGCCGGCCCGACGCCGACGGCGAGTTGGGGCTGACCCAACTGCTCGATCGGCTCACCGCCCGCGGCGAACTGTCCCAGTCCGGCCGGATGGAGATCGAGGCTCGCCTGCGGGGGCACCATCACTCGGAATCCAAGAGCCTCAACGATATTCATTGGCTTTACGAATTGATGCGCCGCGTCGGCTCGCTCAAGCACGCGCGGGATGTGGCCGCGGGGCATGCCCAGAAGGCGGCCAGCGTGCTCGCAGGTCTCGACTGGTTCCCACCCAGCCGCCACCGAGACGTGCTGGCCGACCTCGTGGACTACGTGCACGGGCGGACCCGATGACCCCCCGGCATCCCGAAGCCTTGCTCGGCATGCTGGCCGAGCTCGAGCGGATCCGCGAGCTCACTCTCGACCTCGTCGAGCGGGAGGCGCCGGGGTTGCACCCCGCTCCTTCCGACGAGGCCGGCCAGAAGGAGCGGTCCGTGTTCGACCTCCTTCTCGGCGCGCGGCGTGCGGTCCTGGGCAACCCGGCGGCCGCCCGCGGGCTGCACGACCTGCTCGTTGCCGAGGGCCGCCGTTACGCAGACACGCCCCGCGGGGCGCGCCTGCGCGACGGGCTGGTGGCGTCCGAAGCGGTGGAGAACCTGCGGCGCGTCTGGGAGATGGTGAGCCTCAACGTCCTTGACGGCCCCGCCGCGCCCAATGCCAGTCCCGACGCCTGGGCGGAACTGGTGGCCGACGCCGTCATCGGCGGCGGTCTCGACGATTCCGTCCTGGATCGCCTGCGCCCCGAGGGGTTCGTATGACGCTGACCGATCCGCGCGAAGCCCTCGCCGACCAGGCCGATTTCATCGGCTATCTGCTTGGCCTCGCCGGGCTGGCCGGGGTGGTCCACACCCTGGCCGCCGATGGTGCCCACCGATCCGGAAGTTCCCGCGACCCGGACGACTTCGTGCACGCCCTGCTCGGGCTGGCGAGCATCGGTGCGGCGATCGAACGACTCGCCAATACCGCTGCCGCACGAGCGAACCCAGTGGCGTCAGCCCCCTCGACTCGACGGTGGCTGCGATGAGCGCAGTGCTCGCGCGCAGCGACTTCCTCCGCGCCCCGGTGCTGGCCAGTGCCCGGCCCCCGGGTTTCAAGGAGTGGCACCACTTCGTCGTTCACGGGCGAGACTTCCGGCTCTTGATCAACTTCAGTGTCACCAATGAAGCGTCCGGCACGGGTGAATTCCGGCTCACGCCACGCGTCATCGTCATCGCTCACGACGACAGCTGGACCGGTGCCATCGAGCGCTTCGACGACCGTGCGCTGAACGTCTCGGCCGATCTGGGTGAGCTGACCGCCGGTGACAACCGCATGACCGTGCTACCCGAGGGCTACCGCGTAATAATCGGCCTGCCCGACAAGGGCATTCACGGCGAATTGCACTTCAGCTCGGCCAGCCGGCCATTCGTGGCCCGCAACCAACCACTGGGCGATGGCCGGGTCAGCTGGCTCTTCGTACCGAGGCTGCGCGCCGAAGGATGGCTACGAATCGGCGGCCGCGAGCACCGGATGGAAAGCGACCTCGCCTATCACGACCACAATTGGGGCCGGTTCTGGTGGGGAGGCGACTTCGGCTGGACGTGGGGCACCATTCTGCCCGCCGACCACTTGGACCCGTGGTCGATGGTCTTCCTGCAGACGACCGACCGAAGCCGGCTGCGCTGCCTATCCCGGGCGCTCTACGTGTGGCACCACGACGAGCCCGCGGCGATCTTCCGGCACGCGGCGGTGCAGACGCGAACCGACGGCCCGCTCGCCCGCCCGGCGGACTGCACCTTGCCGCCCCCGATGCGGCTAGTGCTGGACGGCGAGGCGCCCGGCGTGCCGGAACGCTTCGACATCACCGCGGCGCGGGCGGGCGACCGGGTGCACGCCGAGTTCCGTGCGCGTTCCTATGCCCGTCTGGCGCAGCCGAGCGAAGTGTGCCTCGACGGATCGACCGTGCTCTGCGAAGCAGACGGTACCGTCCGGGCAAGCGGCACGGTCAAGGGTGAGGACTTCCAGTTCGTCGGTACCGGTGTATTCGAGTTTTTCCATGGCTGAACGGATTTCGTCGCTGTTGCGGCGCTCGGTCGAGCACCTGGCGGACGAGGTGCCCGAAAGTTACCGTTTGCTACTCGCACGGATCGGCCCCATGGTGGTCGAACTCGACGTCGACGGCGAGGTGTTCTCACTTCGCGGCGGCGATCGGCTTCACGTATCCGACGGTGCGGCGCAGACGCCCGGGGTCCGGATCGCCACGTCACGAGTCACCATCCTCGACCTGCTCGACGCCCGGGTGACGCTGGGCGCGGCGGCCGAGGCGGGCACGGTTGGGGTTCACGGTTCCCTCGACAACGTCCAGCGCGCGCACGACTCGCTGCTGGCATATGTGCACGCCGCGGTCCGGGCGTCCACGCAGCCCGGTCTGCTGTCCGAGTTGCGGTCGGGGGCGCCATGAACGAGCAAATCTGCACGCCGGCGTCCCGCGGCCGGCGCCCCACCGTGGCGGTCCTCGGGGCCGGGATCGCCGGCCTCACCGCCGCCCACGAGCTCGCGGAGCGCGGGTTCGTCGTCACGGTGTACGAGCCCCGATCGGACGAGCGCAACGGACTGGACACCGCGCCGGCGGGAACGTACCCACCCGTCAAGCTCGGTGGCCTCGCCGCGTCCCAGTACTCGACGGTGGGAACGCGCGACGGAAGCCAGGCCGAACTGCGCCCGTTCCCGGATCGGCGGGGCCGGCCTCACGACCCCCGTCGAGCGGTTGCGGGCGAACATGGCTTCCGCTTCTTCCCGGCGTTCTACTTGCACATCTGGGACATGTTCCAGCGCATCCCCGTCTACCAGCCCACGCACGCGGCCGACGGCACAGCATGTTGGACGCCTACGCCGCGCACCATCTACGACAACGTCCGGCGGGTCGTCACCCAGGGCTCCACCGTCGGGGGCAAGCCGTCGCTGGTTTTTCCTCGCGAATTGCCACGCAGCCCCGCCGAGTTTCTCGGAATCCTCAGTCAAATAACGACATTGGGCTTCACAGCGAGTGACGTCGCTACCTACCTGAGCAGGCTGCTGCGCTACCTCGTCACCAGTCCCCTGCGACGCGCGCGGGAGCTGCAAAACGTGTCCGCCTACGACTTCTTGGTCGGACACGACAACCAGACCGGAACCAACAGGTTCTCCTACTCGCCACGCTGCACCGAGCTGTTGCGCTCGATGCCAAGGGTTCTGGTCGCTCTCGACTCGGTCTGGGGGGACGCGCGCACCAACCTCAGCACCGATCTGCAGCTGTACCTGAACATGGACCGTCGCGACAACAAGGCCGACGGGGTACTGAACGGACCCACCACCGAGTCGTGGTTCGACCACTGGTACCGCCACCTCGTCGCGCTCGGGGTGTGCTTCGTCCGCAACGCGGCGACCCGCCTCGACCCGCTCACCGCCGATCCGACCCAGCCACCCCATCTGCGGCCCCGCGTGCGGATCACGTTGGCCGACGGCACGCGGGTGACCCCGGACTACACGGTCGTCGCCGTCGACGCCCCCGCGGCCGAGTACATGACCACCGCGCTGCGCGCGGCGGGTACCGGCGGCACCGTGGCCGGGCTGGACGGTTTTGCCACCTCTCCTCCCCCGCCCGACGGTCCGCTGCAGCCCGCCGCGACCCGGCCCACGCGGCGGCGGGATCCGTACTCGTTGGCGGAGACGGGACGGGTGCCCTGGGACCGATTCCAAACGCTGTGCGGCATCCAGTACTACTTCGACACGGAATTTCAGCTGCTCCGCGGACACATGCTGTACGCCGGCACGGATTGGGCGCTGTCGTCGATCAACCAGGCTGGATTGTGGGAGAGGAAGCCGATTTTGGGCCGCGACGGCCACGTCTCGGTGCTCTCGGTCGACATCGGGGATTTCAACACTCCCTCCGCGCACCTGGGCAAGGCGGCGCGCGATTGCACCCCCGACGAAATCGCCGCGGAGGTGTGGCGCCAGATCGTTTCCGCGCTCACCAGCAATCCCGGATCCGTCGGGCAGGAGGTCATGCCGTGGCCCGCGTGGTACGCGCTCGATCGCGGATTGATCATGGCCGCCGGACCCGGTCAGGGCCAGGGCCGCGTGGTTCGCAACGAGTCGCCGTACCTCGTTCCCATCGTCGGGGACTGGAACAACCGCCCCAGCAGCGACCCGTGGAATCCGCACGGGACGTCGTGGAGTAGTGCACCGCCGGAGGATTGGTGGCTCGCAGATCTCGAGCAGCGCAACGTCTGGCAGGCCCGCCACGGCGGCTATCAGGTGCACAACAATTCGGTGGTCTTCGCGGGCACGTGGAACAAGACCTTCACGCGGGTCACATCGATGGAGTCTGCGTGCGAGTCGGGACGCCACGCCGTCAACGCCATCCTCGACCACTACATCTGGGTTGCGTCCGGCGGTCTCGACCGCAGGAAGAAGACCACACTCGACTGGGACTTTCCCTTCGGCTTCCTCGATCAGGGCCTGTCGAGCCCGATTCGGATGCCGACACCGGCCGGTGACTACTGCTACGTGTTCGACATCGAAAACCGCGAGCCCGCCGACACCCGGGTGTTACGCACGCTCGACTCGCAATACTGCCAGCGGTCGCTGCCGCACCCCTTGGATTGCGCCCTCCCCCCGTCGTTTATCCCGCCACCCGCTGGAGGTCAGGAAATGTTCATGCCCGCAACCGATTACAACCAGCAGATGCTCGCCTATCTGCAGACGTGGCGACAACTGCTGGAACAGTGGACGACGATGACGGCCGGACAACCGTTCCCGACCGCCCCGATGCCCGCGATGCCGTTCATCCCGCCGGGAGGGCAGTTCATGCCGCCCGCGGCGCCGTTCATGACGCCGCCCGCGGTACCGTTCATGCCGCCCACCGCACCGGTTGCGCCGACGCCGCCCGCGCCGGGCGACTACACGCAGCAATTGTTCAGCTATCTCTCGGCGTGGCGGCAGCACCTCGAGCAGATGGCGGGGGCCGCACCGGGATCACCGCAGGCGCCGGCCCCGCAGACGCCGGCCCCGCAGGCGTCGGCCCCGCAGCCGTCCGCCCAGTCCGCCGCCGGCGGCACGGGCCAGCACGTGCGCCCGCCGGACGTGCCGATTCCGCCCGACGATGACACCGGCAGCAGGGGCCCCGGCGGCGCGGCCCGCAAGAATACGGACCCCGCCTGGCCGCCGCGGCTGGTGGATATCGAGCCCAGCAGCTATGGCGGCAGCCAAGTCGTAAGCGTCGACTTCGACCCGTTGGGCCCGGACGACCCCTTCCGGGAGCCACAGCTGCTCAATCCGCCCGAATACGACTTCGGATCTCAAATCGACGGCCCGCACCGTAGAACCGCGACGCCGATCCACCACGAAGCCGCCCTGCCCGTGAATTCGGCATTTCGCGGCGCGATGGAGCGGGTCGATCTCGCGGCATCGTCGCAAGTCGCACCGAGATCGCTTTTCTCCGTTGGCGAAACGCCCGCGCCCTGATGCGTGAGCGTCAGGCCGATACAACTCGGTGAGCCCCTACTGAGTGACGTGGCGAAGCACGGACTGACCGTCGCCGGGACACGAGCATGGCTCAATAGTCAACTGCGCCCGATCGGAAAAGCGGCGGCGGGCCGAAAAGCCCCTCACCTTGGTGGCAGGTACTGGATTCGAACCAGTGTAGGCGTAAGCCGACGGATTTACAGTCCGCTCCCATTGGCCGCTCGGGCAACCTGCCGCCAGACAGGTTACAACGAGCGGGTAGACAAGGCACAAACGGCTAACGGGATGAAGGGACGGATCGCATGGCTGACTCATCGTTCGACATCGTCAGCAAGGTCGACCGCCAAGAGGTCGACAACGCGCTCAACCAAGCCGCCAAGGAGCTGGCCACCCGCTTCGATTTCCGCGGCACCGACACCACGATCGCGTGGAAGGGCGACGAGGCGATCGAGCTGACGTCGTCCACCGAGGAGCGCGTCAAGGCCGCCGTCGACGTCTTCAAGGAGAAGCTGGTCCGCCGCGACATCTCGATGAAGGCGTTCGACGCCGGCGAACCGCAGGCCTCCGGCAAGACCTACCGGGTCAGCGGCACCCTCAAGCAGGGCATCAGCAGCGAGAACGCCAAGAAGATCACCAAGCTGATCCGCGACGAGGGTCCCAAGAACGTCAAGACCCAGATCCAGGGCGACGAGGTCCGCGTCACCAGCAAGAAGCGCGACGACCTGCAGGCCGTCATCGCGATGCTCAAGCAGGCCGACCTGGACGTGGCGCTGCAGTTCGTCAACTACCGGTAACGTTCAGATCGTGCAGTCGGTATAGATGCACGAAACGCATGTAAAATCGCTTGCATGACCACTGTTGAGGACCTGGAGGCCGCAGCAGAGCGCATCCGCGAAAGCGCACAAGCCGTGGGTGCCGCGCTCGCATCGGTCGCCGTGTACACCGAGCCCGCTATCGCCCGGGCCGTGCAAGCCGAACACAACCTC
Source organism: Mycobacterium sp. NGS57 (assembly GCF_059812405.1). NCBI lineage: Bacteria > Bacillati > Actinomycetota > Actinomycetes > Mycobacteriales > Mycobacteriaceae > Mycobacterium > Mycobacterium sp. NGS57. The sequence continues at coordinate 98,190 of NZ_JCALCP010000009.1, read as the reverse complement.
TACGCACGAATCGCCGCCGAGTTCGGCATGCTGACCAGCACCGAAGCCGGCAAACGGATGGGGTCGCGGTCGCGCGCACCGCGCAACCTCGCCACCACCGCCCGACGCAACAACCAGTTGCTCGCCGTGCGCCAGGGCAACCACCTCGCATATCCGGGGTTCCAGTTCGGACCGGACGGGCAGCCGCTCACCGTCATACCCCGGTTACGCGAGATCGCGGAGGCCAACGACTGGTCGGAGGCGGGTCTCGTGCAGTGGCTGTGCTCGCCGACGACCTACTTCGACGGGGATCGACCGGTAGACCACCTCACCGAGGACCCGGACCGCGTCGCCGCAGTGGCTGCGGAGGACTTGGCCATCTCGTGGTGAAAGGGCCGCCGACCCCGTTCGACCCGGCCATCGAGACACTGCCCGCGGGACATTTGCTGTATCGCGTCTTCACGGCGAGTCGCACGCCTACCGAGTTCAACCCTGGTATCGGCGCTTCGACCCGGTTCGGCTTCTTCGGTAAGCCGGTGATACCGATCTTGTACGCGGCGGAGACCGAGGAGGCGGCGATCGCCGAAACGCTATTGCACAACGTACCGCCCGAAGGGGGCGAGCTGTCCTACGACAGGTACTCCCACACGGCGCTCGCCCTGATCAAGGTCACCCGCGAGCTTCGCCTCGCCGCCCTGCACGGCATGGGATTGCGGCGCCTCCAGGTCACCGCCGACGACGTGACGTCGAGCCCGGCCTCGACCTATCCGGACACCGTGCGCTGGGCCGAAGCCGCGCATGGGATCGGCGTGGACGGCATGGTGTGGATGTCGCGACTATGCAATAACGCCAAGGCGTACGTCTTCTTCGGCGACAGATGCGGCGGGACCAAGGGGGCGTTCGCTCAGGACAGCTCCCACGCGCGCATCTTCGCCAGCGCCGCGGATCAAATGTGGCTGATCGACATGTGCGCACCGCTACACGTGGATGTTCTTCTGAAACCGCTGTAACCGACCCACCGGCGAGTATCTAGGCTGCATCATGAGACCCCAGATGTAAGCGAGGTTCGCGATGACCGTGAGTCCACAGGACGACCAGTTCGACGTCATCATCGTCGGCGCGGGCATCTCCGGGATCGACGCGGCCTACCGCATCGCCGAGCGCAACCGCGGTCTGACCTACACGATCCTGGAGCGGCGCGCGCAGATCGGCGGCACCTGGGACCTGTTCCGCTATCCCGGGGTCCGCTCCGACAGCAGCATCTTCACGCTGTCGTTTCCGTTCGAGCCGTGGACCCGCAAGGAGGGCGTGGCCGACGGCGAACACATCCGCGAGTACCTGACCGCGACCGCGCACAAGTACGGCATCGACCGTCACATCCGGTTCAACAGCCATGTCGTCGCGGCGGACTGGGACTCGTCCACCGACACCTGGACGGTCACCGTCAACGAAGAAGGCGGTGCCCGACGAAGCTACCGCGGCCGCTTCGTGTTCTTCGCCAGCGGCTACTACAACTACGACGAGGGCTACACCCCGGACTTCCCCGGCATCGAACGGTTCGGCGGCACCGTCGTCCATCCCCAGCACTGGCCCGAGGACCTCGACTACAGCGGCAAGAAGGTCGTCGTCATCGGCAGCGGTGCCACCGCCGTCACGCTGCTCCCGTCGCTGGCCGAACGCGCCGGCAAAGTGACCATGCTGCAGCGCTCGCCGACGTATCTGATCTCGGCGTCCAAGTACGGCAAGGTGGCTGCGGTCTCCCGTAAACTGCTGCCGCGCAAGCCCTCTCACCTGGTGATCCGGATGTACAGCGCGCTCACGGAGGCGGTGTTCTTCTTCTTCTCCCGCAAGGCGCCGGGCCTGGTGAGGCGGATGCTGCGACGCAAGGCGATCAACAGCCTGCCCCCCGGCTACGCCGTCGACGTCCACTTCAAGCCGCGCTACAACCCGTGGGACCAGCGGATGTGCCTGATCCCCGACGCCGACCTCTACAACGCCCTCAGCGACGGCGGCGCCGAGGTGGTCACCGACCACATCGACCACTTCGACGAGACCGGCATCGCGCTCGAATCCGGCGGGCACCTCGACGCCGACATCATCGTCACCGCGACCGGCCTGCAGTTGCAGGCTTTGGGCGGGGCGGCCATCAGCGTGGACGGCGTGGCGATCGACCACCGTGACCGCTTCGTCTATAAGGCGCACATGCTCGAAGACGTCCCGAACCTGTTCTGGTGTGTGGGCTACACGAACGCTTCGTGGACGCTGCGGGCAGACATCACCGCGCGGGCGACGGCAAAACTGCTGGCGCACATGGCTTCCCACGGCTACACGCACGCCTACCCGCACCGCGGCGACGAGCCGATGGACGTCAAACCGTCCTGGGACATCGCGGCCAATTACGTGAAGCGCTCGGGGCACGCGCTGCCCAAGTCGGGCACCAAGCGGCCGTGGAACGTGCGGCAGAACTACCTCGCCGACGCCCTCGATTACCGGTTCGACCGCATCGAGGAGGCGATGGTGTTGGGCCGCGTGCCCGACCGCGCGGCGCTGGCCGGGTAGACCCGCGCGGGCATACGCTGATCGCCATGGCAGCTGACAAGCGCGAACCCAGAGTCGTAGTCCTCGGTGGCGGTTCGTGGGGGACCACGGTGGCGTCCATCTGCGCGCGCCGCGCGCCGACGCTGCAGTGGGTGCGCTCGGAGGCCACCGCCAAGGACATCAACGACAATCACCGCAACAGCCGATACCTCGGCAACGACGTCGTCCTGAGCGACACGCTGCGCGCCACCACCGACTTCGCCGAGGCCGCCAACTCCGCCGACGTCGTCGTCATGGGGGTGCCGTCCCACGGCTTCCGGGGCGTGCTCACCGAGCTGGGCAGGGAGCTGCGGCCGTGGGTGCCGGTGGTGTCCCTGGTCAAGGGCCTCGAGCAGGGCACCAACATGCGGATGTCGCAGATCATCGAGGAGCTGCTGCCCGGTCACCCGGCGGGCATCCTGGCCGGGCCGAACATCGCCCGCGAGGTGGCCGAGGGCTACGCCGCCGCCGCGGTCCTGGCCATGCCCGACCAGCACCTGGCGACCCGGCTGTCCGGGCTGTTCCGGACCCGGCGCTTCCGCGTGTACACCAGCGACGACGTCGTCGGGGTGGAGATGGCCGGCGCGCTGAAAAACGTCTTCGCCATCGCCGTGGGGATGGGCTATTCGCTGGGAATCGGCGAAAACACCCGCGCGCTGGTGATCGCGCGTGCGCTGCGGGAGATGACCAAGCTGGGCGTCGCGATGGGCGGAAACCCCGACACCTTCCCCGGGCTTGCCGGCCTGGGCGATCTGATCGTCACCTGCACCAGCCAGCGCAGCCGCAACCGCCACGTCGGCGAGCAGCTCGGCGCGGGCAAGCCGATCGACGAGATCATCGCCTCGATGAACCAGGTCGCCGAGGGTGTCAAGGCGGCCAGCGTGATCATGGAATTCGCCAACGAGTTCGGGCTGAACATGCCGATCGCCCGCGAAGTGGATGCGGTGATCAACCACGGCTCGACCGTCGAACAGGCCTATCACGGCCTGGCCGCCGAGGTGCCCGGACACGAGGTCCACGGCTCAGGTTTCTGAACCGGCCTCTTTAACGGCACGTAACGAAAAAATTTGGATTCGCTATGGCCGGGCCCTGTCGGCTTGACCCGCGCTTTGCCCGACCATACCGTCGTACCAGGTAGCCGGGCTGTGACCCGCCGATTCGCGCAGTCGTAATCGTCTGTGCGCCAACGAGCTACGCCGACGCAGCGCAATCCGGGGCGAATATTCGGAACATCCCCCGCTAAGACCAACGAGGGAAAACGCCGATGCAAAACGTTCGAGACACCGAAAACGTCGCACAGCTTGACGATCAAGGGGTCAGCCAGGGGCGCAACGGATCACAGACCGATCGCATCCGGTCGATCATCCGGCACGACCTGCCGTCGTCGCTGGTGGTTTTCCTGGTTGCGCTTCCGTTGTCGTTGGGGATCGCGATCGCGTCGAACGCCCCGGTTCTCGCCGGCCTGATCGCCGCGATCGTCGGGGGCATCATCGCCGGAGCCATCGGCGGATCACCGCTACAGGTCAGTGGTCCCGCGGCCGGCCTGACGGTGGTGGTGGCCGACCTGATCGCCCAATTCGGTTGGGGGATAACCTGTTTGATCACGGCCGCTGCGGGCGTGTTGCAGGTCCTGTTGGGACTGAGCCGGGTCGCGCGAGCGGCACTGGCGATCTCACCGGTCGTCGTGCACGCCATGCTGGCCGGCATCGGGATCACGATCGCGCTGCAGCAGGCACACGTCTTGCTGGGCGGGAAATCCAAGAGCACCGCGTGGCACAACCTCGTTGGGCTACCGGGGCAGATCATCGGAGCGCACCGCCCCGGGGTGCTGCTGGGTGTGGCGGTGATCGTCATCATGGTCGGCTGGCGTTGGGTTCCGGGCCGACTGCGCTTCATTCCGGGCCCCCTGGTCGCGATCGTGGGGGTGACGGTCGTCTCGGTGGTCTTGCCGTTCCAGGTGCGACGCATCCACCTCGATGGGTCACCGCTGGATGCGCTGCAGTTGCCCGACATTCCGCACGGCAACTGGGGCGCGGTCGCGATCGGCGTGATCACCGTCACGCTCATCGCCAGCGTCGAAAGCCTGCTGTCGGCGGTTTCGGTCGACAGGATGCACACCGGCCCGCGCACCGACTTCGACCGCGAGCTGATCGGGCAGGGCACCGCCAACCTCGTTTCGGGGACGATCGGCGGGCTGCCGATCACCGGCGTGATCGTCCGCAGCTCAACCAATGTCAACGCGGGCGCAAAGACCCGCGCCTCAGCGCTCATGCACGGCGTGTGGATCCTGCTGTTCACGGTTCCGTTCGCGGGGCTGGTCGAAGAAATCCCGACCGCAGCGCTGGCCGGGCTGCTGATCGTCATCGGCATTCAGCTGCTGAAGCCGGCACACATCGAAACGGCAATGAAGCAGCGGGATCTCGCGGTGTACGTGGTGACCGCGGTCAGCGTCATCTTCCTCAACCTGTTGCACGGCGTGCTGATCGGGCTGGCCCTGGCCATCGTGCTGACCGGGTGGCGGGTGATCCGGGCCAAGATCGAAGCCAAGCCCGTAGGCGATGAATGGCACGTGCTGATCGAGGGGCCCGCATGCACCTTCCTCGCCCTGCCCCGGCTGACGCGCGTGCTGGCGTCCGTCCCGGCCGGATCGGAGGCGACGGTGGAACTTTCGGTCAACTATCTCGATCACGCCGCACACCAGGCGATCAGCGACTGGCAGCGCCAGTTCGAGGCGACCGGCGGCACGGTGCGGATCCGTGGGTTGTTCGAGACGGGTCACCTTGTCCGCCGGCACACCTCCGAGCTGGTCGAAGCCGAAAGGTCCGGGGCCGCCGCGTAATTGGGCGCCTGCCTTAAGCCGGACAGCGGGGAGCGTCGCTCAGTCGACGTCGATGCGGATGTGCAACCGCTTGCCACACACTTGGGCAAGGCGGGCCAGCACATCCACCCGCGGCACCTCGGTCCCGGCCTCCCAGGCGGCGACGGCCTCCTGCGTGGTGCCGAGCGCCTCGGCCAACTGGGCCTGGTTCATGTCGGCACCGGCGCGTGTCTCGAAGATCAAATCGGGCAGATCCAGTGCCAGCCCGGCTTCGTGAATATCCATTGAGTTGGCTTCCGGCATTGCAATCAACGGCTTTCGTAGTTGGTCGGTTCGAGATCGAAACATCCAACCCCGATTCTACGCCGCCGCTACCGTCCGGCCATCTCCTCGAGCCGGCGGATCCGGTCCTCGATCGGCGGGTGCGTCGAAAACAGCGACCCGATCTTCTCTCCCGCGCGGAACGGGTTGGCGATCATCAGGTGCGCCTGGCTGGCCAGCTGCGGCTCCGGGGGCAGTGGCGCGGCCTGGACCCCGCCGGATATCTTGCGCAGCGCCGAGGCCAGCGCGAGCGGGTCGCCGGTCAGCACGGCGCCCGACTCGTCCGCCTGGTACTCGCGCGACCGGGATACCGCGAGCCGGACGACGGTCGCGGCGATCGGACCCAGTAACGAAACCAGCAGCAGCGCAAAGGGATTCTCGCCATCGCGATCGTTGCCGCCGGAGAACATTGCGATGTAGGACAGCGCGGTGATCACCGAGGCCATGGCGCCGGCGACGCAGGAGATCAGGATGTCGCGGTTGTAGACGTGCGAAAGTTCGTGACCCAGCACTGCGCGCAGCTCGCGCTCGCTGAGGATCCCGAGGATGCCAGTGGTGCAGCACACCGCGGCGTTGCGCGGGTTGCGACCGGTCGCAAACGCGTTGGGGGCGTTGGTGTCGCTGATGTACAGCCTCGGCATTGGCTGGTGCGCGGAGGTGGCCAACTCGCGCACGATCCGATACATCGCCGGCTCCTGCAACTCGGAGACCGGCTGCGCGTGCATGGCCCGCAGGGCCAGCTTGTCGCTGTTGAAATAGGTCCAGGCGTTCATGCCGATCGCGAATAGCACCGCCAGCCACATCGCGGTCCTGCCGAACAGCGAGCCCACCAACACGATCAACACGGACATACCGACCAACAGGGCGAAGGTCTTCAGCCTGTTGGCATGGGGATGCCAGGTCATCGGTGCCCTCCTAGGAACATCCGTTCATTGTCGACCATTCAACGCCCCAAACGCCGGCTAAGGTTCCGTGCCGCCCTAGCCGTGTCGGCTGACCGTGTAGTCGACCAGCGTCTCCAGCGCGCGGCGGCCCGGGACGTCGGGCAAAAGGGCCAGCTCCCGGCGCGCCTGCTCCGCATACTGCGTCAGGAACTGCTTGGCGTTGGCCATGCCGGGCGAGGTCCGCAGCAGCGTCAACGCCTCGGCCACCAGCCCGTCGTCCTGAACGGGACCGGACAGCAACTCGCGCAGCCGCACCGCCCCCGGTTCGCGCAGCGCATAGACCATCGGCAAGGTATGTACGCCCTCGCGGATGTCGGTCCCGGGCAGCTTGCCGGACTCGTGCGAGTCGCTGTCGATGTCGATGATGTCGTCGGAGATCTGAAACGCGGTGCCCACGAGGCCGCCGAGCCGGCTCAGCCGCTCCACTTGATCGCCCTCGGCGCCGGAGAACATGGCGCCGAACCGGCCCGCCGCCGAAATCAGGCACGCCGTCTTCTCGTACACCACCTTCAGGTAGTGCTCGACGGGATCCGCGCCCTCGGGAGCGCCCCGCCCCTCCCGCATCTGCCCGGTCACCAGTTGGGCGAAGGTCTCGGCGATGAGCCGCACCGCCTCCGGTCCCAGCCGCGACACCAGCCGCGACGCCGTCGCGAACAGGTAGTCGCCGGCCAGGATCGCGACGTTGTTGCCCCAGCGCACATTCGCGGTGGGCGTACCGCGGCGGACCTCCGCCTCGTCCATGACGTCGTCGTGGTAGAGCGTGGCCAGGTGCACCAGTTCGATGACGGCGCCGGCGATGGTCACCGCATCGGCTTCCGGGTCGGGACCGATCTGCGCGGACAACACCGTGAACAGCGGCCGGAATCGCTTGCCGCCGGCCTTGAATAGGTAGGTCAGCGAGTCGGTCATCACAGCGTCCGCGCTGCGCAGCTCGGTCTCCATGAGCTGCTCGATCCGCTCGACACCGTCGCGCACGGCCACGGCCAACTCGGCATCTCCGAAGTCGATGCCCGCCACCACGGTCGCCGGAGTGCTCACCCGACCAACATACTGGTGGGCATGAAGATCGGGGCCGACGTGGTGGTCGTGGGCGCCGGGCCCGCGGGTTCGGCGGCCGCGGCCTGGGCCGCCCGCGCCGGCACCGACGTGCTCGTCGTCGACTCCGCCGGCTTCCCGCGCGACAAGGCGTGCGGTGACGGGCTGACCCCGCGCGCCGTCGACGAGGTCGAACGACTGGGGCTGGGCGCCTGGCTGGACACCCGCATCCGCCATCGCGGCCTGCGGATGAGTGGCTTCGGCGGCGAGGTGGAGGTCGACTGGCCGGGGCCGTCGTTCCCGTCGACGGGCAGCGCGGTGGCCCGCCTCGAGCTCGACGACCGGATCCGCAAGTGCGCCGAGGACTCCGGGGCACGGATGCTGCTGGGCACCAAAGCCGTTGCCGTCCATCATGACTCGTCGCGACGGGTGACATCGCTGACGCTGGCCGACGGCACCGAGGTGGGGTGCCGCCGGTTGATCGTCGCCGACGGGGCCCGATCAACGCTGGGCCGCAAGCTGGGGCGGCGCTGGCATCAGGAGACGGTGTACGGCGTGGCCGCGCGCGGGTACCTGACCACCCCGCGGAGCGACGACCCATGGCTGACGTCGCATCTGGAGCTGCGCTCCCCCGACGGCGCGGTCTTGCCCGGCTACGGCTGGATCTTCCCGCTGGGCAACGGCGAGGCGAACATCGGCGTCGGCGCGCTGTCGACGTCCAAGCGGCCCGCGGACCTGGCGCTGCGGCCCCTGATCTCCTACTACACCGACCTGCGCCGCGACGAGTGGGGCTTTGCCGGCGAGCCGCGGGCGGTGGCGTCGGCGCTGCTGCCGATGGGCGGCGCCGTCTCCGGGGTGGCCGGGCCCAACTGGATGCTGATCGGCGACGCCGCGGCCTGCGTCAACCCGCTGAACGGCGAGGGCATCGACTACGGCATGGAGACGGGACGGCTGGCCGCCGAACTGCTGGATTGCCCCGACCTGTCGCAGGTCTGGCCGTCGCTGCTGCAGCAGCACTATGCGCGCGGGTTCTCGGTCGCGCGCAGGCTGGCGTTGCTGCTGACGTTCCAGCGGTTTTTGCCCGCGACGGGGCCGGTCGCGATGCGCTCGACGCGGCTGATGAGCATCGCCGTGCGCGTGATGGCCAACCTGGTCACCGACGACGACGCCGACTGGGTGGCGCGGGCGTGGCGGGGCGGGGGACGCCTGTCCCGGCTGCTCGATCGCCGAACGCCGTTCAGCTGAGCCAACTTCGGGAAGCACGCGGCCGTCGCTCGGCTACTATATCAATCTTGTTGACATATATCAGCACGGTTGATATAAATGAGGGCATGACCCAACCACTAGATTTCGAATTCGAAACCGCCTACCGCGGTGAATCCGCCCAATTCGGCGCGGGGGTGCGGCCGCCGTGGAGCATCGGCGCCCCGCAGCCCGAGCTCGCCGCCCTGATCGAGCAGGGCAAGTTCCACGGCGACGTCCTCGACGTCGGCTGCGGCGAGGCCGCCATCTCCCTGGCGCTGGCCGAACGGGGGCACTCGACGGTGGGCCTGGACATGTCGCCGACCGCCATCGAGCTGGCCCGCCGCGAGGCCGAGCGGCGCGGCCTGAGCAGCGCGAGCTTCGAGGTGGCCGACATCAGCTCGTTCACCGGGTATGACGGACGGTTCAACACCATCGTCGACAGCACCCTGTTCCACTCCATGCCCGTGGAGCTGCGCGACGGCTACCAGCAGTCGATCCGGCGGGCGGCCGCACCCGGCGCCTCGTACTACGTCCTGGTCTTCGACAAGGCCGCGGTGCCCGAGGGCCCCATCAACGCCGTCACCGCCGACGAGCTGCGCGAGGTCGTGTCCAGGTACTGGGCCGTCGACGAGATCAGGCCGGCCCGCATCTACGCCAAGCTCCCCGAAGGCGCCCCGGAGATGCCGTTCCCCGGCCTCCGCGACGAGCCGAACGGCCTCAAGTCGGTGGGCGCCTGGTTACTCTCCGCGCACCTGGCGTGAGGTGTATAGTCCGGCTAATGAAGGCTTCGAGGCTGGCTTCGCTCATCGCCATGGCGGGCGCCGCTATCGCATTGGCGGCGCCCGCGCAGGCCGATGACTACGACTACACGTTCAAGCAAACCGTCAACCACTTCGGCGTTTACGGCCCGCAGGACCAGCTCGCGTGGCTGGCCAAGATCAGCTGCGAGCGGATCGGCCGCGGCGTGGACGGCGACGCGTACAAGTCGGCCAACTTCATTCAGCACAACCTGCCGCTGGGCACCACCCAGGGCCAGGCGTTGCAGTTCCTGGGCGCCGCGGTGGATCACTACTGCCCCAACCAGGTCGGCTTCGTCCAAGCGGCCGGCCGCTAGAGCGGCTTATGGCCGCGAGAGTGCAACTACCGACACCCTCTCTCGGGCGATGTGTCGGTAGTTGCACTTTGGCGGACCAAAGCGCAGCCCGCTAGAGCGGCTTGTAGCCGGCGTGCAGGGCGACGATGCCGCCGGTCAGGTTGCGCCACCGCACCGCCGACCACCCGGCCGCCGAAATTTGGTGCGCCAGCGTGGGCTGGTCGGGCCAGGCCCTGATCGACTCGGCGAGGTACACGTAGGCGTCGGGGTTGCTCGATACCGCCCGCGCCACCCGCGGCAACGCCCGCATCAGATATTCCTTGTAGGCGGTGGCGAACAGCGCGTTGGTGGGCGTGGAGAATTCGCACACCACCAACCGGCCCCCCGGGCGGGTGACGCGGAACATCTCGCGCAGTCCCGCCTGGTGGTCGACCACGTTGCGCAGCCCGAAGCTGATGGTGACCGCGTCGAACACCGCGTCGCCGAACGGCAGCCTGGTCGCGTCGCCCGCGACCTTGGGCACCCGGCGGCCCGCGCCCGCGCCCAGCATCCCGGCCGAGAAATCGGCGGCGACACACCAGGCCCCGGATTTCGCCAGCTCCACGGTGGAAACCGCGGTGCCCGCCGCGAGGTCGAGCACCTTCTGGCCCGGCCCGATCCGCAGGGCCGCGCGGGTGGCCCGCCGCCAGTACCGGTCCTGGCCCAGTGACAGCACGGTGTTGGTGAGGTCGTAGCGGCGGGCGACGCCGTCGAACATCGACGCGACGTCCCGGGGGTTCTTGTCCAGCGCCGCGCGACTCACGCGAAAGACGCTACCTTCCGGATCAGGCGGCGGCCGCCGCGCGCCTGTAAAGCACGGCCTCGTAGTGGCCGAGCAGCTCGTCGCAGATGACCGGCCAGCTGCGGTGCAGCACGCTCCGTCGGGCGGCCGGCGCGTAGCGGTGCCGCTCCGCGAGCAGGTGCGCGACGGCGGCGGGCAGCCGGGCCTCGAACTCGTCGACTCCCAACAGCAGCCCGGTGCGGTACGGGGCGACCAGGTCGCGCGGGCCGCCGGCGTCGGGTGCGATCACCGGCAGCCCCGACGCCAGCGCCTCCTGCACGGCCTGGCAAAACGTCTCGTGCTCGCCGGGATGCACGAAGACGTCCATGCTCGCGTACGCCGCGGCGAGCTCGTCACCGTAGCGCGTCCCGGTGAAAACCGCTGTGGGCATGGCGGATTGCAGCTTCTGGCGGTCGACACCGTGGCCGACGACGACAAGCTGCACGGAATCGTCGGCGCTCAGCGCGACCAGCCGCTCGACGTGCTTCTCCGGGGCGAGCCGGCCCACGAACCCCACGATCGGCTTGCCGGCCGGCGACCACCGCCGCCGCAGCTCCTCGCTGCGCGCCGACGGCGCGAACCGCGCTACGTCCACCCCGCGCGCCCAGCGGTGCAGCCGCGGGAATCCTTGGGCGGCAAGCTTTTCCATGGTGGCGCTGGACGGCGCCAGGGTCCGGTCGGCGAGGCTGTGCAGGTGGCGAAACCACGCCCGCGCCGCCCGCGCCGTCATCGGGATGCCGTAGCTCGCCGCGAATCCGGGGACATCGGTCTGATACACCGCGACGGTGGGTACGCCCAGCCGCCGGGCCGCCAGCACCCCGCCGTAGCCGAGCAGCGCCGGCGAAGCCAGGTGCACGACGTCCGGGTCGAATCCGCGCAGCACGCCGAGCATTCGGGGCATCGGCACCCCCAGCGGCAGCGTGGTCACCCCGGGGAACATCCGGGAAGGCACGCGGTGCACCCGGATGCCGTCGTGAATGCGGTCGGCGGGGGGCCGGCCGCGCGGGTTGTCGGGCGCGATGACGAGGGCCTCGTGACCTGTGCGGCGCAGATGCTCGACGATGCGCAGCACCGAATTGCTCACCCCGTTGACGTTGGGCAGGAAGGATTCGGCGACGATGGCAACGCGCACGACACCAGGATGTCAGCGTCGGCTGTCGCCCGGGTTGCCTAAGGGCGTACGGCGGGCGAAATCTGCTGGTCGTGGCGGTCCAGCCACCGGTCCAGCAGCGCCAGGCCGGCCAGGGCCGCCGCCGCGATCAGCCACGCCGCCACCGCGATGGATCCCGCCGGAATGATCGCCAGCCCGGCGTTGCGGTGCTGCACCCGAACCAGGTTCGGGTTGTTCTTGTTGTATTCGACGTAGATCCGCATGCCCGTCGCCAACTGGGACGGATACAACACGCCGAGCTCGGGTCGGTAGGTGACGCGCTCGGGTGTGACGAACTCGATGGTGGAGCGCCGCGGCCCGGCGCTGAGCACCTCCGCCTGCGCCACCCCCATGTTGTGCTTGATGGCCAGGTCGTCGCGCCATGCGCCGGCCACCAGCAGTACCGACTGCAGCGTGACCAAAGCGGTCACGACCAACACCGCAATCCGCAACCACCGCAACACGATCCGGCTGCGGGTCGTCGGCGGCTTATCGGTGCGGCCATGAATGAGTATGTGCAACAACACTTTTGGCGAGATCAAAGAGCCGCCTTGATGGCGGCGTGCAGCTGGCGCAGCGAGGACCGGTCCGCCTTGACCTCCAGCACCCGCAGGCCCGGCGCCGGCTCGTCGAGGGCCGCGCTGAGCTCGCCGACCTCGATCTGCCGGCTCTCCACGTGATAGGCGCGGCACAGCGCCCCGACGTCGACGTCGTGCGGGGTGCCGAAGATCCGCGACGAGACGTCGGAGAACCGGGGGTCGCCCTGCTCGAGCAGCTCGAAGATGCCACCGCCGTTGTCGTTGGACACCACGATGGTCAGCCGCTGGGGCGTCGGCTCGGTGGGACCGATCAGCAGCCCGGAGCTGTCGTGCACGAAGGTGAGGTCGCCGATCAGCGCGACGGTGCGCCCCCGGTGCAGTTCCTCGAATGCCAGCGCCGCCCCGATCGCCGTCGACACGGTGCCGTCGATGCCGGCCACGCCGCGGTTGGACCGGACTGTGATCTGTCCGCGATGCCTCGCGGACCCAAGCCCGACCAGCGCCGCGTCGCGGACCGGGTTGGACGCGCCGAGCACCAGCTGGTCGCCCGGGCGCAGCGCGTCGGCGACGGCCGCGGCGACGTGCAGCCCCGTGGTCAGCGGGTGTGCGGCGAGTTGGGTGCGCACCGCGTCGTCGGCGTGGCGGTTCATCTCCGCGCAGCGCTGCAGCCACGCCGGGCTGGGGGCGCCGGTGGTGACCGCCCGGGTGCCGGTGGCCTGCGAGTTGCCCGAGACGTCCGGCCAGCGGGGCCCGGTGGTCAGCGCGTACACCGGGACCTGCGGGTCGGCCAGCAGCGCCGAGACCGGCCGGTGCAGCGTCGGGCGGCCGAGCATGATCACCTGCTTCGGACGGAGCAGCCGCAGCGCGAGGGGATGCAGCGGGTTTGCCACCGGTGGGGCCGTCGGCTCGGCGACCGTGGGCAGGCCCTCCAGGTTGGGGTGGGCGCCGGCGCCGTGTCCGGCGATGACGACTGTGTCGGGCGTCAGGTCGATTTCCAGCGGCTGGTCGAACGTGACCGGCGGCGTGTACGTCCACGGCTTGCCCTCGGGCCGCCCGGGCGGGGTCGCGGCGGCGTGCGGCTCGGGGTCGGGCACCAACGGTTCGCGCAGCGGGATGTCGAACTGCACAGGTCCGGCGTTGGCGGTGCGAGATCCGGTGGCGGCGGCCAACACCCGGCAGGTGGCCGATCGCCAGGTGGCGTTGAACTCCGGCATCCGCTCGGGCGCGTCCTCGGCCAGGCCCAGGCTGATGGTGGCGCGCACCTGGGTGCCGAAATAGCCCAGTTGTTCCATGGTCTGGTTGGCCCCGGTGCCCAGCAGCTCGTAGGGCCGGTTGGCGCTGAGCACGATCAGCGGCACCCGCGCGTAGTTGGCCTCCACCACCGCCGGACCGAGGTTGGCGACCGCGGTGCCCGACGTCATCGCCACGCACACCGGCGCGCCGGCGGCGATCGCCAGGCCGATCGCCAGGTATCCGGCGGTGCGTTCGTCGATGCGCACGTGCAGCCGGATCCGGCCGGACCGGTCGGCGTCGGCCAGCGCGAACGCCAGCGGCGCGTTGCGCGACCCGGGGCACAGCACCACGTCGCGGACGCCGCCGCGGATCAACTCGTCAACGACGACGCGGGCCTGGGTCGTCGAGGGGTTCATCAGTACAGCGTGTCACAACCCGCAAAACGGGCGCCGACCGTGGAGTTTTAGGCGCGGACGCCGGCGAGGAACTGCAGCGCCGCGGAGTTGACGGCCTGCGGGCGCTCCAGGAAGCCGAGGTGGCCGGCATCGGGGATCTGCAGGTAGCGGCCGTTGGGGATGGCGTCGGCGACCTCGCGGCCCAGGTAGGGCGGCGTCACCACGTCGTCGGCGAACCCCATCACCAGCACCGGCGTGGCGATGCTGCGGTAGGCGGACAACCGGTTGGTCTGCGGGGACACGTCGAGCTGGCAGCGCAGCCCCGGGGTTTGCTTGACCGGCCACGTGCAAAACATCGCGATCCAGTCGGCGACGGCCGCGTCGTCGTTGATCGTCTTGCGCGAAAAGCTTTCCAGCAGACGGTTTCTCGCGTCGACGGTGGGTGGCAGCTGGATCCCGGAGGCGTACAGCTCGACCTCGGCGTCGTAGAAGAACTTCCGCGCGCGGTCCAGCCGGCCGCGGGTGGCCATCAGCACGGCGGAGGAGACCAGTTCGGGGCGGGCCACCATCAGTTCCTGCGCGATGTACGCGCCCATGGACGCCCCGACGACGCGCGCGGGGGCGGCCCCCAGCGACTCGATCAGCGCGGCGGTGTCGGCGACCATGGTCTGCGTGGTGAAACCCTCGGCGTTTTCGGTGGCGCCGATCCCGCGGTTGTCGAAGGTGATGGCCCGGTATCCGGCCGCCAAAAACGCCGGTACCTGATGCGGGTGCCAGGTCCGCCCGGCGCCCCCGCGGCCGGCGATGAAAACGACGGGTTCCCCCGACCCGCGGTCGTCGTAAGCCAGGTTGATCACCCGCACGACGGTACAAGTAGCGGATAGCAGGCCTTGACCCGGTCGATCCACCACTGCCGCCGCCTCACCGGTGCGGCCAGCGCCCCCAGCCGCGCCGGGTCGGGTGTCACCGGGCCCACCGGCAGGTGGCCGTCGACGGGCGCTGTGACGTCCGAGACGTCGGCGACGTCCTCGAGGAACAGGCGCCCGGTGCCCAGCCCGCACGCGTGGCGCAGCTGCGGCAGGGCTGCCGCGGCCGTCAGCCCGTGGCCGATGCCGACCGCCGAATCCAGCGCGCTGGACACCACGACCGGGATGTCGATCTGGGCGGCGATCGCAAGCAGCGCCGAAACACCGCCCAGCGGAGCGACTTTCAGCACCGCGATGTCGGCGGCGCGGGCCCGCACGACGGCCAGCGGGTCGTCGGCCTTGCGGATGCTTTCGTCGGCGGCGATCGGCACGCGTGGCATGTCCGGCCGCGCGCGCAGCGCGGCGAGTTCGGCGACGGTCGCGCAGGGCTGCTCCAGGTACTCCAGCGGGCCGTCGGCGGTCAGCGCGGCCGCGGCCCGCGCCGCCTGCTCGACGCTCCAGCCACCGTTGGCGTCGATGCGCACCGTCGGGACCAGTTGGCGCACCGCGTTGACCCGCTCGACGTCGTCGGCCAGCGTCTGACCGGGCTCGGCCACCTTCACCTTTGCTGTGGCCGCGCCGGGAAACCGGGCCAGCACCTCGGCCACCTGGGCGGCGGGCACGGCCGGGACGGTGGCGTTGATCGGGATGCGGTCGCGCCGCACCGGCGGTGGCGGGCGGTATGCGCCCTCGATCGCCGATGCCAGCCAGTGCGCGGCCTCGTCCGGGCCGTATTCCACGAAGGCCCCGAATTCGCCCCACCCGGCCGGGCCGTCGATCAGCGCAAGCTCGCGGGTGGTGATGCCGCGGAACCGCACCCGCATCGGCAGCGCCACCACGTGCAGGCGCTCCAACAGGTCCTCGAGCGACGGCGTCACGCGCCGTACACCTGGCGGCCGGCGAGATACGTCGCGCGGATCTCCAGATCCGCGATCCGCTCGGGCGGCACCGTGCGCGGATCGGCCGACAGCACCACCAAATCCGCGTACTTGCCGACCTCGAGCGAGCCGATCACGTCGTCGGCGAACAGCTGCCAGGCGGCGTCGATCGTCTGCGCGCGGATGGCCTGTTCGACGGTCAGCCGCTCCTCGGGTCCCAGCACCCGGCCACTGGGCGCGGTGCGGGTCACGGCCACGCTGATGTTGCGCAGCGGCTCCTCGGGCGTCACCGGCGGGTCGTTGTGCAGCGAGATGCGCATGCCGGTGGCCACCGCGGAACCCGCTGGCATCCAACGGGATCCGCGTTCCGGCCCGAACAGGCCGTCGACGAGGATGTCGCCCCAGTAGTGGATCTGGTCGACGAAGATGCTGCAGGTGACGCCGAGGTCGGCGGCGCGTTGGAGTTGGTCGGGCCGGATGGCGCCGACGTGCTCGAGCCTGAGCCGGTGGTCATCGCGCGGGTGCCGGCGCAAGGCTTCCTCGTACACGTCGAGGATGGTGTCGACGCCGGCGTCGCCGTGCACGTGGCAGGCCATCGGCCAGCCCAGCGGGAAGTAGGCGCCGACGATCTCGTCGAGCTGCTCTTTGGTGTAGTTGGCGTGCCCGCAGGAACCGGGGATAACCCCGATGGTCCGGGTGGCCGGCGTGTCCAGATACGGGAAGGACAGGGCGATGTTGCCCACCCACGGCGAGCCGTCCACCCAGATCTTGATGCCGACCTGGCGCAGCATGTCGTCGCCCTCGCCGGGGGCGGCGTCGGTGCGCATCTGTGGATTGGAGATCTCATAGGTGCGCAGCCGGACCGTGAGCTCGCCCCGCACCTGCTCGACCAGCGGCCGAAACGCCGGGTCGAAGGCCATCTCCGAGCAGGTGGTCAGCCCGGCGCGGTTGAGCCGGGCGCACTCGGCGAGCAGCAGTGCCGGGGAATCGCCGGGGTGGATGGCCCCGGCCAGCAGCGGAAACACCGCGCCGGTTTCCTCGGCCGTGCCGTCGAGTTCACCGTGGGCGTCGCGGCCGTACTTGGCGCCCTTGGGGTCTGGAGTGTCGCGGGTCAGGCCGGCCTGCCGGGCGGCGTGGGAGTTGAAATAGGCCTTGTGCCCGGAGTTGTGGATGATCACCAGCGGCCCGTCGGGCGCGATCCCGTCGAGCCAGGCCAGCGTGGGCTGCGGAAGCCCGTTCTGCAGCAACGGGTCCCAGCCGTTGAGGTAGGCCCCGGCGCCCCCTCGGGTTTTCGCCTCGCGGGCGACGGCCGCTACGACGTGATCGGCGTCGCGCACGGTCACCGGCCTGATATCGACGATCCGGTCCGACAGCGCCATCGCCTCCATCAGCGGATGCCCGTGCGCCTCAACGAATCCCGGCATCACGCAACCGTCGCCGATGTCGACGGTTTGCGTGTCGGGACCGACGAGACCCGCGATTTCGGAGCGGGCGCCGACGGCGACGATCCGGCCGTCGGCAACGGCCAGCGCCTCGGCCGTGGGCCGCGCGTCGTCGACGGTCAGCACGGTTCCGCTGACGACGAGATCGGCATCGGCCATAGGCACGGATGCTAGTGGCCGGAGGGCGCGACGGACCCGAATTGCAACACGTTCTAGTCTTGGCACATGAGTGACGAGTTGCTGCGCCATCCGACCCACAACGGCCACTTACTGGTAGGTGCGCTCAAGCGCCACAAGAACAAGCCGGTGCTCTTCCTCGGCGACACCACGCTGACCGGTGGTCAGCTCGCCGAGCGGGTCAGCCAGTACACCCAGGCGTTCGAGGCACTGGGCGCCGGCACCGGCGTCACCGTGGGGCTGCTGTCGCTGAACCGCCCCGAGGTGCTGATGATCCTCGGCGCCAGCCAGACCCAGGGCTATCGGCGCACGGCGCTGCATCCGCTGGGCTCGCTGGACGACCACGCATACGTGCTGTCCGACTGCGGCGCCAGCTCGCTGATCGTCGACCCCAACCCAGCGTTCGTCGAGCGCGCGTTGGGGTTGCTGGAGAAGGTCGACTCGCTCAAGCAGATCCTCACCATCGGCCCGGTGCCCGAGGCGCTCAACGGTGTGGCGGTCGACCTGTCGGCCGAGGCGGCCAAGTACGAGCCCAAGCCGCTGGTGGTCGCAGAGCTGGCGCCGGACCATATCGGGGGCATGGCCTACACCGGCGGCACCACCGGCAAGCCCAAGGGCGTGATGGGCACCACCGGCAACATCGCCGCGATGACGCAGATCCAGCTCGCCGAATGGGAGTGGCCGGAGAGCCCCCGGTTTTTGATGTGTACGCCGCTGTCGCACGCCGGGGCGGCGTTCTTCACGCCGACGGTGGTCAAGGGCGGCGAGATGGTGGTGCTGAGCAAGTTCGATCCCGCCGAGGTGTTGAAAACCATTGAAGAGCAAAAGATTACGGCGACCATGCTAGTGCCGTCGATGCTCTACGCGCTGATGGACCACCCGGATTCGCACACCCGTGACCTGTCGTCACTGGAGACCGTCTACTACGGCGCCTCGGCAATGAACCCGGTGCGGCTGGCCGAGGCGATCCGGCGGTTCGGCCCGATCTTCGCCCAGTACTACGGACAGTCCGAGGCGCCGATGGCGATCACCTACCTGGCCAAGGGAGACCACGACGAGAAGCGGCTGACCTCGTGCGGGCGCCCGACGCTGTTCGCGCGGGTGGCGCTGCTGGGTGAGGACGGCAATCCGGTGCCACAGGGCGAGCCCGGCGAGATCTGCGTCAGCGGACCGCTTTTGGCCGGCGGCTACTGGAATTTACCTGACGAGACCTCGAAGACCTTTAAAGACGGCTGGCTGCACACCGGTGACATGGCCCGCGAGGACGAGGACGGCTTCTACTTCATCGTCGACCGCGTCAAGGACATGATCGTCACGGGCGGCTTCAACGTGTTCCCCCGCGAGGTCGAGGACGTCATCGCCGAGCATGCGGCCGTCGCGCAGGTGTGCGTCGTCGGGACCCCGGACGACAAGTGGGGCGAGGCCGTCACCGCCGTGGTGGTGCTGCGCGCCGACGCGCCCCGCGACGACGCCGCGATCGAGGCGATGACCGCCGAGATCCAGGCCGCGGTCAAGGAGCGCAAGGGCTCGGTGCAGTCGCCCAAGCGGATCGAAATCGTCGACGCGCTGCCGCTGACGGGTCTCGGCAAGCCGGACAAGAAGGCCGTGCGGGCGCGGTTCTGGGAGGGCGCGGGCCGCGCCGTCGGCTGACGTTTCCGTCGCAGGTAACGTCGCTGCCTATGGGAAGCGGTAAAACCGTCCGGCCGCCGTGGTGGCTGAAGCCGGCGAACAAGGTCTTCATCCAGATGTCGCGGCTGGGAATGAGTTTCGGCGGCGAAAGCCCCGTGGTGTTGACGGCGCCCGGCCGCAGGTCCGGCGCCGCACGATCGACGCCGGTGACCCCGATGAGCCTCGACGGCAAGCGCTACGTCGTCGCCGGATTCCCCGGCGCCGATTGGGTGGCCAACGTGCGCGCCGCCGGGGAGGCGACGCTCGCCCGCGGCCGGCGCGTCGAGCGGGTGCGGATGGCCGAGTTGTCGCCCGACGACGCGCGCCCGATCCTGCGGGCCTTCCCCACCGAGGTGCCCACCGGCGTCGGATTCATGAAGCGGGCGGGCCTGGTCACCGACGGGCGCCCCGAGGAGTTCGAGGCGCTGGCCGGACGCTGCGCCGTGTTCCGGCTGGACCCGGCATAGGAGACGAATAACGTTGAGCGACAACCCATTTGATGCGCAGGCTTGGCGACCCGTCGACGGGTTCGGCGACCTGACCGACATCACCTACCACCGGCACGTCACCGACCCCACCGTGCGGGTGGCGTTCAACCGGCCTGAGGTGCGCAACGCGTTTCGGCCGCACACCGTCGACGAGCTCTACACCGCACTCGACCACGCCCGGATGTCGCCCGACGTGGGCGTGGTGCTGCTCACCGGCAACGGCCCGTCGCCGAAGGACGGCGGCTGGGCGTTTTGCTCGGGCGGCGATCAGCGCATCCGCGGGCGCTCCGGGTATCAGTACGCCGCCGGGGACACCGCCGACACCGTCGACGTCGCGCGCGCCGGCAGGTTGCACATCCTCGAGGTGCAGCGGCTGATCCGGTTCATGCCCAAGGTGGTCATCTGCGTGGTCAACGGGTGGGCGGCCGGGGGCGGGCACAGCCTGCACGTGGTCTGCGACCTGACCCTGGCCAGCCGCGAGCACGCGCGCTTCAAACAGACCGACGCCGACGTCGGCAGCTTCGACGGCGGCTACGGCAGCGCGTACCTGGCCCGCCAGGTGGGCCAGAAGTTTGCCCGCGAGATCTTCTTCCTCGGCCGCGGCTACACCGCCGAGCAGATGCATCGCATGGGCGCGGTCAACGAGGTCGTCGACCACGCCGACCTGGAATCCGAGGCGATCGGGTGGGCGCGCGACATCAACGCCAAATCCCCCCAGGCGCAACGGATGCTGAAGTTCGCGTTCAACCTGCTCGACGACGGTCTGGTGGGCCAGCAGCTGTTCGCCGGCGAGGCCACCCGCCTGGCGTACATGACCGACGAGGCCGTCGAGGGCCGCGACGCGTTCCTGGAGAAGCGCGACCCGGACTGGAGCCCGTTCCCGCGGTATTTCTAGGGCCCGCCGGCGTGACGCGGGTCTCCCGACCGACGCGCCTACACTCGCCCCCTGTGAGCAAGAGTCCGCTGCGCAGGTTCACCGACCAAATCGTCCTGGCGACCATGCGGCCGCCCATGGCGCCGCAGATCCTGGTCAACCGGCCCGCGATCAAGCCGGTCAACCTCGACGGCAAGCGGATCCTGCTGACCGGCGCGTCCTCGGGCATCGGCGAGGCCGGGGCCGAACGGCTGGCCCGCGAGGGCGCGACGGTCGTCGTCGTCGCCCGCCGCGGTGACCTGCTCGACGCGCTGGCCGACCGGATCACCAAGGCCGGTGGCGCCGCCATCGCGATCCCCTGCGACATCTCGGACCTGGACGCCGTCGACGCGCTGGTCGCCGACGTCGAAAAGCGCCTCGGCGGCGTGGACATCCTGGTCAACAACGCCGGCCGGTCCATCCGCCGGCCGCTGGCCGACTCGCTGGAACGCTGGCACGACGTCGAGCGGACCATGGTGCTCAACTACTACGCGCCGCTGCGGCTGATCCGCGGGCTGGCGCCCGGGATGCTCGAGCGTGGCGACGGTCACATCATCAACGTCTCGACGTGGGGCGTGCTGTCGGAGGCCTCGCCGCTGTTTTCGGTGTACAACGCGTCGAAGGCGGCGCTGTCGACAGTGAGCCGGGTCATCGAAACCGAGTGGGGCCGCGAGGGCGTGCACTCGACGACGCTGTACTACCCCTTGGTGGCCACACCGATGATCGCGCCGACGAAGGCCTACGAGGGGATGCCCGCGCTGACGCCGGAGGAGGCCGCCGAATGGATGCTCACCGCGGCGCGCACCCGGCCGGTGCGGATCGCGCCGCGGATGGCGATAGCGGCGAAGGCGCTGGATACGTTCGGCCCCCGCTGGGTCAACACGCTGATGCAGCGCCAGAGGATCCAGCCGGCGCGCTAGAGACGTGCTAGACACGAGGTATGGAGATCCTGGCCAGCCGGATGTTGCTGCGGCCGGCGGACTATCAGCGGTCGTTGAGCTTCTACCGCGACGAGATCGGCCTGGCGATAGCCCGCGAGTACGGCGCGGGCACCGTGTTTTTCGCGGGCCAATCTTTGCTGGAGCTCGCCGGCTACGGCTCCCCGGACCACTCCCGCGGACCCTTTCCGGGTGCGCTGTGGCTGCAGGTCCGCGACATCGAGGCGACGCAGGCCGAGTTGCGGGACCGCAAGGTCCCGATCGCCCGCGAGGCGCGCCGCGAACCGTGGGGGCTGCACGAGATGCACGTCACGGATCCGGACGGGATCACGCTGATCTTCGTGGAGGTTCCCGGCAATCATCCGCTACGCCGCGACACCCGCGGCGACCAAGGGAACATCCGGTGAACTAACAGCTAACATCGAACGACAAGTCAAGGTACACCTGCGTTTCGGCCGTCTGTTCGTTCGACAATGGAATCACCCGACTACCAGAATCAGGCCCTGTGAACATCGATTTGTTCCTCTTGATCATTGTCGTAATCACGGCGCTCGCTTTCGATTTCACCAACGGCTTCCACGACACCGGCAACGCGATGGCGACGTCCATCGCCAGCGGCGCGCTGGCGCCCAAGGCGGCCGTCGCGCTCTCGGCGGTGCTCAACCTCGTGGGCGCATTCATGTCCACCGCCGTCGCCGCCACCATCGCCAAGGGCCTGATCGACGGGCACGTCGTGACGCTGGACCTGGTGTTCGCCGGCCTGGTCGGCGGCATCGTCTGGAACCTGCTGACCTGGTTCCTCGGCATCCCGTCGAGTTCCTCACACGCGCTGATCGGCGGCATCGTCGGCGCCACGATCGCCGCCGTGGGCGGGCACGGTGTGATCTGGAAGGGCGTGGTGTCCAAGGCGATCATCCCGGCGGTCGTCTCGGCGATCCTGGCAATCGCCGTCGGGGCGATAGCGACCTGGCTGGTCTACCGAATCACCCGCGGCGTGCCGGCCAGGCGTACCGAGTCAGGGTTCCGCTACGGCCAGTGGGGCTCGGCGTCGCTGGTTTCGCTGGCACACGGCACCAACGACGCGCAGAAGACGATGGGCATCATCTTCCTGGCGTTGATGTCCTACGGATCGGTCAGCAAGAGCGCCGCGGCGCCGCCGCTGTGGGTCATCATCGGGTGCGCGCTGGCCATGGCGTCGGGCACCTACCTGGGCGGCTGGCGGATCATCCGCACCCTGGGTAAGGGCCTGGTCGAGATCAAGTCGCCGCAGGGCATGGCCGCCGAATCTTCTTCTGCCGCAGTCATTCTGCTGTCCGCTCACTTCGGTTACGCGCTGTCCACGACGCAGGTCTGCACCGGGTCGGTGCTGGGCAGCGGGCTGGGCAAGCCGGGCGGCGAGGTGCGCTGGGGGGTGGCCGGCCGGATGGCGGTCGCGTGGCTGGTGACACTGCCGCTGGCCGGGTCGGTCGGGGCGATCACGTACTGGATCGTGCACTTCATCGGCGGATACCCCGGCGCGATCATCGGTTTCGGGCTGCTGGTCGCGGTCTCCGCCACCATCTACGTCCGCTCGCGCCGGGTCAAGGTCGACCACAAGAACGTCAACGCCGATTGGGAAGGCAGCCTTACCGCCGGCCTCGACGACCCGGAGGAACCGCCGACCCCACCATCGGTTCCCGGGCCCGCCATCCACATCCCGGCGCCGGCCCGGTCCGGCTCGGAGGACCCGACGGTGAGCGCGGGGAAGCTCTCATGAGCCACTTCGGCGACTGGTTCAATTACGAAGCCTCCCTGAAGATCCTGACTTTCAGCATGCTCGCCGGCGCCGCGCTGCCGGGGCTGTTCGCCCTGGGGCTTCGGTTCCACGCCATCGGCGGCGGGCAGCCCGGCACCGACGGTAGCCCGCCGCACCGCAATCCGGTCCTGCTGGCGCTCGCCTGGTCGATCTACGCGCTGGTGATCGCGGCGGTCGTCTTCGCCCTGCTCTACATCTCCCGCGACTTCGTCGCGCACCAAATCGGCCAGCCCTTCCTTGGGGCAAAGCCCAAGTAGCATTGGGTCGTTGAATGCCCTCGTGCGGAGAGATAGCACCGTGAACCGGTTTCTTAGTTCAGTGGTTTCGTGGCTGCGCGCGGGATATCCGGAGGGCATTCCGACCACCGACACCTTCGCCGTGCTTGCCCTGCTGACCCGGCGACTGAGCAACGACGAAGCCGTGGCCGTGGCCCACGAACTCATGCAGCGCGGCGATTTCGACGACATCGACATCGGTGTGGCGATCACCCAGATCACCGACGAGCTGCCGGCACCGGACGACGTCGAGCGCGTCCGGACCCGGTTGGCCGCCAAGGGATGGCCGCTGGACGGGCCCCGCGACGGGCTGGACAGCGGAGACCGCGCATAGCCGTCCTGCGTGCGATCGGCGTGCCGGCGGGCTCGGCCGCCCCCGTGCTGATGCCGGCGCTCGAGGGAGTGCTCGACCGCGGGGGACCCGCGCTTGTCGCGATGCCGGCCGGCGGCGACGACGCCTCGGCGGCGGGCTTGCGGGTGGGCTTGCGGGTGGGTGAGGAGATCGACGACGACGTGGCCGTGGTGGCGGCGACGTCGGGAACCACCGGCGCGCCCAAGGGCGCGCTGCTGACCGCGGCCGCCCTGACCGCCAGCGCGTCGGCTACCCACGACCGCCTCGGCGGACCCGGCACATGGCTGCTGGCTTTGCCGCCGCATCACATCGCCGGTCTGCAGGTGCTGGTGCGCAGCGTGCTGGCCGGCACGGTGCCCGTCGAGCTGGACGTCTCCGGTGGGTTCGACATCGGCGAATTGCCCCGCGCGATAAGGCGATTGGGGCCCGGACGGCGATACACGTCGCTGGTCACCACCCAGCTGGCCAAGGTGCTCACCGACCCGGCGGCCGCATCCGCGCTGGCCGAGCTGGACGCCGTGCTGCTGGGCGGCGGGCCCGCACCCCGGCCTATCGTCGATGCCGCTGCGGCGGCCGGCATCGCGGTGGTCCGCACCTACGGGATGAGCGAGACCGCGGGCGGCTGCGTCTACAACGGGACCCCGCTGGACGGGGTGGCGCTGCGGGTGGCGGCCGACGGCCGCATCGTCGTCGGCGGCGCGACCCTGGCCAAGGGCTACCGCAACCCGGTCGACCCCGACCCGTTCGCCGAGCGGGGCTGGTTCCGCACCGAGGACCTGGGCCTGCTGGAGGGCAGCGCGCTGACCGTGCTGGGCCGCGCCGACGACGCGATCAGCACGGGCGGGTTGACGGTACTGCCGCAACCGGTGGAGGCCGCGCTGTGCACCCATCCCGCGGTCGCCGAGTGCGCGGTCTTCGGTGTCGCCGACGACCGGCTCGGGCGGCGGGTGGTCGCCGCGATCGTGGTGCGCGACGGGATCGCGGCGCCGACGCTGGCGGCGTTGCGGACGCACGTGACCCGCACCCTGGACGCCACCGCCGCGCCGCGCGAGCTGCACGTCGTCGACGCGCTGCCGCGCCGCGGCATCGGCAAGGTCGACCGGGCGGCGCTGGTGCGCCGGTTCGAGCAATAGGCTGGTCGCTCGTGAGGGTCGCGCGACGGGAGCTGATGGCCGTCGCGGTCGGGGTCGCCCTGGTTGCGGCGGCGTTCGTGCTGCCCCGGCTGCACTGGGGCATCCGGCCGCGGCTCGACGTCGGCCCCGAGCGGTTCGCCACGCACGCCGGCTCATCGCCGATCTTCGGGGCGTGGGAGATCCACGCCAGCTGGGGAACCGCGCCGGCAATTCTCATCGCCGTCGCCGCCGTGGTGTGGGGACCCACTGTCGCGCAACGCGTTTCGTGGCGGGCGCTGACGCTGGGCACCTGGGCGACCGCCTGCGGATGGGCGTTCGCGCTGGCGATGATCGACGGCTGGCAACGTGGCTTCGCCGGACGGCTGACGACGCGCGACGAGTACGTGTCGCAGGTGCCGACCATCACCGACATCCCGGGCGCGCTCCGCACGTTCGCGAGCCGGATCGTCGACTACCAGCCCGACTCGTGGGTCACGCATGTCTCGGGGCACCCGCCGGGTGCGCTGTTGACGTTCGTGTGGCTGGACCGGATCGGGCTGCACGGCGGCGCGTGGGCCGGCCTGCTGTGCCTGCTGGCCGGCTCCAGCGCGGCCGCGGCCGTCGTGATCGCCGTGCGCGCGCTCGCCGACGAGCGGACCGCGCGCCGCGCTGCGCCGTTCGTCGCGGTCGCGCCGACGGCGATCTGGGTCGCGGTCTCTGCCGACGGCTATTTCGCCGGGGTTGCGGCGTGGGGCCTCGCGCTGCTGGCCGTCGCGGTGCACCGTCCCGCGCGATTCCCGGCGCTGATCGCGGCTTGCGCGGGGCTGCTGCTGGGCTGGAGCGTGTTCCTCAGCTACGGCCTGATCCTGCTGGGGCTGCCGGCGTTGGCGGTGCTGGTCTCGGCGTCGGATTGGCGCGCAGTGCTGCGCGCCCTCGGCCCGGTGGCGCTGACCTCGCTGGCGGTGGCGGTGGCCTTCGCCGTCGCTGGCTTCTATTGGTTCGAGGGCTATACGCTTGTGCAGCAACGCTATTGGCAGGGTATCGCGCATGACCGGCCGTTCCAGTACTGGAGCTGGGCCAACCTCGCGTGCGTGGTGTGCGCGATCGGGCTGGGCAGCGTCGCCGGCATCAGCCGCGTCTTCGACGTTGCCGCCATCCGCCGCCGCTCCGGCATTCATTTGGTGCTGCTGGCCATGCTGGCCGTCATCGTCTGCGCCGATTTGAGCATGTTGAGCAAGGCTGAGGTGGAACGGATTTGGCTGCCGTTCACTGTCTGGCTCACCGCCGCGCCCGCACTGTTGCCGGCGCGCTCACATCGATGGTGGCTGGCGGCCAACGCGGTCGGGGCCCTGCTGGTGAACACCGTCATGGTGACCCACTGGTAACGGGCCACCTTGATCCGCGAGCGTGCGTGTCGGTACGACGACACGCCGGTATGTGTGTACAAACGCGGTCACTCGCGCCGGATGTGAGAAACCGTGAGAGCCCGGGCGGCCGCGCGGGTGCCCGCCCGCGAGATTGATTGTGAGTCCACGGCTTCGATTGTGAGTTGACGGATTTGATTGTGAGCAGGTGGCGGCGTTCGGTGCGACTTCACCGCCCGGGACTCACACTCGAAGCCAGGGATGCACACCCGAGCCGGGGTGACCGGCCACCGTGACCGCGAGCGGCCGCGTCTGCACGGCGACACGCCGCAAAATGTGTACAAACGCGGCCGCTCGCGCCAGAAGTGAGAGCTTCACAGCCCGGCCGCGCGGGTGGCCCGCGCGAAGCGGCTCTCGGCGCCGCACTCGTCGCGCACCGCGGCGACATCGTCGACAACGTCGACATCGGCCAGGCGCTGCACGGGTATCACCTCAATACCGTTGTCGCGCAACGCCTTCAGGGTGAGCTCTCCGGTGTCGGGCTGCGACATCGGCACCCCGCGCAGGCATTCGGCCGTCGCCGCCTCCGCGACGCCGAGCGCCCACCAGCCGCCGTCCTGGGCCAACCCGAGGATCGCCGGCGCTTCCAGCAGCCGGCGCGCGCAGTCCGTCAACAGTTCGGCGCTGACCTGCGGGGTGTCCATCCCGATCTGCAGCACCGGGTAGCCCTCAAAGATCGAGCCGGTGTCGGCGTGGGCATTGGCGAGCCGGTCGGCGAAGTCGCCCCCGCGCTGCGGGATCACCGTGAAGGTCCCGAGCCGCTCCCCGATCTCGGCGGCGCGCGCGGCCGCGGCGAGGTCACCGGTGAGGGCGACCACCCGGGCGGCCACCGGCGCGGCCACCACCGCGTCCAGCGTGTCCAGCAGCGCCGCGGCGGCGATGTCGGCGGCCACCCGGTCGCCGACCGTCGCCGCCAGCCGTGTCTTGGCCCGGCCGGGCTCCGGCGCCTTGGCGACCACCAGCAGGCTGACCGGCAGGAGGCTCACGAAATCACCTTCCAGAAGTCCACGATCGCGGTGATGCTGCCCCGCAGAGAACCGCTGACCTTCGACTTGCCGCCGGTGCGGGGGCCGTAGCTGACGTCGAGCTCGACCACCCGCCAGCCTGCCGCCGCGGCCCGGACCAACAGCTCCAGCGGGTAACCGGAACGGCGGTCGGCGACGCCGAGGTCCAGCAGCGCGTCCCGCCGGGCGACGCGCATCGGCGCGATGTCGTGCACCGGCAGTCCGTGGCGGGTGCGCAGCCGCCAGCTCATCACCACGGTGCCGACCCGGGCGACCCACGGCCAGTGCAGGCCGGGCACCGGTCGGCGGCGGCCGATCACCAGGTCGGCGTCCGAGTCGAGCGCGGCGACGAGCCGGGGCAGATCACCGGGGTCCAGCGAGCCGTCGGCGTCGATGACCGCGACGATCGGCGTCGTCGCGGCGACGACGCCCGCGTGCACCGCCGATCCGTAGCCGGGTCGCGGCTCGGTCACCACCCGGGCGCCGTGCCGGGCGGCCACCGCGGCGGTGTCGTCGGTGCTGTTGTTGTCCACCACCAGCGAGCGGTAGCCGGCCGGAACGGCCGCCAGCACTGCGGGCAACGACTCCTCTTCGTTCAGGCAGGGCAGCACCACCGTCACCGCGTCGTCGGGCATGTGTACCGAGATTAGGGGCAATGCCGACCAATTTGCCGACCAATTTGCCGACCAGTTTGCTGAAAAACCCGCCGCCGACGGCAGCCGCGGCCGTAGTATTTGCCGCAATTTGCTTCATCGGGATCTCCACCGCTGGCGTCAAAGGCCGTCGGTAGACAGGAGTTTGAGTTCGACATGGTCAGCTTTCCGATGCTCCCGCCGGAGATCAATTCGTTGCTGATGTTCAGCGGTGCCGGCTCGGCGCCGATGCTTCAGGCCGCGGCGGCCTGGAACGGGTTGGCCGATGAATTGAGTTCCGCCGCGCAGTCGTTCGCGTCGGTGACCTCGGGGCTGGCCGGCCAGGCCTGGCAGGGCCCGGCGTCGGCGGCGATGGTCGCCGCGGCGACCCCGTACGCGGGCTGGCTCAGCAACGCGTCTGCGCAGGCCGCCGGCGCGGCCACCCAGGCGCAGGCGGTGGCGAGTACGTTCGAGGCGGCCCTGACGTCGACGGTGCATCCGTTGGAGGTGGCGGCCAATCGCAACGCATTCGTGCAGTTGGTGCGCTCGAACTTCCTCGGCCTGGCCGGCCCGGCGATCGCCGCGGCCGAAGCCCAGTACGAGGAGATGTGGGCCGCCGATGTGTCGGCGATGACGAGCTATCACGCCGGCGTATCGGCCGCCGCCGCGCAGCTGAACCCGTTCGCGCAGCTGCTGCAGAACCTGCCCAACATCGGTATCGGCAACAAGGGCGGCACCGGCAACATCGGCAACGGCAACACCGGCGCCGCCAACATCGGCGGCGGCAACACCGGTAGCGGAAACATCGGCAACGGCAACGGCTCTACCAATCAACCCTCCAGTGGAAACATCGGCAGCGGGAACATCGGCAACAACAACTTCGGCTCCGGAAACTTCGGCAACGGCAACATCGGGTTCGGAAACGCGGGTACCACCATCGCCGATCCGGGCCACAACGTCGGCGTGGGAAACCTGGGCAACAACAACTGGGGCCTGGGGAACTACGGCAACGGCAACCAGGGCGCCGGAAACAGCGGCAACAACAACGTCGGTTTCGGCCTGACCGGCAACAATTTGATCGGCGTCGGAAACGCCTACTACGACACGGCGACAGGACAATTCACGTTCGCCGGGCTGAACTCGGGCACCGGCAACATCGGCTTCGGCAACTCGGGCAACAACAACATTGGCTTCTTCAACTCCGGTGACGGCAACGTCGGCATCTTCAACGCCGCCGTCCCGTCGAACATCGGCGCCGGCAACTTCGGCATCGGCAACGCGGGCATCGGCAACGTCGGCTTCGGGAACTCCGACTTCTCCAACTTCGGCTTCGGCAACACCGGCACCTACAACACCGGCGTGTTCAACTCGGGCAACCTGAACACCGGCTTCGCGAACGCGGGCAACCTAAACACCGGCTTCTGGAATTCCGGCGACTGCAACACGGGCCTCGAGAACTCGGGCGGCATCAACACGGGCAGCTGGAATTCGGGCTCGGTCAACACGGGCTTCGGCGCCACCACCGACGGCCCCGGCTCCGTCTCGGGTTACGGCAACACCGGCAGCGTGGTCTCGGGCTTCAACAACACGTCGAGTGGCGGCTTCATGTCGGGCATTGGAAACACGGCCGGCGGCGGCGGTGCCATGAACGGCAGCATCTCGGGCTTCTTCAACACGGGTGCGCCGGGCACGGTTTTGCCCGGGATCGCCGGGGATGTTTCCGGATTGCTGAACACCGGCAGCTTCATGTCGGGTCTGTTCAGCATTGAAAAGCTGCTCAACAACCTTTATCGCTGACCCACCGCGCAACGCGGCTCAGAAGCCCGGCAGGTGCCCGGGCTTTGGGGCCTGTTGTGTCGGCTGTGCCGGCTTGGGCGCGACGGTCTGCTGCTGGGTGGGCTTCGGGGCGACCGTCTGCTGGGTCACGGGCGCCTGGGTGGTCACGGGCGCCTGAGTCGTCACCGGCGCCTGAGTCGTCACCGGCGCCTGAGTCGTCACGGGCGCCTGAGTCGTCACCGGCGCCTGAGTCGTCACCGGCGCCTGCGTGGTCGTCACCGGAGCCTGCGTGGTCGTCACGGGCGCCTGCGTCGTCGTCACCGGTGCCTCCGTGGTGGTCGGCGGCGCCTGCGTCGTCGTCGGTGTGGTGGGCGCGGTCGTCGTCGGAGTCGTCGGCGTCGTCGGCGGCGTCGTTGGCGTCGTCGTCGGGGTCGTCGGCGGCGTGGTGGGCGTCGTCGGCGGCGTATACGGCGGCTGGTACGGGGGGTGCCAGCCCGGGAACGGAATGATGATGGGGACCGGGATCGGCATTCCCGGGTTCGGATTGGGCACGAAACCCGGGGTCCCCGGCGTCTCCGGCCCCACCGGGCCGGCCGGCGTCGGCAGCTGCTGGCCGCCGCCGGTCGGGGCCGGGATGACGCCGCCCTGGAAACCGGCGTTGGGCGCCTCGGGCGGCGGCGCCGGGACCGGCGCCTGCTGCTGCGTCGGCAGCAGCGGCATGAACTTGCCCGGGGCGGCGTTCTGGTGCCCGATCACCGGCTGCGCACTGGCGGTCGGCCGGACCGCGATGGCCACCGCGGCGGCCAGCGAAGCGAATCCGATGACGGCGAACGCGATGACGGCGTTGCCGAGCACCAAGGACCGCCGGCTGAGCGGCACCCGGCCGGTCGCGACCCCCTCTTCGTCGGCATCGTAGTCACCGAAATCTTCGTATTCGGAACCGAATTCGCCCGCACCGAAGGGCTCGCCCTCGTCCGCCATCGAATACGCCAGCTGGTTGTCCTCGCCGGCCGGTTCGGCGGCGGGCGCGAACGCGGTCTCGTCTCCGGTGAGCCCGGCCGCCGGCGCCATCGCGGTCGCGTCGCCGGTGAGCGCCGGCGCCATGGTCGTCGCGTCCCCGACCGCCGTGGGCGCGGCGGCCAGCGCCGCGCCGCGCGCCAGCGCGAACGTGGGGTCGTCGGGAATCTCCACCCGCATGGTCGACGCGTCGCGGAGCTGGTCGGCAACCCTGCCCAGGTTGGACGATGCGCCGACGACGTAGACGTCGCGCGGGGCGCCGGGGTGGTCGACGAGCCGGGCCATCATCGTCTCCAACGCGCCGGTGTCCTCGGGTCCCGAGTCGGTCGCCAAGGGCTGTTGGGCCAGCATCGTCGGCGGCGCGTCGTCGCCGTCGCCCGCACCGACCACCGACAGCGTCGCCGTCTCGTCGCCGACGACCAGGACGCCGCCGGTCCGTCCGGCGGCGCGCATCAGCGCCGTGACGGCCTGCGACTCGGAGAGCACCGCCACGTTGTGCACGCCGGAATCCTCCAGCGCGCGGCGCAGCTGGTCGGCCTTGCCGGAATCGGGCCAGCAGAGCCGGGTGGCGACGAGCCGGTGGTTCTCGTCGGCCAGCAACCGGTTGGTCCCGACCACGGTCTCGGTCAGGGTGCCGACCGGGTTGCCGGACAGGTCGACGACGGACTGATCGATCACCTCGGCGCCGTTCCCGATGAGCGCCAAGCGCGCAACGGGACCCGCGACCGCGACCCCCAAAACGACGTCCATCCCGGCTCTCCTTCGGCCTGGCTACCCCGCAACCAGCATGTCCCGGCATCATTACACTGCGATACCGTCGGGCGATCACGTTAGCCCGTGAGCGCAGCGTAACCGGGTTGGCAACCACGTTCTCAGCACTGCCGCGTCGCCCGAACGGAGATTATGTTTTCAAGGAAGCAACGAAGACGGCGCGGCAGGGGGTTCCCCCGCCCCGCGGCCAAAGTTGCGCCACCGATGGCCGTCCTCGATATCCGGGGGGAACCGTGAGTCAAACCAGCGACGACGCCCCTACCGGCCCCATCCGTGAACGCACACCACCCGCGCCCCCCGGCCGTGCGCGGCCCGCGCCGGGCGGTGTGCGGGCCCCGAGCCGGCGGCAGAACCTCGCCGGCGACCTGATCGCGGCCGCCCTGCTCGTGGCGGCGCTGCTGTTGCCGTGGAATCTGCAATTCGGGCTGGGCATCCCGGGCAGCAACACGGCCGTGTTGGCCGTCCTGTTCGTCGTGACGTTGCTGTCGCTGGCCTCGATCGCCCTGGCAGGGGCGTGGCGATCGTCGCGCGCGCGGTTCAGCCCCGCGCTGGCCGGGCGGCTTCGCGTGGCGCTCAACCTCCCGTACGCGCTTCTGGTCCTCGGCTTCGTCGTGTTCGACGTCGTCGAGACCGTCCGGTTCGGCGGCACCGTGAACGTGCCGGGCGGTGTCGGACCGGGCGCGTGGCTCGGGATCGCCGGCGCCCTGTTCAGTGCGCAATCGGTAACCGCCGCAGACGACCCGGACACCGACGCCCGGTCCGTCCGGATCATCGGCTACGCGTCGATGGTGGGCGCGGCGCTGAGCTTTGTCTTCAACCTGTACTGGCGGGTGCGCTACGCGCTGCACGGCGCGGGCAGTTCGCCGGACTTCGGCAAGCAGAACGTCGCCGTCATCGTGACGGCGGTGGTCTACGGGGTGGTCGCGCTGGTCGTCGTCCTGGTCGCGTCGCGCTGGCTGACGCGCCCCACCCGGGCGTCCCGGCTGGCGGCCGTGGCCCTCGGCGTGTCCACGCTGGCGGCCGGGGTCCTCGTATGGCTCCTTCCCGTCGGCCGCGACATCGACGCGTTCCACGGCATCGCGCAGAACACCTCGACGGCCGGCGTCGGTTTCGAGGGCTATCTGGCGTGGGCGGCGGCCGCGGCGATCTTCGCCCCGCGGACGCTGCTGGCCCGCCGCGACACGTCCGCGACCGAGGAGAACGCCTGGCGCGCGGCGGCCCGAAATGGGTTGCTGCTCATCATCGTTTGGTGTTTGGGGTCGATGCTCATGCGGTTCACCGACCTCGCCGTCGCGGTGAGCCTGAACTATCCCTTCTCGCGCTACGACACCCTGGTGCTTGCCGCGTTCGATCTGGCCACCGCGGTGCTGGCAATCTGGTTGCGCATCAACCTCGGCAACGACGCCGTCTCCGCGCGGCTGATCTCGTCGCTGTGCGGGCTGGTGGCCACCCTGAGCGGCTCGCGCGTCGTGGTGGGCGTCGCGCTGGCGCCGCGGTTCCAGGAATCGCCCAACGCGCCGGCACCAAATCCCGTGTACGGCAACAACCTGGCGCAGCAGATCACCAGCACGTTCGACGTTGCGCTATGCGTGCTGGCACTGTGCATCCTCGCGGCGGCGGTCGTCACCGGCCACCTCAGCGGGCGACGGCGACGACGCCAGAAGCGCGTCGCCGCCCGCAAGCGCGCCGCGTCCGCGGCCGCGGCCGCTCCGACGACGCGCATCCCGGCCGGCCGGCCCGCCCCGCCGTCGGGCGCGGCGACCACGCGCATTCCCGCCGGCGGCGCGCCGCGCATCTTCCGGGGTGACGACTCCGCCACCCGGCAAATTCCGTTGCAGAAGCCCAGGATCTTCCGGCCGCCGAGTTAACGCAGAGGCGCAAAGGCGAATTCGCGCAGGCCCGCGCGCGGATCGATGGCCGCCCGGAATCCCAGCGCCTCGCCCGCGCGGGTGGGATCGGCGACGATATGGCGCACGTCGCCGCTGCGGTACTGCCCGGTCACCACCGGGGCGAGCGAGCCGTCCCGAGCATCGCACAGCGCGGTGGCCACTTCCAGGATCGAGATGGGTTGTCCCGAGCAGACATTGACGGGCGTGAACCCATCCTGGACGGCCGTGGCCGCGACGTTGGCGGCGGCCACGTCGTCGACGTGGACGAAGTCGCGCATCTGACCGCCGTCCTCGAAAACCCTTGGCGGCTCGCCCCTTTCCAGCGAGGAGCGGAAGATCGCCGCCACCCCGGAATACGGAGTATCGCGAGGCATCCCCGGCCCGTAGACGTTGTGGTAGCGCAGCGCCACCACCGAACCGCCCGTCGCCTCCGACCACGCCAGCGCGTAGTGCTCCTGCGCCGTCTTGCTGGCGGCGTACAGGCTGCGCGGCCGCAGGGCGGCGTCCTCGCCGACCAGCTGCCACGTCACCTCGACCCCGCATGTGGGACAACGGTTTTCGAAGATGCCGGCGTCTAGGTCGGTGCGCCGCCGTGGCGGCGGGTCGACGAGCCCGTGCTCGGGGCACGCGTAATGCCCCTGCCCGTAGACCACCATCGAGGATGCCAGCACCAGGTGGCGCACCCCGGCAGCGAACATCCCCGCCAGCAGCACCGTGGTGGCGAAATCGTTGTGGCCGCCGTAGGCGGGCGCGTCGGCGGCATCGACGCCCGCACCCACCATCGCCGCCTGATGACACACGACGTCCACGCCGTCCAACAGCGGGGCCAGCGCCTCACCGTCGCGGACGTCGACGCGCAGGCATCCCGGCGGCAGCGCCGCATCCGGGCCGTGCGCCGCCGGCAGCAGGGCGTCGACGCCGACCACCTCGTGACCCGCCGCCCGAAGCGCCGCGTCGACCCGCGAGCCGATGAAACCGGCCGCCCCGGTCAGCAATACCCTCATGGCAGTTCCACGGGCAGCGTGACACCGGCGTGCGGCCGGCAGTGCGGGCACGCACCCTCGTCGGCAACGCGGCCGATCGCCGCGCGCACCAGTTCCTTGAACGGTCCGATGTTCCGCTCGAACTGGGCGAACACCTCGACGGCCGTCACGCCCTCGCCGGCCCGGACACCGGCGTCCAGGTCGGTGACCAACGCGATTGCGGCATAACATATTTCGAGCTCACGCGCCAGCACGGCCTCCGGGTAGCCGGTCATGTTCACCAGGGTGAACCCGGCCGAGGCGAACCACCGGCTTTCCGCGCGGGTGGAAAAGCGCGGCCCCTGGATCACCACCATGGTGCCGCCGTCGACCACGCCGGACAGGCCGGTCGCCGCTGCCCGCAGGCCCGGGCAGTACGGATCGGCGAAGTCGACATGAACGGCGCCGGAGTCGAAGTAGGTGTCGGCGCGGCCGCTGGTGCGGTCCACCAGCTGATCGGGCACCACCACCGCGCCCGGGCCGTTGGCGGGGTCCAGGCTGCCCACGGCGCAGGGGCCGAAAACCCGCCGCACACCGAGCGTGCGCAGCGCCCACATGTTCGCCCGGTACGGGACGGTGTGCGCCGAGAACTGATGCGTCGCGCCGTGGCGGGGCAGGAAGGCGACCTCGCGGCCGCCGACGGTGCCGACCGTGACCGGCGCGCTGGGCGGCCCGTACGGGGTGTCGACGCCGAGGTCGCGGGTGCCGGATTCGAAGAACGTGTAGAAGCCGCTGCCGCCGATGACTCCGAGCATCCGACCATTGTGGTGCATGAGGCAGGATGCCCTGGTGGCCAGTTTCGCGCAGTGGGTCTCGGGCGCCCGGCCCCGGACGCTGCCCAACGCGGTGGCGCCGGTTATCGCCGGCACCGGTGCCGCGGCGTGGCTGCACTCCGCGGTGTGGTGGAAGGCGCTGCTGGCGCTGGCCGTTGCGGTCGCGCTCATCGTGGGGGTCAACTACGCCAACGACTACTCCGACGGCATTCGGGGCACCGACGACGATCGCGCCGGGCCGGTGCGGCTGGTGGGCTCGCGGCTGGCCGCCCCGCGCTCGGTGTTGGCCGCGGCGGTGACGAGCCTGTCGGTGGGCGCGGTCGCCGGACTGGCGCTGGCGCTGTGCAGCGCGCCGTGGCTGATCGCGGTCGGCGCGGCCTGCATCGCGGGGGCGTGGCTGTACACGGGCGGGTCAAAACCCTACGGCTACGCGGGTTTTGGCGAGGTCGCGGTGTTCGTGTTCTTCGGCCTGGTCGCCGTGCTCGGCACCGAGTACACCCAGGCGTTGCGGGTGGACTGGGTCGGGCTGGTGCTGGCGGTGTCGATCGGGGCGCTGTCGACGTCGGTGCTGGTGGCCAACAACCTTCGGGACATCCCCACCGACGCCCGCTCCCAGAAGGTCACCCTGGCCGTGCGGCTCGGCGATGCCCACACCCGGGTCCTGTACCAGGCGCTGCTGGCCACGGCCGGGGTGCTGACCCTCGTGCTGATGGCCGCGACGCCATGGTGCGCGGTGGGATTGGTGGCCACGCCGCTGGCGCTGCGCGCGGCCGCCCCCGTCCGCTCGGGCCGTCGCGGGCCCGAACTGATTCCGGTGCTGCGCGACACCGGGCTGGCGATGGTGGTGTGGGCGATCGCGGTGGCGGCCGCTTTGGCGCTCGCGCGCTGAGCAGGCGCTGAACAGGCGCTGGACAGGCTAAGTGCCGGGCTCTTCGGGGTCCTCGGGTCCAGCCTCTCCGCGAAGCCGGGCCTGCAGCTGTTCGCGCTCCCGGCGGCGGCGTTCGCCGGCTACCGCGAGCGAGGCGGTCGCGCGCCGGCGTAGCGGCCCGAACAGCCAGATGCCCAACGGCATCGCGATGATGAGAGCGAACAACAATGCGACCGCGACGGGGAACTCGACGACCCCCAGCAATCGCGCGGCACCGTAGATCGCGGCGGCCACAACGAGCACCAGCCCCAACCGCGCCGCCGTGTAGAGCAAAACGTCGACGACGGCGCTGGTCCGCGCGCGCCGGTCAGCGCTGCTGTCGCCAGGCCCTTCAGACACACCCTGAGCCTACGGCGCAGGTATATTCGCTCACAGGAGGTGTTGAGTGCTCTACCTGCTGCTCGTCCTGATTCTGGGGACGCTGATCTATGTCGGCTGGCGTGCGGCGCGATCGCAGGCCCATCGACCGAAGACGCGCGTCATCGGTCCCGACGACGATCCAGAGTTCTTGCGGCGGTTAGGGCACGGGGACAACAACCCTCGTTAACCAGGGCGCGTTCAGGCCACACCCGGATTGCGCTGATCGCCCGGGAACCCGTCGGCCACGACGGCCCCCAGTTCGGCGAGTGCCTCGCGCGTCCGCCGCCCCAACTGGTCCAGGCTGATCTCCGCGCCCTCTTCCAGGTGCGGGTCGAACGGGATCACGCGCACGGCGCGGCAGCGGCGGGAGAAGTGATCGATCACCTTGTTCATGTCGACCTTGCCGGTGCGCGGCCGCACGCCGTTGATAACGGCGATGGAGTTGCGCACCAGGGCCTCGTGCCCGTGCGCGTCCAGCCAGTCCAGCGTGGCCGAGGCGCTGCGCGCGCCGTCGATGGATCCCGAGGCGACCACGAGCAGCACGTCGGCTTTGGCCAAGATGGCCGACATCGCGGAATGCAGCAAGCCGGTGCCGCAGTCGGTGATCACCAGCCCGTAGAACCGCTCCAGGATGTTCAGGACGCGGCCATACTCGTCGGCGCTGAACGCCTCGGAAACGGCCGGGTCGGTTTCCGACGCCAGCACCTCCATCCCGCTCGGGCCCTTCGAGGTGTAGCGGCGGACGTCGCTGTAGCGCTCGATGGTTCCGGCGTCGTGGAGCAGCTGGCGCACCGTCGCCACGGTCTCCAGCGGGATCTTCTGGCTCAGGGTGCCGCGGTCGGGGTTGGCGTCCACGGCCACCACCCGGTCGCCGCGGATGGACGCGAACGTCGACCCCAGCGTCGCGGTGATGGTGGTCTTGCCCACGCCGCCCTTCAGCGACAGCACCGCGATGCGGTAGCAACCCCGCAACGGCCGGTTGACCTGCGCCACCAGGTTGTTGTGGTGCGCGGCCCTGGGGCTCTCGCCCAGGTTGATCAGGCGGCCGGAGAGGTCGTAGACCAACCGGCGCCACCCCTCCGACGGCGGCGGCTTGACCGGTCGCAACAGCATGCCGGTAGCCAGTTCCGGATACGGCGTGTGCGGCAGGGCCTCGCGCCGGTACGGGTGGTGGGCCTGCACTTCGGCGGGGGGCACCTCGGCCGGGCCCGTGTAATAGGCCCCGAAGGCCGTCGGGTCGACGCGGGCGATGCCGGTGGCCGGTGTGGAGTCCCAGGGCGGCGTCCCGGTGGGCACGCCGGGTGTGGTGGGCGCCGCGGCCTGCCGCCGCTCGGGTCCCGGAACCCGGCGCTCGGTGCGGAATCCGGCGAAGGCCCGGGTCGGGGTTTCGCCCTCGGCGGTCGGCTCGGCGGGCTGCTGGGGCGGCATCTGGGTGGTCGGCGGTTCGGGCGTCCCCACACCCGTCGTTGGCTGGTCGGACACCTGCACTCCCCCTTGTTGCGCTTACTTAGGTCGGTTGCTGACTGTCATCCCACGCCCGCATACGAATGCAGGCCCACAGTCACCAGGTTAACGAAGAACAGATTGAAGACCATGGCGACGAATCCCACGACGTTGATCCACGCCGCCTTGCGGTCCCGCCATCCCGCCGTTGACCTGGCGTGCAGGTAGGCCGCGTAGACCACCCACGCGACGAACGACACCGTCTCCTTGGGGTCCCAGCCCCAGTAGCGGCCCCAGGCCTCCTCGGCCCAGATGGCGCCGAAGATGACCCCGAACCCGAACACCGGGAACGCGAAGATCGTGGTGCGGTAGGCGACGCGGTCGAGGGTCTGCGCGTCGGGCAGGCGCTGCACCATCCGGGCCACGACGCCCTCGGTCTGAGGGTCGCTCAGCCGCGAGGTGCGCAGCAAAAACAGGATGCTGGAAATGCCGGCGACCATGAACACGCCGGAACCCAGGCTGACCACCGACACGTGAATGGGCAGCCAGTAGGACTGCAGCGCGGGCATCACCGGCGCGGCGTTGGCGTACAGCCAGCGCCCGGAGACCGTGAGCAGGATCAGCACCGGGACGAGCAGGAAGACCCACAGGGCGCGGTATTGCGGACGGCGCAACACGACCGCGCCGGCGACCAGGCCGCAGCAGCACGTCAGGTTGATGAACTCGTACATGTTGCCCCAGGGCACCCGCAGGGTGGCCAGGCCGCGCAACACGATGCAGGCCAGCAGCAGCCCGATGCCGAGGTAGACCACGGCCAGTCCGGCCCGCCCGACGCGTTCGTCGACCCGCCGCCGGGCGGTCTCGGCGACGACGCCGGGCACGGCGCTGTCGGCGCCGACCGAGCCGGCCAAGACGGCCGCGCGGTTCTCGGAGCGCCGGGCCCCGGCTCGCTCGGTTCGGTACGCGAGCTCGAAGGCCAGCAGCAGCAACGCGACGACGAGGGACACCACCGCCGAGGTGAATGCCCAGTCGGAGTAGCGCGCCAGCCCGATGTCGATGTGTGTGGTGTTCATGTGACGTCCTGTGGGCTTGTGGCCGGTTGGGGGGCCGGCTCCGGCGCGCCGAGCCCGTCGAGTAACCGCTCGGTCAACCGCTCGAACTCGTCGCCCCATCCGGAGTTATCGGTGCGCGCCAGCCCGCCCAGCTCGACGTTCACCGTACCGGGTCCCTCCCCACCGGCCGCAGTGAGCCTGACCCACACCCTGCGGCGGCGCACCAGCAGCGACACCACCAGCCCGGCCATCATCGTGACGGCGAAGACCAGCACCCATCGCTGTCCCGGGTCGTGGGAGACCTGCAGGTTGACGAACGGCACCGCCCCGTCGAAGCGGACGACGGTGCCGTCCTGATCGAGGCGCACCTCCTGGCCGGCGCGCAGGTTGACCCGCTTCGCCTTGGTCAGCCGGCCCTGCTCGATCAGCCGGGGATCGAGCGTGAACAGCGACTGCGGCCGCCCGGTGTCCAGGCCCGTGTCACCGCGATAGATGTCGACGGCCACCGCGGGGGCGTTGAGGGCGGGAAACCGCGACGACAACAGGGTGCCCTCGAGTTGCTCGGTGGGCGCCAGCAGACCCTGGATCGCGATCTCGTGCTGGCGGCGCTGGGCGGCGTCGGGGTAGCTGCCGGCCGGCGGGTCGATGCGCACCACGCCCGACGAGAGCAGGGTCTGCGGGTTGTCGGGTCGCCACTGCACGGTCGACGTGCGCGTGCGCCCGTCGGGGAAGGTCACAGTGAACGTGGGCGCGTAGCCGTGGCCCTGCAGGTACACCCGGTCGCCGCCGATCCGCAGCGGGTGGTTGACCTCCAGCCGGTAAGGCTGCCAGCTGTTGGTGGCCAGGTCGTGGCCGTCCTGGTAGTCGATATCGGCGGCGAAGGAGGTGGCCTGCCCCGAGGGCAGGTAGTGGGCCTGAAAGTCGTTGACGCGCATGCAGATTGGGTGCAGCGACGTGCCGTCGACGGTGTTGCCGGCGCGGAAGGAATCGAATGCGGCCGGCGACGCCGAGCAGAAGCCGGGCCCGCCGTCGGCGATGACGATGACGTTGCCCTCGTAGCCGAACAGCTTGCCGACGGCCACGGCGACCAGCAGGCCCAGCAACGAGAAGTGGAAGGCGATGTTGCCGAACTCGCGCAGGTAGCCCTTCTCCGCGGAGACCTCGACCATGTTGGCGTCGTCCGGGTCGGGGTGGCGGATGGCGGTGCGCCAGCCGCGCAGCCGCCGGGTGATCCGGTTCGCCAGGGCGTTGAGTTCCACGGGGTCGGCGCCCAGCTTTGTGGCGGCGTACTTGGGCAGCCGGGCCAGGTTGCGCGGGGCCGCGACGGGGGCGGCGCGCAGGCTGCGGGCGTGCTCGATCGTCCGCGGGGTCAGGCAGCCGACCAGGGAGACGAACAGCAGCACGTAGATGGCGGTGAACCAGAAGCTGGAGAACACGTCGAAGGCCTGCAGCCGGTCCAGCCAGGGCCCGATCGTGGGGTGGGCCTTGAGGTAGTCGTCGACCTTGCCGGCGTTGAGGCTGCGCTGCGGCAGCAGCGCGCCGGGGATCGCGCCCAGCGCGAGCAGGAACAGCAGCACCA
Source organism: Mycobacterium sp. NGS57 (assembly GCF_059812405.1). Taxonomy (NCBI): domain Bacteria; kingdom Bacillati; phylum Actinomycetota; class Actinomycetes; order Mycobacteriales; family Mycobacteriaceae; genus Mycobacterium; species Mycobacterium sp. NGS57. Next base: position 57,368 of record NZ_JCALCP010000009.1, on the reverse strand, counting down.
GCGCGGTGCCCATCGAGGTCAGCGCGCGCCAGGTGTTGCGCGTCCAGGCGAGGAGCTGCCTCAAATCGGGAGCCTCACGTCGGAGACGAACGCGTCGCGCAGCCAGGAGACGAAGTCGTTCCACACCCCGGTGACCAACAGGACGCCGACAGCGATCAGCAGCGCCCCGCCGAGGACCTGGATGGCCCGGGTGTGCCGCCGCAGCCAGCCCAGGGCCCCGACCGCGCCCGCCGAGCCGAACGCCAGCAGCACGAACGGGATCCCCAGCCCCAGGCAGTAGGCGATCACCAGCGCGACCCCGCGCGCGACGTTCGCGCCGTCGGTGGCCGACGCAACGGTGATCACCCCGGTCAGCGTCGGCCCGAGGCACGGCGTCCACCCCAGCGCGAAGACCGCGCCGAGCACGGGTGCCCCCGCGACCGTCGTCAGCTGCCGCGGGCTGAACCGGGCCTGACGCTGCAGCGCGGGAATCAGGCCCACGAACACCAGCCCCATCACGATGGTCAGCACACCCCCCGCCCGCTGCAGCACCAGCTGATTGGTGATCAGCCTGGTCGTCATGCCCAGGACGGCGACGGTGCCGAGCACAAACACCGCGGTGAACCCGGCCACGAACAACGCCGCCGATCCGGCGACCCGCCACCGGGCGCTCGGTGGGGCCTTGACCGGGTCGGGCCCTGGCTCTTCGTCGACCCCGACGACCGCGGCCAGATACGACAGGTAGCCCGGGACCAGCGGCACCACGCACGGCGAGGCGAACGACACGAGCCCCGCCAAAAGGCACACGCCCAGCGCCATCAGCAGCGGCCCGGCGGCGGCGATCTGCGCGAAGCCGGTCATTCGCGGGCCACCCGCTGCACGACGGGCTGCAGGTCGGAGGCGAGCAGTTCGCGCAGGAACACCGCGGCCACCCGGTGCTGGCGGTCCAGCACCAGCGTCGACGGGATCACCGTGGTGGGGTACCTGCCGCCGAACGCGATGAGGGTGCGCATCGCGGGATCGTAGATGGACGGGTAGCTCACGTGGTGATCGTCGACGAAGTCCAGGGCCGCCTGACGGTTGTTGTCGCGGACGTCGATGCCGACAAACGACACCCCCATGCCCCGGGTGGCGTCATACACCTGCTGCAGCTGGCCGATCTCGGCCCGGCACGGGCCGCACCACTGTCCCCAGATGTTGACGACGACAACCTGGCCCGCGAAGTCGTCCAGCGATCGCGTGTGAGCGGGGTCGGCCAGGTCGGGGCCCGACAGCGGGCCCGGGTGGCCGCGGCTGGCGGGCGGGTCGTAGTAGATGTCGGTCTTGCCGCCGGGCGAGACGAACTCGAAGGTGCCGCCCTGGGCGACGGCGTCGCGGCCGGAGCAGCCGGCCAGCAGTATGGCCAGCGCCGCCCCGGCCGTCGCCAGTCGCCGCACGATCAACCGCCCGCCGGTTCCCGATACTCCACGTCGACCAGCCGGTCGCCGTCGTAGACGAAGGTCGTCACCGAGCCCAGCCCGCATTCGCGTCGCCGCGGGTCGTGCCACAGTCGCCGGCCGGTCAGGTGCAGCCGCAGCGTCCACACCGGCAGCTGGTGGCTGACGCACACCACCTCGTGGCCGGTGCCGCGGGCGCGTGCCTTGTCGACCGCGGTGGCCATCCGGTCCGCGACCTCGGCGTATGGCTCGCCCCACGACGGGGTGAACGGGTTGCGCAGCCGCCACCAGAACCGCGGGTCGCGCCACGCGCCGTCGCCGGGGCCGACCCGGCGGCCCTCGAAGAAGTTGGCCGATTCGATCAGGTCGGGGTCGGTGTCCACGGGCAGGCCGTGTTTGACGGCGACGGGTGCGGCGGTCTCCTGGGCCCGCTGCAGCGGGGAGGCGATGACGGCGACGATGTCGCGGCCGGCCAGCGCCGCGGCGACCGCGGCGGCCTGGGCCCTGCCGTTGTCGGACAGGCCGAATCCGGGCAGCCGCCCGTAGAGGACGCCGGCGGGGTTGTGCACCTCGCCGTGGCGCACCACATGGACGCGGGTCGTCTCGGCCATCAGCGCCCGACCTCGGCCGTGGCGGCCTGCGCGGCCGCGCGGGCCGCCACGGGCAGGGCGGCCGCGATCCGGTCGAAGGCGGTGTCGTCGAGGGCCGTCGAGACGAACCACGCCTCGAACGCGCTGCACGGCGGGTAGACGCCCGCGTCGAGCAGCGCGTGAAAGAACGGTGGGTAGCGCCACGTCGCGCTGGCCCGCGCGGACGCGAAGTCGGTGACCGGCGTCTCGGCGAAGAACACGCTGAGCATGTTGCCGGAGCGCGAAACCTGGTGTGGCACACTCTCTTTGGTCAGCGCATCAGCAAGTAGGCCGGCCAGGCGGTCGGCATTGGCGTCCAGCGCGGCGTAAGCCGCGTCGTCGGCGGCGCGCAGCGTGGCCAGCCCAGCCGCCACCGCCACCGGGTTACCCGACAGCGTGCCGGCCTGATACACCGGCCCCAGCGGCGCCAGCCGCTCCATCACGTCGGCCCGCCCGCCGAACGCGGCGGCCGGCAAGCCACCGCTCATCACCTTGCCGAACGTGAACAGATCGGCGGCGACCGGATCGATTCCGTACCAACCACTTCGGCTGATCCGGAAACCCGTCATCACCTCGTCGACGATCAGCAGCGCGCCGCGCTCGGCGGTGATCTCGCGCAGCGCCGCGTTGTAGCCCGGCGCCGGCGCGACGACGCCCATGTTGCCCGGGCTGGCCTCGGTGATCACCGCGGCGATCTGGTCGCCGTAACGCGCAAAGCTGTCCCGGACAGCGTCAATGTCGTTGTAAGGCAACACGATTGTGTCGGCGGCGGCGGCGCCGGTGACCCCCGGCGACGCCGGCAGAGCCAGCGTCGCCACCCCGGAGCCCGCGTCGGCGAGCAGCGCGTCGACGTGGCCGTGATAGCACCCGGAGAACTTGACGATCTTGGCCCGGCCCGTGAAGCCGCGGGCCAGCCGGACGGCGCTCATGGTGGCTTCCGTGCCGGAATTCACCAGCCGGATCCGCTCGACCGGCGCCACCCGCCCGACGATCTCGGCGGCGAGCTCGCTTTCCGCGGGCGTCGGAGCCCCGAACGACAGGCCCGAGGCGGCGGCCGTGGCGACGGCGTCGACGACGGCCGGGTGGGCGTGGCCCAGGATCATCGGTCCCCAGGAGCAGACCAGGTCGACGTAGCGGTTGCCGTCGGCGTCGGTGAGCCAACAGCCGCGCGCCTCGGTAATGAAGCGCGGGGTGCCGCCGACCGCCGTGAACGCGCGCACCGGGGAGTTCACCCCACCGGGAATGACGGCGCAGGCGTCCTCGAAAAGCCTCGCCGACGCGGTCACCGCGGCCGGGGCGCGCGCAGCCGCCTGGTCGGTACCCATGCCGACCAGTGTTCCAGCCGCCGTCGATCGTTCAACTACAGGGTGTAGCAGTCAGGCGCCCTGGTTGTCGGCAGCCTGGGCGGCCCGCAGGTCACGTCGGGCGGCTTCACGCTCCCGTTCGGCCGCGCGCTGGTGTTCGGCGACGTCGCCCAGGCCCTCGGCGACCGCCCGCTCGTGGACCTCGGCGGCGCGTTCGTGCGCGGCGCCGGCCTGGTAGTGGCGATGCACCGCGCGCTGGTGGGCCTCCTGGTCACGCTCGTGTGAGCGCTCGGCGCGCTCGGCGGCGCGTTCCACGTCGTCGGCCGTGACGGCCTTGCGGGCCGCCAGTTCTTCGCCCCTGCGCAGCAGCTCCCGGGCGCGTCGGCCCGCCTCGTCGCCGGGTGAATCGGCCATGGGGCGACAGTACGCTTGCGCCGCACGACCTTGATGCTCATCGGGCCCACGAGTTTGATGGGAAGCATGCAACTTCCACAACGGCTCGCGCGGTTCAACCGGCACGTCACCAACCCGGTCCAGCGGCTCTGGGCCGGCTGGCTTCCCCCGTTCGGCATCGTCGAGCATTTGGGGCGCAAGTCGGGCAAGCGGTACCGCACCCCGGTGAACGTGTTCAGCGCCACCGTCGACGGCAAACCCGGCGTGGCGATCGTGCTGACCTACGGCCCGGACCGCGACTGGTTGAAAAATCTCACCGCCGCCGGCGGCGGGCGGATGCGCCGCAACGGCAAGAGCTTCGACGTCTCCGATCCTCGGGTGGTCACCCGCGACGAGGCGGCCGCACGGGTGAGGAACGGGGCACGGCCGATCTTTTCCCGGCTGCCATTCGAGCACGCGGTGTTGCTCACCCGGGCCGGTTGACCGACTGACCGCGCGCGTCGCGCGAATAGTCGCCGACCCTGGTGAGCATCGCCGAAGTCGAAGGAGAACGGGAGCAACATGGCCGAGCCGCAGAATCAACACAAAAGTGATCCCCGCCATCACACGGTCAAGCTGAAAACGATGCTCGAGGATGTGCTTCAACACGCGCGTGAGGACATCGCCAAAATCGAAGATCCCAAAGGACAGGCCCTTTTCGAGGTGACGGCCGAAGTGATAGGCGGGCTGCTGAACGCCTACAACGACTACGAGTTAGGCGGACCGGCTTGGCGCTAGCCGTCGCGTCCGACACGGATGCGGCCGCGAGTCCGCGCGACGAAGTACAGCCCGATCACCACGACCCAAGACAGCAGGCTCAGCCAGAGCTGACTGCGCGCCGAACGGTCGAACGCCATCTGCACCAGCACGGCGGTGATTCCGGCGAGGGTGAGGATCGACAGCACCGGGAAGAACCACATCTTGATCCGCAGCTCGTCGTCGGGCGTGCGGCGGCGCAGGATGATCTGCGACAGGGCGATCAGCCAATAGACGAACAGGATGACGGCGCCCGAGGAGTTGAGCAAGAAGAGGAAGACGGTGTTCGGCGCGACCCACGCCATGACGACGCATCCGAAACCGACCGCCGACGAGCTCAGGATGGCGAGGTGCGGGACCCCGCGCCCGCTGACCCGGACCAATTGGGCCGGAGCCTCGCGCCGGTCGGCGAGCACGAACAGCATGCGCGACGCCGTGTACAGCCCCGAGTTCAGGCAGGACAGCACGGCGGTGAGCACCACGGCGTTCATCACCTGATCAGCTCCGCGCAGGCCCATGTGTCTGAGGGCGGCGACGTACGGCGAAGCGCCAGTTTCCAGCGAATTCCACGGCAGGATCACCACGAGCAGGAACACCGAACCGACGAAGAAGATCGCGATACGCGCCACCACCGACCGCGTCGCCCGCTGGACCGCGACCTCGGGATCGCGGCTTTCGGCGGCGGCGACGGTGACGATCTCCGCGCCGACCATCGAGAAGATCACCACCACGATGGCCGCGAAGACCGCCCCGACCCCTTTCGGGAAGAATCCGCTGTGCGCGGTGAGGTTGGAGAAGTCCGTGTTGTGGCCGGGCAGCAATCCCAGGACGTAGAGCGAGCCGACGACAAGGAAGACCACGATCGTGGCGACTTTGATTCCGGCGAACCAGAATTCGAACTCGCCGAACGATGACACCGAGAACAGGTTCGTCGCCGTCATCAGCAGCATCAGGCACAGCGACAGCAGCCACAGCGGCGCGTGAAACCAGTAGCCGAGAACCTTTCCTCCGGCGACCGCCTCGAACCCGACCACGATCACCCAGAAGTACCAATACAGCCAGGCGACCGAAAAGCCCGCCCATCCGCCCAGAGCGCGCGCCGCGTAATCGGCGAACGATCCCGTCGAGGGGTTGGCGGCGGCCATCTCCCCGAGCATCCGCATCACCAGGACGATCAGCAGGCCGCACAGCGTGTACGTCAGGAACGCGGCGGGTCCGGTGTCCTTGATGACCACGCCGGAGCCCACGAACAGCCCAGCGCCGATCACCCCGCCGATGGCGATCATGCTGAGCTGACGCTGCGACAATCCTTGCCGCAGTTGCGAAGCGCTGGCCATGGCTAACCACAGCACATCGATTGGCGCGACGCCACCGGCGTTTCACCGCCCGGCAAAGGTCACCGGTTCGCGACCGGGCGATCACGTGAGATCACGCAATGCTTCCAATTCGGCGTGGCTGGACCGATATCGAGCGATCGGCCCGGCATTATTGCGATCATGCCTGATCTGACCCGCCGGGCGGTGCTGCGGATGGGCGCCGGTGCCGGCCTGGGAGCCGCTGGCATCTTTGCGTTCGGTGCCGTGTTGGATCCGGTCAGGCCGCAAGCCGCGCCGGCACCGCTGGGGCCCGCCCCGTTCGAGCCTCCGACCGCCGGCACCCTGCCGACCAGGCTCACCGGTTCGTTCGTGTCGGCCGCTCGCGGGGGCATCAAGACCAACTATGTGATCGCCGTGCCGCCCGGCCAGACCGGGGCGCTGCGGCCGGTGATCGCGTTGCACGGCGTGGACGGCGACGCCAACCAGATGCTGGACATGGGGGTTCAGGAGGGGCTGGCCCGACTGGTCAAGGAGGGCAGGCCGCCGTTCGCGGTGGTGGGTGTCGACGGGGGCAACACCTATTGGCACAAAAGGGCTTCCGGCGTGGACTCCGGCGCGATGGTGCTCGACGAACTGTTGCCGATGCTGTCCACGATGGGCTTCGACACCTCGCGGGTGGGTTTCATGGGGTGGTCGATGGGCGGCTACGGCGCGCTGCACCTCGGCGCCAAGCTGGGCCCGTCGCGCACGGCCGGGATCTGCGCGATCAGCCCGGCGCTGTACACCTCGTTCGCGGGCAGCGCGCCGGGCGCGTTCGACAGCTACGACGACTGGGTGCAGAACAACGTCGTCGGCGTGCCGGCGCTCAACACGATTCCGCTGCGCGTGGACTGCGGCACCTTCGACCGCTTCTATTTCGCCACAAAGCAATTCGTCGGCCAACTGAAGACCAAGCCGTCGGGCAGCTTCTCCCTGGGCGGACACGACGTCGGCTACTGGCGCATGCAACTGCCCGGCGAGCTGGCCTGGATGGCGACCTAGCCCACGCAGATGACCGTCGAGGAAGCCGTCGCCACCAGCACACGCCGGGTGGAGCGGCGACCTTCCCGCAAGGGATTTCGTCCGGACATCGAGGGTTTGCGCGCGGTCGCGGTCGTCGCGGTCGTGGCGTACCACGCGGGCGTTCCCGGCGCCGGGGGCGGCTACGTCGGTGTGGACGTCTTCTTCGTCATCTCCGGCTTTCTCATCACCGGGCTGCTGTGGCGCGAGGTCGCCGACACCAAAACCGTTGCGCTGGGCCGCTTTTACGGCGCCCGGGCCCGGCGCCTGCTGCCGGCGGCGGCCACCGTCGGCGTCGTCACGGCCGCCGTGGCGGCCGTCGCGCTGCCGCCGCTGCAGGCACGCGCCGTCCTGCTCGACGGCATCGCCAGCGCCCTGTACGTGGGCAACTACCGGTTCGCCGGCCAAGGCACCGACTACCTGTCCCCCGGCGCGCCGTCGCCGTTCCAGCACTACTGGTCGCTGGGGGTCGAGGAGCAGTTCTATCTGGTGTGGCCGGTGCTGATCATCGGCACGGCGTGGCTCGCGCGTCGCCGAAGGAACGACCGTGCCGTCCCGTACGCGGTGACGCTGACTCTGGTCGGGGGGGCGTCGCTGGCGGCGGGCCTGGCGTGGACCCACACGTCGCCCTCGTGGGCGTTCTTCTCGCTGCCCACCCGCGCCTGGGAGTTGGCGGCCGGCGGCCTGGTGGCGCTGTCGATTCGCCGGTGGCGGCGGCTGCCGCTGCGGCCCGCGGCGATCGCCGGGTGGGGCGGCCTGGCGCTGATCGCGCTGACCTGCACCCAGCTGGGCCCGGGCACGCCCTACCCCGGCACGGCGGCGCTGCTGCCCGTGCTGGGCACCGCGCTGGTGATCGGCGGCGGGTGCGCCGCCGGCGGCCTGGGGGCCGGGCGCCTGTTGTGCCGGCCGGCGATGCGGGCGGTCGGCCGGGTCTCCTATTCGTGGTACCTGTGGCACTGGCCCGTGCTGCTGCTCATGCCGAAGCTGTTGGGGGAGCCCGACGGGCTGCCGGCGCGGCTGGCCGCGGTCGCCGTCTCGGCCGGGCTGGCCGTGATCACGTTGCATCTGGTCGAGAACCCCGGCCGGTTCGCGGCCGCGCTGCGCCGGTCGGTGAAGGCGAGCCTGGCCGTGGCCGGCACCGCCAGCGTGGCCGCGGCGTGCGCGTGCGCACTGTTGCTGACCGTGACGCCGGTGCCGGCGGGGCACGGCGCGGCGGCCGCCAAGGCCAACATCGTCACGCTGCCGCCCGCGAGCCGCGCCGAGCCGGCGGCGGTCGAGCGGGCCTTCGCGCAGGTGCGCGACGCGGTGGCGTCGTCCGTGGGCCTGCGGGCCGTCCCCGCCAACCTGGACCCGCCGCTGGCGCAGGCCGCGGCCGACAAGGCGACCGTCTTCGTCAACGGCTGCGTGCGCTCGTGGCGGGAGGTGGGCCAACCCGAGTGCGCGGCCGGTGACACCGCCTCGCCGACGACGGTGACCCTGGTCGGCGACTCGCACGCGGCCATGTGGGCGCCCGCGTTCCAGCGGGCCGCCGAGCAACAGCACTGGCGGCTGGAGACGCTGGCCAAGGTGACCTGCCCGCTGCAGGAACTGCGCATCACCAGCCCGTATCTGGGCCGCGAGTACACCGAGTGCGAACAGTGGCGCGCGCAGGTCGTCGACCGGCTGCGGGCCGAGCACCCGCGGCTGGTGGTACTGGACATGAGCCGGCGCTACGGGGCGGATTTCGGCTTCGTGTCCTACGACCCGGCGTGGATCGACACGTTGGGCCGCACCGTGGCGTTGCTGCGCGCCGCCGGGTCGACGGTGCTGGTCCTGGGGCCGGCACCGGATCCGCACGGGCCGGTGCCCGCGTGCCTGTCCGCCCATCTCGACGACGCCACCGCGTGCGCTCCGGCGCGCTCGGCCGCGGTCGACGACGACGGCATCGCCGCCGAGCGGACCGCGACCGTCGCCGCCGGCGGGCGCTACGCCGAGCTGACCGACCTGTTCTGCACCCCCGACCGGTGCCCGGCGATCGTCGGCAACACCCTGGTCTTCCGCGACGACAACCATGTGACGACCGAGTACGCGCAACTGCTCGCGCCGGTGCTCGGCGCGCTGGCCGACCGCGCCCTGGCGCCGGAATGAACTTGTCACCGCCACCGAACGTCTTATCAGTGAAAGGAATTGGGAGGTTTCCGACATGACTTCGCTGCTACTGGTCTGCATGGCCGCCGCCGTCCCGGTCGTTGGCGTCGGCGTCATTCAGTTGCAGACGCGCCTGGAGCGATGGGACTACGAACGGCACGCGGAGGACTGAAGTTCCGCCGGCTAGCCGCCGGGTCTACGCATTTATGCCGATGTTTTGGGGTTCGCCGCGCCCGCATGCTGGCTAACATGAGCGAGATCGATACGCCGCTGGTGGACTGGAGCGAGCAAAGCGTGAGCGAGCTGCCCATTGGGACCGTGACGTTGCTGCTTGCCGATGTCGAAGGGTCCACCCGGCTGTGGGAAACCCAGGCCGCCGTCATGGCGGCCGCGCTCGAGCAGCTCAATCAAACGGTGAACGATCTCGTCGCCGCCCATGGCGGGGTGCGGCCGGTCGAGCAGGGTGAGGGCGACAGCTTCGTGGCCGCGTTCTCGCGCGCCAGCGACGCCGTCGCGTGCGCGCTTCGGCTGCAGCTGGCGCCCCTGGCGCCGATCCGGCTGCGCATCGGCCTGCACACCGGCGAGGTCCAGTTGCGCGACGCCGGCAACTACGCCGGGCCGACCATCAACCGGACCGCGCGGCTGCGCGACCTCGCCCACGGCGGGCAGACCGTATTGTCCGGCGCCACCGAGTCGTTGGTGCTCGACCGGTTGCCGGCCGATGCGTGGCTGACCAACCTGGGCGTCCACCCGTTGCGCGACCTACCGCGCCCGGAACGCGTCGTGCAACTCAATCATCCCGACCTGCGCAACGACTTTCCGCCGCTGCGCACCGCGAACGACGTTGCCGGGTCTCATCTTCCGGCCCAGCTGACCAGCTTCGTGGGTCGTGGCTCGCAGGTCGGCGACATCGGGCAGCTGTTGAAGGAGAACAGACTGGTGACCCTGACCGGTGCCGGCGGGGTGGGCAAGACGCGCCTGGCGATCCAGGTCGCCACCGAGGTGGCCCGCGAGTTCGCGGGCGGCGTCTGGTTTGTCGACCTCGCGCCGGTCACCAATCCGCTTCTCGTACCCGTCATCCTGGCGCGCACGCTGGGTCTCGCCGACCAGCCGGGCCGCTCCACCATGGAGACGGTGGCGAAGTTCGTCGGGGGACGAAAGACGTTGCTGCTCCTGGACAATTGCGAGCACCTGCTGGATGCCTGTGCGGCCCTGACCGTCGCGCTGCTCGATGCGGGCCCGGACGTGACGGTGCTGGCCACCAGCCGCGAGCCGATCGGCATCGCCGGGGAGCTGACCTGGCGGGTGCCGTCGCTGTCGGTGGACGGCGAGGCCGTGTCATTGTTCGTCGACCGGGCCCGCCGGACCAGGCCGGATTTCGGCCTCACCGAAGACAATTCGTCCGCCATCATCGAGATCTGCCGGCGCCTGGACGGCATGCCGCTGGCGATCGAGCTGGCGGCCGCGCGCACCCGGACTCTGTCGCTGACCCAGATCGTCGACGGCCTGCACCACAACTTCCGCCTGCTCGCCGGGGGCGCGCGCACCGCGGTCCGCCGCCAGCAGACGCTGCGCGCGTCCATCGACTGGTCGCACGCCATGCTCACGGAGCCGGAACGCGTCCTGTTCCGCCGCCTGGCGGTGTTCATGGGCGGGTTTGACCTCGACGCCGCATACGCCGTGGGCGCCGACACCGACGCCGAGCACTATCAGCTCATCGACCTGCTCGGGCTGCTCGTCGACAAGTCGCTGATCGTCCCCGAGGAGATCCGGGGCACGATGCGCTACCGCCTGCTGGAGACGGTCCGCCAGTACGGCCTGGAAAAGCTCGCGGAGTCGGGCGAAGCCGAGGCCGTGCGGGCCCGCCACCGCGACCACTACACGGTCTCCGCGGTGACGCTGGAATCGCAAACCGGCGGCGACGGAACACCGTTGGTCCCCTGGGCCGAGCTCGAGATGGACAACCTGCGGGCCGCGCACGCGTGGAGCTGCGACGCCGGGGAATTCGAGCCGGCGCTGCAGCTCGTGTCGGCGTTGCAGCGGCTGTGGGTGACGCGGGGACGGTTCCGCGAGGGCGTGGCCGGGTTCGCCGCCGTGTTCGACGACGAGCGCTACCGAGACGACGGCGTCGCCCCCGAGGAATGGATTCGGGCGGTCGCCGATGCGGGGCTGCTCGCGGTCTGGTTCTCGGTCCCGTTCAACCTGCAACGGGCCGAAGGGGCGCTCGCCGCGGCGCGCGAACTCGGCGACCCGGTCCTCGTCGTGCACACCCTGGCGACCTGCGGCATGCTCGCCTTCAACGACGCCGAGTTGGCCAAGCCGTATTTGGACGAGGCCGTCGAGTTGGTCCGCGCGTCGGGCGACCGGTCCGGCCTTCATCTGGTGCGCGCCTACGAATGCTTCGCCCGCAATGCCGCCGGCGATCCCATCGCCTCGCAAGCGGCGGGCGAGGAGGCGGTCGCGGTGGCCGACGCGCTCGGCGACAGCTTCATGTCGCGATACAGCCGGACGTTCCTCGTCGGATCGCTTGCGCTGCAGGGCAAGCTGACGGACAGCCTTCTCGTGGCCCGTTCGCTGGTGGACGAGGCGCGGGCGGCCGGGGACCGCACGATGGAGGCGTTCGGTCTGATGGCCTTGGGAAACCCTCTCGTGTACACGGGCGATGCCGCGGCCGCGCGCGCGACGGCACAGGCCGCCCTCGAAGTCGCCGCCGAAATGGGCGGATTCCACGAGGACAGTGCGTACGTGGGCCTGGCCTACGCCGCGCTGGCCGGTGGCGACGCCGCCGCGGCGAAGGAATTCTGCGATGCGGCCTGGCGGCACACATATCCGCTGAAGGAACTGTTCACCCGGAGCCTGGTGCCGATGGCCGAGGCGGCCATGTGCTGCGGCGATCTGGTGACCGCCCGCCGCTGGGCCGACGGCACCGCCGCGGTCGTTCCGGGGGCCTACCGGGCATGGGCGCTGGTGTCGCGCGCCCGGGTGGCCATCGCGCAGGGCGAATTGCAGCAGGCCGACCGCGACCTGCACGACGCCATCGAGGTCGCCGAACGCACCGGCGGGTACCTGCGCCTGCCCGACACGCTCGAATGCCTCGCCGGGTTGGCCGGCGACCCCGCGCACGCCGCGCGGCTGTTCGGTGCGGCCGAGGGCATGCGGCGGCGACACTGCGAGGTACGCTTCAAGGTCTTTGACAAGGCCTACGACGAGTCGGTGGCGGCGACGCGTAACGCGCTGGGGCAGAATCTATTTGATGCCGCGTGGTCCGAGGGCGCCGCGCTGTCCACCGGCGAGGCCATCGCCTATGCACAGCGCGGCCGCGGCGCCCGCGGCCGCCCGGCCAGCGGCTGGGAGTCGCTGACGCCGACCGAGCGAGAGGTCGTCGGACTCGTCGGAGAAGGGCTGTCCAACAAGGACATTGCCGCGCGGCTGTTCATCTCCCCGCGCACCGTGCACTCACACCTCACGCATGTCTACGCGAAACTCGGGGTGTCGTCGCGGGTGCAGCTCGTTCGCCAGGCCGACCGGCACGCCTAGGGCGCGGCCGAAACTCACGCGAGCCGCTTGGCGGCCAGTTCCCGGAGCTCGCCGGCCTTGATCTTGGCGTTGCCGGTCACCGCCACCTCGTCCTCGCGGAAGAACAGCACGTGGCGGGGCACCTTGTAGCTCGCCAAGCGCTGCCGCAGGAACGCCGAAAGCTCTGCGGTGTCGATGGTCACGCCGTCGTGCGGCACCACGCAGGCGACGACGGCCTCGCCGAGGGTTTCGTGCGGGACGCCGACGGTCTGCGCCACCTTGACGCCGGGGTGCGCCATGAGGGCCTCGTCGACCTCGCGCGGCGAGACGTTGGCGCCGCCGGTCTTGATGATGTCGGTGAGTCGGCCCTGCCAGTACAGCCGGCCGGCGTCGTCGAGGTAGCCGCCGTCACCGGTGGGGAAAAAGCCCTCGGCGTCGAGGGTTTCGTCCAGCGGCGTACCGATGTAGCCGAGCATCAGCGTGGGACCCTTGACGTGGATCTCACCCGACTGGCCGCGTGGCACGACGGCTCCGGTCAGCGGGTCGCTGATCTTCAGCGTCGCCCCGGGCAGCGCAATCCCGAAGCTCTCGGCGTGCACGTCGGGCGGGGTGTTGGCGGGGTAACCCGTTGTGATCGTGAAGGTTTCGGTGTTGCCGTAGGCATGCCCCGGTTCGTACCACTCGCCCGAAACCGTGGGATGGTGGGCGATCGGGGTCTTGAAGTCCGCGTACCGCACGCTGCTCAAATCCGCCCGGTCCCAGTTGGGCGCACCCTCCAGCTGGGCCCACTGATGCGGCCAGGCGAACGGGAAGTTCACCCGCTCGGCCTGGATCAGCTCGAGCGCCTCGGCGGCGTCGAACGTCGACTGCAGCACCAGCGACCCGCCGCTGGCCAGCGTCGAGCCGAGCACCATCGCGAAATTGCCCGACCAGAAGAAGCCGTTGGCCGTCCAGCCGCGGACGTGGTCGCCGGGGCCGAACCCGTACATGCGCCGGAAGCGCCACAGCTGGATGCACACGCCGCGATGCGCGCTGAGGATGCCCTTCGGCTTGCTGGTGGATCCCGACGAGAAGAACAGCACGGCCGCGTCGCTGGGCGACGCCGCCCCGGCCGTCGCCTCGACCAGCTCGCGCGGCTCCTCGGCCCCGGAAGTCAGGAAATCCGACCATGTTTCGATGCCCTCGGCGGCCGGATCGCCGACCGCGACGAGGCGGCGCAGGAACGGATAGTTCGCCGGGTCCAGGGCGGCCAGGACGGTGGCGAAGTCCTTCGACGGCACCTTGCGCTCGAACAGCAGCACCGAAACGGCCGACGCCCGCAGCAGGTGGTCCAGCTCGGACGGCGTGGAAAACGTGCTGAGCGTGACGGCCACCCCGCCGGCCAGCGACGTGCCGAACACCGCGGCGAGCCATTCCGGCCGGTTGGTCATCAGAACGCCGACGCGGCCGTCCTTGCCCAGGCCGCCCGCGCGCAACGCGCGCGCCACCTCGATGGCGCGCTCCCACAGCTGCGCGTACGTCCAGCGCACCGCGCCGTCGGCGGTCCGCCACACGACGGCCTCGCGGTCGCCGTACGCCTGCGTCACCTCGCGCAGGAAGCCCGGCAGCGTGAGCGCGCCCAGCCCGGGCTCGTCCGCCAGCGGCGGCCCGGACACTATCGAAAGCTGTTGCATCGCTACAGCGGCAGCTCGACCTCGGCCGTGCAACCCACCAGCATCTCCCCGTTCTGGTTGGTCAGCCGCAGCTTCACCTGCACCAGCGGCACGCCCCACGTCGACTCCGGTTGCTTGTCGACGATCTCGGCGTCGAAATAGGTGACGTCGCCCTCGAACGCCGGCGTGCGGAAGTCGGCCTTGGAATGGCGCACCATGCCCTCGTGGCCGGCCCAGTACGCGAGGTAGTCCGTGCACCACGCGCCCATCGTCGCGCCGTAGCCGTAGGCGCGGGCCATGCCGACCTCGCTGGCCCGCTCGGCGTCGATGTGCCCGCGCGACGGGCCCACGTACAACCCGTCACGCTTGCGCGGGTCGATTTTCGCGTCTTCCTCGTCGAACGCGAAGTCCTTGCCCCAGCCGGGATCCTGATAGACCCACGGGTCCTCGATGCCGCGCGGCGCCACCCATTCGAAGGTGCCCCAGATGTTGAACAGGAACGCCCGGTATTCGGTGGTGAAGCTGGCGATGCTGTGCGGACCGATCACGCGGCGCGGCAACGTGTCGCCGACCTTCACCTCGTCGAAGCGCGGCGAGACACCCGTGCGGTTGGACTCGAGCCACTCCCGGCGCAGCCGCTCGACGGCCTCGAGTTCGGGCTGCGTCCAGCGCTTGATCTCGCCCAGCTGGTTCTCGAACATCCCGCGCTTGGTCGCTTCGTCGTAGAGATAGCGGATCGCGGTGGAACGTTCGCGGGCCACCAGGGTGCCGTGCTGGTTGGTGTGCACCGTGTCGCCGCGCGAGAACATTGTCGGGCCGGCGAATTTCGTCTCGGTCACCTTGTAGTCGTGGAACCGGCGCTCCTGGAACAACTTGTCCCCGGGCCGCACCGGGCAGCCGTAGAACCACCATTCCTCGCCGCCGAAGATCAAGTGGCTGTTCGGAATGTGGCCCACGCACGCCGGCGCGGCGCCGTGGCCGTAGTCCAGGGCCACCGCGATGGACTGCGGCGCGACGATGCCGCCGAACTTCGAGTCGCGGGCGAATTTCTCGTCCCAGTGCACCGGATTGGGGTAGTCCATCGCCATCACCCAGCGCCGGATGTCGGAGGAACTACACGGATCCCACAGTTGCCCGCCGCCCACCGGCTTGCCGACCCGATGGTCGACGTCGGACAGGTCGAGTTGCACGCCCTTGGCGCTCTTGGCGCTCTTATCAGTCATCTGCCGCCCCATTTAGCGGTTGACGTCGACGACGATGCGACCGCGCACCTTGCCGTCCATCAGCTCGCCGGCCGCGGCGATCGCCTCGCCCAGCCCGATCTCGCGGGCGATCGAATCCAGCGCGCCGGCGTCCAGGTCGCGCCCCAGGCGCTCCCAGGCCGTCAGGCGCCGCGCCTTGGGCGCCATCACGCTGTCGATGCCGAGCAGGGAGACGCCGCGCAGGATGAACGGCGCGACCGTGGCCGGAAAGTCCATGCCCTGGGCCAGACCACACGCGGCCACCGCGCCGCCGTAGCGCGTCTGCGCGCAGGCGTTGGCCAGGGTGTGGCTGCCTACGGTGTCGACGACACCCGCCCAGCGCTCCTTCTGCAACGGCTTGCCGGCCTCGCCGAGTTCGGCGCGATCCAGCACCGTCACCGCGCCCAGTCGCTGCAGGAACGGCTCTTCGGACGACTTGCCCGTCGCGGCGGCCACTTTGAACCCGGCCGCCGTGAGCAATGCGATCGCGACGCTGCCGACGCCGCCGGTCGCCCCGGTCACCAGCACCTCGCCCTGCTCGGGTAAAACCCCGTGCTGCAGTAGCGCTTCCACGCAGAGGCTGGCGGTGTAGCCGGCGGTGCCGATCGCCATCGCCTGGCGGGTGGTGAAGGCCGACGGCAACGGGATCAGCCAGTCGCCGTCGAGGCGGGCGCGCTGAGCCAGCCCGCCCCAATGCGTTTCGCCAACGCCCCACCCGTTGAGCACCACGGGGTCGCCCTTTTTCCAGTCGGCGTGGCCGCTGTCGGTCACCACGCCGGCGAGGTCGATGCCCGGGACCATCGGGAACTTCCGCACCACGGGCGACTTGCCGGTGATCGCCAGGCCGTCCTTGTAGTTCAGGGTGGAATACTGCACCTCGACCGATACGTCACCCTCCGGCAACTGCGCCTCGTCCACCTCGGCGACCCCGACCGTCTGGCCCGCATCGCCCTTTTCGATCAGAACTGCTGAAAACACTTGTGTTTCATCCCTTCTGTGCGGGCGCTTCTTTTAGCCCGTAGCCCAACGTGCTCTTGATCTCCAGGTATTCGTGGAACCCGAATTCGCTCCACTCGCGGCCGTTGCCGCTGCGCTTGTAGCCGCCGAACGCCGCGTTCATGTCGAAGGCGTGGTTGATCGTCACCCAGCCGGCGCGGATCTTGCGGGCGACCTCGCGCGCCTTGTCCAGGTCGGCGCCCGAGACGTAGCCGGCCAGGCCGTAGTCGGTGTCGTTGGCGATCTCGACGGCCTGGTCGAGGTCGTCGTAGCCGAGCATGCATAGCACCGGCCCGAAGATCTCCTCGCGCGCGATCGTCATGTCGTTGGTGACATTGGCGAAGACGGTCGGCTTGACGTAGTAACCGTTGTCCAGGCCCGCCGGCCGGCCCGGGCCGCCCGCGACGACCGTCGCGCCCTCGTCGATGCCCTTCTGGATCAGGCCCTGCACCTTCTCGAACTGCGCCTTCGACGCCACCGGACCGATCGCCCGCGCATCGTCGGGGCTGCCCACCCGTACCTGCTCGGCGACCTCACGGGCGATCGTGATGGCCTCGGCCATCCGCGAATTCGGCACCAGCATGCGCGACGGCGCGTTACAGCTCTGCCCCGAGTTCGGCATCATGTTCACCACACCGGCACGGACGCTGTCGGCGAAACCCGCGTCGTCGAGCACGATGTTGGGGCTCTTGCCGCCGAGCTCCTGGGTCACCCGCTTGACCGTCAGGGCGGCGTTGGCGGCCACCTCGACGCCGGCGCGCGTGGACCCGGTGAACGACACCATGTCGATGTCGGGATGGGCGGCCAGGGCGGCGCCGACGCCGGGCCCGTCGCCGTTGACCAGGTTGTAAACGCCGGCCGGCACCCCGGCGGCGTCAAGGATCTCGGTGAAGAGATACGCCGAGAACGGCGCCACCTCAGACGGTTTCAGGATCATCGTGCACCCCGTCGCGAGCGCCGGGTACACCTTGACCGCGATCTGGTTGAGCGGCCAGTTCCAGGGCGTGATCAGCCCGCACACGCCGATCGGCTCCTTGACGATCAGCGTTTCCCCGTGCTGTTCCTCGAACCGGTAGTTCTTCAGCACGTCGATGGCCGTCACCAGGTGACCGAGCCCGAGTTGGACCTGCGGTCCCGCGGCCAGCGACGGCGGGGCGCCCATCTCCTCGGTGACGGCGTCGGCGAGATCGCCGGCGCGCCTCTGGTATTCGGCGAGGATGGCCTGCAGCAGGTCCAGGCGTTGCTCGCGGGTGCTTTGCGACCAGCTGCCGAAGGCGCGCCGGGCCGCGTTGACCGCGACGTCGACGTCGGCGGCCGACCCGAGCGAGATCTTCCCGCCGACCTGCTCGGTCGCGGGGTTTTCCACGTCAAACGCGTTGGGCCGCACGGGGTCGACCCACTGGCCGTCGATGTAGAACTTCAGGTATTCGCGCATGAATTCATACCCTTCCTTGCTGGTCTTACTGGGTGCCTTCGGCGTACCAGGTGCGGAATCGGTCGTACTTGGGCATCTCCTCGGAGTTGGCCTTCGGGTCGATGCACACGTGTACCACACCGACTTTGCCGCTGGCGTAGGCGCGGGCGATCGCCGGGCCGATCTCGTCTTCCTTCTCGACGAACTCACCGTGGCACCCGAAGCCCTCGGCGATCTTGTCCATCCGGACCTCCTTGCTCCAGTGCACACCGGGCTGCGGTGACGGCTGGGAGAAAGTGCGCTTGTAGACGCCGACCTCGAGGCCCCATTGGTGGTCCACGCCCACCACGCACACCAGCGGAAGATTCTGCCGCGCAGCGGTTTCCAACTCGGCAATGTGGAACAGGAACGCCGAGTCGCTGGTCAGCAGCATCACCGGGCGCTTGCCACCCTCGGCCACCGAGGCTCCGACGGCGTAGGGCAGCCCGGTGCCCAGGTGGCCGAAGTTCTGGTTCCAGATCACATCGCGCGGCTTGGACTGCGAGTAGGTCCACTGGAAGATCACCGTCGCGCCGCCGTCGCGCACGAGAATGCCGTCATCGAGTTGGTTGAACGCCTTGGTGGCCTCGACGACGTAGCGCGCCGGGTGGATCGGCGAACGTCCGGACGGTGCCGATTCAGCCAGATCCGCAAGCTCTTTCGCGTCCTTGTCGATCAGGGACTGCAGCGCGGGCGCGGGTTTGCGCGGGGAATCCTTGAGCGCGTCGACCAGCTGCGGCACCACACCGCGCAGATCACCGACCAGCGGCACGTCGAACTGGCGGTTGACGCCGATCGCGGCGGGGTCCTGCTCGACGTACACCCATTTGCGGTTCGCATCGTTGCCGGCCCAATGCTGGGTCCGGCCGTAGTGCATGGGCTCACCGAGCTCGGTGCCCAGCGCGACACACAGGTCGGATTCCTCGACTGCCTCGTTGGCGGCCGGCGAGAACAGGTAGGGGAATGTCCGCTCCTGCAGACCCGGGATGTACGACGTGCCGCCGGAGGTCTGGATGACCGGGCAGGCCATCAAGTCGGCAAGCTCCTTCACCGCGGCGCCGGTGCGCGAGGTGTGCACGCCGTGTCCCACCAACAGGATCGGGCTCTTCGCTTCGCGAATGAGCTTCGCGGCCTCGGCGACCTCAGGGGTGCCCGCCCCCTGGTTGACGAGCCGGTACCGGTTGGGCGGCAACGGATCCGGCACGTCGAGCTCCTCGAGGATCACGTGCGACGGAAACTCGACGTAGGACGGGCCCGGGGTGCCGGACATCGCCCTGCGGATGGCCTCGTGGATGATCTCGTCGGTCTGATCGGCGTACTCGATAGAGGAGCTGTACTTCACCGAAGCCGCGAAAAGCGGTTCCTGCTGGACGAATTGGATTCGTCCGCGCCGCACCCGGCGCTCGGTGATGCGGGCGCGCTGGCCGCCGAGGAAGATCACCGGCGAGTTCTCCACCAGCGCGCACTGGATGGCTCCGGCGATGTTGGCCATGCCCGGACCGAGCGTGCCGATGCACAGGCCGGGTTTACCCGTCATGCGCGACGCCGCCTCGGCCATGAATCCCGCGCTCAGCTCGTGATGCGGTGCGACCACCGACCACCCGCGCGCGTCGGCCTCGGCGAACATGTGCACGAAGTTCGGGTCCGGGATGCCGAACAGGGTGTTCACGCCCTCGGCCTCGAACAGGTCGAGAATGCGTTTGTACACGGGCACTCCCATGGCTTAAAGCTCCTTTCCGTCGCGAGCGCCGATCTCGGCGAGCACTTCTTCGGTATGGGCGCCGAGCTCCGGCGCCGGCCCCGCGACGCGACCCGGCGTCTGGGAGAACCACGTGGGCACGCCGGGAAAGCGCACCGGCCCGTGCGGGGTGTCGACCGTCTCGAACATGCCGACGGCGGCCAGGTGCGGATCGTCGAACAGCGCGCCGGGAGTGTTAAGCGGCGCGGCCGGTATCTCGAGTTCGCGGAACAGCTCCAGCCATTCCTGCGTCGAGCGCTCCTTCATCGTCTCGGCCAACAGCCCGTAGACAGTATCGATTTGGCGCGCGCGCTGCTCCAGCGTCGCGTACAGCTCGCCGGCCCACGGCGGCCGCACGGCGTTGGTGAAGGCGTTCCAGTGCTTGTCGTTGTAGATCAGCGCGGCGATGTGGCCGTCACTGGTGCGGTAGGGGCGGCGGTTGGGCGCCACCGTGCGCGGGTACACCGCGGGCCCCAGCGGGGGGTCGAACATGGCGCCGTTGGCGTGCTCGACGAGGATGAACGACGCCATGGTCTCGAACATGGCGACCTCGACTTCCTGCCCCTCCCCGGTGCGTTCGCGGTGGAACAGCGCCATGGTGGTCGCGTAGAGCGCCGTCAGCCCGGCGACCTTGTCCGCCATGATGGTCCCGACGTAGTCGGCCTCGCCGGTCAGTTGCTGCTGCACCGCGGGCAGCCCGCATTCGGCCTGGATCGTGTCGTCGTAGGCGGGCCGGTCGCGGTCGGGCCCGCGCCGGCCGTACCCGTAGCAGTTGGTGTAAACGATCGAGGGGTTGATTGCGGCGACGTCGTCGTAGCCGAAGCCGAGCTTGGCGATCGCCTTGGCGCGCATCGAGTGGATGAACACGTCCGCGGTCTGCACCAGCGCGCGCAGCGCCCGCGTTCCGGCGTCGGTCTGCAGGTCCAGCACGACGCTGCGCTTGCCGCGGTTGACGTTGACGAACACGCCGCTCATCCCCGGCGCCGGGCCGACGGAGATGTAGCGGGTGTTATCGCCCTGGGGCGGTTCGACTTTGATCACGTCGGCGCCCATGTCGGCCATGATCTGGGTGCAGTACGGTCCCATCACCATCGCGGTGAGGTCGATCACCCGCAGACCGGCCAGCGGGCCCGCGCCCGCCCGGTCAGCCATGCAGCACACCCCGTTCGCTGCAGCGGTGCGCCAGCTCGAAGCTGTAGCGGATGTGGCGGCCGTGGCCGTCGGGCACGACCGGGAAAACCAGCGGTGCCTCGACGCTGCGGATCGCGTCGAGGTGCGCGCCCACGTCCTCGACCGTCCACGAGGGCCGGTACACGCCCGGGCTTTCGGCGATGACGGCCCGCGCCACCCGGCCCGCCAGCGCGATGAAGACCTCCCCGGTCACCGAACAGTCCGCGTGCGCGAGCCAACCCACCACGGGCGCGACGAGTTCGGGACCCATCGGCGGGTAGGCCGAGGTGTCGATGCCCTCGGCCATGCGGGTCACCGCGGCCGGCACGATCACATTGCACCGCACGCCGTCGGCGGCGCCCTCGAGCGCCGCGACGCTGGCCAGCCCCAACACGCCGGCCTTGGCCGCGGCGTAGTTGGCGACGTCGTGGTTTCCGTACAGCCCGCCGATGGACGAGGTGAGCACGATGCGCCCGTAGCCGGCGTCACACATCACCGGAAACGCCGGCCGCACAACGTTGAACGCGCCGCGCAGGTGTACGTCGAGCACGGCGTCGAAGTCCTCGTGGCTCATCTCCTTCAGCGAGCCGCGCCGCACGTTGCCGGCGTTGTGGATCAGCACGTCGATGCGGCCGTAGCGGTCCAGCGCGGTCGCGATGATGGCGTCACCGCCCTCACGGGTCGCGACCGACTCGGTGCACGCGACGGCTTCGCCGCCGGCCGCGGTGATCTCGTCGACGACGCGCTGCGCCGCCCCTGCGTCCGCGCCGTCGCCGGCCAGGTCGCCGCCGGGGTCGTTGACGACGACCTTCGCCCCGCGTGAGGCGAGCAATTGCGCATAGGCGCAACCCAATCCGCGGCCCGCGCCGGTCACCACGGCGACCCGGTCGTCGAATCTGAGTTCGGGCGTGCCGGTCATTCGCCCAGGACCAGGCCTTCCAACTCGCCGCTGTCCCGCCACGCCCGCAGTAGGTCGTCGAAGGCGTAAAAGCCGGGCGAGTAGGGCTCGCCGATCGCCGACCGGATGCCTTCCCCGCCGCCGCCACCTTCGTTGTTGTAATAGCCGGGTGTGCAGGAGACCGCGAAATCCATTGCGTCAATCGACAGTTCGCGGATCGTCTGGACCCAGTTGTCCTGGGCCTGCTGGCTGGGCTCGACGGTCTTGGCGCCGCGTGCGATCGCCTCGGAAACGATGTAGGCGATGTGCTGGGCCTGCTGCTCGAGCATCGCGGTGGTGTTGCCCGACACGCCACCCTGGATGAACCCGGTGAAGAACTGGTTCGGGAAGCCCCGGCTGGTCATGCCGTGCAGTGACTTGTAACTGTCGCGCCAGTGATCGAACAGCGACAGGCCGTCGCGGCCCTCGATCGCGTCGACGGCGTAGCGGCGGCTGATGTCCGTGGTGATCTCGAAGCCGCTGGCGAAGATGACGCAGTCGACCTCGTACTCGACGCCGTTGGCGACGATCCCTTTCTCGGTGAGGCGTTCCACGCCTTTGGATTCCGACACGTCGACGAGCGTGACGTTCGGGCGGTTGAACGTCGGCAGGTATTCGTCACTGCTGCAGGGGCGCTTGCACATGAACCGGTAGTACGGTTTGAGCGCTTCGGCGGTCTGCGGGTCGTCGATCATTTGCCCGACGCGGCGCCGCAGCCGCTCCATGACCTTGTAGTCCTCTTCCTCACGGATGGCCATGATCTGCTCGATGCTCAGTGCCGTCGGGTCCCCGGCGGCGGCGATCCGTGCGGTCAGGTTGCGCCCGAGTTCGGTCCAGAAGTCGCAGACCATGTCCGGCTCGTCGAACACGGCGCCGTCGCCCAGCGGCGACCAGCGGTGGAAGTTGCGCTTGCGCTGCTCCTGCCAACCCGGCCCCAGGGACGCCGCCCACTGCGGGTCGGTCGGCTCGTTGCCCCGCATGTCGACCGAGGACGGCGTCCGCTGAAACACGTAGAGGTGCCGAGCATCCCGGCCCAGATGCGGCACCAGCTGCACACCGGTGGCGCCCGTGCCGACCAGCGCCACCCGCTTGTCCGCCAGCTTGCGCAGCCCGCCGCTGGCGTCCCCGCCGGTGTAGTCGTAGTCCCAGCGGGCGGAATGGAACATGTGGCCCCGGAAGTCCTTGATGCCCGGGATGCCCGGTAGCTTGGGCCGGTTGAAGGAACCCTGCGCCATCACCACGAAGCGGGCCCGGATGTCGTCGCCGCGATTGGTGCTCAGCCGCCAGCGCTCGACCGTGTCGTCCCAGCGCGCCGCGCGGACCTGGGTCGAGAAGATCGCGCCGTCGTAGAGACCGAAATGCTTGGCGATGCGCCGGCAATGCTCGTAGATCTCGGCGCCGTCGGCGAACTTCTTCGACGGAACGTAGTTGAGCTCCTCGAGCATCGGGATGTAGCAGTAGGCGTCGTTGTCGCACTGGATGCCGGGGAAGCGATTCCAGTACCACACCCCGCCGAAGTCCCCGCCCATCTCGATGGTGCGCACGTCGTCGACGCCGGCCTTCTTGAGGTACGCACCCGCCAGCAGCCCGGTGATGCCGCCGCCGAGGACCGCCACCTCGACGTCCTCGTCGATGGGCGTGCGCGGCGTCACCGGGGTGTGGGGGTCGACCTCGGCGAATTCGGCGAAGTCTTCTTTGAGTTCGAGGTACTGCTTGCTGCCCTCGGGGCGCAGTCGCTTGTCGCGCTCGTGAAGGTACTTGGCACGCAGCGCATCGATATCGATGTCGTCGGGGGTCTGCGTCGGGCCGCACGTTTCAAACAGTGTCATTGGTCTGAGAGCTCCTGCGGTTCGCCGGTACCCATGTACTTCGACAATTGGTAATGCAGATTGACCGTGCTGCGTTCGCGGTACGGGTTGGGCCTGGTGCCCGGGAAGCCAAGCGATTTCATGCCCTGCTGCACGGCCGCCATGTTGGAGAAGTCCTGCGGTAGCACCGACCGCCACCTCGGGTCACCGACCGGCGTGTACTCCCACTCCGTCTGCGGCTCTTGGCCTTTCGGGAACAGCTCGAAAACCGACACCTCGAAGATGCACTTGTCGGGGTTGTAGCTGGGGTGCGGCCGCGCGCTGTAGCACAGCGCGCTGGTCAGGCCCTGGCCGATCTGGAAGTTGGGGAAGATCTGCCAGGCGGTGCCGGCCTGGCCGAGGATGTCCGCCGGGATCGTCGGCCAGGTCACGCCGCGGGCCTCGTCGTCGCGGCGCGCCGACGCCAGCCAGTGCTCGAGGACCTTGTCCGCCGGTGTGCCCTCGGGCAATTCGTCGACCAGCCGCTTGGCGGCGTTCACCAGCGTCTGGGTGGTGGTGGCGTTGGTCTCCTCCATCGTGTACACCTGCATCTCGGCGGTGGACACCCGCGGGTCGGCGCCGGTGCCGAGGCGGATCTTGGACTTGGTGGCCTCCAGGTCCTCGGGGGCGTCGTAGCCGATGTTGCTGTGCTTGCCCTGCGCCTTGGCCCAGCCCTTGAATTCGCCGAACTTGTTGAACTCCGGGTGCGTCGTGAAGACGTGGTAGGTCTCGTTGAAGGCCTCCATCGCGACTTTCCAATTGCAGTCGAACGACAGCCATTTGCGCCATTTGTAGCGCATGTTCTCCAGCCCGAAGGGGTCGAGGATCTTCGCGGCGGGGAACAGATAGTCGGCCAGCGGCTCGCAGTCGGGATCCATGTTGATCCACAGCCAGCCGCCCCAGGTGTCGACCTTGACCGGGCGCAGGTGGGTGTTGTCCGGCGTCAGCGCGCCCTTCCAGTCCTGCTGTTCGCGGATGTGGGTGCACGCCCCATCCAGGCCGTAGGTCCAGCCGTGAAAGCCGCAGACGAACGACTTGCGGGCGCGGCCGCAGGCGTTCTTCGCGCCCTCGGGCGTGTCGATCAGCCGGCGGCCGCGGTGCATGCACACGTTGTGATGCGCCCTGAATTCGCTTGCGCCCGTGCGCACCACGATGATCGAGTCGTCGAGGATGTCGTAGGTCAGGTAGCCGCCCACCTCGGGCAGCTCCTCGACGCGGCCGACCTGCTGCCAGACCTTGCGCCACAGCCTGTCTCGCTCGGCTCGGGCGTAGTCCTCGCTGATGTAGGCACCGACGCCGATCGTCATCGGCCTCGAAAGTTCCTCGGGTGCTGGACCATTCACAGCGGGCTTTGCGCCCTTGGCCAAATCGGTCATTCCATCCTCCTGATCGCCGCGCGGAAGGATTCGTCTTTGAGGAACAGCGAGGTGTTGTCGGCGCCGAGGTGACTCCATTTGAGGTCGAGCCCGCCGTCGACGAGCAGCGTCTGGCCGGTGATGTAGCTCGACAACTCCGAGAGCAGGAACAGGATGGCGCCGGCCTGTTCCTCGGGGCGCCCGCGCCGGCCCATCGCGATCGCTTGCCGGTCGCGGTCGGGGTCCTCGTCGACGTAGGTGCGTGAGGCCGCGGTCTCGGTGACCCCCGGCGCCACCGCATTGACCCGGATCCCGGCCAGCGCCAGCTCCAACGCCATGGTGCGGGTCATCGCCGCGATCGCAGCCTTGGCGGTCCCGTAGGCGATGTGAAACGGGGCGGTGTTCATGCCGCTGATCGAGGAGATCGACACGATCGACCCGGGCCGCCGCCGCGCGACGAGTTCGGCCGCCACGGCCTGGCTCATGAAGAACGCGGTCTCGAGGTTGTCGGCGAAGATCTTGCGCCAGTCCTCGCGCGCCACCCGGGTGGACGGCATCCACGTCGACGGCTCGGCGCCGCCGGCCACGTTGACCAAGCCGTACAGGTCCCCGTCGGCGCGTCCCGCCCGCTCGAGGACCGCGGCGATGCCGTCGTCGGTCGACGCATCGGCGGCGACGGGCAGCACCGCCAGACCCTGGTGCGCGAGCGGGGCGATGTGCTCGTCGAGGTTTTCCTTCGAGCGGCTCACCGCGATCACGGTGGCCCCGGCCCGGGCGGCCATCGCGGTCACCGTCGTGCCGATGCCGCCGCCGCCGGCGCCGGACACCACCACGATGCGGCCATCAAGCCTGAAGCGTCTGAGGAAGTCCTCCATTACCTGCTTCCGTCTACCGGGGAGCGGCCCGCCGCCTAGCTTTTGTCCGGACAACATAGTAGGTTCTGCCCGTCGGAGAACACTATTCCCATCGGCGGACATGCCTGTCAAGGGCGAGAACGGCGTCTCGGCAGCTATTGTCTGGACTAGCTGGACTTGATAACGTCCAGGCCCAGATGGGCGCTTCCGGCAACCGGGAAGGATCTGGGCCAGACATGTCCAATTCGCAGGCCATCTCGTCGCAGCCGTCGCGGTACGCGGCGGATCACCGGGTCGAGGTGGCGCCGGGCTGGCGGCTCGAGCGGGTCACCGCGCCCAGCCGGCTGTTCGGCGCCAACGGCCTGCGGACCGGTCCGGACGGCCGTGTCTACATCGCGCAGGTGACCGGCAGCCAAATCAGCGCGCTGGATCACCGCACCGGGCAACTGGGCACCGTGAGCGCCAAGGGCGGCGAGATCATCGCGCCCGACGACGTCGCATTCGACCCCGGCGGCAACCTGTACGCGACCGAGGTGATGGACGGCCGGGTCAGCATGCTCGACACCGCCGGACGGGCCCGGGTGCTGCGCGACGACGTTCCGTCGGCCAACGGCATCACCTTCCATGGGGGCCGGTTGTTCGTCGGCGAATGCCGTGAGGGCGGGCGCCTGCTGGAGTTCGACCTCGGCGGCGGGCCGCCGCGGGTGCTGCTGGAGAACGTGCCGTCACCGAACGCGATGGAGGTCGGCCCGGACGGACTGCTGTATTTCCCGGTGATGGGCGCCAACGAGATCTGGCGCGTCGATCCCGACGGCGGCGAACCGCAATGCGTCGCGGGCGATCTCGGCGTGCCCGACTCGGTGAAGTTCGACCCGCACGGCCACATCGTCTCGACCCAGGTGGCCAGCGGGCAGGTGCTGCGCATCGACCCCCGCACCGGCGAACGGCGGGTGCTGGCCCAGCTGAACCCGGGGCTGGACAACTGCGCCTTCGTCGGCGAGGCACTGCTGGTGTCCAACTTCACCGGCGAGATCACCGAGATATCCCCGGCCGGCGCAACGCGAACGGCGTTGCCGGGCGGCCTAAACTGGCCGCTGGACCTGACCGTCGGCGACGACGGGCGGCTCTACATCGCCGACGGCACATACTTCTACACCGCCGCTCCCGACGGGTCGCTGCAGACCGTCGGGATGTTGTTCAGCCCCGGCTATCCCGGCTTCCTGCGCGGCGTCGCCACCGGCGGGCCCGGCGAGTTCGTCGTGACGACGTCGGGCGGCCAGGTCGCCCGCTACCGGCCGGCCGCGAGCGAAACCGAGGTGCTGGCCGACGGTTTCGATCAGCTCTACGGCGTCGCCGTCGGCCCGAGCGGGGTGTTCTTCGCCGAACTGGGCACGGGACGGCTGCTGTCGTTGCGGCAGGGCGGCGGTATCGACGTGCTGGCCACCGGGCTGCGCGACCCGATCGGCGTCGCGATCGGCGCGGACGGGTCGTGCCTGGTGGCGGAGTCGGGCGCCGGGCGCGTGATCCGCGTGGACGGATCGAAGACCGACACCGTGGTCGCCGACCTGCAACGCCCGCAAGGTATCTCGGTGCGCGACGGCGTGCTCTACATCGTCGACGCCGGCGCCAAGGAGCTCATCGCCTTCGACCTGCACTCCAACGCCGCGCGCACCGTCGCCTCCGGGCTGCCGGTCGGCCCCCCGCCGGGCGTGGTGCCCAAGCAGTTGAAGGGCATGCCGCCGTTCTCCGGCCCGCAGGGTCCCTTCGCCGGCGTCGCCGCGGCGGCCGACGGGACGGTGTACCTCTCCGCCGACGGCGACGGTAGCGTGCTGGCGTTGCGCCCATCGCGGGATCGCTGATGCCCCAGGCCCTCTCGAACGACCACCGCTACCTGCAGATCGCCCGCACGCTGCGCAAGGAGATCGTCGACGGGGTCTATCCGGTGGGCTCGCAGCTGCCGACCGAACACCAGCTGTGTGAGCGATTCGCGGTCAGTCGTTACACCATCCGTGAGGCGCTGCGCCGGCTGCGCGAGGACAACCTGGTCGCGTCGCGGCCGCGGGCCGGCACGCGGGTGGTTCCCCGGCCGGCGTCGAGTTCCTATGCGCAAGACACGATGTCGATCGACGACCTGCTGGCGTTCGCGGCCGGCGCCCAGCTGAGCATCGAATCCAACGAGATGGTGACCATCGACGACGAGCTGGCCGCCCGGACGGGACTCGAGACCGGCAGCCAGTGGCTGTCGGTGCGTGGCTACCGGCAGGCCGACGGCGCCCCGGCGCCCCTGTGCCGCACCGAGTACTACATCAACCGCACCTTCGCCGCGGTCGGCCGGCTGCTGCAACGCCACACCGGCCCGATTTTCCCACTGATCGAGGACCTGTTCGGGGTGAGCGTCGCCGAGCTGCGCCAGGAGATCGCCGCGGTGCTGCTCTCCCCCGACCTCGCCGGCGGCCTCGGCGTCGAGCCCGGCACCGCCGCGCTGCAGATGCGCCGCACCTACCGCACCTCCGACGGCGAGGTCGCCCAGGTCACCGTCAACACTCATCTGTCGTCGAGCTTCCGCTACGCAATGACCATGCGGCGCGTGAATGGCTAGGCCGGCCCGCGCGGATACCGCACGCGCGGCAGAGGCATACCGGCGCGGGCTGTGGGTGCACACCACACTGGCCGACTCACTGCGCGCGGCCGCGGAAACCACGCCGCGCCGAACGGTGCTGGTGGACAACGACACCCGGCTCGACTGCGCGACGCTGTGCGCCCAGGCCGATGCGCTCGCGGCCGCCCTGCTCGCGCGGATTCCGGTTGGCAGCGTCGTGTCGTTCATGCTGCCCAACTGGCACGAGGCCGCCGTCGTCTACTTGGGCGCGACGCTGGCCGGGATGGTGGTGAACCCGATCCTGCCGTCACTGCGCGACAACGACCTGGGTTTCATCCTCGAGGACGCCGCGACGGCGATGATCTTCGTCCCGCACCGATTTGGCAATCACGATTACGCGGCGATGCTCGGACGCGTGACGGGGGCGCTGGCAAAAACGGGCCCGGCCCCCGAAGTTGTGGTGCTGCGCGGCCCCGAAACCGGACAAGCGGGCCCGTACACGCCGTACGCCACGCTGCTAACCCCAGGGCAGGAAACCGCCCAGCTGCCGGCCCTGGACGCCGATGCCGTGCGGATGGTGCTTTACACGTCGGGCACCACCGGGCGGCCCAAGGGCGTTCTGCACAGCCACAATTCGATACACGCCCTGATCCGTCAGCTGCGCGAGCACTGGGCCGTCGAGCCGGGCGACACGTTCCTGGTCCCGTCGCCGATCGCTCATATCGGCGGCTCGATCTACGCGTTCGAGTGCCCGCTGCTGCTGGGCACCACCGCGGTGCTGATGGACCGGTGGGATCCGGACGCCGCCGTGGCACTGATGGGCGCCGAGCGGTGCACCCACATGGCCGGGGCCACACCGTTTCTGCAGCAGCTGCTGACCGCCGCCGAACGCGTCGGCACCCGGCTGCCCGACCTGAAAGTGTTCATCTGCGGCGGCGCCTCGGTGCCGCCGTCGCTGATCCGCAGGGCCGCGGCGTATTTCGCGTCCGCGGCCGTCACCCGCGTGTACGGCTCGACGGAAGTCCCGGTGACGACGGTGGGTTCGCTGGACGACGCCGATCGCGCGGCGGACACCGATGGGCGGGTCGGCGTGGCCGAGGTCGAGCTCGCGCCGGACACCGGGGAAATCCGCGTGCGGGGTCCGCAGATGCTCGTCGGCTATCGGCACCCCGAGGACGACGTCGAATCATTCGACGCCCAGGGCTATTTCCGCACCGGGGACCTTGGTCGCTGGGTCTCAGCCGGTGTCGAAGGACGGTACCTGGTGGTGACGGGCCGGGCCAAGGACGTCATCATCCGCAACGGCGAGAACATCTCGGCCAGGGAGGTCGAGGACCTGCTGGCCGACCACCCCGGCATCGCCGAGATCGCGGTCGTCGGGCTGCCCGACGAGCGCACCGGGGAGCGCGCGTGCGCGGTGATCGTGCCCGCGGGGGCGGCGAGCCCCGACGTCGCGAGCCTGCTTTCGCTGCTGGAAAGCAAGGGCGTCGCGAAATTCAAGGCGCCCGAACGCGTGGTGATCTGGGACTCGCTGCCCAAGAACGACGCGGGCAAGATACTCAAGCACGAGATCCGGGCGGCTTTGACACGCGCGGAGACACGGGCGGAGACCAAGGATGGATGAGATGCAGGTCGCGATCGTCACGGGAGCAAGCAGCGGCATCGGCCTGGGCTGCGCCACCAAACTCGCCGAGATGGGGATGGCGATCGTCGGCACGGGCCGCGACGAGGACCGGCTGGCCGGGCTGGCGAGCGCCGTCGGTGACCCGGACCGTGTCGCGACCCTCGCCGTGGACCTCACCGATGACGAGGCGCCGCGACGCATCGTGGACCTCGCCGTGGCGCGGTGGGGCCGCATCGACTTCCTGATCAACAACGCCGGGGTGGGCAGCCCCAAGCCGCTGCACGAGACCGACGACGAAACGCTGGACCACTTCCTGGGTTTGATGCTGCGCGCGCCGTTCCGGCTCGCCCGCGACGTGCTGCCCCACCTGCGGCCCGGCTCGGCGATCATCAACATCACGTCGACGTTCGCGGTGATCGGCGGGCTGCGCGGGGGCGCCTACTCCGCGGCGAAGGGCGGGCTGACCGCGCTGACCACGCACATCGCCTGCCAGTACGGCGCATCCGGCATCCGCTGCAACGCGGTCGCGCCCGGGGTCACCCTGACCCCGATGGTCGAAAAGCGCCTGGAGGACGAGCGGTTCCGCAAGATCAACACCGAGATGACGCCGCATCAGCGGCTGGGCAGCATCGATGACATCGCCAGCACGGTCGCGTTCCTGTGTTCGCCGGGCGGCAGTTTCATCAACGGCCAGACGATCGTCGTCGACGGCGGATGGAGTTCGACGAAGTATCTGTCGGAGTTCGCGCTGAACTCCCAGTGGTCTGCTCGGTGAACCTGTTTGCGGCGCTCGACCAGGCCGCGAACCGGTTCGCCGACCGGGGCGCGGTGTACCACGGGGACCGCTGCGTGTGTACGTGGGCCGAATTGCGCGACCGCGCACTGCGTTTGGCCACCTCCATCCGGCACCAGGTGGGCGCGGGTGCGCGGGTCGCGATCGCGAGCCACAACCGCCCCGAGATCGTCGAGCTGATGTTCGCGATCTGGGCCGCCGAGTGCGTCGTCGTCCCGGTCAACTACAAACTGCATCCGCGCGAGATGGCGCAGATCCTCGACGACGCGGGCGCGTCTCAGGTCTTCGCCTCCCCCGCTATCGGCGACGAGCTCACGCAGGTCACCACGGCACCGATCGAA
This sequence comes from Mycobacterium sp. NGS57, assembly GCF_059812405.1. Taxonomy (NCBI): domain Bacteria; kingdom Bacillati; phylum Actinomycetota; class Actinomycetes; order Mycobacteriales; family Mycobacteriaceae; genus Mycobacterium; species Mycobacterium sp. NGS57. The sequence goes on along the minus strand of NZ_JCALCP010000009.1, from coordinate 26,214 downwards.
GCCCTTGGCTCCGAAGGCTATTCGCGCCGTTTCGGCGCTGCCCCGTCGGCGCCGCCGCGCACCGACCCCTCGACGCTGGCCTGGCTGTTCTACACCAGCGGGACCACCGGCCGGTCCAAGGGCGCGATGCTGTCGCATCGCAACCTCACCGCCATGGCCGTCGCGCACCTGGCCGACATCGACGCCCCGAACGAGGACTGCAGCCTGGTGCACGCGGCGCCGATGTCGCACGGCTCGGGGCTTTACGTCCTCCCCTACGTGCTGCGCGCGGCTCGCCAGGTGGTGCCCGCGTCCGGCGCCTTTGATCCCGGGGAGTTCCTCGACCTGTGCGAAAAGCACCCGGGCAGCAGCGCGTTTCTCGCCCCGACGATGGTGCAGCGGCTGGTGCAGACGGGCCGCGCCCGTCCCGCCAACCTGAGGACCATCGTCTACGGCGGCGGGCCGATGTACATCGACAGCCTGAAGGGCGCGATGGCGGCGTTCGGCCCGATCTTCGCGCAGATCTACGGCCAGGGCGAGGCGCCGATGACGATCACCGGGCTGCGCCGCGCCGACCACGAGGACGCGCACCTCGTTGATGACGCGGTGCTCGGCTCGGTGGGCTATCCACGGTCGGGGACCCAGGTCGCGGTGCTGCGCGCGGACGGCAGCCCGGCCTCCCCCGGCGAGATCGGCGAAATCGTCTGCCGCGGTGACGCGGTCATGTCCGGATACTGGCGCAACCCGGACGCGACCCGCACCACCCTGCGCGACGGCTGGCTCTACACCGGCGACCTGGGTTCGTTCGACGCGCGCGGATTCCTGACGCTGCGGGATCGCTCCAAGGACGTCGTCATCAGCGGCGGCACCAACATCTACCCGCGCGAGGTGGAAGAGGTCCTGCTCGAGCACCCCCGGGTGGCGGAGGCGTGCGTGGTCGGCGCGCCCGACGCCGAATGGGGCGAGGTGGTGGTCGCGTTCATCGTCGGCACGCACGGACGCGGCGGCACGGACGATCCGGTCGATCCGGCCGAGCTGGACGCGCACCTGGTGGCGCGCATCGCGCGTTTCAAGCGACCCAAGCGCTACGAATTCGTCGACGACCTACCGAAAAACAGCTACGGCAAGGTGCTCAAGCGCGAGCTGCGCGCCACGCTCAGATAGCCAGCTGCGTGCGGATCAGCGGCGCGATCATGTCCGCCAGATACTGGTGTCCCGCGTCGGTCGGGTGCACGCCGTCGGCGCCGATCAGCTCGGGTCGCCCGACAAACCAGCGCTCGGCGATCGGGTCGACCCATGTCGCTCCCGCGCCCAGCGCCGCACCGAAGAGCACGTCGCGAATCCGCAATATCGAGCCGGGCACGTCGGCGCTCGGCCACGCCGGCCCGATCACCAGCAGCCGCGCCGACGGCGCGCGGGCGTGCGCCAGACCGAGTGTGTCGCGAGCCTTTCCGGCCAGCAGCTGCGGATCGGCGCCCTCGTCGTTGCGGGAGCCGAAGAACACCACCAGTGCGTCGTCGTCCTTGACCGCCCTGGCGGTCAGGTCCGCGAAGACGCTGCCCTGGTCGCCCGGCGTGACGTAGCCGGCTCTCTTCTCCGCGGCCACATCGGGCACTATCCGCGCGCCGTCGGCGGCCAGCATCTGCCAGGCGCGCGCGGTCCACGACCGCGATCCCAGTCCGCCCTCTTTGGTGCCGGTGGTGTAGGAGTCGCTGACCACCGCGACGTGGTTGAGGCGCGAGTCGATGGTCAGCAGGTGGTAGTCCCGCGCCGGATTGCCAAGACGCCCAGGAACAGCGGCGACCACAACGGCCAAGCCGACGACAAGGGTGAACAGGCGACTCACGAAGTTCACACCGCGCGGGCCGAAACCGCTTCCAGCCCACCGTCGATCGGGTGCACCTTGGCGCTGACCGGGCCGACGGCCCCGACATTCTCGGCGTCGGCGGGGCGGATGTGGACCAACTTGCGCATCCAGCGGCGGGCGGGCTCCTCGACGAAGTGATACATCAGGATCGAGAGAACCACGGCGATCGCGAGCAGGCCGACGACATTCCATTTCCACGGATCGTCCTGCGGCGTGAGCTCGAATTGCTCGACTGCCCATCCCCAGGCGGTGTGCACCAGCTCGTGAACCATGTACAGGCAGAACGAGATCTGCCCGCCGTACACCATCGCCCGCGTCGACAGCATCCGCGGCAGGCCGCCCAGGCCGATGGCCAAGGTGATCACCAGCGGGACGAACAGCACGTCGACCACCCCGCCGCTGTCGTTCTCCACGACGCCGGCGATCGGGTGCGCGTCGAACCAGTAGAGGACGCCGACCATGGTGGCCAGAAGCAGCACGGCGACGTAGCCCGCGACGCGGCGACCACGCGCGGTCATCCGCAGCCGGCGCACCGCGGCACACGCCAGGGCGCCCGCGGTGAACTGCGTGACGATGCGCGGCAGCCAGCTCCACGGCGTATAGAAGTGTCCGCTGGCCAGCAACATGACGATCGGCGGCAGCGACGCCGCGAACGCGAGCAGCATCAGGTTGCGCGCCCGGGTCGCCTGCTTCATCCGCAGGATCACCAGCACCAGCACGCCGAAAAGCAGGTACGCCAGCCATTCCGCGCTGATCGACCAGGCCGGGCCGTCCCAACTGGAGTCGTCGAAGAACGGCACAAACCACAACTGCACCAACAGGATCTGGCGCACGTAGCTGATCGCGGTGAGCTGGCCCGCGTCCGGCGACGGCACGTGACCGACGTGCAGGGTGAAGATCACCCACAGGGCGGCCAGGTGCAGGGTGACCAGGTACACCGGCCACACCCGGGCCAGCCGCAGCCACAGGAAGTGCAGGGTGGCGCGCGCCGACCACGACCGGCCCAGCCGGTCGAGGTAGTTCCACGTCAGGACGAATCCACTGAGGATGAAGAAGAGGTCGACGCCCTGGGCGCCGCAGTTGAGCACCGGCGCGAGGGCGTCAAGGAGTCCCGGCGAGACATCGCCCAGCATCGGCCGGAAGTGGAAGAGCACCACCCACACCGCCGCGACTATGCGGAGTCCCGTCAGGGCCTTGATCTCGCCCTTGATCTCTCCCGTGATCTTTCTGGTCCCCACAGGGCTTTTCTTTCCGTCCGGACCGCGCCGTTTCGTGTTCCGATTGCCAGGCTGACCGCTCGTTCTCGCCATCACGCAAGGCCCCCCGACCGGGCAACCGGCAGCCCACGCAGCCTAACAGCGGGGGTGCGGCGGCGGCGTGAGGGACCGTGGCGTGGCAGGCCGTTTGCTTGCCCGGGACGCTTCTTAGCAAAGAGTTAGAGGCGGCTTCCGGTCCCCTTAGGTTTTGCGGGCACCGTAGTAGACAAGGTTTCTGGGAATGGGGCGCACATGACGATCGCAAACATCGCGACTCGACACGGGTACGGCACGGTTGACTGCGATGGCGCCCAGATCCGGGCCCACTGCCGGCACTTGGCGACCGTCGTGACCATCCGCGGCGACATCGACGCCGTCAACGTCGATCGGGTCACCGAGCACGTTCGCCGGTTCGTCCTCGGGGGCAGCCCGCTGGTCCTCGACGTGAGCGAGGTCAGTCACTTTGCCGCGGCGGGCATTTCGCTGGTGCACCGGCTCGACGAGGCCTGCCGCGCCGCCGGGGTGGAGTGGACCCTGGTGGCGAGCCCGGCGGCCATGGAACTGCTGGGTATCGGCCGTGACCAGGACGAGAACGGGGAAATGTTCCCGATCGCGCGGTCGGTACGCGAGGCGCTGCGCACCCTGGCCGACGCGATCGTCGACCGCCGTCAGTTCGTGCTGCCACTCATCAAGAAGACGGCTTAGCTTCTTCGGGGCTTTCTCGGACGACCCGCCTCCGCATCAGCCGGGCGACTCCGAGCACCGCCAGCACCCCGGCGGCCGACGCCAGCACCGCGATCAGCAATAACAGCTGGGGGTTGTAGACCAGCGACGTCGTCGACGGCTGCCCATCCGCGATGGGCCCCACGGTCACCGTGTGGCGCGCGTGCACCCAGCACATGGCCGCGCCCGCCAGCGCGGTGCAGGCCAGGCAGAGCTGGATCCAGGCGATGACGGCCCGGTAGCGGGCGGTCACGGCATCGGCCCGTCGTCAAGGTCGTCACGGTCGTCACGGTCGTCGCGGTCGATGTCGGATCCGGCGGGCTCCACCCGCTCCTGGACCAGCGGGGTCAGCGCCGCCCGCAGCTGACGATGCCGACGCGCCCAGGCCTGGGCGGTGCGGTCCCCCGTGAGCTTGAGTCCGACGCCGATGCGGTGGCGCGGCACCCCGGTCAACTCGCCGAGCGCCCGCGCCGACTGCCACCGCGCCAGCTCCTTGCCGGAGGCCTCGTGGTGCTCGGCCTCCGGGTAGACCTTGAGGATCTCGCGCACCAGGAGGGTTTCGGTGCCCTGCCGCAGGGCGTCCGCGGTGAGCTCGACCGAGACGTGGATCCGTGCCGCTTTCACCTGCAGCCCGACGAACGCCGACACCAGCACCAAGAAGATCGCCGGGACGACGAACGACACCGGCGCGCCACTCCATATCTGGATCAGGACCATGGCTCCGGCCGCCAGCGGGCCCAGCCCGACCCACCACCAACTGGCGCCGCGCTCGTAGAACAGCGGCTCGGCTGCTCCGTTGTCTGCCGTCACGAAAGCCAGCCTGCCGCATCCGCGGCCCAATAGGTGAGCACGACGTCGGCGCCGGCGCGCCGGATGCTCGTCAGCGATTCCAGCGCCGCGGCCCGCTCGTCGATCCAGCCGTTGGCGGCCGCCGCGCAGATCATCGCGTACTCCCCCGAGACCTGATAGGCGGCCACCGGCACCGCCGAAACCGAGGCCGCCGCGGCCACCACGTCCAGGTACCCCATCGCGGGCTTGACCATGATGATGTCGGCGCCCTCGTCCAGGTCCAGCCGGATCTCGCGCAGCGCCTCCCGGAAATTGCCCGGCTCCTGCTGGTAGGTGCGCCGGTCGCCTGACAGGCTCGAGCTGACCGCCTCGCGGAACGGGCCGTAGAACGCCGAGGCGAACTTCGCCGCGTAGGCCAGGATCACCACGTCGCTGTGGCCGGCGGCGTCCAGGCCGTCGCGGATCGCCGCCACCTGACCGTCCATCATCCCGCTCGGCCCGACCACGTGGGCACCCGATTCCGCTTGTGCCACAGCCAGTTCGACGTACCGATCCAACGTCGCGTCGTTGTCGACCCGGCCCCTGGCGTCCAGGACGCCGCAGTGCCCGTGGTCGGTGAACTCGTCCAGGCAGGTGTCGGCCATCAACACCGTGGCGTCACCGAGGTCCTTGGCCAGATCGCGCAGCGCGGCGTTGAGGATGCCGTCGGGGTCGGTGCCGGCCGACCCGGTCGCGTCCTTGTCCTGCTCGCGGGGCACCCCGAACACCATCAGCCCACCCACCCCGGCCGCGACGGCCTCTTCGGCGGCCTTGCGCAGCGAATCCCGGTTGTGCTGAACCACGTTCGGCATAGAAGCAATCGGTCGCGGTTCGTCGATCCCGTCGGCCTCAGCGCCAATGAACATCGGCAGGACCAAATGCCTTGGCTCCAGCGATGTTTGCGCCACCAGGCGACGCAACGCGGGGGTCGAACGGAGCCGGCGCGGCCGCTGCCTCATTTTCGGACGTTGACTCTGCGTTGAGGGCAGAGGTAACTCGCACTTTTGCGCCACCGGCGCAGAGTCAACGCAGGATGAGTCATCGCCTGCGGCTCTTCTTGCGCGGCGGTGGCAGCGCCCCCTCGGCGCGCAACCGCGCGGCGTGCTCGGCCAGGGCGTCGACCAGCGGGCCCACGGCGGCGGTGTCGGGTTGCACGTCGACCCGCAGGCCGAACTCGGCGGCGGTCTCGGCGGTCTTGGGGCCGATGCAGGCAATGATCGTGCGCGCGTGCGGCTTTCCGGCGATGCCGACCAGGTTGCGCACGGTCGAGCTGGAGGTGAAGCACACCGCGTCGAAGCCGCCCGTCTTGATCATTTCGCGGGTGGCCGCCGGCGGGGGCGCGGCGCGCACCGTCCGGTAGGCGGTGACGTCCTCGATCTCCCAGCCACGCTCACGCAGCCCCTCGGCGAGCGTCTCGGTGGCGATGTCGGCCCGCGGCAGCAAGACCCGGTTCACCGGGTCGAAAATGCTGTCGTAGGGCGGGAAGTCGTCGAGCAGACCCAGCGAGGACTGCTCCCCGGCCGGCACCAGCTCCGGGCTGATCCCGAAGGCGCGGACGCGGTCGGCCGTCGACTCACCGACACAGGCGATCTTCACCCCGGAGAACGCGCGGGCGTCCAGGCCGAACTCGCCGAACTTCTCCCACACCGCGCGCACGGCGTTGGTGGAGGTGAATACCACCCACTGGAAGCGGCCGTCGACCAGGCCCTTGACGGCCCGCTCCATCTGGGCGGGGCTGCGCGGCGGCTCGACGGCGATGGTCGGGACCTCGATCGGCAGCGCGCCGTAGGAGGTCAGCCGCTCGCTCATCTCGCCGGCCTGGTCCTTGGTGCGTGGCACCAGCACCGTCCACCCGTACAGCGCGCGGCTTTCCCACCAGTTCAGCTTCGCCCGGCTGGCCACCGTCTTGCCGATGGTCACGACCAGCGGACCGGTCATCGGGCCGGCCGGGTCGGCGCCGCCGCCCAGGACCGCCGGATCGCTCAGGCCGCCCAGCGTGGTCTCGACCGAACGCTGCTGGCAGGTGGTGCCCTGCGCGGTCACCACGCAGGGGGTTGTCTCGGCCAGCTCGTGCTCGATCAGGGCGCGGGCGGCGTCGGGCAGGTGCGAGGCCGTGGCCTGCAGGATCAGCGGGCCGGGTGCGGCCGCCAGCGCGTCCCAGTCCACGTGGGGGTCGCGCACGTCGGCGACCGTGTGCGACGAGCCCAGCGGCAGCCCGGCGTAGGTGGGCACGGCGCTGGTGGCGGCCAGGCCGGGCACGATCTCGACGTGTAGGTGGCTGCGCGCGACGGCGTTCACCTCGGTGATCACCGCGTCGACCGTCAGCGGGTCGCCCGCCACCAGCCGCACCACGTCGGCACCGGAGCGGGCCTCGGCGACCAGCGTCTTGGCGACCTCGGCGGGCTCGCCCAGGGCCGGGCGGACGTCGGGACCGCCGGTGATCACCGCCGGCGCGGCCTGACCGGCGTCGCCGTCGGGGCTGCCCTCGCCGTTCGCGGGGGCCGGCTCGGCCGGCGCCGGGCCGGACACGGGTGGCAGGTCCTTGCCGATCAGTGCGAGCACGGGCTCGGGCACGTCGGGGTCGGTGAACACCAGGGCGGCGTTGGTCAGCACCGAGGCGGCCCGCGCGGTCAACAATCCCGGGTCGCCGGGACCGGAACCCACGAACGTGATGTGGCCCGGTCTCGGCTTGCGGCCTCGCATGCTTGGTTGGCGAGTCATTGTCGCTCCCAGTTCATCTCTCGGCGTCGTTTCAGTTCCCGCGGGCCGCCGACATCAGCTCCCGCGCCCCCAGCTCGAACAGCTCCGCGGCCACCGAAAGCCCCAGCTCTCGGGCCCGACCGGGAGTGCCGATGCCGGACGCGCGGATCACGTCGGACCCGTCCAGCGCCGCCACGCAGCCGCGCAGCGACAGCTCTTCGAAGACGCGGCCTTCCTCATCGATGGACTCGACCACCTCGGCGATCGCGCCCACCGGTGCGGAGCAACCGGCCTCCAGTTCGGCCAGCAGGGCTCGCTCCGCGGTGACCGCCGCGCGGGTGTCGGCGTCGTCCAGCTCCGCCAGCACCGCCGCCAGCCGGCCGTCCCCGGCTCGGCATTCGACGGCGAGCGCGCCCTGCGCCGGTGCTGGCAACATCTGCACCGGCTCCAGCGTCTCGGTGACATCGTCGAGGCGGCCCAGCCGGGCGAGACCGGCCCGGGCCACCACGATCGCGTCAAGATCACCACTGCTTACCCTGTTCAACCTGGTATCTAGGTTGCCTCGTAGGGGGCGGATTTCCAAACCGAGACCCAATGCTCTAAGCTGTGCCGCCCGCCGCGGTGACGACGTCCCGACCAGCGAACCCGCCGGCAACTCCCCGAGCACCAGCCCGTCGCGGGCGACGAGCGCGTCGCGGGGGTCGTTGCGCGGGGGTATCGCCGCGATGGTGAACCTGGGATCGTCGGCGGTCGGCAAATCCTTGTGGGAGTGCACCGCGGCGTCGACGCGGCCGTCCTCGATGGCCTCCCGCAGCGCGGTGGTGAAGGCGCCCACCCCCAGAGTTTCGATCGGCGCCGACGAGCGGTCACCGGCGGTGCTGACGGTCACCAGTTCCGCCGGGTGGCCGTTGGCGATCAAAGCGTCCCTGACTACCCCGGCCTGGGTGGTGGCCAACAGGCTGCCCCGGGTACCTATTCGGATCACGTGCGCCAATCGGCTACTCGCCGGACTGTGCCTGGGTGCCCGCGTCGAATCCGCTTGGCACGACGGGCAATTCACCGGCGGCTACGGCATCGACGGCGGTCTGGTCGAGCTCGAACAGCTCGCGCAAAGCCTCGGCGTAACTGTCGCCGCCCGGCGCGCTGGCGAGTTGCTTGATGCGGACCGTGGGGGCGTGCAGCAGCTTGTCCACCACGCGGCGCACGGTGCGGGCGACCTCCTCGCGGTGGGTGCTGTCCAGGCTCGGCAGCCGGTTGTCCAGGCGCAGCAGCTCGGCTTCGACGACGTCAGCTGCGCGCTGGCGCAGCGCGGTCACGGTCGGGGTGACCTCGGCCATCCGCTGCCCGGCCAGGTAGGTGGCGACCTCGGCGGCCACGATGTGGCGCGCGGCGTCGACGTCGGCGGCCGCGGCGTGGGCCGACGGCTCGCGCTGCACCCGATCCACGTCGACGACCCAGACGCCGGGCAGCCCGGCTACCGCCGGATCGACGTCGCGTGGCATGCCCAGGTCGCAGATCACCAGGGGGTGATCCGACTCGTCCCGGACGGCGCCGGCCAGCGCGTGGTGCACGTCGGCCAGCGAGACCACGGGGCTGACCGCCCCCGTGCAGCTGATCACGACGTCGGCGTCGCCCAGCGCGTCGGCCAGCCGGTCCAGGGTCAGCGCCTCGGCCCGCACGCCGGTCTCGCGAACCTTGCGGGCCAGCCGCTGCGCCCGGGACAGCGATCGGTTGAGCACCCGAACGTGCTCGATGCCGGCCCGGGTCAGGTGCGCCGACGACAGCGCGCCCATCGCTCCGGCGCCGATCACCACGGCGGTCTTGCCGGCCAGTTCGCCCAGCTTGCGTTCGGCCATGCCCAGCGCGACCGACACCACCGAGGCACCCGCGGCGTCGATGGCGGTTTCGGAATGCACCCGCTTGCCCACCGACAGCGCCCGCTGGGCCAACTCGTGCAGGACGCGGCCGACGGTGCGATTGGTCTCGGCGGCCGCATACGCGCGGCGCACCTGGCCCAGCACCTGCTGTTCGCCGACCACCGCCGAGTCCAGGCCGCTGGCAACCGCGAACAGGTGCTCGACGGCGGCCTCGCTGTAGCGCACGTAGGCGTACTTGGTGAGCTCGCCCATCGACATCCCGGAATGGTCCGACAACACCTGCCCGACCACCGCCAACCCGCCGTGGAAAGCGTCGACCACCGCGTAGACCTCGACCCTGTTGCAGGTCGACAGCACCATCGCCTCGGTCACCAGCGGCGACTGCAACACCCGGTCGACGATCTTGACCTGATCGGCTTCGTCGATGCTGAGTTGCTCGAGGACGGAGACCGGCGCACTGCGGTGCGAAACCCCGAAGAGCAGGATGCTCACGGCAGCATCACCTGGCCAGCTCCCTTGCTTGATCCAGTAACTGAACTGGTGTCCACGGTAAACGTTGATCAGCTGGGCTACCAAATAATTGCCGGCTCCCGCCGGCCTTGGCTCAGGAAGCCAGATCGGCGCGCAGCCGCTCCTCGTCGATGTCCCAGTAGCTGTGCTCGCGGCCGTCCAGCAGGACCACGGGCAGCCGGTCGCCGAATTCGGCCCGCGGCCCGGGGTCGCCGGCCAGCGCCGTGGCGTCGACGTCGGTTGTCAGCAGCTTGAAGTCCAGCTCGGCGGCCAGCTCGGCCAGGCGGGCGTGCACCCGCGCGCAGATGGTGCAGCCGTCGCGGGTCAGCAGTTCGACGGTGTGCCGCGTCATGGCATTAGTGTGCCGCGTGCCCCAGTCTGAATTGTGGGGCCGCGGCAAAGTCATTAGCTTGCCGCTATGGGCGCTGATGAGACGTTGCGCGTGGAGCCCGCGGCGCTGCAGGATTTCGCGGTCTCGATCGGCGGCGCGGCCGAACATCTCGTGCGCCAGCTGGCGGAGCTCGACGACCTGGTGGCCCAGATGCTGGGCGGCTGGCGCGGGGCGTCGGGGACGGCGTACGGGTCGGCGTGGGAACTGTGGCACCGGGGCGCTCACGAGGTGCACGCGGGCTTGTCGCTATTGGCGCATCTGGTGGGCAAGGCCGGCGGGATTTACGGGGAGAACGAGGCGGTGGCCTCGGAGATGATGCGCACGATGCGCGAGGTCAGCGGTGGCTGAGGCGTTTCGCGTCGATCCCGACGAGCTGGCCGATGCGGTGCGGCGGATGTCCGAATTCCAGCGCCGCTCCGAAGATCTGCTGACCGAAATCGATTCTCGCGTAAGGCGTTTGCACGCGACCTGGACACGGGAAGGTGCCGCGGGTCACGCCGAGGCGCATCGGCATTGGGCGCGCGGTGAGGCGATGATGCGCGAGGCGCTGGGTCAGTTGCGGGCCGCTGGCACGACCGCGCATCGCAACTACACCGGTGCGATGTCGACGAATCTGCGCATGTGGTCGTGAGCTGTTAGCACCGTTGGGGTGCGGCCGCGGCTCTCGACAGCGCGGCGCGACGTGCCTGCCGGATAGGGTTGTATACCTGCCTGCCAAGGACGACGGGGCACGAGCGATCTAGGAGGTGTGGCGATGGCTTCGGATTCAAGTGGTGCGGAGCCCTCCGGCCGCGCTGACCCGGAGGCGCTGGTCGACAACGCGAGCGCCAACCGCGCGCTCGACGACCTGCAGGCCACAGCCCCGGCCGAGGGTCGCCCGCAGCCACCGGTCGACCTGACCGCGGCTGCATTCTTCGACGTCGACAACACCCTGGTGCAGGGTTCGTCGGCCGTGCATTTCGGTCGTGGGCTGGCGGCGCGCCACTACTTCACCTATCGCGATGTGCTCGGATTCATCTACGCCCAGGCCAAGTTTCAGTGGCTCGGCAAGGAGAACAGCGACGACGTCGCCGCCGGGCGGCGCAAGGCGCTCGCCTTCATCGAGGGCCGCTCCGTCGGCGAGCTGGTGGCGTTGGGCGAGGAGATCTACGAGGAGATCATCGCCGACAAGATCTGGCCCGGCACCCGCGCGCTCACCCAGATGCACCTCGACGCCGGCCAGCAGGTGTGGCTGATCACCGCCACGCCCTACGAACTCGCGGCGACCATTGCCCGCCGGCTCGGCCTGACCGGCGCGCTGGGCACCGTCGCCGAGTCGGTCGACGGGGTTTTCACCGGCCGGCTCGTCGGCGAGATCCTGCACGGCCCCGGCAAGGCGCACGCGGTGCGATCGCTGGCGGTCCGGGAGGGCCTCAACCTCAAGCGCTGCACCGCCTATTCCGACAGCTACAACGACGTGCCCATGCTGTCGCTGGTGGGCACGGCGGTCGCCATCAATCCCGATGCCCGCTTGCGCGCCCTGGCCCGCGAACGGGGCTGGGAAATCCGCGACTTTCGCACCGCGCGCAAGGCCGCCCGGATCGGCGTGCCGTCGGCCCTGGCCCTGGGTGCGGCGGGCGGCGCGCTGGCGGCGCTGGCATCGCGGCGCCAATCGCGCTGATAAGCTGCGCCGCTAGCACGTAGTCGAGGGGAAGAGCAACGCGTCATGACAATCCCAGAATCGACCCAGGGAATCATCGGCAGCCATTACCGGGCGCTGGACTATTTCCAGGTCGGACGCGAGAAGATCCGGGAGTTCGCGCTCGCGGTCAAGGATGACCACCCGACGCACCACAACGAGGCCGACGCCGCCGATGCCGGCTACCCCGAACTGGTGGCCCCGCTGACGTTCCTGGCGGTCGCGGGACGGCGCGTGCAGCTGGAGATTTTCACCAAGTTCGACATCCCGATCAACATCGCCCGGGTATTCCACCGCGACCAGAAGTTCCGGTTCCACCGGCCGATCCTGGCCCACGATAGGCTTTACTTCGACACCTATCTAGACTCGGTGATCGAGTCCCACGGCACCGTGCTCGCCGAGATCCGCAGCGAAGTCACAGACGCCGAGGGCAAACCGGTTGTCACCAGCGTCGTCACGATGCTGGGAGAGGCCGCACACCAGGACGCTGGCGCTGAAGAAACCGTCGCCGCGATTGCATCCATATCTGCCGGAAAGTAGGGTCCTGTCAATGTCAAAGGGTGAACCGGGTGGCACCCAGCTGAAGCCGCCGGTCGAAGCGGTCCGATCCCACTACGACCGATCCAACGAGTTCTTCAAGCTGTGGCTCGATCCGTCGATGACCTACAGCTGCGCCTATTTCGACGAGCATCCGGACCTCGAGCATCCGAACAAGACGCTGGAGGAAGCCCAGTTCGCCAAGCGCAAGCTCGCGCTGGACAAGCTCGGCCTCGAGCCGGGCATGACGCTGCTCGACATCGGCTGCGGCTGGGGCTCGACGATGCGTCACGCCGTGGCCGAATACGACGTGAACGTCATCGGCCTGACGCTCAGCGAGAACCAGTACGCGCACGACGTCGAGAAGTTCAAGGAGGTCGACAGCCCCCGCCGCAAAGAGGTGCGGATCCAGGGCTGGGAGGAATTCGACGAGCCGGTGGACCGCATCGTCTCGCTGGGTGCCTTCGAGCACTTCGCCGACGGCGCCGGCGACGCCGGGTTCGAGCGCTACGACACCTTCTTCAAGAAGTACTACAGCCTGACGCCCGACGACGGCCGCATGCTGCTGCACTCGATCATCATTCCGACCCCGGAGGAAGCCGAAGAGCTCGGCTTGGTCACCAACATGAGCCTGCTGCGGTTCATCAAGTTCATCCTGACCGAGATCTTCCCGGGCGGCCGGCTGCCGCGCATCCCGCAGGTCGACCACTACTCGTCCAACGCGGGCTGGAAGGTCGACCGCTACCACCGGATCGGCAAGAACTACGTGCTGACCCTGAACGCCTGGGCCGAGAAGCTGGAAGCCTGCAAGGAGAAGGCCATCGAACTGCAGGGCGAAAAGATCTACGACACCTACATGCACTACCTGCGCGGGTGCTCGGACCTGTTCCGGGACGGCTACACGGACGTCTGCCAGTTCACCCTGGTGAAGTAACCGCTTGCACGCAAAACGCCCCGGCGTCTCTGATTGAAGAGGCGCCGGGGCGTTGCGTTATCCGCGAGTCCGACGCCACTGCGAAATTCAGCCCGGATTGTCGCAGCCAGGTTCGGCTCGCGAAGCCGGGGCGGGCCCGCGAAAGACGAAACCGGGCTCAGCCGAAGAAGATGTTGCGCCGGCCGGCCAGCAGCCGGTAGAGCGTCTGCTGGATGGTCTCGCGCACCTGGTCGGTCAACTCGAAGGTGACCATCGGGTCCTCGGCGTCGGAGGCGGCGTAGTCGTTGGTGTAGATCGGCTCGCCGAACGCGATGCGCCACTTGGACGGCAGCGGCACCAGCCCCGCGGGCCCGGCCAACGGGAACAGCGGGGTGATCGGGAAGTAGGGCAGCCCGAACAGCCGCGCCAGCAGCTTGACGTCGGCGACCATCGGGTAGATCTCCTCCGAACCGACGATCGAGCACGGCACTATCGGCGCCTTGGTCCGCAACGCCGCCGTCACGAAGCCGCCGCGCCCGAACCGCTGCAGCCGGTAGCGGTCCCCGAAGCGCTTGCCCAGCCCCTTGTAGCCCTCCGGGAACACGGCGGTGAGCTCGCCGGCGGCGAGCAACCGGTGCGCGTCGGTGGTGCAGGCCATGGTGTGGCCGGCCTTGCGCGCGGCTTCACCCACGACGGGCAGATCGAACACCATGTCGGCCGCCAGCAGCCGCAGGTCGCGCTGCGCGGGATGTTCGTCGTGCACGGCGACCGACAGCATCAGCCCGTCGAACGGCAACACCCCGGCGTGGTTGGCCACCACCAACGCGGCGCCGTCGCTCGGCAAGTTCTCGATGCCGCTGACCTCGACCCGGAACCACGACCGGAAGAAGAACCGCAGCAAAGGCCGGACAATCGCGCTGTTGAAGTGCGGATCGAACCCGAATTCGTCGACGCTGTAGTCGCCCGTGATCCGCTGCCGCAGGAAGCCCGCGACGGCGGCGACCCGCTGCGCCAATTCGTTCAGCGGTGCCTCACCGGTCGCCGACGCGCCCGCGGCGCGGCGGTGCTCGTCGATTTCGCGGACGACCGCGGCGATCTGTTCGGCGGAAGCGCGCCCGCGCGGATCGGACAGCAGCGAGGGATGTTGGCGGGAGGACTCCGCGCGCTGATCGGCTCTCCGACGCGCCGCTACCCGAGCCCTATTGGTATGCAGTGGAATGACATTCGCTCTGGTTTCGCCAGCCACGATACCTACCTGCCCCCACCCCATGGAATTGCATTTCGGCTTCCCCAGCGCTGCGCTAACGCTATGGCGCGACCCTCCAGGGAGCGTACCCGATCGGGGTCGATTATGGGAGTGAGGCCGCGCCCGCGCACGTAGTCGTCGAACGCCCCGGCGGTCGTCCATTTCGGCTGGTAGCCGAGCTCGGTCCGCATCCTGGTGGTGTCCATGACGCGGCCGTAGCTCAAATACTGAAACTGATCGCGATTGATTTCGGTATAGCGGTTAGCCCGTCTCAGCGAATCCAGCGCCCAGACACCAAACCCCGGTACGGGCACCGGGATTCGGCCGGCGCGGCGGATCGCCTGGGACAGCATCATGATGCCGTCGGCGCCGACGTTGAACGTGCCGGCCTTGCCCGCCATCGCCGCGCGCTCCAGCACGCCCAGTGCGTCCTGCTCGTGCAACAGTTGCAACCGCGCGTCGCGGCCGAACATCGTCGGGACCAGCGGCCCGGCCAGATACCGCGACAGCGTGGTGTCCATCGCCGGGCCGATCATGTTGGCCAGCCGCAGGATCGTCACCGCGATGTCGGGCCGCCGCCGGCCCAATCCGCGTAAGTAGCCCTCGATGTCGAGGCTGTCCTTGGCGAAGCCGCCGCGGAACGGTCGGCGACTGCTGCTGTCCTCGGTGAACATGACGGGATCGTGCGCGCTCGACCCGTACACCTCCGAGGTCGACTTCAGCACCACGCGGCGCACCGAGGGCGCCTTCTGGCAGGCCGCGAAAAGTTGCATCGCGCCCATCACGTTGATTTCCTTCAGCGCCGCGCTGCCGCCGGACCGCGGCGCGTACGACGCCGCCGCCGCATGCACCACCGTGTCGACCTCGCCGTTGCGAATCACCTTGGCAATGAACGGATTACGAATGTCTGCGCGGACGAACTCGGCGCGCCCCATGCGGCGCAGCATGTCCTTGCTGGGGGCGATCGCGTCCACCGCGATAACGCCCTTGATCAACGGGTTCTGCGCGAGCCGGGCGGTCAGGTAACCGCCCAGGAACCGGCACGCACCGGTAACCAGCACGACCTTGGGGTAGTGGACGGTATCGCCGGTGCCTCCGGCGCCGGAGTGCTCCCCGCTCGACTGATCCACTCGACCAGCCTAACGGCCGGACGGGTCGACGGCGTTACTGCGACGTGACGGGCTCAGCGGCGGTTACTTGCCAAGTTTTCTGCGCTGCACCCGCGTGCGGCGCAGCAGTTTGCGGTGCTTCTTCTTCGACATGCGCTTGCGCCGCTTTTTGATGACTGAACCCATGAACTCCGCTATCTCCGCCGGTGACCGCTGCTCTGACCCGGACACTTTACCCGGCGCGCAGCGCGGAACACCAAACCGGCCGGGGAGAGCGCAGGGCCGGCTCCCGGGTCAGCCCGCGTCGAAGTACGAAGTCTCCAGCATGTCGTGGACAGCCTTGGCGTGCACCCGGAAGGACCGCCCGACCCGGACCGCGGGCAGCTCGCCGTTGTGCACCAGCCGGTACACCGTCATCTTGGAGACGCGCATCAGCGCCGCCACCTCTGCGACGGTCAGAAATTGTGTCCTGGCCTGCTGGCCATCGACGGAACCGGAGTCCCGCCCCTTACCAGCGGAATCTCGTGCCGATGGCCCGTTCGTAGACGTCATCGCTACCCAATCGTGTCAGGCTCGCGCAATGCCAGCGGCTTCCCCTCCGCTGGCACCCACACGTGCATACAAAGAGGAGAATAGCGGGACTAGTGGGGTTAATGGTACTGGTGAGGGACAATCAATCCGGAAATCTCGAATTATTCCGATGTAATTCTTAGCTGCTCAGAGCGTCTTTTTGCGGCCTGAACGGCCGCATCGACGGCTGCGCGCAGCCCGCCCCGTTCCAGTTCGCGCAGCGCAGCGGCGGTGGTGCCGCCGGGGGACGTGATCGTCGCGCGCAGCTGCGCGGCGGTGGCGTCGGCGGCCCGCGCGGTCCCCTCGGCGCCGCGGCCGGCATCCGTCCGGTCGAGCAGCATCGCCGCCGAGCCGGCCATCGTCTGGGTGGCCAGGTCGGTGGCGACCTGGCGGCTCAGGCCCGCCGCGACGCCGGCGTCCACCAGGGCCTCGACCATCAGGAAGAAGTACGCCGGGCCCGAGCCGGACACCGCCGTCACGGCGTCGATCTGGGATTCCGGGACGGTCAGCACGCCGCCGACGGCGTCGAACAGGGCCGAGACCTCCGCGAGCTGTGATTCGGTGACGAAGCGACCCTTGGCCAGCGCGGTCACCCCCGCACCCACCAACGCCGCCGCATTCGGCATCGCCCGGACCACCGGCGTTCCGGCCGCCAGCTTGGCTTCGAGGTAACCGATCGTGACCCCCGCGGCGACGGTGACGAAAACCTGTTCGGCACTGTCGATCTCGGCCGCGACGGCCGCGCGGGCCAGCTCCTCGGCCACCGCCTCGACGTCGGTCGGCTTCACCGCGACGACGACGAACGCCGCGTTGTCCACCGCGTCGACCACCGGAGCCACGCGCACCGAATAGGCGGCCGCCAGGTACTTGGCGCGCTCGGGCACCCGTTCGGCCACCACCAGGTCCTTGGCCTGCCGGCCCGCGCGCAGCAGGCCCGACAGCAACGCCTCGCCCATGCTGCCGCCGCCGATGATCGCGATTCTTGCCATGGGAGGAAAGCATTCCAGACAGCGGCTACTGGCCGGCGGCAGGGACCAACGCCAACTGCCGCGCCTGCACGACGAGGCGGCCCAGACTGTCCACGACGATATGGTCCTCGTCGAACCAGTCGTGGCCGATCTCCATGCAGGTCGCGATGATGCGTAGCCAGCCGTCGGCCGGCAGCGCCCGCAGGAAGGCGGTGAGTTGGACGGTGGGCGCCCAACCGGTGCGGTCCACGGCAAAGGTCACCGGCGCCGACAGGTCGCCGCACATGAGCGCGAACAGCGGGTCGGGAGCCACGCCGCGGGGGCGCGCCCACATCTGGATCACCGGCGGGCCCCCGCCGTCGCCGGGCCCCATGGTCGACAGCAGGGGCCGCACGTCGCAGCCCTCGCCCAGGTGCACCAGACCCGCCAGCGGGTGGCCCGGCCCGATCGGCTCCACGTCGTCGGGCGGTTCGGGTGCCATGAGATCGATGACCGGGTTGGCCGAGAGCAGCGGCGCGACAGTGGCACCGGAGGCGCCACAAGCGTCGTAGTGTTCCGGTTCGCCCAGGTTGACGACCGCGTGCACCGCGGTGCGTTCGCCCTGCATGAGCTCGACGTCGACGACGCTGATCCGCCGGCCCCGCTTGCGGACCGACGTCACCAGCTGCATGACGCCCGGATCGGGCGCCGACAGAAAGCTTGCCGACACGGCCACCGGCTCGAGCCCGGCCGCGCCGCCGGCGGCGCGGGCGGCGTTGGCGCACAACGCCAGCATCGCGCCGCCGTGCACCTTGGGCCCGATCGTCCAGCGCTTGTCGAGCTCACCCTCATAGACGCCGGGGCCGGCCTCCCGCAACGCCATCGCGGTGGTGAATAACGCGTTCATGTAACTCCTGAAAAGGTCACCGCATGAGGTGGGTGCGGGCGAACTGCAACGATTCGACGAGCATGGCCTCGCGCTCGTGGGCCGAGCGCGCGCCGGAGGTGGACACCTCGAGGATCACATGCCCGGCGAACCGGCCGCCGGCCAGCATCTGGCACACCTCGGCGGTGGGCTGGGTGCCGCGCCCGGGCACCAGGTGCTCGTCGACGGGCAGCCCGTTGCCGTCGCACAGATGCAGGTGCACCAGACCCGCGCCCATCCGCCGGGCCATCTCCACCGAGTCGGTGCCCGCCGTCGCGGTGTGGGACAGGTCGAGCGTGTAGTGGGCGTGGTTGCCGTCCAGGGGGTCATAGGACGGCGAGAACGCCGAGATCGCCGCGCCGGGGCCGCCGCCGCGGCGGCGCATCCGTTCCAGCGACTGGCCGCTGCCGAAAAACCGGTCGGCCCGGAACGGGAACATGTTCTCCACGGCGACCAGCACGGCGCTGGAGGCCTCGAGCGCCGACACCTGCTCGCTGAAGCCCTCGGCGTAGCGCCGTTGCCAGCGAAAAGGCGGATGGACGACGACGGTCTGGGCCTCCAGCTTTTCCGCGGCCCGCACGCTGCGTTCCAGCTTGGCGATCGGGTTGGCGCCCCAGACCCGCTGCGAGATCAGCAGGCACGGAGCGTGGACGGACAGCACCGGGAGGCGATAGCGCCGGGACAGCTTCCGGACGGCGTCGATGTCCTGGCTGACCGACTCGCCCCACACCATCAGCTCGACCCCGTCGTAGCCGAGCCTGGCCGCGTACTCGAAGGCGGCCTCGGCCCGCAGCGGGTACACCGAGGCCGTCGACAGGCCGACTTTGATTGCTGGGCGCAATGGTCTGGTGGGTTCTGGTTGGCGGTCCTAGCCCGACTGGAGCGACAGCACCAGCGGGCCCAGGGTGATCAATGCCCCCACCGCGACGGCGATCAGCGTGCTGGCGATGTCCTCGGTTTTACGAACCACCCGGACCCCCACCACCAGGCCGAGGATGACCAGCACCGAGAGCACCAGCGCCACGATGCTGTTCCAGCGCCACAGCTCGTCGAACGCGACGAACAGGCCGGCCCCGAACGCCACGGCCAGAATCGACTGGAACACCACCAGGGCGCCGCGCCACAGGGACTCGAGCCGGCCGGGCCCCGCCCGCCGCTCTTCGGCCTCGGTTGCGAGATCGTCTTCGACGTCTCCTTCGGTCACCGCATCGGCAGCGGCCCCGCCGCGGCGCCGGGCCACCTCGTCGGCGAGCGTCTGCCCCCCGAACAGCGTGGAGTCGGACTGCAGGTAGGAGCGCACGTAGGCGGAGTCCTCGGCGGCGGGTTCGGCCTCGCGGACCTCGGAGTCCATCACGTCCACCGGGATGTCGGCGTAGTGGTCCAGCGGGTCGGGGCTCATGTCCTCGGCGCCGGACTGACCGCCGCGCTCGCCCGCGGCCTCGGTGTGCGGCAGGGGCCGCGGGTAGGCGCTGCGCTCGGGGCCCGTGGGGCGCTCGGGCTGCGGCGGCGACTTGGGCCAGCGCGGCTCGGGTTCCGACCAGTACGCGGTTTTGGGCCCGTCCTCGACGATCGGTTGGGCTTCCGGCTCGGGGTGGACCTCGGGTTCGGCGGCGGGCTCGTCGACCTGCACGTCCGCGGGGGCCTGATGCTCGGTCGCGGGCTCGTCGTCGTCGCGGATGACCGGGATCTCGCCGGTGAGCTCGGCGACCGTCACCGCGTCGCTGTCACCGCGACGACGACGGCGCCGCCGGGTGACCGCCGGGGCGCCGATCGTTCCGTTTCTGGCCAGCAATTCGGCGACCGAGATCGGCCTGCTGCCGGGGGCGTCTTCTTCGGTGGTCTCGGAGTGCGGTCGGGTCATGATTTGTCGCCTCTCGATCGGTTCGCGTTCCGATCAGATTTCTGACCTCCAGCATCGCGCACCGAACTCTCGACGAGTGCCGTTCCATCGGCTTCGCTGTCGAGTTTGCGCAAGATGAGACCCTCCCGTAGCGCCCACGGGCAGATATCCACCGCTTCGATCGACAGCACTCGCATACTTGCCTCCGCCACCAGCGCACCCGCCACGATCTGCGGCGCCCGCTCGGCGCTCACTCCCTCCAATTCGGCCCGGTCGGCGGTCGTCATCCTAGAGATGAAAGATATGAGTTGTCTGAGGCCGTTTGCTGTGAGTGTCCGCTTCACCCGCGGCCCGGCCGCCGACGGCGCCGCGCCGGTCAGCCGCGCCAGCGACCGGAACGTCTTCGACGTGGCGACCGCGAGGTCGAAGGTGCCGGCATCGAGAACCGTCTGGCAGGCCTCGGCCAGCTCGGCGTCCAGCCAGTCACGCAGCATCGCCACCCGGCGCCGGCCGGGCGGGTCGTCGGGCAGCCATTCGCGCGTCAATCGCCCCGCGCCCAGGGGCATCGACAACGCGACCTCGGGCTCCTCGTCGACGCCGCTGGACAATTCCAGCGAGCCGCCGCCGATGTCGAGGTTGATGATCCGCCCCGCGCTCCACCCGTACCACCGCCGCACCGCCAAAAACGTCAGCCGCGACTCGTCGACGCCGCGCAGCACCTCCAGCTCGACACCGGTCTCCTTGCGCACCCGGGACAAGACGTCGTCGGAGTTCTCCGCGTCGCGGACCGCCGAGGTGGCGAAGGCCATCAGCTCCGCACAGCCGGAGCTGTCGGCGATCTTGGCGAATTCGTCGATCGTCGCCACCAATTTGTCGGCGCCGCGCTTGGTGATCTTGCCCGAGCCGTCGATGGATTCGGAGAGGCGCAGCGTGGCCTTGGTCGAACTCATCGGCGTCGGGTGCCCGCCGCGGTGGGCGTCGACCACCAGCAAATGAACCGTGTTGCTGCCCACGTCGAGCACGCCTAACCGCACAGCAACAACCTAATGGTGGGCGGCTCGCGTCGCAGGCACAGGTGGCAGGGTGTTGCGGGATTTGTGGTCTAACGTTGACGGAATGGGGAATTCGCACCCGACAACGGGCCATTTCGGAAAAGAGGTCGAGTTGGACTTCGCCCGTGAATGGGTGGAGTTCTACGACCCGGACAACCCCGAGCACCTGATCGCGGCCGACCTCACCTGGCTGCTGTCGCACTGGACGTGTGTCTTCGGCACCCCGGCCTGCCGCGGCACGGTGGCGGGCCGCCCGAACGACGGATGCTGCTCGCACGGCGCGTTTTTGTCCGACGACGACGACCGCGCCCGGCTCGACGATGCGGTGAAGACGCTGACCGACGACGACTGGCAGTTTCGCGAAAAGGGCTTGGGCCGCAAGGGCTATCTGGAACTCGACGAGCACGAGGGTCAGCCGCAGTACCGCACCCGCAAACACAAGGATGCGTGCATCTTCCTGAACAGGCCCGGGTTCGCCGGGGGCGCCGGGTGCGCGCTGCACACCAAGGCCCTCAAGCTGGGTGTGCCGCCGCTGACCATGAAGCCCGACGTCTGCTGGCAGCTGCCGATCCGGCGCAGCCAGGAATGGGTGACGCTGCCCGATGGCACCGAGATCCTGAAAACCTGGGTCACCGAATACGACCGCCGCGGCTGGGGCTCCGGCGGCGCGGACCTGCACTGGTATTGCACCGGCGATCCGGCCGCGCACACCGGCGCCAAGCAGGTGTGGGAAAGCCTGGCCGACGAGCTCACCGAGCTGCTGGGCGCCAAGGCCTACGCCGAGCTGGCGGCAATGTGCAAGCGGCGCAGCAAGTTAGGGCTCATCGCGGTGCACCCGGCGACACGGATCGCCGAATAGCCGCTCAGGTGGCTTGGGTTTTCGTGTAGGACAACACCATTCGCAACGCGCTGGCCTGCAGGTAGCCCTCGACCGCGGCGCCGGCGGCCGCCGCGTCGCCCGCCAGCACGGCGTCGGTGATCGCGCGCAGATCGGCCTCCACCGCGGCGGCGTCGGCGTAGGCGCCGGTGAGCTCGTGCTCGCGGCCGCCGAACGCGTGCTCGACCCAGCGGTACAGCAACCCCAGCGCGCGGTTGCGCGTGCCGTGGATGAGCACGCGGAAGTAGGCGAGGTCGGCGGCCTGACGGTCCGCCGGGCTGTCAACCAAGGTCACCGCTGCGAGCGCGTCCCGCAGCGCGGCGGCGTCCTCTGGCGCGCGTCGCTGCGCCGCCAAGCGGCCGATCATCGGGCCCAGCGCCGCCCGGATTTCCAGCAGCTCGGCCAGGAACTCGGGGCCGAGTTTGCGCACCAGCGCCTCGACGACCGCGGGGTGGGTGAGCGCCTCGGGGTCGCACACGACGTTGCCGCTGCCGTGGCGGGCTTCGATGAGGCCCATCTGCTGCAGGCGGGCCAGTCCCTGGCGCAGTGACGTGCGGTTCACGCCGAGCTGTTCGGCCAGCTCGCGCTCGGGCGGCAGGGTCGAGCCCGGCGGGAACGCCCCGTCGAGGATGGCGTCGGCGATCGATGCGGCGATCTGTTCGTCGACGCGCTGGCGATCCGGCGGGTGCAGCACACTTGACTGGTTCATTGGCTCAACCAATATAGTGGACGGGCCGGCGGGAGGTGAGCAATGAACGACGAGTTGCGGTCGGCCGCGTCGCCACGCTGGCGGGGCAAGGCCGGTCGCCTGGAGGTCTGGTACGCCACCCTGTCGGATCCGCGGACGCGCGCGGCGCTGTGGATTCACTGCGAGACGGTGGCGCCGCTGCAGGGCCTGCCGTATGCGCACGGCTGGGCGACCTGGTTCCCGCCCGACGGCGCGCCGTGCACCGGGCGATTCGGCCCCGAACCGGCCCGGCCCGCGGCGGGCGCGGCCTGGTTCGACGCGGCGGGGGTGCGGGCGGCCCCGGGCAAGCTGGCCGGCCGCGCCGGATCGCTGGCGTGGGACCTGACCTGGACGGACGACGCCGCGCCGCTGTGGACGTTTCCCCGCGCGGCGTGGGAACGGGAGTTGCTGCCGGGCGCCCAGGTGGTCGTCGCGCCCACCGCCGAGTTCGCCGGATCGCTGGCCGTCGATCACGCCGGCACCGCCTTGCGCCTCGAGGGGTGGCGCGGCGGCGTCGCGCACATCTACGGGCACGGCAACGCCCGACGCTGGGGGTGGGTCCACGCCGATCTCGGCGGCGGCGACGTCATGGAAGCGGTTGCGGCGGTCTCCCACAAACCGGGCCTGCGCAGGCTCGCGCCGCTGGCGTTCGTCCGGTTCCGCATCGACGGAAAGGATTGGCCCGCAAGTTCTTTGCCGTCGCTGCGGATGCGCACAACGCTGCGCCTGCGGCACTGGCAGCTGGAGGGACGCATCGGCGGTCGCCAGGTGCTGATCCGCGTCGACCAGCCGCCGGAGAGGTGCGTGAGCCTGGGCTACACCGATCCCGACGGGGCCACGGCGGTGTGCACCAACACCGAGCAGGCCGACGTCTACCTCGACATCGACGACCGGCACTGGTCGGTGCTGGGCACCGGGCATGCCGAAGTCGGTTTGCGCGGCGCCCTGGCGCCCGACCTCGACGAAAGGATCCCCTCGTGAGCTTTGCACTGGACCCGCCGCTGCTGTTCGCCGCCGGGCTGCTCATCGAGCGCAGGCTGCCGTCGGAGCGCCGCGACCTCGCCGAGGCCGCCACGCTCGGCGTCTTCTTCGGCGGGTCGTTCGGGCTCTACAACAACGTGCCCGGCCTCGGGGTGCTGTGGCGGCCTTTCCGTGCGCAGAACGGTCGCGACTTCATGTGGAATAGCGGCGTTTTCGGCATGCGCACCGAGAAACTCGACTGGCCCATGCACGCGGCGGCGGGTGCCATCTTCGCGACGTATCCGCTCTTCATCAAGATGGGGCGCCGGCTCGGGCGCCGCAGATGAGCCGCCTCACGGCGTCGTTCGGCAGTGCGCTGCTGCCCGAGGAGCACGGCGGCCCGGCGCCGGCCCAGTTCGTCGACCGCGTCGAGCGCTACCTCGAGCGACTACCCGCGACGGCACGCGCGGCCACGCGGGCCGGAATGCTCGCGGTGACCGCGGCGAGCTACCTGACCACCGGGCGGCCGCTGACCCGGCTGGACCCGGACCGCCGCGACCGGGTGCTGCGGCGCGTCGCCGCGCTCGGGCCGGACGCCGGGGCGGCCGTCGAGGCGGTTAAGGCGATCGCCCTGCTGGCCAACGGCGCCGACACCTATGCGCCCGAACTGCTTTCGCATGCCCGGCAGGATGACGCGGCGCGTCCCGACGCGCCATTGACCATCACCCCCTCGACCGAGAGCCGCTCCGTCGTCACCGCCGACGCCGTCGTCGTGGGCTCCGGCGCCGGCGGGGCTATGGCGGCGCGCACCCTGGCGCGCGCCGGGCTGGACACCGTCGTGCTCGAGGAGGGCCGCCGCTGGACGGTCGAGGAATTCCGCACCACCCACCCCATCGACCGCTACGCCGGGTTGTACCGGGGGGCCGGGGCGACCGTCGCGGTGGGACGCCCCTCGGTGGTGCTGCCCGTCGGGCGGGCGGTCGGGGGCACCACCGTGGTGAATTCCGGCACGTGCTACCGGCCGCCGCCCGCCGTGATGCGGCGCTGGCGCGACGAATTCGGTCTCGCCCTGGCGGGTCCGGAGCGACTGACCAAGCGCCTCGACGAGGTCGAACGCACGCTACGGGTGGCGCCGGTGCCGCTGGAGATCATGGGGCGCAACGGCCGGCTGCTGCTGGATGCCGCCGCGACCCTGGGCTGGCGGGCGGCGCCGATCCCCCGCAACGCGCCGGGCTGTGCGGGCTGCTGCCAGTGCGCGATCGGCTGCCCGCGCAACGCCAAGTTCGGCGTGCACCTCAACGCGCTGCCGCAGGCGTGCGAGGCGGGTGCGCGGATCATCTCGCGGGCCCGCGTCGAGCGGGTGCTGCACTCCCGCGGTCGCGCCCGCGGCGTGCGGGCCCGCCGGCCCGACGGCACGGCGCTGGACATCCTCGCCGGCACCGTCGTCGTCGCCGCCGGCGCGACCGAGACCCCGGGGTTGTTGCGGCGCAGCGGCTTTGGCGCACACCCGCGCCTGGGCCGCAACCTGGCGCTGCACCCGGCGACGATCCTCGCCGGGCGCTTCGAGGAGGACGTCGTCGCGTGGCACGGCGTGCTGCAAAGCGCGGCCGTCCACGAGTTTCACGAATCCGACGGGGTGCTGATCGAGGCGACCTCCACGCCGCCGGGGATGGGGTCGATGGTCTTTCCCGGCTACGGCGCCGAATTGCTGGGCTGGCTCGACCGCGCGCCGCAGGTCGCCACATTCGGCGCCATGGTGGCCGATCGCGGCGTCGGCTCGGTGTCCTCGGTGCGCGGCGAGACGCTGGTGCGCTACCGCATCGCCCCCGCCGACGTGGCCAAGCTGATGGTCGCGCTCGAGGCGATGGGCCGGCTGCTGTTCGCCGCCGGCGCCGTCGAGGTGCTCACCGGGCTGCCCGCCGCCCCGACGGTGACGTCGCTGCCCGCGCTGCGCGACGCGCTGGGCCGCGCCGATCCGCGCGGCCTGCACCTCGCCGCCTTTCACCCCACCGGCACCGCGGCCGCGGGCGCCGACGAGCAGCGCTGCCCGGTCGACGAGACCGGGCGGCTGCGCGGCGTCGACGGTGTGTGGGTGGCCGACGCGTCGATCCTGCCCAGCTGCCCGGAGGTGAACCCGCAGCTGTCGATCATGGCGCTGGCGCTGGGCGTGGCCGACGAGGTCGTGAGCGCCCGCCGATCGGCCGCACTCGTGTGTTAAGAACGGTGCGTGCCGATCCCCGACTTCATCGTCGAGCTCCGCCGCGCGATCGGCCACGCGCCACTGTGGTTGGCCGGCGTCACCGCGGTGACGATCCACGAGCGAAAGGTGTTGCTGGTCAAGCGCTCGGACAACGGCGCGTGGACGGCGGTGACGGGGATCGTCGAACCGGGAGAGAACCCCGCGGACTGCGCCGCGCGCGAGGTCCGCGAAGAAACCGGGGTCACCGCGCGGGCCACCAGGCTCGCGTGGGTGCATGTGACGCGGCCCGCGGTACACGCCAACGGCGACCAGGCGCAGTATCTGGATCATGTATTCCGCATGCAGTGGCTGTCCGGCGAGCCGTTCGCGGCCGACGACGAGTGCACCGCAGCGGCGTGGTTCGACCTCGATGACCTTCCGCCGATGACGGCCGACATGCGACGCCGTATCGCGTTGAGCGACAGCGACGATGCGCGGACGCTTTTCGACAGCGAAGGCTAGC
>NZ_JCALCP010000008.1:0-345377 GCF_059812405.1 Mycobacterium sp. NGS57 | reverse complement strand
GCTAGCCCTCGAGCTTGTACCCCAGCCCCCGCACCGTGACCAGATGCACCGGGTTGGCGGGGTCGGCTTCGATCTTGGACCGCAACCGCTTGACGTGGACGTCGAGCGTCTTGGTGTCGCCGACGTAGTCAGCGCCCCACACCCGATCAATCAGCTGCCCGCGGGTCAGCACCCGTCCGCTGTTGCGCATCAGGTATTCCAGAAGGTCGAATTCCTTGAGCGGCAACGTGATTGTGTCACCGTTGACCGAGACGATGTGACGCTCGACATCCATCCGGACCGGCCCGGACTCCAGCACGCCATCGCCGATCTCGGAGTCGTCGTCGCCACCCCGGCGCAGCACCGCGCGGATCCGGGCGATCAACTCGCGTGCCGAATACGGTTTGGTGACATAGTCATCCGCGCCCAGCTCGAGGCCGACCACCTTGTCGATCTCACTGTCGCGTGCGGTCACCATGATCACCGGGACGCTGGAGCGGGCGCGCAGCTGCTTGCACACATCGGTGCCCGACATGCCGGGCAGCATCAAGTCGAGCAGGACGATGTCGGCGCCGACGCGATCGAACTCGGCGAGCGCGGTGGGCCCATCGGTCACCACCGTGGCCTCAAAACCCTCCTTGCGCAACAGGAACGCCAGCGGATCGGCCAGCGACTCCTCGTCCTCCACGATCAGCACACTGGTCATGCGCGCCACTCCTCTTCATCGCTTCTCTCTGCATCGTCGTTGGCGCGGGTCATGCGCTCAGTTCTTCCTCTCGTTGTGAGCCCCGCGGCCGCACCTCACGACCGCGGGACGGGTCGGCTTTCTCGCCGTCGTCCTGATAAGCCGGAATGGACAGGGTGAAGGTCGACCCGGTTCCCGGCTTGCTCCACACCCCGATGCTGCCGTTGTGGTTGGCCGCAACGTGTTTGACGATGGCAAGCCCCAGCCCGCTGCCGCCGGTGGCGCGCGAGCGCGCCTTGTCCCCGCGAAAGAACCGCTCGAAGACGCGCGCCTGATCCTCCAGGGCGATCCCGATGCCGCGGTCGGTCACGGCGATCTCGATGTTGTCACCGCGGCGGCGACGGCTGACCGACACCGGCGAGCCCGGGGGCGAATAGGCGATCGCGTTGGACACCAGGTTTGCCAGCGCGGTCACCAGCAGCCTTTCGTCTCCCAGCACCCGCAGGCCGGTGGGTGCGTCGGTGCGAATCTCGATATCGGCATTGTCGGCGGCCACTTTGTGGCGTGAAATCGCTTCGGAAACAACGGTGTCCACGTCGACATGGGTGACGTTGCGCAACCGCTCGGCGCCCTCGAGCCGGGACAGCTCGATCAGCTCGCCGACCATGTCCCCTAGCCGGTTGGCTTCGACGAGCACCTTCTCGGCGAAGCGACGAACGGTTTCGGAGTCATCGGCGGAAGCCAGCAGTGCCTCGGCCAACAGGGCCATGGCGCCCACCGGGGTCTTGAGCTCGTGGCTGACGTTGGCCACGAAATCGCGCCTGGTGGCCTCCATCCGGGCATAGTCGGACTGGTCGTGGACGAACACCACCGCGAACCGGCGGTCCTCCTCGCTGAGCAGCCGCGCGTGCCCGTGCACCGAGAGCCCGGACCGGCCCCCCGCACGTTTCGGCGGCCGCAGGTCGAACTCGACGTCGGCACCGGTGAGCGCCTGCTGCGCGGCCTGCCAGGCCTGGTTGTCGAGCTGCCGGTCGCGCACCAGGCCCAATTCCGTGGCCCGGCCGTTGAGGTAGACGACGTCGCGATGCGCATCGACCACCGCGGCGCCCAGCGGCATCTGCGCCACGATGCGCTGCAGCATTTGCGCGACGGTGATTCCCGTCCATTCGGTGGCGGCCTGCCGGCGGCGCTGAACCGACCGCGGCGCCCACCGGACCCCGATGGCAACGCCGACGGCAAGCGCCAGCACGGACAAGACCCCGGCCAGCAACAGGGCCGAGAACGCGGTCACGTATCAAATTCTACAAATCCGGTGAACGCCCCCCTAGCGCAGCGAGGCCAAAATCGGACAAGTCACACGCTGCGCTACAGGTGTTCGGCTTCCGTTCACGCCGTGTTTGGCAAAAGCGCCGTCAGCCGCGCCCCTGGCCGGCGACCGCGGCGGCACCGGCCGCGGCCGCCTCCGGGTCCAGGTAGGTCCCACCTGGGTGCACCGGGCGCAGGCCGGCGTCCAGGTCGTAGCGCAGCGGAACGCCGGTCGGGATGTTCAACCCGACGATTTCCTCGTCGGACATGTGGTCCAGGTGCTTGACCAGGGCACGCAGCGAGTTGCCGTGGGCGACGATCAGCACGGTCTTGCCCGCCCGCAGATCCGGGACGACGACGTCGGTGAAGTACGGCAGGAAGCGCACGACCACGTCGGCCAGGCACTCGGTCAGCGGGCCGCCACCGATGTTGGCGTAGCGGGGGTCGGTGTCCTGGCTGAATTCGCTGCCGCCCTCGATCGGCGGCGGCGGCGTGTCGTAGCTGCGCCGCCACGCCATGAACTGCTCCTCGCCGTAGCGCTCCTTGGTCTCGGCCTTGTTCAGCCCCTGCAGCGCGCCGTAGTGACGCTCGTTGAGCCGCCAGCTGCGCCGCACCGGTATCCACAGCCGGTCGGCGGCGTCGAGCGTCAGGTGCGCGGTGCTGATCGCACGGCGCAGCAGAGAGGTGTACACGACGTCGGGCAACAGGTGTTGTTCGGCCAGCAGTTCGCCGCTGCGAACCGCCTCGGCCCGGCCCTTTTCCGTCAGCCCGACGTCGACCCAACCCGTGAACAGGTTGCGGGCATTCCAGTCGCTCTCGCCGTGACGCAGCAGTACCAGCGTCGCAGTGTCACCCATGCCGGTCAGTCTCTCACGGCGCGTGAGAACGGCCGCGAGCCGAACCTGGCTGCGAATTTTCGCCGGATTTTTCGCAGTGCGGTTGGGCTCGCGGCGCTAAACATCGTCGTCGTCGTCGATCAGGTGCGCGAAGGCCTGCAGGTTCTTCAGCGACTCTCCGCGGGACACCCGCCATTCCCATTCCTTCTGGATCGACGACCGAAAACCCAACTCCAGCAACGTATTAAAGTCCGAGTCGACGGCCTCGAGCACCTGGCCGAGCACCCGGTCGATCTCGTCGGCGTCCACCGACGCCAGCGACATGCGGCCCACCAGGTAGATGTCGCCGACGTTGTCCAGGGTGTAGGCGACCCCGTAGAGCCGGCGGTTGCGCCGCAGCAGAAACCGGTAGACGCCCTCGTGGTTCTCGTCGGGCTTGCGGCACACGAACGCCTCCACGCGCACCGAATGCTCGCCGATGCTGAGGATGGTGTTGGTCTTGAGTTTGCGCTCGCCGGGCAGCTCCGCCACCAGGCCGGGCAGGCCGCCGTGCGCGCCAGGAAATTCCGAGTAGGTCAGGCCGCTCGCCTGCAGCGTGCGCTCGATCACCGAGCGCACGTCCGCCCCGGTGACCGTCACGCGCCCACCCCGCGCCGCGGGCTCCACCGGCGGGGCTTGCGCATCGAGGCGCGGTCCGGTTTCACGGCGCCGCGCCGCTGGCGCAGGGCGGTGAAATCGCCGATCGCTCGCCGGTAGCTGGCCAGCAGGGCATCGGTGGTGTGGTCCCAGGAGAAGGTGGCCGCGTGCGCGGCGGCCGCGCGGCCCATCGCGTCGGCTTGCGGCGCGGGCAGGCGCAACAGCCGGTCGAGGGCGTCGGCCCAGTCGCCGACGTCGTGTCCGGACACCAGCGTGCCCGAGATCCCGTCGGCCACCGCCACCGGCAGACCCCCGACCGCGGCGGCCACAACCGGGGTGCCGCACGCCTGCGCCTCGAGGGCGACCAAGCCAAACGACTCCGAATAGCTCGGCACCGCAACAAGATTCGCGGCACGAAAGAGGGTGGCGAGATCCGCGCGGGACTGCGGCGGCAGGAAGGTCACCCGGTCGGTGATGCCGAGTTCGCCGGCCAGCCGCACCAGTCCGTCCGGGGAAGCCAGCCCGCTGCCCGACGGCCCGCCGGCCACCACGATGCGCAGCCCGGGCAGCTTCGCCGCGGCGCGCAACACGATGTCGGGGGCCTTCAGCGGCTGGATCCGCCCGACGAACGCCACGATGTGTTCGTGCTCGTCGATCGCGAGCCCCAACTCCGCGCGGGCCGCCCGCCGGTCACCCGGGCGGAACGCGTCGAGATCCACACCGGGGTGGACCACGTCGATTCGCGCGGGATCGGCGTGATGGATCGAGATCAGTTGCCGGGCTTCGTCGTCGGTGTTGACGATCAACCGGTCCGCCTCGTCGACGACCTGCTGCTCCCCCACCGTGCGCAGCGGCGGCTCGGGTGAGTCCCCGTCGGCCAGGGCCGCGTTTTTCACCGCGGCCAGCGTGTGGGCGGTGTGCACCAGCGGCACCGCCCAGCGGTCCCGCGCCAGCCAGCCGACCTGACCCGACAGCCAGTAGTGGGAATGCACGATGTCGTAGTAGCCCGGTTCATGGGACGCCTCGGCGCGCAACACCCCGGCCGCGAACGCGCACAGCTGGGTCGGCAGGTCGTATTTGTCCAGCCCCTCGAACGGCCCGGCCACGACGTTGCGGACCAGCACGCCCGGCGCCACGCGGGCGACCGGCGGATCGGCCGAAGCGGTGGCGCGGGTGAAGATCTCCACCTCGATGCCGCGCCGGGCCAGGTGCAACGCGGTCTGCAGCACGTAGACGTTCATCCCGCCCGCGTCGCCGGTCCCCGGCTGGGCCAGCGGTGAGGTGTGCACCGCCAGCACCGCGACCCGGCGCGGGGCGTTCAGCCGGAAGAGCTCGTCGTGGCGCACGCTCTCATCTTTACAGGACGGGCCGCGGCCGGACTCAAGCGCGCTGGTCTCGCTACGCGGGCGACTCGTCGGCCGCGACCTCCGGCAGCCGCGACTCCAGCGCCCCCGCGCGTCGCATCGCGCCCAGCGGGTCGGCATACAACCCGCCCAGCGACACCGCCCCGGCCCCGGCCTCCTGCACCCGGTTGCCGAAGGCGGCGACGCGGATGTCGCGCGGCGCCAGCAACGAGCGCGCGGCGAACGCCGCCTCCACGTGCTCCATCGCCTCCGGGTACTCGGTGAACGCCTGTCCGCCGACCACCAGCTCGTCCGGGTTGAGCATGTCGCGCAGCAGCGCGACGGCCTCGCCGAGCACGCGGGCCCGCTCGGCCAGCAGGTCGCGGGCCTGCTCGTTGCCGGCCCGGGCCACCCGCAGCAGGTCGGTCATCGCGGTCGTGGACCCCGAGCCGCGGGCCCCGGGGGCCGCCGGCGGGAGGCCGGGCAGGATCTTCAGCCGGCGCGCCGCGGCCAGCACCGCTTCGTCGCTGACCGTGGACTCCAGCTGACCGGTGCCGCCGAGCAGCTCGGAGTGGACCGGCAGCGCCGCAATGGTGCCCGGGCCGCTGGCGGGGCAGTGCACCCGGCCCCCGATCACCAGCGCATAGCCCACGGTCTCGCGGGCGTAGACGTACAGGCTCGTCGGCGAACTCGGGGCGAACCGCCGCAGGCCGAGCAGCAGCTCGGCGCCGGCCATGGCGTCGACGTGGGAGGCCACCGACAGCGGCAGGCCCACCGCGTCGGCCAGCACCGGCCCGACCGGCGCCTGCCGCCAGCCGAGCCGCGGGTGGTCGACGAGTCCGGAGGCGCTGTCGACGGTGCCACCGATCGCCACCCCGACCCACAGCGGGCGCCGCCGATGCCAGCGCCGCAGGTACCGGCAGGCGCTGTCGGCCAGCGACGCCAGCGCGGGCCCTGCGGGGCTGAGCGGCGTGGGGGTCTCGACGGTGTCCAGCGTGCGGCCGAACAGGTCGGTCGCCACGATGCTGGTGGTGCGCGCGCCGACGTGGATGCCCAGCGTCACGAACGGTTCGTGGTTGATCTCCACCGGCACCCGCGGGCGGCCGATGGCCCCGGAAACGGCCAGGTCGGCGCGCTCGCGCAGCAGGCCGGCGTCGAGCAGCGCGATCACCTGGCGGTTGACCGTCGCGATGCTCAGCGAGGTGACCGCGGCGATGACGTCACGGCCGACCGGGCCGCGCAACCGCACGGCCCGGAAGACGGATGCCGCCGCGGAATCCGAGATGTGCAACGCAGGCGGCAGGATCTGACGATGCATCCGCACACCGCCTTTGCGGCTGGGGGAATGGTGGCTATGGGTGAGGGTAGTCGAGCGCACGGGCGTCCTTTGTCTTCAATTCCTGATGGCCGGTCCTGGCCACACCTGAATGTCAGGAGCGGCAAAGTGCGCGGCAACAACACGCACTCGCCGCGTAAAGACACGCGGCGGTGTTGTTGAACAGGGCGCTGTGGTGCACCCGGAGAATTTAGCATGTTCACTAAAGTTGTTCCGATGAACGCGACTGGGGTGCCACAACGGGTGGCGGTGGTGACCGGCGCCAGCTCGGGAATCGGTGAGGCGACCGCCAAAACGCTTGCGGCACAGGGTTTTCACGTGGTCGCCGTGGCGCGCCGGGCCGACCGCGTCAACGCGTTGGCCGACGAGATCGGCGGCAGCGCCGTTGTGGCCGACGTCACAGACGACGACTCGGTGCAGGCGCTGGCGGGCGAATTGGGCCGGGTTGACGTGCTGGTCAACAACGCCGGCGGCGCCCGGGGCCTGGAACCCGTGGCCGACGCCGACCTCGAGCACTGGCGGTGGATGTGGGAGACCAACGTGCTGGGCACGCTGCGGGTCACCCGCGCGCTGCTGCCCAGCCTGATCGACTCCGGTGACGGCCTGGTCGTCACCGTCACCTCGGTGGCGGCGATGGAGACCTACGACGGCGGCGCCGGCTACACCGCGGCCAAGCACGCCCAGGGCGCGCTGCACCGCACGCTGCGCGGCGAGCTATTGGGAAAACCGGTGCGGCTCACCGAGATTGCCCCCGGGGCGGTCGAAACGGAGTTCTCCTTGGTGCGCTTCGACGGCGACCAGGAGCGCGCCGACGCCGTCTACAGCGGGATAACCCCGCTGACGGCCACCGACGTCGCCGAGGTGATCGGGTTCGTGGCCTCCCGGCCGTCGCACGTCAACCTGGACACGATTGTCATGCGTCCACGCGACCAGGCCAGTGCGTCGCGCTTTAACCGCCGGGCCTAGAGGTCGTCGTGGTCGTCGTCGTGGTGGGAGTGCCCGACAGGGTCGGCGCGTCCGTCGGGGTGACCGGGGCGGTGACGGGGATCTGCGACGCGGGCGGGTGCGCCGTCGGCGGCGGCAGCGCCGACATGGCCACCCAGGTGTCCCAGTCCACGGCCCAGTCCCAGATGTCGCCGTCGGAATAGGACAGCTGGATCGAGCTGCCGGTCACCTCGACCGGGTCGCCGTAGATCGCGGTGTGGTAGTACTCCTCGGCGTCGCCGGTGGACAGGTTGATGCAGCCGTTGGTGACGTTGGTGTTGCCCTGCGCGCCCGAACTGGCGGGGTTGGCGTGGATGAACTCGCCGTTGTTGGAGATCCGCACCGCCCAGCGCTCGTGGATGTTGCTGTAACCGGCGGCCGGGTTGGACATGTAGAAGTCGGAGTACTTCTCGGTGACCACGTGGATGCCGTTGCGGGTGACGTTGCGCGCCTTGTCGGCCTCGCCGTAGCTGCACGGGAAGTCCATGATGACGCCGGCGTCGGTGACGACCTGGATGCGGTGCGAGGAGACCTCGGCCTTGACCACCTGGCGGCGGCCGATCTGGATGTGCAGGGAGATGTCGTCGGCGCCGTACGCGCCGTCGCCGAACGGGCGCCCGTAGAGCTTGGCGTCGACGTTGACGGCGGTCCCGGCCGGGTAGTACTCGCGCGGGCGCCAGTGCGCGCGTGCGCCCTGCGCCTCGTCGGGCAGCCAGGCCCAGCTGCCCTCGACGGGCGGGTTGGTGGTGACCGTGAGCGCCTTCTCGACGTTGGCCTTGTCGCTGATCGGACCGTCGAACTGGATGATGACCGGCGCGGCGACCCCGACGGTCTGGCCGTCGGCCAACTGGAAGGCCCCTCCGATCTTCTTGCTCGGCGACACGGTGGCGAACTTGCCGGCCACCGGGATCGCCTTGCCCTCGTGGCCGACGGCCGAGCCGCTCCACGTATAGGTCGTGTCGTAGCCCAGCGGTTCGGTGGTCGTGTAGACGGTGCGGTCGGCGTTGAACGCCCCGGCAACCACCTTGCCCGACGCGTTCGTCAGGGCCACCCTCTGGAACCAGCCGTCGGTCACCTGGACGCTGATCGGTGCGATGGGAACCACGTCGGTGGCGTCCGGGCCGTCGAGGGCCGGCTCGAACTTCAGCCGCGGCGCCGGCGTCTCCTTCTTCTCGGCCTGCCTGGCCGCCGGGCCGCCGGCGCACGCCGCCAGCACGCCGGGCGCGAACACGCTCACTCCCAGGGCCGTCAAGGCCAGGCGCCGGTTGATCGGCGGCGGGGAACCGGTGGTGCTCACGAGTCTCCAAGATACCGGGAGAAAAGACCCCTACCGCGCCACGACAATTCGAGGTCGGCGTGCAATTCGCGGGGTTAACCGCTACAGCCTGCAACCGAGCAAAACGGGCTCGGGTGTCAGTGTGATGCCAAACACATCGCGTACCCCATCGCGGATGGTGCGGGCCAGCGCCATGACGTCTGCGGCGCTGGCGCCGCCGCGGTTGGTCAGGGCCAGCGCGTGCTTGGTGGACAGCCGGCAGGGCGCCCTCTCGTCCTCGGGATAGCCCTTGGTGAAGCCGGTCCGCTCCACCAGCCAGCCCGCGGCCAGCTTGACGCCGTCGGGCGCGGGGAAGTGCGGAACCGGTCCCTCGAAGCTGCCGGCGAGCCGCTCGTAGACCTCCGGTGCGACCACCGGGTTGGTGAAGAACGAACCCACGCTCCAGGTGTCGTGGTCGGCGGGATCGAGGACCATGCCCTTGCGGGCCCGCAGCGCCAGCACCGCCTCGCGAACCGCTTTCGGGTCGGCGCGCTCGCCGGCGCTTGCGCCCAAGGCGGCCGTCAGCTCGCCGTAGCGCAGCGGCGCGCTGCGGCCCGACGCGTCCAGCACAAACTCGACTTCCAGTACGACGGAAGGGATTTCGCGCCCCGACTGACCGGACCGCTTGAACACGCTGGTGCGGTAGCCGAAGCCGAGCTGTTCGCCCGGCACCCAGCGCACCTCGCCGCCGGCGCGATCGAGGACCCGCACCCGGGTGATGGTGTCGGACACCTCCGCCCCGTAGGCCCCGACGTTCTGCACCGGGGTGGCCCCGGCGGATCCGGGGATGCCGGACAGGCACTCCAGCCCGCCCAACCCGTGCTCGATGGTCGTGACCACCACGTCGTCCCAGACCGCGCCGGCCTCCGCGCGCACCACGTTGCCGTCGACGGTGATGCCGGCGTTGGCCAGCCGCACGGCGGTCAGGTCGGCCAGGGTGTCGGCGATCACCAGATTGGAGCCGCCGGCAAACACCAGCGCCGGTTGTGGGCCTGCTTCGGAGTCCAGCCGCCGCAATACGTCGACCGCCTGCCCGGTGCTGGTGCACGTGATCAGCCGGCGCGCCACCGGCCCGACCCGCAGGGTCGTCAACGGCGCCAGCGGCACCTCCTCGGCGACTTGCGCACCGGCAAAGAGCGAACCGCCCACAGCCCGTAACGGTAGCCTGACCAGCTATGCCGCGCTCATTCGACTTGTCGGCGGACTACGAGAACAGCGTCGAGCAGATCCATCGGGCCTTCCTTCAGGAGCGGTATTGGAAGGCCCGGCTGGCCGACATTCCCGTGGACGAGGCGCGGCTGGAGTCGCTGCGAGTCGGCGGCGGCGAGGGCGCCGACGGCACCGTCGAGGTGACCACGCTGCAGCTGGTGCGCAGCCACAATCTGCACGCCGTGGTCAAGCAGTTGCACCGGGGCGATCTGTGCGTCCGGCGCAAGGAGACGTGGGGGCCGGTCACCGACGGCGCCGCGAGGGCCTCCATCGCGGGCTCGATCGAGGGCACCCCCGTGACGGTGTCGGGCACCGCCGACCTGACGCCGATCGCCGGGTCCGGCGGCGCCCGGCTCGAGTTCCGGGTCACCGTCGAGGTCCGGGTCCCGCTCATCGGCGGCAAGGTGGAAAGGCTCATCGGCACCCAGCTGGCCGAGCTGGTGAGCCGGGAACAACGGTTGACCGCGGACTGGATCGCCGCCCACGCCTGAACCCACGCCTAGGCTGAATGCCATGCGAATCGCTTTGGCGCAGATCCTCAGCGGCAGCGATCCGGCGGCCAACCTGGACCGGGTGCGCGAGTATGCCGCGCAGGCCGCCGACGCGGGTGCCCGGCTGGTGGTCTTCCCGGAGGCGACCATGTGCCGGTTCGGCGTCCCCCTGGCGCCCGTCGCCGAGCCGGTGGACGGGCCGTGGGCCGACGGCGTGCGCGCGATCGCGACCGAGACCGGGATCACCGTGGTCGCCGGCATGTTCAGCCCCGCCGGCGACGGGCGGGTGACCAACACGCTGATCGCGGCCGGACCGGGCACGCCCAACCGGCCGGACGCCCACTACGACAAGATCCACCTCTACGACGCGTTCGGGTTCACCGAGTCGCGCACCGTCGCGCCCGGCCGCGAGCCGGTGGTGGTCGAGGTCGATGGGGTCACGGTCGGGTTGACCGTTTGCTACGACATCCGCTTCCCGGCGCTCTACACCGAATTGGCCCGCCGCGGTGCCCAGCTGATCGTCGTATGCGCGTCCTGGGGCTCCGGTCCCGGCAAGCTCGACCAGTGGACACTGCTGGCCCGGGCCCGGGCGCTGGACTCGATGAGCTACGTGGCCGCGGTCGGTCAGGCCGACCCCGGCGAGGCCGCGACCGCGTCGGGGTCCGGCTCGGGCGCGCCGCTGGGGGTGGGCGGCAGCCTGGTGGCCTCGCCGCTCGGCGAGGTGGTCGCCTCGGCCGGCGGAAAACCGCAGCTCGTGGTCGCCGACATCGACGTCGACCGGGTGGCCGCGGCGCGGGACAGCATCGCGGTGCTGAGAAACCGCTCAGACTTTGCTCAGCTGGATAGGGCAGAATCGGTGAAGTGACGAACCCACAGGGTCCGCAGGGGCCACCGAACGAGGGCCCGTCGACGTGGGCTCGTCCCGGCAACCAAGGCCCCTTCGGTCAGCCCCCTACTGAACGGCCCACCGAGCGGATCGGCACCGGCGGCCCCGGCCACGCCCCGCCCGGACCCGGTCAGGCGCCGCCGCCGGCCGCGCCCGGCCAGCAGCCCGGCTACCAGACCGAACGCACCGAGCAGCTAAGCGCGCCCAACGCGGGCGTGCACCGGCCCGGCCAGCCACCGCCGGCGAGCTCGGCCGCGGCCCCGACGGATCAGCTGACCACTCCGGGCGAGGAATCGGCACCGGTGCAAAGAAAACGACGCTTCCTGCGCGACCCGCTGTCCATCCTGCTCGTCTGCGTCATCGTCTTCGCGCTCATCATCGCGGGGCTGATCGGCGCCGAGCTGTACGTCCGCCACGTCGCGGACTCCAAGGTCGCCGAGGCGGTGGCGTGCGAGGTGAAGGATCAGGCCACCGCGTCGTTCGGCGTGACGCCGCTGATGCTGTGGCAGCAGATGACCAAGCACTACACCAACATCTCGGTGCAGACGGCCGGCAACAACATCCGCGACGCCAAGGGCATGAAGCTCAGCCTCAACATCCGCGACGTGCGGCTGCAGTCGACGTCCAACTCGAAGGGCACCATCGGCTCGCTGGACGCCACCATCACCTGGACCAGTGACGGCATCAAGCAGTCGGTGCAGAACGCGATCCCGGTGCTCGGTCCGTTCGTCACCAACAACGTGACCACTCACCCGGCCGACGGCACGGTGGAGCTGAAGGGCATGTTGGACAACATCACCGCCAAGCCGGTGGTGTCCGGCAAAGGGCTCGAACTGCAGATCATCAGCTTCAACGCGCTCGGCTTCACCATGCCCAAGGAGTCCGTGCAGTCCACGCTGAACGACTTCACCTCGAACCTGACCAAGAACTACCCGCTGGGGATTCACGCCGACAGCGTGCAAGTCACCGATTCCGGTGTGACGAGCCACTTTTCGACGCAGAACGCCACCATTCCCAACGACAACAGCAACGACCCCTGCTTCGCGCACCTCTAGCGGGCGCTGAGCGTGGGCTGCTAGCTTCCCGGGTCTAACCCGTCGAGCACCGCCCGGCTGCCGGACAGGCCGAGCCGGGTTGCGCCGGCGTCCAGCATCGCCAGCGCGTCGGAGGCGGTGCGGATGCCGCCGCTGGCCTTGACGCCCAGCCGCCCCCCGACGGTCTCGGCCATCAGCGCGACCGCGCGCACCGACGACCCGCCGGCGGGGTGAAATCCGGTCGAGGTCTTGACGAAGTCGGCGCCGGCGTCCTCGGCGGCGCGGCACACGTCGGCCAGCGTGCGCCCGTCCGTTCCGCTGAGCAGCACCGCCGACTCCACGATCACCTTGAGCACGGCGCCGGGCACCGCGGCGCGCACCGCCTCGATGTCGGAGCGCACGGCGACGATGTCCCCGGCCAGCGCCGCGCCGACGTCGACGACCATGTCGATCTCGCCGGCGCCGGCCGCCACGGCCAGCGCGGCCTCGTGCGCCTTGACCGCCGGCACATGCTTGCCCGACGGGAAACCCGCCACCGCCGCCACGCGCAGGGCCCCGCCCGGGGCCGCGGCGGCCGCCGCGGCCGGCACCATCGACGGCGAGACGCACACCGCGTAGACGCCCAGTTCGGCGGCCTCGGCGACCAGGGCGGCCACGTCGTCCGGGGCGGCTTCGGGTTTAAGCAGGGTGTGGTCGATGCGGGCCGCCAACTCGGCCCTGCTGGGCCGGCCCGCCATCAAAGCCCTTCCTGCGGGCCGCCGGGGTTGCAGCCGGTGGCGAACATCTCGGCGTCGTCGACCACCGGGCGCCAGGGTTCCAGGTTCCAGCTGGTCTTGCCCGGCTGCGCCCGTTCGGCGAACTGCCAGTGGCAGACGAACTGCGCGCGCATGCCGGGCGTGTCCACGTCCGGCGCCTGCGCGAGCACCTCGGCCCAGGCGGCCCCGGCCTCCGTGCTGCCCTGCTGCCGGGAGGCCGTCCGCCCGGACGGCGTCGGGAACACCCGCAGGCTGGGCAGGCCCTGCCAGCGCACCCACTGGGTGTGGTCGACGAAGGGGGGCCGCGGGGCGGGAATGGCCGGGCTGGCCGCGCCCGGGTCGGCCCCGGCGGGCGCCACCGGCAGCGACGAACCCGGCAGCGCGAGCGCCACCGCCGCCAGCGCGACGAGCGGGGCCTTCATCCCCGCTAGCGCGACTTGCCTTGAATTTCCAGAAGTTTCGGCCGCACGTCGACGAGATAGATGCCGGCGGCGCCCGCCGCGATCGCCATGCCCAGCACGCCGAGCCACAGACTCACGACCGCGCACACGCCGAGGATCACCAGCCACACCGGCTTGGTCAGCTTCTCAGCCGCGGTATAGGCGTCGGACCGCTGCAGCGCCGCGTGCACGAACGCGTACAGGACCGTCGCCAGCACGGCGAGGCTCAAGACAAACAGGACGGTATTCACGGCGGTCACGCTCCAAGCGTATGCGGCGACCCGCCAAAACGTCGACTCCGAGCCGCCGTGGGGCGACTCGGAGCCGAGTGAGCAGTCGGTTCGTGACTATTTTTGGGTGACCTTCTTGGCGGCAGCCTTCTTGGCCGGCGCCTTCTTGGCCGGCGCCTTCTTGGCCGGCGCCTTCTTGGCGGGCGCCTTCTTGGCCGGGGCCGCCTTCTTGGGCAGCTCGATGCCGACCAACTTGGCCGCCCGCTCACCGACCGCGCGGGTCTGCGACGCGACGGTGCCCAGCGCCTCCTGCGTCAGCTCGACGGCCTGGTCCACGTAGCCCTCGGCGCGGGCGGACGCGTCCTCGAACGGCCGCTGGCTGCGCAGCCGATCGAGGGCCGCCTCGCCCCGCTCGACCAGCTCGTTGTACCGGCTGGTCGCCGCTTCGAGGTACCCCTCGGCGGCCTTGCGCAGCTCGTCCGAGGTGAACTTGTCCCGCAGCTCGGTGAGCTGCTCGGGAAGGTCCTCCTGAAGCTTGGACAAGCGAGCGCGCCGCTCCTCGACACGGCTGCGGGTTTCGGTGCGGGTCTCTCCGGCCCGATCACGCAGGTTGGCGATCAGGTCGTTGACGGTGGCCAGGGCCAGGTCGGCCGCGCCCAGCGCCGCCAGCAGCGGAGCCCGCAAGTCGTCGATGTTCGGGTTTTCAGCCATGGTGTTTCCTTTCATGGTTGTCTCGTTATGGGTGTTAGTGCTCGGGGTAAAGGGCAAGCGGCGGCTCCTCTGGGGGAGTAGTCAGGACCGCGTGGCGACGTAAAACCCGTTCTCCTGGGTAACCAAACGGCCGGGCATCTATTCGTCACCTGGTTCCGCGATCGCGAATCACTCGTGGCAGTCGGATTCGCCCGGACACTCCTCGATATTCGGTTCGTTCTGCTGGGTGAACGACGCGTAGATCTCCAGCAGGATCTGCTTCTGGCGCTCGGTGATCGCCGAGTCGGTGATGATGGCGTCGCGCACTTGGCTCTTGTCGCTGGGCTCGAGCATCCCGGCCCGCACGTAGAGCACCTCGGCGGAAACCCGCAGCGCCTTGGCGATCTGGCTCAGGACGTCGGCGGAGGGCTTGCGCAATCCACGCTCGACCTGGCTCAGGTAAGGATTGCTGACACCCGAACGCTCGGCGAGCTGCCGCACCGAAACCTGCGCGTTCTCCCGCAGGTCGCGGATGAAGCTGCCGATGTCGGAGGCCATGTCGGAGGCCGCGGTGGACACCTTGGCGGAGAGCGTCTCCTCCGGTGGCATCGCGTACTCCTGGACTCGGGGTCATCAACCTTTACGAGGCCCACAGTACGGGCAAGTGCTTGCTTTTGCAAGCACTTGTTAGCACCCCTAGAAAAACAGGTGCGCGACGGCGTAGATGACGAGCCCGGCCAGCGCGCCCACCACGGTGCCGTTGATCCGGATGAATTGCAGGTCACGGCCCACGTGCAGCTCGATGCGCCTGCTGGCCTCCTCGGCGTCCCAGCGCTCGATCGTGTCGGTGATGATCGCGGTGATTTCGACCCCGTACTGGGACACCAGGTGCTGGGCGGCCCG
The DNA here is from genome assembly GCF_059812405.1 of Mycobacterium sp. NGS57. Classification (NCBI taxonomy): domain Bacteria; kingdom Bacillati; phylum Actinomycetota; class Actinomycetes; order Mycobacteriales; family Mycobacteriaceae; genus Mycobacterium; species Mycobacterium sp. NGS57. The sequence continues at coordinate 330,320 of NZ_JCALCP010000008.1, read as the reverse complement.
CACGATCCAGTTGTCGACCTTGTCGCGCAGGTCGGAGTCGTCGCGCAGCGACTCCCCGATCCGGACCACGGTGTCGGCGATGCGGGTGTGCAGGGCGCCGGTCGGATCGTCGACCCCTTCGAGGACCAGCCTCTTCAGCGTCTGCCAGGCGGTCGCGGCGGCGCCGGCGATCTCGTCGCGCGCCATCAGCTGCTCCTTGACCGCCTCGGCGCGCGCGATGGTGTCCGGGTCGTTCTGCAGGTCGCCGGCGAATTCGAACAAGAATCGCGTCGCCGAGCGGCGCAATTCGTGGTCGGGGTTGCGGCGCACCTTGTCGGTGAAGTCCATCAGTTCGCGGTGGATGCGGTCACCGACGAGATGGTCGATGAACCGCGGCGACCAGGTCGGCGAGTCACGCTCGACCACCCGCTGAATGACCTCGCCGGCGTTCAGCGACCACTGGAACGCCCGGTCGGCCAGCAACTGGATCAGGGCCTCCTGGCGGTTCTCGGCGAGCAGGGTGCCCAGCACCCGGCCCACCGGCGGACCCCATTGGGGTTCGGCGATGCGGCGCACGATCATCCGGTCGATCACCTGCTGGACGTCCTCGTCGCGCAGCAGCTCCACCAGGACCCGCAGCACCGTCGCCGTCTCGCTCGCAACCCGCTCGGCGTGCGCGGCCTCCGATAGCCACTTGCCCAGCCGGCTGGACACCTGGGCGTCGCGCAGCTTGGTCTCGACGACCGCCGGCGACAGGAAGTTCTCCCGCACGAAGGTTCCCAGACCCTCGCCGAGCTGGTCCTTCTTGCGCTTGATGATCGCGGTGTGGGGTATCGGGATGCCGAGCGGGTGCTTGAACAGCGCGGTCACAGCGAACCAGTCGGCCAGGGCGCCGACCATGCCGGCCTCCGCGGCGGCGCCGACATAGCCGACCCACACGCCCGCCGCCGCGTGGGACTGCGCGTAGCGACAGGCCAGGAAAACGGCCGTGGCGCCGAGCAGGAAGCCCAGTGCCACCATCTTCATCCGCCGCAGCGCCACGCGGCGCTGGGCGTCGGCCTCCGGATCGGCCCCGGCGAAGGATTCCGCGAGTGACGCGCGCGCCCGCTCGGCCGGGGGTGAACCCAGTACGTCGCCCGGGTGTGGGGCTCGGTGTGCCACCACACCATCATGTCCTGCCGGGGCCAGTTAGTGTTACCGCCCTGCTTGAGAGGCCGCGCACGGCCAGCCCATCCGCCGAAACGGACGAGGCAAGCCGTAGTATCAAGAGCGACTTATGAGTGAGAAGCTGACTCTGGCAGAGGAGATTCCGGCGGTGACCGTCAAGGCGGATGGTCGCAAGCGGCGCTGGCACCAACATAAGGTGGACCGCCGTAACGAGCTGGTCGACGGCACGATCGATGCGATTCGCCGGCTCGGCCGCTTTTTGAGCATGGACGAAATCGCCGCGGAGATCGGCGTCTCCAAGACCGTCCTGTACCGCTACTTCGTCGACAAGAACGACCTGACCACCGCGGTGATGATGCGCTTCACCCAGACCACGCTGATCCCCAACATGGCCGGGGCGCTCTCGTCAAACCTGGACGGCTTCGACCTGACCCGCGAGGTCATCCGGGTCTACGTCGAGACCGTGGCGAACGAGCCCGAGCCGTATCGGTTCGTGATGGCCAACAGCTCGGCCAGCAAGAGCAAGGTGATCGCCGACTCCGAGCGCATCATCGCCCGCATGATCGCGGTCATGCTGCGCCGGCGGATGCGAGAGATCGGCATGGACACCGGCGGGGCGGAGCCATGGTCCTACCTGATCGTCGGCGGCGTGCAGCTGGCCACCCACTCCTGGATGTCGGATCCGCGGATGAGCCGCGACGAGCTGATCGACTACCTGACCATGCTGAGCTGGAGCGCGCTCTGCGGCATCGTCGAGGCGGGCGGGTCGCTGGAGAAGTTCCGTGGGCAGCCGCATCCCTCGCCGATTGCGCCGCCGCGAGAACCATGAGGTCGCCGTTCCATGCCTGACGTGAGCGTGCGCTCACGGCTCAGGTCGTGGGCCTACGCGATCCGCACCACCAACCCGCCGCCGGACGGGCCTGTCGACGTTGTCACGCGGTGGCTCGTCGTCACCCGCGCGGCGGTGCTGCCGATGACCCTGGTCTCCGGCCTGGTCGCGGCCCTGCTGGCGGTCGGCCGGCCCGGGCTGGACTGGCGCTGGCTGGTCCTGGCCGTGCTGGGGATCACGCTGGCGCACACCGCCAACAATCTGATGAACGACCTGTACGACACGCGGGTCGGCACCGACAGCACCAGCTACCCCCGCGCGCTCTACGCGCCCCACCCGGTGCTGTCCGGGCTGATCAGCCACCGCACGCTCGGGCTGGCGATCCTGGCGGTGAACATCGCGGACCTGGCGATCCTGGTCACGCTGGCATGGGCGCGCGGGTGGCCGGTGGTGGCCATCGCGCTCGGCGGGTTCGCGCTCAGCGTCGCCTACACGGCGCCGCCGTTGCGGTTGAAGAAACGCGGCCTCGGCGAACCGGACGTCTTCGTCGTGTGGGGCCCGCTGATGGTGTGCGGGACCTACTATTCCGCGATCGGCTCCGTCGGCTGGGACGTCGTGCTGGCCTCGCTGCCCTACGGCCTGTTGTGCACGACGGTGTTGATGGGCAAGCACATCGACAAGATCCCCTACGACGAACCGCTGGGCATTCGCACGCTGCCCGTCCTCCTCGGGGAGGCACGCGCCCGGGCGGCCACGCTGGCGATGATGGCCGGCTTCTACGTGCTGGTCGCCGTCGCCGTCGCGCTGGGAGCCATGCCCTGGCCCGCGCTCGTCGTCGCGTTGGCGCTGCCCCGGCTGGTGAAGGTCTGGCCGTACTTCCGCCGCCCGAGGCCCGACGAGCCGCCGCCGAAGTTCCCGGTCTGGCCGCTGTGGTACGCGGCGCTGGCCTGGGTGCACGTGCGCCAGGCGGGCGCCCTGCTGGTACTGGGCCTGGCGGCCGGCGCCGTGCTGCGCGCCTGGTAAGCTACTTCGCCAGGGTGAACTGGCCGACGTTGCTGATGCCCTTGCGGAAGAAGTCCTCGCAGCCGGTCAGGTAGTGCATGTAGCGGTCGTAGACCGCCTCGGACTGCAGGGCGATCGCCTTTTCTTTGTTGGCCTCCAAATTGGCCGCCCAAATGTTCAGCGTCCGCGCGTAGTGCTCCTGCAGCAATTGCACCTTTTCGACGGTGAAGCCGGCCTGCGGCGCCAACGCCAGAATGTCTTCCTGCGCGGGCAGCTGCCCGCCGGGGAAAATTTCGGTGTAGATGAATCGCGTGAATCGGATGTCGTTCATCGTCAGCTTGATTCCGCGCTCATGCATCTGTTTCTGCGAATGCGCCAGAATCGTGTGCAGCAGCATCCTGCCGTCGTCGGGGAGGATGTCGTGGGCGCGTTCGAAGAACGCGGGCCACCGTTCGGCCTTGAACGCTTCGAAGGCGCCGATGCTGACGATCCGGTCGACCTTGTCCTCGAACTCCTCCCAGCCCTGCAACCGGATCTCGACCTTGCGTTGCGTCGGGTGCCCGGCCAGCCTGCGCTTGCTGTACTCGAACTGGTTGCGGCTGAGCGTGATTCCGATGACGTTGACGTCGAACTTGTCGATCGCCCGCTGCAGCGCTCCACCCCAGCCGCAGCCGATGTCGAGCAACGTCATCCCGGGCTCGAGGCCCAGCTTGCCCAAGGCCAGGTCGAACTTCGCGTTCTGCGCTTCCTCGAGGGTCATGTCGTCGCGCTCGAAGTATGCGCACGTGTAGCCCATCGTGGGGTCCAGGAACAGCGCGAAGAATTCATCCGAAACGTCGTAGATGGACTGTGACTCTTCGTAATACGGCTCTAACGCGCCCATGGATTCCAAACACCTCTCGTTCGTTGACCGCGAGAATGCTACCCGACCCATCGCTGGGCCGCCCGAGCCGGTCAGTAAGAGTAGAAGCCGTGCCCCGACTTTTTGCCCAGCCGGCCCGCTTCGACCATACGCAATAACAGCGGCGGCGGACCGTATTGCGGCTCCTTGAATTCCTCGAACATCTTGTCCGCGATGAGTTTGAGGGTGTCCAGGCCGACGAGGTCGGACAACCGCAGCGGGCCCATCGGGTGCGAGAGCCCCGCGACGACGGCCTTGTCGACGTCTTCGACGCTGGCAAAGCCGGCCTCGACCATCCGGATCGCCGACAGCAGGTAGGGCACCAGCAGCGCGTTCACCACGAAGCCGGACCGGTCGGAGCAGCGCACTACCTGCTTGCCCAGGACCGTGCCGGCGAACTCCTCAGTGCGTGCGGCGGCGGCTTCGTCGGTGACCAGCGTGCTGACCAACTCGACCAGCGGCAGCACCGGGACGGGGTTGAAGAAGTGCAGGCCCAGCACGCGTTGCGGGTTCTTGGTGGCCGCGGCGATCTTCATGATCGGGATGCTGGAGGTGTTGGACGCCAGGACCGCGTCGGGGTCGGTGACGACCCGGTCCAACTCTGCGAACACCTGCGCCTTGACGGCCTCGTCCTCGACGATGGCCTCGATCACCAGTTGCCGGTCGGCCAGGCCCTGCAGGTCGGTGGTGAAGGTGAGCTTGCCGAGTGCGCTGTCGCGCTCCCGCTCGGTCACCTTGCCCGCGCTGACGCCGCGCTCCAGCGACTTCACGATGCGGTTGCGGCCCGCCGTGATCAGCGGCTCGGTGGTCTCGAACACGGTCACGTCGACGCCGGCGCGCACGGCGACCTCGGCGATGCCCGAGCCCATCTGTCCGGCCCCGACAACCCCTACTCGTTCGATCATGTTTTTCCTTAACGCTTAACGCCGAGCGTGAAACTGCTGCGAAAAATCAGCCGAAAACTAGCAACAGTTTCACGCTCGGCGCAAAAGCCCTTACTAACTCAGTGGCTCAGGCCCCTTGGTTCCACTTCCTCCTCGCGGCCAAGCCCGCTCGTCGTCAGTGGCTCAGGCCCCTTGGTTCCACTTCCTCCTCGCGGCCAAGCCCGCTCGTCGTCAGTGGAACTGGCCCTCTTCGGTCGAGCCGGTCAGCGCGGTGGTCGACGAGTTGGGGTCGACCGTGGTGGCGATGCGGTCGAAGTAGCCGGCACCGACCTCGCGCTGGTGCTTGGTCGCGGTGTAGCCGCGCTCCTCGGCGGCGAACTCGCGCTCCTGCAGCTCGACGTAGGCGCTCATCTGGTTGCGGGCGTAGCCGTAGGCCAGATCGAACATCGAGTAGTTCAGCGCGTGGAAGCCGGCCAGCGTGATGAACTGGAACTTGAATCCCATTGCGGCAAGCTCCTTTTGGAACTTCGCGATGGTGCCGTCGTCGAGGTGCTTGCGCCAGTTGAACGACGGCGAGCAGTTGTAGGCCAGCATCTGGTCGGGGAATTCGGCCTTGACCGACTCAGAGAATTTGCGCGCGAGCTCCAGGTCGGGGGTGCCGGTCTCCATCCAGATCAGGTCGGCGAACGGGGCGTACGCCTTGGCCCGCGCGATGCAGGGCTCGATGCCGTTCTTGGTCCGGAAGAACCCCTCCCGGGTGCGCTCGCCGGTGATGAACGGCTGGTCGCTCTCGTCGACGTCGGAGGTGATCAGCGTGGCCGCCTCGGCGTCGGTGCGCGCGATCACGACCGTCGGCACGCCGCACACGTCCGCGGCCAGCCGGGCCGAGGTCAGGGTGCGGATGTGCTGCTGGGTCGGGATCAGCACCTTGCCGCCCAGGTGGCCGCACTTCTTCTCCGACGCCAGCTGGTCCTCCCAGTGGGAGCCCGCGACGCCGGCGGCGATCAGGGCCTTCTGCAGCTCGTAGACGTTGAGCGCGCCGCCGAAGCCGGCCTCGCCGTCGGCGACGATCGGCGCCAGCCAGTTCTCCACCGACGTGTCGCCTTCCACCTTGGCGATCTGGTCGGCGCGCTGCAGCGCGTTGTTGATCCGGCGCACCACCTGCGGCACCGAATTGGCCGGGTAGAGGCTCTGGTCGGGGTAGGTGTGGCCGGACAGGTTGGCGTCACCGGCGACCTGCCAGCCCGACAGGTAGATGGCCTTCAGGCCGGCGCGCACCTGCTGGACGGCCTGGTTGCCGGTCAGCGCGCCGAGCGCGTTGACCCACTCCAGGTCGTGCAGTTCCTCCCACAGCACCTCCGCGCCGCGGCGGGCCAGGGTGTGCTCCTCGACCACGGTGCCTTGCAGCGCGACGACGTCCTCGGCGGAGTAGGTGCGGGTGACATCCTTCCACCGCGGATTCGTGTCCCAGTCCTGCTGGATCTGCTCGGCGCTCTTGGGGGTGCCAACGATAGACATTGGGCTTACTCCTTAACGGATTATGTGAACGGGTGTGAAATATCTACGCCGCCGGGCTGTAGCTGGAGGCTCAACTTCGCTGACGTGCTAACTCGACGATGGCACAGCCCATTACCGCAGGTCCACCCGTTTCATTTGCCAATTTCCGCCACGACTTCAGGAGAGTTTGCGAATCTTGCGAAGAAGGAGATCGGCTGAACCGTTTCAGAAGCTACCCGCCAGTAACCACGTTGTCGCAGGTCAGGCCGCGAATTTGCGGCAGTGGCGTTTTTGCTACAGAGCGAAGAGCGCGGCGACGGCTTTCGTCTCGTGGCCGACGGCATATGTGAGCGTTGTAACAGCCCGATCGGCCAGCCCGGGGCCGAATTGATCGGTCGAGCCGGCCGGGTGGACGTGCGAGATGATCTCCAGCTTGTCCCCGAGGGCGACCGGCGCCTCGTGCTCGATCGTGGTGCGCAGCGGCCCCTGCATCAGGTCCGGGTGCGACGCCAGGTAGTCCTCGATGACGCTCCAGTACACCGAGTTGTTCATGTGGTCGAACAGGTCGATGTCGGTCACCCGGACCGGGAACTCGTGGATCTCGGCGGCGTCATCCCGGCCGCCCGGCTTGAGGTATCCCTTCCACCGCAACCGGTCGACGGACGTGGTCTTGTGCAGGCCCGCCAGGAAGTCGTCGGCGATCCGCGACGGCATCTGGGTCTCCCGGTTGATGTTGATCCAGAACGCCTCGGATTCGATCAGGCCACCCTTTCGCCCATCTATGCGGACCCGCATCTCACACCACCGGTTCGAGGTGCCCGAACACCAGCGCCGACACCGCAACATGTCTTGGAACTCGATCGGTCGGATCAGGTCGACCATGGTTCGCCGAACTATCCACAGCGGATGGGTCTCCTCGAAGCCCATCTCGCGCAGTTGGTCCTGCCCGATGTCCTGGATATGGCGGGCGGCGGCGTCCAGCCGAAGCCGGCCGGTGCGGTCGATGTCACCGACGCGCAGCGGCCATTCGCGACCGAATACATCGGGGTGGCCGTCGGGCACCGGCATCATTGTCTTGTCCAGGCTCACGGCTTCTCTCCCGTTGCTCCCGTTTCCCGCGCGTCGGTACCCCAGGTTAACCCCGGACCCCGACGCGAATGATGCCAAATAGCGTCTGGAAAACACCAATTGTGAGCCGAGCGCGCCCGCATGCCAACTCTGCGAACGGCACCTTCGCAGCGGCCGGTAGGCTTCGTCGGGTGGCCAAGACCTTCGTCGGCTCGCGCGTTCGGCAGCTGCGCAACGAACGCGGCTTTTCCCAGGCCGCGCTGGCGCAGATGCTGGAGATCTCGCCCAGCTACCTCAACCAGATCGAGCACGACGTTCGCCCGCTGACGGTGGCGGTGCTGCTGCGGATCACCGAGGTGTTCGGCGTGGACGCGACCTTCTTCGCCTCCCAGGACGACACCCGGCTGGTCGCCGAGCTGCGCGAGGTGACGATGGATCGCGACCTGGACATCGACGTCGACCCGACGGAAGTGGCCGAGATCGTCGGTGCGCACCCGGCCCTGGCGCGCGCGGTGGTCAACCTGCACCGGCGCTACCGGATCACCACCGCGCAGCTCGCCGCCGCCACCGAGGAGCGCTACTCCGACGGCAGCGGCTCAAGCTCCGGGTCTGGGTCCATTTCCATGCCCCACGAAGAGGTGCGCGACTACTTCTACCAACGCCAGAACTATTTGCACGAGCTGGACACCGCCGCCGAAGAGCTCACCATCAAGATGCGGTTGCACCACGGCGACCTGGCCCGCGAGTTGACCCGGCGGCTCACCGAGGTGCACGGGGTGCACATCATCCGGCGCATCGACCTCGGCGACACCGTCCTGCACCGCTACGAGCCCGGCACCAAGACGCTCGAGATCAGCAATCACCTGTCATCGGGCCAGCAAGTCTTCAAGATGGCGGCCGAATTGGCCTACCTCGAGTTCGGCGACCTGATCGACACCCTCGTCGCCGAGGGCAAGTTCACCAGCGCGGAGTCGCACACCCTGGCGCGGCTGGGGCTGGCCAACTACTTCGCCGCCGCCGCGGTGCTGCCCTACCGCCAATTTCACGACGTCGCCGAGAATTTCCGCTACGACGTCGAGCGGCTGTCGTCGTTCTACTCGGTCAGTTACGAGACCATCGCGCACCGGCTTTCGACGTTGCAGCGCCCGACGATGCGGGGGGTGCCGTTCTCGTTCGTCCGCGTCGACCGGGCAGGCAACATGTCAAAACGCCAGTCCGCCACCGGCTTTCACTTTTCCTCCAGCGGCGGGACGTGCCCGTTGTGGAACGTCTACGAGACCTTCGCCAACCCGGGCAAGATCCTGGTGCAGATCGCCCAGATGCCCGACGGCCGCAACTACATGTGGGTGGCCCGCACCGTCGAGCGCCGCGCCGCGCGGTATGGTCAGCCCGGTAAAACCTTCGCGATCGGGCTGGGCTGCGAGCTTCGTCACGCACACCGGCTCGTCTACTCGGAAGGCCTCGACGTCTCGGGAGAGTCAGGAACAGTGGCGACACCGATCGGCGCGGGCTGCCGCGTCTGCGAACGCGACAACTGTCCGCAGCGGGCCTTCCCGGCCCTGGGCCGCGCGCTCGACCTCGACGAGCACCGCAGCACGGTGTCGCCCTACCTGGTGAAGCAGCCGTGACCGCGCCTCGAAACGATCAAGCCGGCCGCATCCCGCCGGGCCGGTTCCGCCAGCTCGGACCGGTCAACTGGGTGCTCGCCCGCCTCGGCGCGCGCACCGTGCGGGCGCCGGAGTTTCATCTGTTCACCACCCTGGGACAGCGCCAGTTGCTGTTCTGGGCGTGGGCGTTTTACGGCGCCCGGCTGCTGCGGGGGCGTCTGCCCACGGCCGACACCGAGCTGGTGATCCTGCGGGTCGCGCACTTGCGCGCGTGCGAATACGAGCTGCAACACCATCGCCGGATGGCGCGCAAGGCGGGACTGGACGCCGATACCCAGGCGGTGGTCTTCGCCTGGCCGGACGTCCCCGGCGGCGACGGGCCGCGAAAGATACTGAGCGCCCGCCAACAGGCGCTGCTGACGGCGACCGACGAGTTCGTCAAGGACCGCACGCTGTCCGACGGCACCTGGCAGCAGCTGGCGAGCCACCTGGATCGGCGCCAGCTCATCGAATTCTGCTTGCTGGCAAGCCAATACGACGGGCTCGCGGCCACGATGTCGGCGCTCGCCATTCCATTGGACAACCCGCGTTAGGCCCGGTCAGAGGTAGACGTCGGCCAGCACGGCCAGCGTCAGCGCCACCGGCAGGATCGGCAGGCCGAAGCCGAACGCCGACCGCGCGTACTTCCCGCGCCGGCGCTGCAGCGACGCCCACAGCGTCGCGCACACCGCCAGCGCGAGCGACAGCAGCAGCACCGTGGGGGCCCACCGGCCCACCGCCGCGTTGTCGTCGGCGACCGAAAAGGCCACCAGCCACAGGACATAACCCGCCGCGGCGCCGCCGAGGAGGCCCAGCACGGTGTCGCTGCGAATCATCATCGGCGGGCTCAGAAGTTGATCATGTGGCCGACCAGGCCGTGAAAGCACTCCTGCAGCGCCTCCGACATCGTCGGGTGGGTGTGCACGTTGCGGGCCAGCTCGTTGGCGGTCAGGTCCCACTTCTGCGCCAGCGTCAGCTCGGGCAGCAGCTCGGACACGTCGTGGCCGATGAGGTGGCCGCCGAGCAGCTCGCGGTAGCGGGCGTCGGCGACCAGCTTGACGAAGCCGCTGGGGTCGCCCAGGCCGTGGGCCTTGCCGTTGGCGGTGAACGGGAACTTGGCCACCACGACGTCGTAGCCCTCGTCGCGGGCCTGCTGCTCGGTGAGTCCGAAGCTGGCGACCTGGGGCTGGCAGAACGTCGCGCGCGGCAGCATGCGGTAGTCGCCGAGCGCCAAAGTCTCTGCGCCGGCGATGGTTTCGGCCGCCACCACGGCCTGCGCCTCGGCGACGTGGGCCAGCTGCAGCAGCCCGGTGACGTCGCCGATGGCGTAGATGTGGTCGACGCTGGTGCGCATGTAGTCGGTGATGCCGATCGCCTTGCGCTCGGTCAGCGCGACGCCGGCCTTCTCCAGCCCGTAGCCCTCGACGTTCGGCGCAAACCCGATGGCCTGCAACACCTTTTCCGCCTTGAGCTCCTCGGCGGTGCCGTCCTTGCTGACGACCACCCTGACCTCGGCGCCGTTGTCGTCGATCGACTCGACCTTGGTTCCGGTGAGGATCTTGACGCCCAGCTTCTTGAACTGCTTTTCGATCTCCTTGGACACCTCGGCGTCCTCGTTGGGCAGCGCGCGCGGCAGGAACTCCACGATGGTCACATCGACCCCGTAGTTGCGCAGCACGTAGCCGAACTCCATGCCGATGGCGCCGGCGCCGGCGATGACGATCGAGGCCGGCAGCTCGCGGGAGAGGATCTGTTCTTCGTAGGTGACGACGTTGGCGGACAGCGACGTCCCGGGAACCAGCCGGGTGCTGCTGCCGGTCGCGATGATGGCGTTGTCGAACGTGACGCTCTCGGCACCACCCTCGTTGAGTTCGACCGCCAGGGTGTTGGCGTCGGTGAACCGGCCGTAGCCGTGGATCTCGGTGATCTTGTTCTTCTTCATCAGGAAGTGCACGCCGGCGACGCGGCCCTCGGCCACCTTGCGGCTGCGGTCGAAGGCGACCCCGTAGTCGAAGGTCGCGTCGCCGTTGATGCCGAATGTCCTGGCTTCTTTGGTGAAGATGTGGGCGAGCTCGGCGTTGCGCAGCAACGCTTTGGACGGAATGCAGCCGACGTTGAGGCACACGCCGCCCCAATACTTCGGCTCCACGATTGCGGTGTGCAGGCCCAGCTGCGCGGCGCGGATGGCGGCTACATACCCGCCGGGACCCGCCCCGAGGACGACGACGTCGTAATGAGTCACGGCGTCCACCCTAGTGGCCTCGGCCTACGGCCAGATCGTTAGTACGGGATGACGCCGATCAGGCAGTGGCCGGTGTGCGCGCAGTAGTAATAGCCGTACAGCGGGGCGGCCGCGGCGACCGCCGCGCAGGGCCCGGACATCACCGCCAGCGACAGCGCCGAGACGACCGAATTGCCCGGCACCATCGCGAGCATGACCCCGGCCACCGCGCACGCCACGACGTAGACCAGGACCGAGAACACCGCCGGCGTCTTGTCGACCGAGTGGTACCACCAATAGAACAGCCCGAGCCCGACGACGGCCGCCACCGCCCACACACCCACGAGCACCAGGACCAGCTGCCACCACTTGAGGTAGAGGTAGCGGCCGGGGACGGTGACCGGCTGCACCGGCGCGCCGTCGTCGACTGGCTCCGGCTCTTCGACGGGCGGGGCGGCCGCGGCCGGCGCGTCGGGCTCCTCCGGCACTTCGGGCTTACGGGGCTCCTCAGCGACCGGGACCGGCTGCGAGCCGGTGTCGTCTTGATCATCCGAGAAGTCCGGGACGAACGCCTCGGTCCCCGGGTTCGCCTCGCGATCGGCCTTGTCCGTGCCCTTGTCAGCCACCGCTGGCCACCTGCACCGCGACGAGCACGCCGAACCACCCCGGCGCCAGCGACAGGACGAACGCGCCCACCATGGTGACCCAGCGGCGCCCGGAGAACAGGACGGTCAGCAGCCCGATGCCGGTGGGAATGCCGGCCACCAAGGCGATGACGACGTCCGGGCGCAGCCGCGCGTGGACCAGCACCGTGAGCGCAACCCCGGCCAACAGCCCGACCGCGCAGCCGACCAGCATGGCGCCGGCCAGCAGCCGGGGACGCGGCAGCGGGATCACGCCACCACCCGGCCGCGCTGCCGGGGGCGCTCGCCGCGCTCGTAGGCGGCGCCGGTGATGACCGGCGCGCCGAGCAGCGCGGCCCGCTCGTCGTCGGTGAACAGGCGGCCGCGCGAGAGGAAACGCACGCCGTCGGGTGCCTCGAGGCTGAATCCGCCGCCGCGGCCCGGCACCACGTCGATCACCAGCTGGGTGTGCTTGTCGGCGTAGTGGGCCTGGTACTGCGGGCCCGAAATCCACACCGGCACCCCATCAGAGCCGTCGCCCACGTCGAGCACGCCGAGCAGCACGTCGCGGTCGCCGACCAGGAAGTCGCCGCGCGGGTAGCACATCGGCGACGACCCGTCACAGCAGCCACCGGACTGATGGAACATCACCGGACCGTGCCGCCGCTGCAGGAGCGCCAGGAGTTCGGCGGCGGCCGCGGTGATGGCCACCCCCGGCGGAGCACCCGACACCATCAGAAAAAGCCCTGCGCCTTGTTGCTGTAGGAGACCATCAGGTTCTTGGTCTGCTGGTAGTGGTCGAGCATCATCTTGTGGTTCTCGCGGCCGATGCCGGACTGCTTGTAGCCGCCGAACGCCGCGTGCGCTGGATACACGTGGTAGCAGTTGACCCACACCCGGCCGGCCTGGATGTCGCGGCCCGCCCGGTAGGCGGTGTTGCCGTCGCGGCTCCACACCCCGGCGCCCAGCCCGTAGAGGGTGTCGTTGGCGATCGAGATGGCGTCGTCGTAATCGGCGAACGACGTCACCGTCACCACCGGACCAAAGATCTCCTCCTGGAAGACCCGCATCTTGTTGTCGCCGCCGAAGATGGTCGGCTGCATGTAGTAGCCGCCGGACAGGTCGCCGCCGAGCTCGGCGCGCTCCCCGCCGGTGATGATCTTGGCGCCCTCGTTTCGGCCGATCTCGATGTAGGACAGGATCTTTTCCAGCTGGTCGTTGGACGCCTGGGAACCCAGCATCGTCTCGCTGTCCAGCGGGTCGCCCTGCCGGACCGCCTTGGTGCGGATCGCGGCCAGTTCCAGGAACTCGTCGTAGATGTCGGCCTGGATCAGGCTCCGCGACGGGCAGGTGCACACCTCGCCCTGGTTGAGGGCGAACATCGTGAAACCCTCCAGCGCCTTGTCCTGATAGTCGTCGGCCTTGGCGAGCACGTCGGAGAAGAAGACGTTGGGGCTCTTGCCGCCGAGCTCCAGGGTCACCGGGATCAGGTTCTGGCTGGCGTATTGCATGATCAGTCGCCCGGTGGTGGTTTCCCCGGTGAACGCGATCTTGGCGATCCGGTTGCTCGACGCCAGCGGCTTGCCCGCCTCGGCGCCGAACCCGTTGACGACGTTGAGGACACCCGCCGGCAGCAGGTCGCCGATCAGCGACATCAGGTAGAGCACCGAAACCGGCGTCTGCTCAGCGGGTTTGAGCACCACCGCGTTGCCCGCGGCCAGCGCCGGTGCCATCTTCCACGCGGCCATCAGGATCGGGAAGTTCCACGGGATGATCTGCCCCACCACCCCGAGCGGCTCGTGGAAGTGATACGCGACGGTGTCCTCGTCGATCTGCGACAGCGACCCCTCCTGCGCGCGGATCGCCCCGGCGAAGTACCGGAAGTGGTCGGCGGCCAGCGGGATGTCGGCGGCCAGCGCCTCGCGCACCGGCTTGCCGTTGTCCCAGACCTCGGCCACGGCCAGCGCGGCCGTGTTCTGCTCGATCCGGTCGGCGATCTTGTTCAGGATCGCCGCGCGCTCGGCGGGCGCGGTCCTGCCCCACGCCGGGGCCGCCGCGTGCGCGGCGTCTAGCGCCTTGTCGATGTCGGCCGCCTCGGAGCGGGCCACCTCGCAGAACGCCCGGCCGGTCACCGGCGTCGGGTTGTCGAAATAGCGCCCGCTCACCGGCGCGACCCACTCGCCCCCGATGAAGTTGTCGTACCGGGACTCGTACGACATCAATGCCCCGGCAGAGCCCGGACGTGCGAAAACAGTCATCTGCCCGCCTCCTCGTGCGACCTGGTGTAACACACCTCACACTACCGCCGGGGTCACAATGGCTCCCATGACTCCCATCGCTCCTGATCCCTACCTGTGGCTCGAGGAAGTGACCGGCGACGACGCGCTGGCCTGGGTGCGGGCGCGCAACGAACCCACGCTGGCGGAATTCGGCGGCGAGGAGTTCGAGCGGATGCGCGGCGAGGCACTCGAGGTGCTCGACACCGACGCGCGGATTCCGTACGTGGTGCGCCGCGGCGAGCATCTCTACAACTTCTGGCGCGACGCCGCCAACCCGCGCGGGCTGTGGCGGCGCACCACGCTGGACCGCTACCGCACCGACGCCCCGGACTGGGACGTGCTGATCGACGTCGATCAACTGGGCCGGATCGACGACGAAAAATGGGTGTGGGCGGGCGCCGGGGTGATCCAGCCCGACCACACCCGTGCCCTGGTCGGCCTGTCCCGCGGCGGCTCGGACGCATCGATCGTGCGCGAATTCGACATGGCGACACGCGAATTCGTCACCGACGGGTTCGAGCTGCCCGAGGCCAAATCGCAGATCGCCTGGGCCGACCCGGACACCGTGCTGGTGGGCACCGACTTCGGCGCCGGCTCGCTGACCGACTCCGGCTATCCGCGCGTGATCAAGCGATGGCGGCGCGGCACGCCATTGGCCGCCGCGGAGACCGTCTTCGAGGGTGCCCGCGCCGACGTCCGCGTCTCCGCATCGGTCGACCGCACGCCCGGGTTCGAGCGCACCTTCATCGGCCGCGCACTGGACTTCTGGAACGAAGAGGTCTACGAACTGCGGGGCCAGGAGCTGATCCGCATCGACGCGCCCACCGACGCGAGCGTGTCGATACACCGCGATCAGATCCTGATCGAGCTGCGCACCGATTGGCACCGCGGTGACGCCACCTACCGGGCAGGCTCGCTGCTGGCGGCGGGATACGACGAGTTCCTCGCCGGCACAGCACAATTGCCGGTGGTCTTCGAGCCCGACGAGCACACCGCACTGAACCACTACGCCTGGACCAAGGACCGGCTGCTGATCGTCACGCTCGCCGACGTCGCCAGCCGCGTCGAGGTCGCCGCACCGCCTTCGTGGCGCCGCGAACCCGTCGCCGGCATCCCCGCCGCGACCAACACCGTCGTGGTCGCCGCCGACGACACCGGCGACGAGTTCTTCCTGGATTCCAGCGGATTCCTCGCACCGTCGCGCCTGATGCGCGGCGCCACGGACGCGCCGCTCGAACCGATCAAGTCCGCCCCTTCTTTCTTCGACGCCGAAAACCTCTCCGTCACACAGCATTTCGTCACCTCGGACGACGGCGCGCAGATCCCGTACTTCGTCGTCGGCCCTACCGACACCGACGGCCCCTCCCCCACGCTGCTGAGCGGATACGGCGGGTTCGAATCGGCCAACACCCCGGCCTACAGCGGCGTGCTGGGCCGGCTGTGGCTGGCCCGCGGCGGGACCTACGCGGTGGCCAACATCCGCGGCGGTGGCGAGTACGGTCCCGGCTGGCACACCCAGGCCATGCGCGAGGGCCGGCACAAGGTGGCCGAGGACTTCGCCGCGGTGGCAACCGATTTGGTCAAGCGCGGGATCACGACGCCCGAGCGGCTGGGCGCGCGTGGCGGCAGCAACGGCGGGCTGCTGATGGGCATCATGCTCACGCAGTACCCCGAGAAGTTCGGCGCGCTGGTCTGCGACGTGCCGCTGCTGGACATGCGCCGCTACCACCTGCTGCTGGCCGGGGCGTCGTGGATGGCCGAATACGGCGACCCCGACGATCCCGACGACTGGGAGTTCATCTCCGAATACTCCCCCTACCAGAACATTTCGGCGGCGCGCGACTACCCGCCGGTGCTGATGACCACGTCCACCCGCGACGACCGCGTGCACCCGGGCCACGCCCGCAAGATGACCGCCGCCCTCGAGGCAGCGGGTCACCGGGTCTTCTACCACGAGAACATCGAGGGCGGCCACGCCGGCGCGGCCGACAACGAACAGGTCGCGTTCAAGTCGGCGCTCAGTTTCTCGTTCCTGTGGCGGACGCTCACCGCGTGAGCGCGCAGGGTCGAGCCGCTAAGCTCGATCCCGACGTAGCGGACGCTGTCGAGGAAGGCACGGATCATGGGCGCACTGAGGTTCGCCGGCATGGCGCTGGTGGCGGCGGTCGCCCCGATCGTGGTCCTCGCCGGAAGCGGCCCGGCGCACGCCGATTCCGATATCGGCAAAGCATGCTCGCCGGAGGGCGCCAAAGTGTGGGGCAACCCCGGCCCCATCTATTGCGGACGCCAGGCCGATGGGCAACTGCAATGGGTGTCGATTCCCGTCGAAGCGATGTGTGTGGCGTTCTGCGTGAACCACCCCTAGAGGGGGTCCTCGCTGCGGTTCCGGCGGTTGATCAGCCAGGCGACCAGGGCGGCGGCGATCACGAGCCCGCCGTAGCTCAGCGCCGGGCGCCACCAGCGTTCGGCGGATTGGCCGGGCTCCTTGATGGCGGCCAGCGCCACCAAGAGGGCGCCGTTGTCGGTCGGCCCGGCGCCCGGTAGCGACTGGGTCCTGACCACGCTGATCTGGGCGGGGCTGCCGGAATCGTTCACCTGCCCCCAGGCCAGCGTGGAGTCGTCGAGCAGGAAGGTGTCCCGGCCGCCGGCGGGCTGGAGATCGTCGTGGCCCAGCGGCTCCACCTGCCCGACCGCCACCGTCTGGTTTGCCGCGACGACGTAGACGGAGACGTTGTGATACACTTCTGGGCGTTGCGGCGGCGTGTATTTCGGCGGCGGCGGGCCGTCCGACCCGGGGGGCGGTATCGAGGCACCGCCGTGAAAGCTCCCCGCCGCCACATGGCTGTAGCCGACCGCGGTGAACGGGAACAGGCCAACGGCGGCGGCGTCGAGCACGATCCGCCCGCCGGCCGGCACGAACGCCTCCCGATAGGCGCCGTCGTAGAAGTAGCGGAAGGTCATCGCCTCGCTGAGCGGGTTGTACAGGACCGGCCGGTAATTGGCGTCGTAGTCGATGTAATCCCAATGTCGGGGGCGGACCAGTTGCTGATTGTCGGCCTCGACCAGGTCAACGTTGCCGCGATGGGCGTCGACCACGTTCTGCACCTGGTGGCTGAAGTCGTACACCCGGCTCGGCGGCTCCAGCGGGCTGGCGGGGTTGATCCGGGTGGCGGGCGCGGCCTTGGCGTCCGCGATGGCCTGCGGCGGCGCCTCCAGACCCTTCGGCGGTGCGACCACCGCGGCGTTTCTCGACGCCCCGGGGGACAGCGGGTTGAGCTTGGGGATCTGCGCCGCCGTCGTGGTCGGGGACGGCGGACTCGGCGGGACGAGCTGCGGCGGGTGTGCCGGCGGCGCGGGCTCATCCGGCGGCGGCACGGGCGGGGCCGCGGGAGTCCAGGTGGGCACCGGGCTCGGGGACGGGCGCGGCGGCGCGGGGTTGTAGCAGACGTTCGCCGTCCCGTACGCCGCCACGTAGGCCAGGCAGTTCTGGCAAGACACGGGGTTTGCGCCTGCGCCGGCACACGGAGCCGCTTGTGCCACAACGGGTGTGGTCGCTACCACCCAGAACGGGGCGAGCACCATCGCGGCCGCCGCCGTCGCTAAAACCTTGCCCATTCCGCCCTGACCATCGACGACGCTTTTCACACCCCCTGATGGGAAATGCTAGACCCCATAAAATCGTCGGCGTGACGACGACCGACCGCATCGAACTCACCCTGCTGGCGACGGGGCTGATCTTCATCATCGCCGGGGCGGCGCAGGCGCGATTCCGCTTCATCAGTGACCGCCGCGCGGGCCGCCGCTTCTACTGGGCCACCTCGGCCATCGGCATCGTCTCCTTCGCGGCCGGGGTGGGCAAAATCTGGCCCAACGCCGTCATCGCGACGGCCATCTTTTGCGCCGTCGTCGTCTTTTCGGCCTACCTCACGACGCCCTATCTCAAAATCGGCGACCGCATCTATGCGTCATCGCCGGAAAATCGCGAGCCCGATCCCTAAGTTTGGGCCATGCGCACACCCGATTTCGAGACGTTGCTGTACAAAACGGCCGGCCCGGTCGCCACCATCACGTTGAACCGCCCCGAGCAGCTCAACACCATCGTCCCGCCGATGCCCGACGAGATCGAGGCGGCCATCGGGCTGGCCGAGCGCGACGGCGACGTCAAGGTCATCGTGCTGCGCGGCGCCGGGCGCGCCTTTTGCGCGGGCTACGACTTCGGCGGCGGCTTCGAGCACTGGGGCGAGGCGATGATGACCGACGGCCGGTGGGACCCGGGCAAGGATTTCGCCGTCATCACCGCCCGCGAAACCGGACCGCACCAGAAGTTCATGGCCATCTGGCGGGCCACCAAGCCGGTGATCGCGCAGGTGCACGGCTGGTGCGTCGGCGGCGGCAGCGATTACGCGTTGTGCGCCGACCTCGTCGTCGCCAGCGACGACGCCGTGATCGGCACGCCCTACAGCCGGATGTGGGGCGCGTATCTGACCGGGATGTGGCTCTACCGGCTGGGCCTGGCCAGGGTCAAGTGGCATTCGCTGACCGGCCGACCGCTGACCGGCACCCAGGCCGCCGAGGTCGAGCTGATCAACGAGGCGGTGCCGTTCGAGCGGCTGGAAGCCCGCGTCGCCGAGATCGCCGCCGAGCTGGCGCGCATCCCGCTGTCGCAGCTGCGCGCCCAGAAGCTGATCGTCAACCAGGCCTACGAGAACATGGGGCTGGCGTCCACCCAGCTACTGGGCGGCATCCTCGACGGCCTGATGCGCAACACCCCCGACGCCCTCGATTTCATCACGACCGCCCGGACCGAGGGGGTGCGCGCGGCAGTCGAACGCCGCGACGGCCCGTTCGCCGATTACAGCCAGGCACCGCCGGAGCTGCGGCCGGATCCGCGGCACGTCATCGTCCCTGATCGCGATAGTTAGTGAGATGGGCTACGAATTTCGGTCAGGCCCGCCCGCGCGGGACGGGAAAGTGTTACGGTAACGACTATGTCTCGGCTGAGTTCCGCCCTGCGTGCAGGCGCCGTTTTTGTTGCACTTTCGCTGGCCGCTGCGGCCTTCCCCAAAACCGCCGCGGCTGATTCGACGGAAGACTTCCCGGTCCCCCGCCGGCAGATCGCGACCACCTGCGACGCCGAGCAATACCTGGCGGCCGTCCGGGATACCAGCCCGGTGTACTACCAGCGCTACATGATCGACTTCAACAACCACCCCAACGTCCAGCAGGCGACGATCGACAAGGCGCACTGGTTTTACTCGCTGTCACCGGCGGACCGCAGGAATTATTCCGAGAATTTCTACAATGGCGATCCGCTAACGTTCGCGTGGGTCAACCACATGAAGATCTTCTTCAACAACAAGGGCGTCGTCGCCAAGGCAACCGATGTGTGCAACCAGTACCCGCCGGGCGACATGTCGGTATGGAACTGGTCGTAAAATCCACCCTGGCCTTTATTGGCCCGCGAGTTTAAACTCGGCGACTGTCGGGAACCACGTTTTTCCCCGAGTTTGGGGAACAAATCAACAGTTCTTGACTGGCATTCCGCGGATGCGGAAACGCCAGTCCGCTCGACCAGTGTTAGCCAGGACTTACATCATGCTCATGCCGGGATGCGCAACCCCCGCGAGGACGCGATGAGCGTCGTCGACCCGCAGTCAGACGCGCTGGCCGCGCTCGACTGGCAGGACATCGCCTGCCAATCCGACGCCGGCTGCACCAACCGGGCCACCCACATCGTCTACCGGCACGCCGTCGACCAGTGCAACCGGCCGAATCTCGACCCGTCGGGAAACATCGTCGAGCTGCTGTGCATCGGCTGCGTACGCCGGCTCAAGGCTCAGGTCTTGGCTCAGGTCGACCGCATCAACCGCTGCCCGGGCGGCTACTGCCTGACGTGTGGGGCGCCCGTGCACAAGCTCAGCGACGTCATGCGCAAGATGGTGCAGCTGCGCACCTACGCCTGAAGATCAGCGCGGTTGTACCACCCCGCCCGCCGGGCGCTCCTCGACGTCGCTGCGGATCAGCTCGCGCACGGCGGGACGCGGTCCGAATGGCCGCAGCATGGTGCTGGCCGGCCGTGGCCGCACGTGCTGCGGCCACCAGAACCAGCGCCCGAGCAGGGTCGCCAGCGACGGCGTCATGAACGCCCGCACGATCAAGGTGTCGAACAGCAGACCCAGCGCGATCGTCGTACCCACCTGGGCCATCACCAGCAGCGGGCTGAACATGAACGTGGCCATAGTGGCGGCGAACACCAGACCGGCGGAGGTCACCACCGAGCCCGAACCGGCCATCGCGCGGATCGTCCCCGTCTTCAGCCCGGCATGGATTTCCTCTTTGAAACGCGATATCAGCAGCAGGTTGTAGTCCGAGCCGACCGCCAGCAGCAGGATGACCGCCATCGCCAGCACCATCCAGTGCAACTTCAAACCCAGGATGTACTGCCATAAGAGCACGGAGAGTCCGAATGAGGCGCCCAGCGACAGCAAGACCGTACCGACGATCACGACGGCCGCCACGACGCTTCGGGTGATCACCAGCATGATGATGAAAATCAGTGTGGCGGCGGCGATTCCGGCGATCAGCAGGTCGATGTCGGAGCCGTCGTGCATGTCCTTGTACGTCGCGGCGGTGCCGCCGAGGTAGACCTTGGCGCCCTCCCAGGGGGTGCCCTTGATCGCCTCGTGCACGGCCTGCTTGATCGGCTCGATGTGCTTGATGCCCTCGGGAGTCGCCGGGTCGCCTTCATGGGAGATGATCAGCCGGACGGCGTGCCCGTTCGGCGATATGAACTGCTTGAGACCTCGCGCGAAGTCCGGGCTCTTGAACGCCTCCGGCGGAAGGTAGAACGTGTCGTCGTTCTTCGCTTTGTCGAAGGCGTCGCCCTGCGCGGTGGCGTTGTCGGACTGCGCTTTCGCCTGTGCGTTGAGACCCTGCGTGGTCGCATAATTCGACATGATGGTGTCGAGGTTGTGCTGCTGGCTCTCGATCTGCGGCGGTATCAGCGCCACCAGCTGGGGCTGTATCTGATCCAGCTTGTCGAGGTTGGCGCTGAGGTCCTCGATGTTCTGGGTCACCTGGTCGATGCCGTCGAGCGCGTTGAAGATCGACCGGATCGCCCAGCACGCCGGAATGTCGTAGCAGTGCCTCTCCCAGTAGAAGTAGCTACGGATCGGCCGGAAGAAGTCGTCGAAGTAGGCGATGTCGTCGCGCAACGCTTCGGTGATCTTCACGGTTTCTTTGGTGAGCTGGGTGGTTTCGTGCGTCGTGTTGCTGAGGTCCTGGGTGACCTGCATCTGATGATGCAGCGTTGCCATCGTCTTGCGCAGCTCGTCCGCCTGCTTGAGCAAGTTGTTCGCCTGCTCTTCCTGGTAGTGCTGCGTCTGGATCCGCCCTGCGGCCTGTGCCCCCATCTGAAAACCGAGGGTGCTGTGGTCCAGCGGCGTGCCCAGCGGCCGGGTGATGGTCTGCACCCGGCCGATCCCGGGGATGTGGAAGACCGCCTTGGCGACCTTGTCCAGGACGAGGAAGTCGGCCGGGTTACGCAGGTCGTGATCGGTCTCGATCATCAACAGCTCGGGATTGAGCCGAGCCTGGTCGAAGTGCCGGTCCGCGGCGGCATAACCGACATTGGCCGGGGTGTCGGCCGGCAGGAAGTGGCGGTTGTCGTAGTCCGTCTTGTAACCGGGCAGGGCGAGCAGACCAACCAATGCGACCGCGATGGTCACCGCGAGAACCGGTGCGGGCCAGCGGACGACCGCGGTGCCCATGCGACGCCAGCCCCGGGTCTGCAACTTGCGCTTCGGATCCATGAGCTTGAAGAACGACGCCACCGTCAGCACCGCCGGGCCCAGCGTCAATGCCGCGAGGACCGCCACCAGCATGCCGACGGCACACGGCACCCCCAACGACTCGAAATACGGCAACCGGCAAAAGCTCAGGCAGTACATCGCGCCGGCGATGGTCAATCCCGACCCGAGCACGACATGCGCGGTGCTGTGGAACATGGTGTAGAACGCTTTTTCGCGCGATTCGCCCAAACCGCGCGCTTCGTGGTAGCGGCCGACCACAAAGATCGCGTAGTCCGTTCCCGCGGCGATCGCCATCAGCACCAGCATGTTGTTGGCGAAGGTGGAAAGCCCGATGATTCCGTAGTTTCCCAGGACTGCGACGACGCCACGGGCCGCTGCCAGCTCGATGAACACCATGACCAGCATGATCAGCATGGTGACCACGGACCGATAGACGAACAGCAGCATCAGGATGATCACTGCGAAGGTGACGAGCGTGACCTTCGCTACGCCCTTCTCACCCGCGTGGGACTGATCGGCGAACAGCGGGCCCGCGCCGGTGACGTATGCCTTGATTCCCGGCGGCGCGGGCACCGAGTCCACGATCTTGCGAACGGCCGCGGCAGACTCGTTCGCCAGGCCGCCGCCCATGTTGCCGGCGAGGTAAACCTGGACGTACGCGGCCTTTTGATCGTGGCTCTGGGAACCCGCCGCCGTCAGCGGATCACTCCAGAAATCCTGGACGTGCTGAACGTGTTTGGTGTCTTGCTCGACGCGCCTGACGATCTCGTCGTAGTAGCGGTGCGCTTCGGCCCCGAGTGGCTTGTCGCCCTCCAGCAAGATCATGGCCGAGTTGTCGGAGTTGAACTCTTTGAACGTCGACCCGACCTTCATCATCGACTGAAAAGATTCCGCGTCAGTCGGACTCATCGACACCGAGTGGGTTTTGGCGACGACCTCCAGCTGCGGGGCCACGGTGTTCGTGACGAACACGATGCCCAACCACACCAGGACGATCGGCAGGGCCAGCCGGTGGATCATCCGCGGCAGGAACGGCGGGATCAGCGGCTGATCGACGCGCGGCGGCACCTCGCCTGGCTCGCTCATGCGGACTTGTCCAGGCAATAGACGAAGGCGTTCACGGTTTGGTCGGGGTCCGAGCGATTCGGAGTCTTGATGACGTCACCGCTCCCGTCGTGCTTGTTCACGACGAATTGGCAGGCGATCCAACTGCCGTCTCCTTGCGCCACCAGGTTTGCCGGGATGCCGGGCTTCGTTGAACTCAATACTTTGCTCCAGGGCAAGGGCACGTTGAGGGCCTGCTGCGGATGGGAGTTTTCGTCGAGGTAGTTGATGGTTGCCGTGCTGCCCGGTGGACCCCAGACCTGGAGCGTGATGGTCTTGGCGTTGAACTCGTCGAGGACCTCGCCCGAGGTGCCACCACCGAACGAACCGCGGTGAACGCCGAAGACGCCGTGCAACCGGTGCACCACGA
Organism: Mycobacterium sp. NGS57; assembly: GCF_059812405.1. NCBI lineage: Bacteria > Bacillati > Actinomycetota > Actinomycetes > Mycobacteriales > Mycobacteriaceae > Mycobacterium > Mycobacterium sp. NGS57. Next base: position 306,939 of record NZ_JCALCP010000008.1, on the reverse strand, counting down.
ATCCCGACAGCGCGACCACAGCCACGATCGTGAGCACCAACCAGAAACGGCCCAGCAACCCCTTCTTCTTGGCGCGCTGCGCGGCAACCTCGTTGCCCTCGCTGCCGGCGGAGCCCTGTTTCATTAGCGGCTCCGTCCTTGGCTCAGTCGTCGTCATGGGCGCTTCAAGTCCTTCACCACGGGCGAAACAATAATTGGCCTATGCGTAGCCCTAGCGATGACCCACAGTTTCCTGTGGATGTCGCTGCGGCGCTTGGCATTCGGCGGCCGCGGCGTGGCCTCCAGCGCCATACCGGTTGTTCGCCAGGCCACAGCGCCCTGGTCTCGTTTCCTGTTCATGACGATTCGGAGACCAGGCCGACGCAGGTAGCCGTCAGCACTCGGGCAAGTGCGGATGCGAAATCGATGTTCCACTCCGGCGGGACGGCCTCCGGCTCCTCGGCGTAGGCGTCGGTGAGCCGCTCCGGCGGGTTCGCGATGTGCCAGAAGGCGGCGGCCAGGGAGTAGGCGGCGATCAGGGTGTCGAAGGCGCCGGACCGGCCGAGCACGGGCAGGGCGCGCTCGATCGCGTCCGCGAGCGCGGTCGCCGCCGCGGTGATGGTGCGCCGGATCTCGACGACCCGGTCGACGTGCACCTCGTGCTCGAGGTGCAGGTGGAAGTTGGCGAGCAGGTCACAAAACAGCGGGTCGGCGACAAGCCCACTGGCCAGCGTCTCGGCCACCCGCGCCGGCTGCAGTGACTCCCGTGGTCCCGGCTCGGCCAGTTGCTCGCACACCGTGCCCGACCACCGCACCCAGCCTTCGGCGGCCAAGTGCAACAGGACCTCTTTGTGCGAGGTGAAGTAGCGGCGCACCGCCGAATAGTGGATCCCGGCGCGGCTGGCGACGGCGGTCAGGGTGACCGACGCGACGCCGGTCTCCAGCGCGAGCGAACGCGCGGCCTCGACGAGCGCCGCCGCGCGCTGGCGTTTGTTTTCCTCCGTGCGGGCACGCTGGAAGGCGAGTTGCGCCATCGGCAGAGGATAACGCACATTATGTGATTTGTATAACGCACGTGGCGTGATTTGTGTGGACCCACCCTTAGCAGAAGTTTTCCGTGTTACGCACGTGATATGCGTTACACTTCAGGCGCGCGGGGACGGAGTCAGCGGTCCCGTCCGGGTCGTGACCCGGCCATGATTTACTTAGGCAAGCCTTAGCTGCGCCACCCCGGCGGCCGCGCCGGCGCTCCGCGTGCAGAAACGCTGAGACCTGAAAACACTGAAAGGGATTTCCGATTCTCAAGGTGCTGTCCCGAACGTGGATTCCGCTGGTCATCGTGGCGGTGCTGGTGGTCGGTGGATTCGTCGTGGCCCGGGTGCACGGCTATTTCGGGTCGCAGAAGCGCGAATCGTATGCCGACAGCAACCTGCAAAACCCCAAGCCGTTCAACCCGAAACGGATTGTCTACGACGTGTTCGGCCCGCCCGGCACGACGGCCGACATCAGCTATTTCGACGTCAACGGCGACCCCCAGCGCATCGACGGGGCCGCGTTGCCGTGGTCGCTGCGGGTCACCACCGACAAGGCCGCCGTCATGGGCAGCCTGATGGCCCGCGCCAGCGGCGATAGCGTCGGCTGCCGCATCACGGTGGACGACGTGGTCAAGGCCGAGCGCATCTCCAACGAGGTCCACGCCTACACCTTCTGTCTGGTCAAATCCGCGTGACCACACCGCAATTCGCCGACGTCTCCGGCGCGAACTCCCACGCCGAAAGGCCGTTCCTCGCGCGGATGATCCACACCTTCGCGGTGCCGATCATCCTGTGCTGGGTGGGAATCGCCGTCGTGCTCAGCCTGTTCGTCCCGTCGCTGGAGATCGTCGGGCAGGAGCGGTCGGTGTCGCTGAGCCCGCGGGACGCGCCGTCGGTCGTGGCGATGAAGCGCATCGGGCACGAATTCCAGGAGGGCGAAACCGACAGCGCGGCGATGATCGTGCTGGAGGGCGACCACCCCCTCGGCGACGAGGCCCACAAGTACTACAACGAGATGATCCGCAAGCTGCGTCAGGACAAGACGCACGTGCTGAGCATCCAGGACTTCTGGGGTGATCCGCTCACGGCGGCGGGCGCGCAGAGCAACGACGGCAAGGCCGCCACCGTACAGGTCAACCTCGCCGGCAACCAGGGCGAGCCGCTGGCCACCGAATCCGTTGAGGCCGTGCGCAAAATCGTCAACAGCGTGCCCGCGCCGCCCGGCGTCAAGGCCTACGTCACCGGGGCCGCGGCGCTCGCCGCGGACCTGCACCACAGCGGCGACAAATCGATGCTCAAGATCACGGCGACGACGATCGCGGTGATCCTGATCATGTTGCTGTTCGTCTACCGCTCGATCATCACCGTGATCCTGCTGCTGATCACGGTCGCCTTCGAGCTGACCGCGGCGCGCGGGGCGGTCGCGCTGATCGGCCACTTCGGTTGGATAGGGCTCTCCACGTTCGCGGTGTCGCTGTTGACCTCGCTGGCGATCGCGGCCGGCACCGACTACGGGATCTTCATCATCGGCCGCTACCAGGAAGCACGCCAGGCCGGCGAGGACCGCGAAACGGCCTTCTACACCATGTACCGCGGGACGGCGCACGTCATCCTGGGCTCGGGCCTGACGATCGCCGGAGCGACGTTCTGCCTCAGCTTCGCCCGCATGCCGTACTTCAAAACGCTGGGCATCCCGTGCGCGGTCGGCATGCTGGTCGCCGTGGCGGTCGCGCTGACGTTGGGCCCGGCGGTTCTGACCGTCGGCAGCCGGTTCGGCCTGTTCGATCCCAAGCGCAAGCTCGGGGTCCGCGGCTGGCGGCGGGTCGGCACCGCGGTGGTCCGCTGGCCGCTGCCGATCCTGGCCGTCACGTGCGCCGTCGCCCTCATCGGCCTGATCACCCTGCCCGGCTACAAGGCCAGCTACAACGACCGGGAGTACCTGCCCAGCTTCATCCCTGCCAACGAGGGTCTGACGGCCGCCGACCGCCACTTCTCCCAGGCCCGGATGAAGCCGGAGATCCTGATGATCCAGTCCGACCACGACATGCGCAATCCGGCCGACTTCCTGGTGCTGGACCGGCTGGCCAAGGGCATCTTCCGGGTCCCGGGCATCTCCCGCGTACAGGCGATCACCCGGCCCGACGGGACGACCATGGACCACACGTCGATCCCGTTCCAGATGAGCATGCAGAGCGCCGGGCAGATGCAGAGCATGAAGTACCAGCGCGACCAGATGGACAACATGCTCAAGCAGGCCGACGAGATGACCAAGACAATCGCCACCATGCAGCGCATGTACTCCTTGATGACGCAGCTCGTCGCCACCACGCACCGCATGGTCGGCGATACCGAAGAGATGCAGCAGATCACCAACAAGCTGCGCGACGAAATCGCCAATTTCGACGACTTCTTTCGGCCGCTCCGCAGCTATTTCTATTGGGAGAGGCACTGTTTCGACATTCCGGCCTGTTGGGCGATCCGCTCGATCTTTGACGCGCTGGACGGCGTGGATCAGATCACCGACAAGCTTGACTCGCTGGTCGGTGACATCAAGGAGCTCGACCGGCTGATGCCCGAGATGATCGCCCAGTTCCCGCCGATGATCGAGACCATGTCCAATATGCGGACCATGATGCTGGACATGCACAGCACCATGTCGGGGATCTTCGCCCAGATGGACGAAATGAGCGACAACGCAACGGCAATGGGCCACGCCTTCGACGCCGCCAAGAACGACGACTCGTTCTACCTGCCGCCCGAGGTCTTCAAGAACGCGGACTTCAAACGCGCCATGAAGAACTTCCTGTCCCCGGACGGACACGCGGCGCGCTTCATCATCCTGCATCGCGGCGACCCCGCGTCGGCCGAGGGCATCGCGAGCATCGACAAGATCCGCACCGCGGCCGAAGAGTCGCTCAAGGGAACGCCTTTGGAGGACGCGAAGATTTATCTCGCCGGCACGGGCGCCGTCTTCAAGGACATCTCCGACGGCGCCAAATGGGACCTGGTGATCGCCGGCGTCTCCTCGCTGTGCCTGATTTTCATCATCATGCTGATCCTCACCCGCGCGCTGGTTGCCGCCGCGGTCATCGTCGGCACGGTCGCGGTTTCGCTCGGGGCTTCGTTCGGGCTGTCGGTGCTGTTCTGGCAACACATCCTGGGCATCCAGCTGCACTGGCTGGTGCTGGCGATGTCCGTCATCGTCCTGCTGGCCGTGGGGTCGGACTACAACCTGCTGCTCGTGTCGCGGTTCAAACAGGAGATCCACGCCGGCCTGAACACGGGCATCATCCGTTCGATGGGCGGCACCGGCAAGGTCGTCACCAACGCCGGGCTGGTGTTCGCGTTCACGATGGCGTCCATGACCGTCAGCGACGTGCGGATCATCGGCCAGGTCGGCACCACCATCGGGCTGGGCCTGCTGTTCGACACGCTGGTCGTGCGCGCGTTCATGACGCCGTCGATCGCGGCGCTGCTGGGCCGCTGGTTCTGGTGGCCGATCCGGGTGCGGTCGCGGCCCGCCCGGGTCCCGTCGCGGCCGGTGGGGCCGCGCCCGCCGGAACGCTCGGTCGTCTACAGCGACTGAGCTAGCCCGACGGCTTTCTCGGGAGGCCGCCGAGGATCGCGACGAGCACGCCGAACCCGATCAGCGCGGCCCCGGCGACCAGGGTCACGTCGAGCCACTGACGCAGGCTTGCCTCGGCGTAAGCGAACATCACCTCGGCGATCCGGCGGACGTCGCCGGTGGTGCGGTTGAGCGCGTCGTTGACGTAGCGGCCGCCGGCCTCGGTGCCCGCCCATCCCGCCGCCCCGACGAGCAGCGCCGAGACGCCGAGACCGGTCAGGGCCCTGCCGCGGCGCCGGGCGGCGGCCAGGGTCAGCAGCGCGAGAAGACCGCTCAGGGCGGCCGCGCCGATGCTCACCCAGGGGCCCCACGCCGCCAGCCGGCTCAGCTGTCCCCGCCGCAACGATGACGGCATCGTCACGGTCAGCGGAATCGTCAGGGTGGCGGGGACCGCCACGTGGTGGCGGCTCAGCACCGGCGCAAACGCGGCGTCGTGCAGCATCGGGGCCACGTCGACGACCCACTGCGCGCCGCCGGGCCGCGGATCGGCGAACAACCAGCCGTGCGCGGCCCGGTTCACCCGCGCGAACAGCGGCGGAAACGAGGGGCCCGCCGTGAAGGCGTCGGCGGCGTCGTGCACCTCGGAGCCGTCCACCGGGGAGCGGCCGCCGCCGTGCGCGGCGACGAGGGCCATCGCGCGGGTGGTGAGTTCGGCCGCCATGGCCGACTGCAGGCCGGGATCGGCCGCGGCCCGTTGCGCCAGCGCGGCGTAGCCGTCCTCCCCGATGACGTTGAGCTGTGCCCAGACCGACGGGATCGCCACGGCCAGCGCAACGGTGGTGGCCAGCCACAACGCCGCGCGGGAGATCGCGGCCGCGAATCGCACTCCTAGAATCTGCTGAATCCCCGCACGTAGGCGGCCTGCCCGAGGTGTTGGGCGCAGTCGTCGATGATGCTGACCAGCCGCGCGCTGGCGGTCACCGGCGGATCCCAGTTGGTGTCGACCACCCGCGCCAGTTCCTCGGCGGTCACGCCGGCGACGTATTCGAGGGTCAGCTCGTGCACCGCGTGGTAGTAGCCGGACAGCAGCGCCGCCGGCGCCGTGACCTTGGCGACCTCGTCGGGGCCGTGCCCGTAGCCGGTGTCGTTGCGCGGCAGGTCCAGCCCGAACCGGTCCACCCAGCCGTCGCGGATCCACACCTGCTCCACCCCGGCCACGTCGGCCAGCTGAATGTCCTGCACCCGCGCGCTGTGCCAGATCAGCCAGGCGATGCTGTTGGTGGTGGGGGTCGGGCGGTAGGTCGCGGTCTGGTCGGTCAGCCCGTCGGTGAGCTCGTCGACGTGCTCGATCAGCCGGGTGAACGCATCGCGAAGCAGTTCCCCCGCGGCGCGGTCGGTGCTGGAGGTGTCGGCCATACCTGCGACCCTACGGGCCGCCGTGCCAGACCGCCTCGACGTTGTTGCCCTCGGGGTCGCGCACGAACGCGCCGAAATAGCCGGGGTGGTATTCGGGCCGCGGAGTGGAGGCGCGCACCGCGCCTTCGTCCGCGGCGGTGAACGCGATGTGGTTTTTCCCGGTTGGGTCCCACGGCGGCCCCCTCGGATATCCAGAACGAGGCGTGGCCGTCGCACCCGTATCCGATGGCCCGGCCGAAGTCGAGCTGCCGTGACCCATCGTAAAAACGCCGCGATTTCGGGTAGTCGGCGCAGTTGATTCCGATGTGGTCAATCATCCGAAGATCCTGGCACGAGCCACCGACGCGGTCGTAGATTGTTTGAATGACTTACGACCTCATCATCCGCAACGGCACCATCGTCGACGGGCTGGGGGGCGAGCCGTACGTCGGGGACGTCGCGGTGCGGGACGGGGTCATCGCGGCGGTCGGGTCGGTGAACGGCCTGAATGGGGGGGCCGCCGCGCGGGAGATCGACGCCACCGGGCTGCTGGTCACGCCCGGGTTCGTCGACCTGCACACCCACTACGACGGACAGTCCATCTGGTCGGAGCGGCTGACCCCGTCGTCGGCGCACGGGGTGACCACGGTGGTGATGGGCAACTGCGGGGTGGGCTTCGCGCCGTGCCGCCAGGAAGACCACGACGTCCTGGTCGACGTGATGGCCGGCGTCGAGGACATCCCCGGCGTCGTCATGACCGACGGCCTGCCCTGGACCTGGGAGACCTTCCCCGAATACCTCGACGCGCTGGATGCGGGCCGGCGCGATATCGATGTGGCCGCCTACCTGCCGCACTCGCCGCTGCGGGTGTACGTGATGGGTCAACGCGGCGCCGACCGCGAGCCGGCCACCGCCGAGGACCTCGCCAGGATGCGAGCGCTGGCCAAGGAGGCGATCGAGGCCGGCGCGCTGGGTTTCGCGTCCTCGCGGCTGACGATCCACAAGACCGAGAGCGGCTCGCCGATCCCGAGCTACGACGCCGCGCGCGAGGAGATCGAACAGATCGCGCGGGGCGTCGTCGACGCCGGCGGGGGCCTGCTGCAGTTCGTGCCCGACATTCCCTCGGGCGGCTACCAGCCCGTGCTGCAGACGGTGTTCGACGTGGCCGACGAGGTCGGCCTCCCGGTGACGTTCACCCTGGTCGTCGCCAACGCCGGGGACCCGACCTGGCCGGACGCCATCACGATGATCGAGAAGGCCAATGCGGCCGGTGACGGCGACATCCGCGTCACCGCGCAGCTGCTGCCGCGCCCGATCGGGCTGATCATCGGGTTGCAGCTGACCGCCAACCCGTTCGTGCTCTACCCCAGCTACCGCGAGATCGCGCACCTGCCGCTGGCCGAGCGGGTGGCCGAGATGCGCAAGCCGGAGGTCCGCGCCCGCATCCTCGCCGACAAGCCCGGCGCCGGGCACCCGATCCTGTACGTGGCGCAGATGTGGGACTGGATCTTCCCGCTCGGCGACACCCCCGACTACGAGCCCGACCCGTCGACCAGCGTCGGCGCGCGCGCCCGCGCCCGCGGGGTGGACCCGATGGAGGAGGCCTACGACCGGCTGCTCGACGACGACGGCCACGCCATGCTGCTGGTGGCCACCAGCAACCTGCAGGGCGACTCGCTGGACACCGTCGGCGAGCTGCTGCACCGCGAGGACGTGGTGCTCGGCCTCGGCGACGGCGGCGCCCACTACGGGATGATCTGCGACGCGAGCTACTCGACGTACTTCCTGGCCCACTGGGCGCGCGACCGCAAGTCCGGGCGGTTCACCGTGCCCGAAGCCGTGCGCGAACTCACGTCGGTGCCGGCGCGGGTGTCCGGGCTGGGCGACCGCGGCCGCATCGCGGTCGGCTACAAGGCCGACCTCAACGTCATCGACCACGCCGGGCTGCGGCTGCACAAGCCGGTCATCACCCATGACCTCCCCGCCGGGGGGCGGCGCCTGGACCAGACCGCCGACGGTTATGTCGCCACGATCGTGTCCGGCGAAATAATTGCTGAAAATGGCGTTCCCACGGAGGCTCGGCCCGGGAAGTTGGTCCGCGGACGAAAGCCCACCCCGGTACCTGCTCGATAACGCCACGAAGGGCGCCCTATCCCGGTTAAGTTGGGTTAGTGACGAGCCCGCATTTTGCGTGGTTGCCGCCAGAAATCAACTCGGCACTAATCTTCGCCGGACCCGGGGCGGCGCCATTGCTTGCTGCGGCCCAAGCATGGGACGGGTTGGCCGGGGACCTGGCTTCGTCGGCGTCGTCGTTCTTCTCGGTGACGAACGATCTGGCCAACGGTTCGTGGCAGGGCCCGTCGGCGGCGGCGATGATGACCGTCGCGACCCAGTATGTGAGCTGGCTCAGCGCGGCGGCCGCCCAGGCCGAGGCGGCGTCGAGCCAGGCCTCGGCCATCGCGGCCGCGTTCGAGACCGCGGTGGCGGCGACCGTTCAGCCTGCGGTGGTGGCGGCGAACCGCGCCCTGGTGCAGGCCTTGGCGTCCACCAACTGGTTCGGCTTCAACATTCCGGCGATCATGGACACCGAAGCCGCCTACGAGCAAATGTGGGCCGCGGACGTGGCGGCGATGTTGGGCTACCACGCCGACGCGTCGATGGCCGCCTCGCAATTGGCGCCCTGGCAACAGGTTCTGCAGAAATTGGGCATCTCGTTCAACAATGGCCAACTCAGTCTCAGCCCCGGAACCTCGAGTAGCACTAACACCAACCTCGGTTTCGGTAATAGCGGCAGCCAAAACCTCGGTTCCGGAAATTCGGGGAACAACAATATCGGTCTGGGCAACCTCGGCAACGGAAATATCGGCTTCGGCAATACCGGTCACAATGACTTCGGTATCGGGCTGACCGGCGATAATCAGTTCGGCTTCGGTGGTTTCAATTCGGGTACCGGCAACATCGGTTTATTCAATTCCGGTAACAATAACATCGGCTTTTTCAACTCGGGTAATGGAAACTTCGGAATCGGTAACGCGGGCAATTCCAATACCGGATTCTTGAACTCGGGATCGGTCAACGCCGGCTTCTTCAACAGCGGCGCCGGCAATACCGGCTTCTTCCAGGACAACTCGTTGACGGCGCAGGGCAGCGCGGAGTCCATGGTCAACTCCAGCCATTACGTGACGGGCGGAGTCGGCGCGGCAAACTTGAGCTCGAGCCTGCTCAACTCGGTCAACGCCTCGACCGGCGCACTGACTCCGGCGAGCGCGGCCCTGCTCAATCCGGGCAGCGCCTTCTCCGGCACGGCCGACGCCGGCGCCGTCGCGGCCGCGAGCGCCGGGGCGAGCCACGCGGGTTCCGGGGTCAGCGCCGCGAGCGGACCGACCCCCACCCCGCCGGCCCTGCGGACCACCACGGCCGGCCCGTCGGGCTTCTTCTCCGCCGCAGGCGGCTCCGCCAACGACTCCGGCTTCCGCGGCCAGGCCGGCACCCGGGAGCCGGGCATACCCAGTTCGGGCTTCTTCAACAAGGGCGAGCGCGGCCCCGATGTGCCCGAGCCGGGCTTCCGGCTGCCGGACCTGCCCGAGTAGCTCGCGCCGCCCTATCCTCGAATGATGCGCACCAAGAAGAAGGTCGACGTGGAGCGGCTGGCCGCGGCGCTGGCCGACTACCCGTTCGCGTATCTGATCACCGTCGACGACGGCTACCGCGTGCACACCGTGACGGTGGAACCGACGCTGCGCGAGGCGACCCTCGACGTCGGGCGCATCGGCGGCCGCACGCGCCAGAATCTGGCCTCGCGCCGCGACGTCACGCTGTTGTGGCCCCCGACCGAGCCCGGCGGCTACTCGCTGATCGTCGACGGCGAAGCCGAAGTGACGGGCCCGGAGGACCCGGCCGACGAGGCCGCGCGCCTGGGGGTGGTGCCCACCCGCGCGCTGCTGCACCGCGAGGCCGACTCCCCCAGCGCCGCCAAGGGGTGCCTGCACGACTGCGTGGTGTTCTCGCTGCCGGCCTAGCGGGTCGCCGCCATCGGCCTGGGGCACGCCGTACAGTCTCATCCGTGAGCCGCGTCGCACCGCTCGCTCCGCCGTGGAGCTCAGAAGATGCCACCGCCATCAACAGCTGGGGCCATCCGGACCGCAGCTACGAGCCGCTGCTTCTGGTGCGGTGCCTGCAGCGCCATCCGGCGCTGGCCTCCCGGCTGCGCAAGCTCGGTGAATCCCTTTATGTCGCAGCGCTTTTGCCGCCGCGGACGCGCACGATCGCGATTTTGCGCTGCTGCGCGCTGCTGGGCTGCGAGTACGAGTGGGGCGGGCAGGCCGCGTTCTGGGGTCCGATCGCCGGGGTCGGCGACGACGAGTGCGACGCGCTCGTCTTGGGTGGCCCCGACGACCCGCGCTGGGGGCCGGATGAGCGGGTCCTGATCGAGGCGGTGGACGAGCTGGAGCGCACCGGCTCGTGGTCGGAGCCGACCTGGGCGGCGCTGGGGCGCTTCCTCGACGACGAGCAGCGGATCGAGTTGCTCACGGCCGTCGGCTGGTACCGCACGATCTGCACGCTGTGCAACGCGCTCGCGCTGCCGGTGGAGGGCTGGATGCGGCGCTGGCCGTCAGGTCGCTGACCGGTCTCTTTTCAGGCCCGGGTGCTGACTTTTCAGTAGCGGCAGCAGCAGCCGTCGCGGCATGAACTGAAACAGCCTCGTGCTGAGCTGGCTGGGCAGCCCGGCGATGACCGTGCCACGGTCGTGCTCGAGCGCGTCGACCCCGATGCGCGCCACCTCGCGCGAGGGCTTCCACATGAACTTCGGGAAAGCGTCGGCGAAGTCCCGCTCGTTCATGCCCGCGCTGGTCAGGAACTCGGTGCGCACCGGCCCGGGGCACAGCAGCGCCACGGTCACCCCGGTGCCGGCGAGTTCGCCGCGCACGCCTTCGGTGTAGGTGTTCACGAACGCCTTGGTGGCGGAGTAGCCGGCCTGCCCGGGGAAGGGGTGGTAGCCGGCGGTGGAGCCGACGTTGAGGATCGCGCCGCGTCCGCGTGGCACCATCTGCTGGACCGCGCGGGTGGTCAGGTCGATGACGGCCTCGACGTTGACGCGCACCTGGGCGATCTCGTCGCCGAGGTTTGCTTTCGTCACCGCCCCGATGGTGCCGACGCCGGCGTTGTTGACCAGGATGTCGGCGGTCAGTCCGCGGCGGGCGACCTCGTCGAACAGCCCGGCGCGGGCGCCGGCGTCGGCGACGTCGCAGCCGATCACCTCGACGCGCACGCCGGCGGCGAGTTCGTCGGCCAGCTCGCGCAGCCGGTCCTCGCGGCGGGCGACGAGCGTGACGCCGTGGCCGCGGCCGGCGAGCTCGCGGGCGATGTCGGCGCCGATGCCCGACGATGCCCCGGTGACGATCGCGGTGCTGGTGGGAGAGTGCTGAGGTAGGGCCACGCGTCTACCCTAGGCCGCCGAGCGTGCGGCTGGACGCACGGCCGGCGCCGACCGTGCTGCTGGCTTCACACTCGGCAAAGCCGGACACGAAAAAGCCCGGCCCCCATAGGGACCGGGCTCTTTCGTGCTCAGACTTCTAGAAGTCCATGCCACCCATGCCACCGGTCGGGTCGCCCGCGGGAGCGGCCGCCTTCTCCGGCTTGTCGGCGACGACGGCCTCGGTCGTCAGGAACAGGCCCGCGATGGACGCGGCGTTCTGCAGCGCCGAGCGGGTCACCTTCACCGGGTCGGCAACGCCGGCCTTGAGCAGGTCCTCGTACACACCGGTGGCGGCGTTCAGGCCGGTACCGGCGGGCGAGTTGCTGACCTTCTCGGCCACCACGCCGGGCTCCAGCCCGGAGTTGAAGGCGATCTGCTTCAGCGGAGCCGACAGCGCCACGCGCACGATGTTGGCGCCGGTCGCCTCGTCACCGGTGAGCTTCAGCTCGTCCAGCGACGGGGAGGCGTGCAGCAGGGCGACGCCGCCGCCGGCGACGATGCCCTCCTCGACGGCCGCCTTGGCGTTGCGCACGGCGTCCTCGATGCGGTGCTTGCGCTCCTTGAGCTCCACCTCGGTGGCGGCCCCGGCCTTGATCACCGCAACACCGCCGGCCAGCTTGGCCAGGCGCTCCTGCAGCTTCTCGCGGTCGTAGTCGGAGTCGCTGTTCTCGATCTCGGCGCGGATCTGGGCCACCCGGCCGGCGATGGCGTCGGAGTCACCGGCGCCCTCGACGATGGTGGTCTCGTCCTTGGTGATGACCACCTTGCGGGCCTTGCCCAGCAGCGCGACGTCGGCGTTCTCCAGGGAGAGGCCCACCTCCTCGCTGATGACCTGACCACCGGTGAGGATGGCCATGTCCTGCAGCATCGCCTTGCGGCGGTCACCGAAGCCGGGGGCCTTGACGGCCACCGACTTGAAGGTGCCGCGGATCTTGTTGACGACCAGGGTGGACAGCGCCTCACCCTCGACGTCCTCGGCGATGATCAGCAGCGGCTTGCCGGCCTGGATGACCTTCTCCAGCAGCGGCAGCAGGTCCTTGACGGTCGAGACCTTGGAGCTGACCAGCAGGATGTACGGGTCCTCGAGGACGGCCTCCTGACGCTCGGCGTCGGTGACGAAGTAGCCCGAGATGTAGCCCTTGTCGAACCGCATGCCCTCGGTGAGCTCGAGCTGCAGGCCGAAGGTGTTGGACTCCTCGACGGTGATGACGCCCTCGTTGCCGACCTTGTCCATCGCCTCGGCGATCAAGTCGCCGATCGACTGGTCACCCGCGGAAATCGCGGCGGTGGCCGCGATCTGGTCCTTGGTCTCGACCTCCTTGGCCGACTTCAGCAGGGTCTCGGTGACCTTCTCGACGGCCTTCTCGATGCCGCGCTTCAGGCCCAGCGGGTTGGCCCCGGCGGCGACGTTGCGCAGCCCTTCGCGCACCAGCGCCTGGGCCAGCACCGTGGCCGTCGTCGTGCCGTCACCGGCGACGTCGTCGGTCTTCTTGGCGACCTCCTTGACCAGCTCGGCGCCGATCTTCTCGTACGGGTCCTCCAGCTCGATCTCCTTGGCGATGGACACACCATCGTTGGTGATCGTGGGGGCGCCCCACTTCTTCTCCAGGACGACGTTGCGGCCCTTGGGGCCCAGCGTCACCTTTACCGCGTCGGCGAGGCTGTTCAGGCCCCGCTCGAGGCCGCGACGGGCCTCCTCGTCGTACGCAATTGTCTTGGCCATTGCGAAGTGATTCCTCCGGATCGGGAATGAAACAGGGGTCAGTCACCCCGTTACTTACGCTGGCCGGGCGCAGTGCCCGCGACGGACGACCAGGCTGGTCTCACCGTCCCGACCTAGCACTCGCCGGTCGCGAGTGCCAACGTCATTCTTAGCACTCGCCTATGCCGAGTGCAAGAACGGCCGGTGCGCTCGGCAGGGCCACACTGGAGTCATGTCCCTCGCCGTTCCGCCCTACCCGCCGCCCCGCTACACCAAGGACGAACCCGAAGTCAGCGCCTGGCTCAAGCGAGCCGACGAGGCCCCCGACTACGAAACCTCCGGCACCAAGTACCACTACCTGGCCAATCAGCAGGCCACCGACGGCGACTACGGCCTGTACCGGGTGGACATCGCGCCGGCCGGCGGCGGGCCGGGACCGCACTTTCACCGCGCCATGTCCGAGGCGTTCTTCGTCCTGTCCGGAACGATGAAGCTCTACGACGGCACCCAGTGGGCCGACGGCCACCAGGGCGACTTCCTCTATGTCCCACCCGGCGGCGTCCACGGCTTCCGCAACGAGGCCGACGAACCGGCGTCGATCCTGATGCTGTTCGCGCCCGGCGCACCGCGCGAGACGTACTTCGAGGGCTTCGCGTCGCTGGCGGACATGACCGACGACGAACGCCGGGAGTGGTTCGTCCGCCACGACAACTACTGGATCCAGTAGGCGCACAATGGCCGGGTGCGTTCAGTCGAAGAGCATCAGCGAGTCGTAGCCGAGATGATCCGCGCCCGCCCGGCGGTCGCGGTCCCGCTGATGCAGGCCCAGGGGCGGGCGTTGGCCGACGACGTGGTCGCGCCGCTGGCGCTGCCGGTTTTCGACAACTCCGCGATGGACGGCTACGCGGTACGCGCCGAGGACACGACCGACGCCACGCGCGACCACCCGGTGGTGTTGCCCGTCGCCGAGGACATCCCCGCCGGGCGCACCGACGAGCTGACGCTGCAGCCGAAAACGGCGCACCGCATCATGACCGGCGCGCCGCTGCCGGCCGGCGCGACGGCCGTCGTCCCCGTCGAGGACACCGACGGCGGTGTGGACGAGGTGGCGATCCTGGCGCCCCGCGGACCGGGGAAGCACATCCGGCGCGCCGGCGAGGACGTCGCGCCGGGCACCACCGTGCTGCGCAAGGGCCAGGTGGTGACCCCGGCCGTGCTGGGTCTGGCGGCGGCGCTGGGAATGGCGCAGCTGCCGGTGGTTCCGCGCCAGCGGGTGCTGGTGGTCTCGACCGGCTCGGAGCTGGTGAGGCCGGGCGAGCCGCTGCGGCCCGGACAGATCTACGAGTCGAACTCGATCATGCTGGCCGGGGCGGTGCGCGAGGCCGGCGCCGAGGTGATCGCGGTGGCGACCGCCGAAGACGATGTGGCGCAGTTCAGTTCGCTGCTGGACCGCTACGCCGCCGACTGCGACGTGATCATCACCAGCGGCGGCGTCAGCGCCGGGGCCTACGAGGTCGTCAAGGACGCCTTCGGCCGCGAGGGCGACCAGGGGGTGGAGTTCGTGAAGGTGGCGATGCAACCCGGCATGCCGCAGGGCATCGGGAGGGTGGCCGGCGCCACGATCGTCACCCTGCCCGGCAACCCGGTCAGCGCGTTGGTCTCCTTCGAGGTGTTCCTGCGCCCCGCGCTGCGCCGGGCCATGGGCCTGCCTGATCCGGAGCGTCCGCACCGGCCCGCGGTGCTCGCCGAATCGCTGACCTCGCCGGGCGGCAAGCGCCAGTTCCGGCGGGCGTTACTCGACCTCGACGAAGACGGGACAGCCAGCGTCACCAGCTACGGGCCGCCGGCGTCGCACCATCTGCGGTGGCTGGCGTCGGCGAACGCGCTGCTGGACATACCCGAAGACGTCGTCGAGGTGCCGGAGGGAACCGAACTGCAGGTCTGGGACCTCACCTAACCGGCGGGGCTGCCCGCCACGTCGCGGTGGAACTCGTCGGCCTTGTCGAACGCGCCCGTGCGGCGGATGGCGAGCGCGGCCACGCACATCATCACCGGAATCGTGACCAGCGCCGCCGACAGCCCAACCCATCCGGCCAGATGCCCGATCAGCGGCGGGCCGAGCAGGTAGCCCACCCAGCCGGTCGCGGCGACGATCGCGATCGCCGACCCCGCGCCGCTCGCCGAGTAGGCCGCGCTGAACGCCGTCGGCACCAGCAGCGCCACCCCGGCCCCCAGGCCCGCGAACCCGACGACGCTCACCACGGGGTCGGCCGTCGCCAGCGTCACGCTCATGGCGACCACGGCGAGCAGCGCGAGCGCCGGCAGCAACGCGCGGCTGGAGACCCGCGCGTGCAGCCGCGCGGCGCCGAACCGCGTCACGACCATCGTCAGCGTGTAGGCCACGTAGCTCAGGGCGGCGACGCCGGGGCCGGCGCCGACGACGTTGCGTACGTAATTGGCCGACCAGTCGGTGGCGGCGCCCTCGCACAGGAAGGACGCAAACGCCACGGCCGCAAGGATTCCCACGGTCTTCGACTTCCAGGCCATCCAGGGCCGCCCCGGTTGGCCGGGGTCGGTCCCGGCCGCGTCGTCGGGGATCAGGCGCCGGGTCAGCGCTGCCACAACGAGCAGGACCGCGGCCCCGAGGACCGTCAACTGCGCCAGCAGGCCGACGCCCGCGCCGACGCACGCCGCGCCGATCAGGGCGCCCAGCAACGCGCCGACGCTCCACATGCCGTGGAAGCGGGCCATGATCGGCGTGCGGCCCAGCCGCTCGACCGCGGCGGCCTGGGTGTTCATCGCGACGTCCAGGCCGCCCTGGAAGAAGCCCCACAGCGCCAGCGCCGCGAACAGCCAGGCCCCCGACGCGGCCAGCCCGACCGTCGTGCCCGCGGCCGCGTAGCCGGCCATCGTGAGCGGTACCAGCCTGCGGCTGCCCCAGCGCGGCAGCGCCCAGTGGGCGAACGCCGTGGCCGCGACCGAGCCCAGCGGCGCCCCGAACAAGGCCGTGCCCAGGGCCGCGTCGGACAGGCCCAGTTCGGTCTTGACCCGCGGGATGTGGGCGGCCCACGAGGAGAACGCCACGGCGTGGGCGACGAAGGCGGCGGTGACACCGATCTTCGCGCGGCGCAGTCGGGTCGCGCGTCCGTCGTCTGAAGGCATGTCCCCCGCATCGTTCCCCGTGCGCGCCGATGCGAACCACCGGGGCTCAGTAAGCTGGCCGCGTGGCAAGACGCCCCCGCACCGTCGCCCCGACCGCCGAGGACCCGGCCTTCAGCCCCCAGCACGCGTTGGAGTTGGTGCGCTCCGCCGTTCCGCCCGTGCATCCGGCCGGCCGCCCGTTCATCGCCGCCGGCCTGGTCACCGCGCTGGCCGGACGCAACCACCGCTGGCTGCGCCGGGCCGGCCTGCTGGCCGCCGGCGCCTGCGCGGGGTTCTTCCGTCATCCCCCGCGGGTGCCGCCCACCCGGCCCGGCGCCGTGGTCGCGCCGGCCGACGGGGAGATCTGCGTGATCGACGCGGCCGCCCCACCCGCCGAGCTCGGCATGGGCGAGGCGCCGCTGCCGCGGGTCAGCATCTTCCTGTCGCTGCTGGACGCGCACGTGCAGCGGGCCCCGGTCAGCGGCGAGGTGATCGCCGTGCACCACCGGCCGGGCCGCTTCGGCTCGGCCGACCTGCCCGCGGCGAGCACCGACAACGAGCGCACCAGCCTGCGGCTGCGCACCGACACCGGCGCCGAGGTGGTGGCCGTGCAGGTCGCGGGGCTGCTGGCGCGCCGCATCGTCTGCGACGCCCGCGCCGGGGACAAGTTGTCGATCGGCGACACCTACGGCCTGATCCGGTTCGGCTCCCGGCTGGACACCTACCTGCCGCCCGGGACCGAACCGCTGGTGAAGGTGGGCCAGCGCGCCGTCGCCGGCGAGACCGTCCTGGCCGAACTGCCATGATCAGCAGGCCCCGCGGGCGGGCGATGAACCTACAGATCCTGCCGAGCGCGATGACGGTGCTGTCCATCTGCGCGGGACTGACCTCGATCCGGTTCGCGCTGCAGCACCAGCCGGTGCCCGCGATGGCGCTGATCGTGGCGGCGGCCATCCTGGACGGGCTCGACGGCCGGGTGGCCCGCATGCTAGACGCGCAGACGCGCATGGGGGCAGAGATCGACTCGCTGGCCGACGCCGTGAATTTCGGGGTGACGCCCGCGCTGGTGCTCTACGTGTCGATGCTGTCGAAGTGGCCGATCGGCTGGGCGGTGGTGCTGTTCTACGCGGTGTGCGTCGTGCTGCGCCTGGCGCGCTACAACGCGCTGCAGGCCGACGGGACGCTGCCGCCCTACACGCACGAATTCTTCGTCGGGATGCCCGCGCCCGCGGGCGCGGTCTCGATGATCGGCCTGATGGGGCTCAAGCTGCAGTTCGGTGAGGGCTGGTGGACCTCGGTGTGGTTTTTGTGCATCTGGGTGACCGGGACCGCCATGCTGATGGTCAGCGGGATCCCGATGCGCAAGATGCACACCGTGCGGGTGGCGCCGAACTACGCCACCGCCGTGCTGCTGGTGCTGGTGCTCTTTGCCGCCGCCGCGGTGTTGCAGCCATTCATCACCATCTGGGTGATCATCATCGCCTACCTGTGCCACGTGCCGTTTGCGATCCACACCAAACGCTGGCTCGACAAGCACCCCGAGGTGTGGGACGACCAGCCCAAGCAGCGGCGCGCGGTGCGGCGCGCGAACCGCCGGGCGCAGCCCAACCGGCGGTCGATGACGCGGCTGGGGCTGCGGAAGCCGAGCGGGCGCCTGAGATGATGCCCGGCCCCGGTGCGGCGCGTCAGCTCACCCTCACCGCCCGGCTGAACACCTCCGCCGTCGACTCGCGCCGTGGCGTGGTTCGCCTACATCCGAATGCCGTTGCGGCGCTTGGGATCCGGGAGTGGGACGCGGTGTCGCTGACCGGGTCGCGGACCACGGCGGCGGTCGCGGGCCTGTCCGGCCCGGACACGCCGGTCGGCACGGTGCTGCTCGACGACGTGACGCTGTCCAACGCCGGGCTGCGGGAGGGCACCGCGGTGATCGTCACCGCGGTCACGGTCTATGGCGCGCGGTCGGTGACGCTGTCCGGCTCGGCGATGGCCGCCACCTCGCTGACGCCGGTCGCGCTGCGGCAGGCGTTGCTGGGCAAGGTGATGACGGTCGGCGACGCGGTGTCGCTGCTGCCCCGCGACCTGGGGCCCGGCACGTCCACCTCAGAGGCCACCCGGGCGCTTGCCGCGGCCGTCGGGATCAGCTGGACCTCCGAGCTGTTGACCGTCACGGGCGTCGACCCCGACGGGCCGGTCAGCGTGCAGCCGAACTCGTTGGTCACCTGGGGAACCGGGGCGGCGGTGTCGTCGCGCGAACAACTGACCACCGGCGCCCCGGACGTCCTCGTCGAGGAGCTCAAGGGCTCGCAACCACAGGCCGCCAAGCTCGCCGAATGGCTCAAGCTCGCGCTCGACGAGCCCCACCTGCTGCAGACCCTCGGCGCCGGCACCAACCTCGGGGTGCTGGTGTCGGGGCCGCCCGGCGTGGGCAAGGTGACGCTGGTGCGGGCGGTGTGCGACGGCCGCCGGGTCATCGAACTGGACGGCCCCGAAGCCGGCGCGCTGGCCGCCGACGACCGTCTGAAGACGGTGGCCACGGCGGTGCAGCGCGTGCGCGACGGCGGCGGCGTCCTGCTGATCGCCGACGCCGACGCCCTGCTGCCGGCCGACGCGGAACCGGTGGCCGCCCTGATCCTGGGCGAGCTGCGCGCCGCCGTCGCGACCGGCGGCGTCGCCCTGATCGCCACCTCGGCACGACCCGACCAGCTCGACGCGCGGCTGCGGGCACCCGATTTGTGCGACCGCGAGCTGGGCCTGCCGCTGCCCGACGCCGCCACCCGCAAGGCGCTGCTGGAGGCGCTGCTCAAGCCGGTTCCCGCCGGCGATCTCGACCTCGACGAAATCGCCGGGCGCACGCCGGGTTTCGTCGTCGCCGACCTCGCCGCCCTGGTGCGCGAGGCCGCGCTGCGGGCGGCCTCGCGGGCCAGCGCCGACGGCCGGCCGCCGAAGCTGAACCAGAACGACCTCGCCGGCGCGCTCAGCGTCATCCGGCCGCTGTCGCGTTCGGCCGGCGAGGAGATCACGGTCGGTAACGTGACTCTGGACGACGTCGGCGACATGGCCGAGGCCCGCCAGGCGCTGACCGAGGCGGTGTTGTGGCCGCTGCAGCACCCCGACACCTTCGCGAGGCTCGGCGTCGATCCCCCGCGCGGGGTGCTGCTGTACGGCCCGCCGGGCTGCGGCAAGACGTTCGTGGTCCGCGCCCTGGCCAGCACCGGGCAGCTGAGCGTGCACGCCGTCAAGGGCTCCGAACTGATGGACAAGTGGGTGGGCAGCTCGGAAAAGGCTGTGCGAGAACTGTTTCGGCGGGCCCGGGACTCGGCCCCGTCGCTGGTGTTCCTCGACGAGGTGGACGCGCTGGCCCCGCGGCGCGGGCAGAGCTTCGACTCCGGCGTGACCGACCGGGTGGTGGCCGCGCTGCTGACCGAGCTGGACGGGATCGACCCGCTGCGTGACGTCGTGGTGCTGGGCGCCACCAACCGGCCCGACCTGATCGACCCGGCGCTGCTGCGCCCCGGCCGGCTGGAGCGGTTGGTGTTCGTCGAGCCGCCCGACGCCGCGGCCCGCGGCGAAATCCTGCGCACGGCGGGCAAATCCATTCCGTTGAGCGCCGACGTCGACCTCGACGGGGTGGCCGCCGGCCTGGAGGGCTACAGCGCCGCCGACTGCGTGGCGCTGCTGCGGGAGGCCGCGCTGACCGCCATGCGGCGCTCCCTCGACGCCACCGACGTGACGGCCGCCGACCTCGACGCGGCCCGCGCGGCGGTGCGCCCGTCGCTGGACCCCGCGCAGGTGGAGTCGTTACGCGCGTTCGCCGAATCGGGATAGCGCCGCTCACGGCTCCGGCAGCGGCGACCAGTCTGCCGAAAGCCGCGAACTGAACCGCGGCGGCCGGCGGTCCAGGAACGCGCTGACCCCCTCGCGGGCGTCGGCGGTGCCCATCACCCGTTGGTGCAGCAGGGTTTCCAGCGACGCGACCTGTCGCGGGCTGTAGTTGTTGATCGCGGCGTCCCACAGCAGCCGCTTGCACAGCGCCGCGGACATCGGGGCCACGTGGGCCGCGATGTCGCGCGCCATCTCCAGCGCGTGGCCGAGCACCCGCTCGGCGGGCAGCGCCCGGTTGGCGACGCCGAGCGTCACCGCCTCGCCGCCGCTGAAGGTGCGCCCGGTGAGCAGCAGCTCGGCGGCCACCCCCAGGGTGGCCAGATGCGTCAGGGTCCAGTGCGACATGCAGTCCGGGATCACCCCCCGGCGCACCTGCACCACACCGTATTTCGCGTCCTCGGCCACGATGCGGATGTCGGCCTGCAGGGCGATGGTCAGCCCGATGCCGATGGCGTGCCCGTTGAGCGCGGCGATCACCGGTTTGCGCAACTCGAAGGCGGCCGGGTCGATCGGCGACGCGGAGAACGCGCTGTCGCCGGCCGGGGCGTCGAACGGCGAGATGTTGCCCGAGAAGTCCGCACCGGCGCAGAAGGCACGGCCCGCCCCGGTGACCACCACAGCGCGGACGTCGTCGTCCGCGTCGCAGTCCCGGTACGCCCGGCTCAGCAAGCGGCCCATCTCGGCGGTGTAGGCGTTGAGGTGGTCGGGGCGGTTCAGCGTCAGCACCGCCACACCCTCGTCGATCTCGATCGTCAGGTCGGCACTCATCGCGTCACCCCTATTCGGACAGCTGGAACTCCACCACGTCGGCAAGCGCGTCGACGGCCTCGCTCAGCGCGGCGAGCCGGTCCGCGGCCGACGGGGCCGACAGCACGCCGTAGCGATCGGCCGCGCCGATCGGGATGCGCGACGCCAGCGCGAAGAGCCTTCTCCCGGGGTCGGATTCGCGCTCACCCAAAAGCACCTCGCGCTCCGGCAGTTGCGCGCCGCGAGCCTGCGCGATCCGCTCGAACAACGCCATCACCCGGTCCTCGAGGTCGAGCAGCGCCGCGTCACCGACCGGATCCCCCGGCTCGTCGGGCCAGACCGCCGCCGTCGCGCGCGGGTACGGATCGTCGGGCAGCCACTGCGACACCCGGATCCGCTCGCCGGTCTGGCAGCGCAGCGCGTAGCGGCCCGCGCCGAGGTCGGCGTGCTCGGCGATGCGGGACAGCACGCCGACGTCGCAGCGCGCGTCGCCGCCGCCGACCTCGCGGCCCTGCGCGATCAGCACGACGCCGAACGGCTCGTCGCGCTCCAGGCAGCGTCGCACCAGCGCACCGTAGCGCGGCTCGAAGATGCGCAGCGGCAGCTCCTGGCCGGGCAGCAGCGCCGATTCGAGCGGAAACATCGCCAGCTCAACGGGATCGGTCATCAGGTTTCCAACTCGCCCACCAGCGCGTCGACGACCGCGCGCAGGTCCCCGTCGTGCTCCTCGGCCACCCGCCGCTGCCGCTGGTATGAGGCGCCCAGGCGCGGTATCTCGGCCACCGCGGCCAGCTCGTCGCTGCAGTGCAGCGACTTGGCAACGGGCTCAAGACGATTCAGCAGCTCGTCGAGGTCCTCGGTGACCAATCGCTCGTTGCTGTCGGCGTCCAGGATGATCACCGCGTCCAACCCGTAACGGGCCGCGCGCCACTTGTTCTCCTGGACGTGCCAGGGCGGCATGGTCGGCAGCGTCTCGCCGCCGTCGAGCCTGCGATCCAGGTCCACGATCAGGCAGTGCGTCAACGCGACCAGCGCGCCGAGCTCGCGCAGGTTGGACACGCCGTCGCAGACCCGCACCTCCAGCGTGCCCAGGTGGGGCGAAGGCCTGATGTCCCAACGAATCTCGTCCATGTGGTCGATGATGCCGGTCTTCTTCTGGTCGTAGACGAAGCCTTCGAACTCCGACCAGCGCCGAAAGTGAAACGGCAGTCCGGCGGTGGGCAGCTGCTGGAACATCATCGCCCGGTTGCTGGCGTACCCGGTGTCCTCGCCGCCCCACCACGGCGACGACGCGGACAGCGCCAGCAGGTGCGGGTAGTACTTGAGCAGCGAGGTCATGATCGGCATCACCTTGTTCGCCGAGGAGATCCCGACGTGCACGTGCAACCCCCAGATCAGCATCTGGCGGCCCCACCACTGGGTGCGTTTGATCAGCTCGGCGTAGCGCGGCGCGTCGGTCAGCTGCTGCGCGGACCACTGGGCGAACGGATGGGCCCCGGCGCAGAACAGCTCCATGCCGCGGTCGCGGACGACCTGGCGGGCCGGGCGCAGCGTCTCGCGCAGGTCCTCCATCGCCTCGGCGGTGCAGTCGCAGATGCCGCTGACCACTTCGACGGTGTTGCGCAGCAATTCCTTGTGCACACGCGGGTTTTCGCCGATCTCGGCGATGACCGCGGTGGCCTCGTTGCTCAGGTCGCGGGTCTTCGCGTCGACGAGCGCGAACTCCCACTCCACGCCGATGGTCGGGCGCGGTGAGGGCGCGAAATCGATACGGGCCCCGGGCTTTTTGACGGGCTCGCTAGCCGGCACCGATGACACCGCACGCCACCCGCTTACCGGCGTCACCGGTGGTCATCGTCGTGTGGTCGGGACCCGGCGTTCCGTTGGTCTGGCTGTAGCGCTCCGGCGGGATGTTGGCGAAGTTGTCGGCGCCGGCGTGAATGATGATCGCGGTCTTCTCGCCGGCGGTCAGGTCCTCCAGGGAGAACGCGTCCGTGGTGGTCACCAGCATCCCGACTCCGTCTTTGCGGACCTGCAGCGAGGTCAGGTCGCCGCTGGCGGGCTCGGCGGAATGCCCGGGCGCCTGGAAGTGCCCGCCCGCGGACAGGAAGTCGCCGGGCGCCCCGCCGGTCGGGGCGGTCGAATTGGCCTCGCACTTGCCCACCTTGTGGATGTGCACCCCGTGGAAGCCGGGCGCGAGGTGACCGGCACCGGAAGTCGCGATGGTGATGGTGGCGTAGCCGTTGGAAAAGTCGAACTTGGCGGTCGCGACCTCGACCCCGTCGGGTCCCTTCAGTCGGGTGGTCAGGCTCCGCGCCACGGGCTGCTGCTCGGCACCCTCGGTCCCCGACGCTGCCGTCGGCGCGTTCGACCCGGTCCACACCGCCGGCGTGGTGCCCGGCGACGACGACGCGTGCTGGGGCGACGAGCACGCGCTCACCAGGGTGACGGCGGACAGGGCGGCGGCAGCGACGTTGCGGTGCTTGGACATAACCGAAGCCTAACGTCAGCCGGTCACCAAAACGATGACGCCGGGCGGCTGGTCGTTGAGCGCGGGAATCCGGGGCTGCACGGGCGCGCCCAGCTTCTTGCCCACCGCGTCGGCGGTGGCATGCTCACCGTCGGCGTCGGTGTAGTACACCGTGGTTGCCGTGACATCCGGAACCGTCAGGTTGTCGGTTTTGGTGACGTTGAAACCCGCGGCCGTGAGCTCGTCCTTGGTGCGCGCGGCGACGCCCTCCTGGGACGAGATGTTGTAGACCCGCACCTCGGCCTGGTTCGCCGGCGCCTTCGAGGTGGCCGGCGCGCTGGTGGTGCTGGTCGCGCCCGAGACCGGCGACGCCGACTCGTCGTCGGAGTTTCCCGACGAACCCAGCGCCTGCCAGCCGAGCAGCAGGAAGATGACGCCCAAAAACAGCAGCACCATCACCATGGCCCGCAGTGGGAGGCCGGTGGAGTCGGGAACGCGCTCTTTCATCGAGCCCACTGTAGCCAGGAAAGCGCAAGAGCCGGCACAGGCACGGCCCGGTCAGGTCACCTCGAAGCCGAGGCGGCGCGCCGCGCGCGCCTTTTGCCGGCTGGCGCGCAGCCGCCGCAGCCGCTTCACCAGCATCGGGTCGGCGGCCAGCGCCTCGGGCCGATCGACGAGCGCGTTGAGCACCTGGTAGTAGCGCGTCGCCGACATCGAGAACAGCTCTTTGATGGCGTCTTCTTTGACCCCCGCGTACTTCCACCACTGGCGCTCGAACGCCAGGATGTCGTGTTCACGGCGGGTGAGGCCATCGGCGATGTCAGCGTCGTCCCCCGATCGATTTGCCCGCGCCATGGCGCTGTCCATATCGCTTCCCCTGGACCCTTCCGGCGATTCTCAACGTGCTCGAATGACTTGACTTATGTAGGGGCATGTTTCGGCGAATATTGAACCACGCCGAGAACCCTCAAGCCGTAATCCAGACCCGCGAGTCGGCCGATAAGCTAGCCGACCATGGCAGTCGTACCCATACGCATCGTCGGAGACCCGGTCCTGCACACCCCGACGACGCCGGTGGCCGTCGGCGCCGACGGCTCGCTGCCCGCCGAGCTGCCCGAGTTGATCGCCACCATGTACGACACCATGGACGCCGCGCACGGCGTCGGCCTGGCCGCCAACCAGATCGGGTACTCCCTGCGGCTGTTCGTCTACGACTGCGCCGAAGACCGCGGCCTGACCGACCGCCGCCGCGGCGTCGTCATCAACCCGGTCCTGGAAACCTCCGACATCCCCGAGACGATGCCGGACCCGGGCGCCGACGAGGAGGGCTGCCTGTCGGTACCGGGCGAATCGTTCCCCACCGGCCGCGCGAAGTGGGCGCGGGTCAGCGGGCTCGACGCCGACGGCAGCCCGGTCACCATCGAGGGCACCGACCTGTTCGCGCGGATGCTGCAGCACGAGACGGGTCACCTGGACGGCTTCCTGTACCTCGACCGCCTCATCGGCCGCTACGCGCGCAGCGCCAAACGCGCGGTGAAGTCCCACGGTTGGGGTGTCCCGGGCCTGTCGTGGCAACCGGGCGAGGGGCCGGACCCGTTCGGTCACTGATGGTCTCGTGGCCACCGCTGGGAACGCGGGTGATGGTTCGCTACCGGCGCGCGCAAGGGTCGGTGCCCCCGCTGACCGACGCGATAGGACACCTGCTGGCGGTCGATCCGGCGGTGCGGCTGCGGACCAAAACGGGTGAGGTGTTCGAATGTGCGCTCGCCGACGTCGTGGCGGTGCGGGAACTGACGTACGCGCCGGTGCGCACCTCGGAGATCCGGGCGCTCGAGCGCGCGGCCGCGGCGGCCTGGCCCACCGACGAGCACGCCTGGCTCGACGGCTGGCTGCTGCGGGTCCGCGCAGGTGCGGGCCTGGTCTTCAATTCGGCTATGCCGCTGGATATTTCGGCACGGCCGAGCGCGATCCCGGCGATCATCGCATGGTACGACGCCCGGGGCCTGACCCCGCGGCTGGCCATCGCCGATCGACTGCTGCCGGTCCCCCGGGGGCGGGTCAGCGAACACACCGAACGGGTGACGGTGCGCGACGTGTCGGGCGCGCCGGCGGCACGGCCGGACACCGGCGTGGCGCGGCGGCCGGGCGCGGCGGTGTCGGACGCACCGGACGGCACCCGCTGGGTGGGCCTGTCCCCGCAGGGGCCGCCGGTCACACCGGACGACGGCGAAGCCCTGTTGGCCTGGGGCGCGAGCCTGGGCGCGACCCGGGGCTACCTGCGCGTGCACGACGCCGGCAGCGCTGCGCTGGCCGAGGCGTTGGGGTTTCGGCTGCACCATCACACCCGCTATTTCCCCGCGCCGAGATAAGGAGCAAGCTTGCGGCTCGCCACCTGGAACGTGAACTCCATTCGCAGCCGGCTGACCCGCGTCACCGACTGGCTCGAGCGCGCCGACGTCGACGTGCTGGCCATGCAGGAGACCAAATGCGCCGACGGCCAATTCCCGACGCTGCCGCTCTACGAACTCGGCTACGAGGTGGCACACGTCGGCTTCAACCAATGGAACGGCGTAGCGATCGCCTCGCGCGTCGGCCTCGACGATGTGCAGGTCGGCTTCGAGGGCCAGCCCACCTGGTCGAGTAAGCCGGACGTCGCCGCCTCGGCCGAGGCGCGGGCGCTGGGCGCCACCTGCGGCGGCGTCCGGGTGTGGAGCCTGTATGTCCCCAATGGCCGCGCGCTGGGCGATCCGCACTACTACTACAAACTGGATTGGCTTGCCGCGCTGCGTGATACGGCCGCGGGCTGGCTGCGCGACGACCCGGCGGCGCCGATCGCCATGGTCGGCGATTGGAACATCGCCCCCACCGACGACGACGTCTGGAGCACCGAGTTCTATGCCGGCGCCACGCACGTTTCGGAGCCGGAACGCCGGGCCTTCGAGGCCATCGTCGACGCCCAATTCGCCGACGTGGTAAGGCCTTTCACCCCAGGCCCGGGCGTCTACACCTATTGGGACTACACCCAGCTGCGGTTCCCGAAGAACCGCGGCATGCGCATCGACTTCATCCTCGCCTCGCCGGCGTTGGCCGCGCGCGTGACCGGCGCGCAGATCGTCCGCGACGAACGCAAGGGCAAGACGCCCAGCGACCACGCGCCGGTGGTAGTCGATATCGATATAAAACTATTTGCAATGGATATGAATCCCTGACTTTCACATCGCCGCCGTCTTCCGACCGGCGTACTGTGATTACAGATCACGGGTTCAGGGAGTCATCATGAGTGTCGTTGGCGGAGCAGTCCGCAACGTAGGTCGAACGGTGAATCGCGCGGCGACGGCGACCACCAGCGTCGCCGGCGCCATCGGGGGCGCGGCGGTGAGCGGGGTCGTCGGCGGCGTCAAGGGAGCCGCCGACGGCATTCAGAGTGGGCTCGACTCCGGCAGGAAATCGACGGCGGCCGCCGCGCTGGCTATCAGCGCGCTCGGCGTGACCGGATTGGTCGAGTGGCCGGTGTTGCTCGCGGTCGGCGGTGGGGCCCTGGTGTTGCAGCGGCTGAGCCATCAGGACCGGGGGTCCACGCCACCGCCGAAGGCGAAGCTGACGACCGTGCCGACGCCGCCCGAGGCCCCGGCCAAGGCGCAGAAAGCCCCGGCGCGCAAGGCTCCCGGCAAAGCGGCCAAGAAGACGACCGGCCGCCGTGCCGGCGGTGCCGCGCTGCGCAGCACCAGCTGAGCGGGAACCCCTGATCGACTGTTGAGCATCCCGACTTTCATAAGACGTTCGCTGCCCGCGCGCGCTGTCTCCGCGGGTCTGCAGGTCGCCAGGACCGGCATCGAGATCGCCGCGATACCCGTGCGCGAAGGCGCCCGGGCGCTGTCCGGCGACCTGCCCCACGAAGCGCTGAGCCGGCACTGCTGGCGCGGGCCGAGCCGCGCCTGGATCGAGGTGCGCGGCCTCGCCGACGCCGCCGACGGTGAACTCGGCCGGGCGGTGCTCGACGCGATCCGGGGCCACCCCGGCGTCACATCGGCCAGCCTGAACTATCCGCTGTCGCGTGTCGTCGTCGCCATCGGCGACCCCGACACGTCGCTGCGGGACCTGTGCCGGCTGGTCGGGGAAGCCGAAAGGTCCTGCGGCACAAGCGAAGACAAACCAACACCGGTGGGTAACCTGCCCGGCGACGGCGTCGTGCTGGCGACCAGGGCACTGACGATGGCCGCCAACGCCGCCGGGCTGGGCATCGCGCTCACGGGCCGCGCGTTGCGCCGCCCGCCGCTGCCGCCGGTGGTCGGCGCGAGCCTGACGTTCTTCGACTACCAGCCCTGGCTGCGCCGCCTGCTCGAGGACGCCATCGGCGGGCCGGGCACCGACACCGTGCTCACGCTGGCCCACGCGACCAGCCAGGCCTTCTCCCAGTCGCTGTCGTCGTTGGCGATCGGGCTGACGATGCAGTCGCTCAAGGCCGCCGAGGTCCGCGCCGAGGCGCAGGCCTGGGAGCGCCACGAGCCCGAGCTGGCCCGGCACGCCGACCAACCGCCCGCCCGGCTGTCGCCGCGCCCGCAGCCGTCGCGGGGCATGGAGCGCAGCGTGCGCCGCTTCGCCCTGCTGCAGTCGCTCAGCGCCGGCGCGCTCGGCGCCGGCACCCGCAACCCGAACATGGCGGCCACCGCGGTGGCGGTCACCGCGCCCAAGGCCAACCGGACCACGCCGGAGGCGTTCGCCACCACCCTGGCGCGGGGGCTGGCCGAGCGGCACGCGGTGTTGCCGATGCGCCCGGAAAGCCTGCGCCGGCTGGACAAGGTCGACGCGATCGTCATCGATCCCCGGGTCTTGTGCACCGGCACCCTGCGGGTGGCCCGCATCCGCGGCGCCGCGGACCGCGAGCTGTCCGCGGCGTGGAACCGCGCCCTGCTCATGCTGGAGACAAACGGGCTGTCCCCCGGCTGGCGCCCGGTACCGGGTGGGTCCAACGGGCAGCCGGGTTCGAAGGTCGAGGCGCTCTTGCTTTCCGCGCACGACCCGTTGGCCTCGGCCGTGGTCGCCGAGGCGCACCGCAGCGGGGCGGAGCTGGTGACGGTCGACACCGACTCGCTGGGCGAGCTGCGGCCCGCGTTCGACGACATCCGCCCGCTGCGCGGCGCCACGAACGGGTCCTCGGACAAGGCGCTGGACAAGGCGCTCGCGCGCGCGGTCACCGATCTGCAGCAAGCGGGCCGCAGCGTGGCGGTGCTGTCTTCGGCCGGCGCGCAAGCGCTTTCGTCCGCCAACCTGTCGCTGGGCGTACTGGCCGCCCAGGGCCCGCCGCCCTGGCAGGCCGACCTGCTGCTGCCCGGGCTCGATGCCGCCTGGCGGGTGCTGCACGCGCTGCCGGCGGCGCGGACGGCCGTGCAGCGCGGCATCGGCATCTCGGCCGGCGCCACCGCGATGGGCTCGCTGTTCATGATCCCGGGCGTGCGGGGCAATCTCGGGTCCGAGACGGTCAACGCCGGCGCGGCGGCCGGGCTGGTGTCGGGGTACCTGCTCGCGCGCGGAATCCTCAACGCCGACACCCCACGGCCGGCGGCCACGCACGAATGGCACGCGATGTCCGTCGAGCAGGTCCGCAAAGCCCTGCCCGACCCCCACTCGGCCGCGGCGGCCCCGCAGCCCTACCATCCGGGCGTGCAGCCGGACGAGTCGCTCGCGCAATCGATCTGGCAGCTGGCCAAGGCCGTGCGCGCGGAGCTGTCCGACCCGCTGACGCCGGTGATGGCGCTCGGCTCGGCCGCCAGCGCGATCCTCGGTTCCCCCGTGGACGCCGTGCTGGTGGGCACGGTGCTGACCGGGAACTCGATCCTCGCCGCGGCCCAGCGGCTGCGCGCCGAGAAGCGGCTGAGCCACCTGTTGGCGCTGCAGATTCCGCCGGCCCGCCGGGTGCTCAGCGGCCCGGGCGGCCAACGGTCCTACGCCGACGTCGACGCCGCGCAGCTGCGGCCCGGCGACGTCATCGAGGTGCGCACGCACGAGGTGGTGCCCGCCGACGCCCGCATCATCGAGGAGATCGACGTCGAGGTCGACGAGTCGACGCTCACCGGGGAGTCGCTGTCGGTGGACAAGCAGGTCGAGGCCACGCCCGGCACCCCCCTCGCCGAGCGCCGCTGCATGCTGTTCGCCGGGACCACCGTGGTGGCCGGCACCGCGGTCGCGCTGGTGACCGCGGTGGGCGCCGACACCCAGCAGCGCCGCGCCGCCGACCTCATCTCCGGGGAGCTGTCCTCCGACATCGGCCTGCAGCACCAGCTGGGCCAGCTCACCACGCGGGCGCTACCGGTCAGCATCGCCGGCGGCGCGGCGGTCGGCGCGCTCGGGCTGCTGCGCCGCACCGGGTTGCAGCAGGCGGTGTCCAGCGCGATCGCCATCGCCGTGGCCGCGGTCCCCGAGGGGATGCCGCTGGTGGCGACGCTGGCGCAGGCGGCGTCGGCCCGCCGGTTGACGAAATTCGGTGCGCTGGTTCGCGTTCCGCGTTCGGTCGAGGCGCTCGGCCGCATCGAGGTGGTCTGCTTCGACAAGACCGGGACGCTGTCGGAGAACCGGCTGCGGGTGTCGGAGGTCCGTCCCGCGGCGGGCGTTTCACATGTCTCGGAGGCCGCCGAAGCCGAGGTGCTGCGCTGCGCGGCGCACGCCGCCCCGGCAGCCAACGGCGGCCCGCAGGCCCACGCGACCGACGTCGCCATCGTCGAGGCGGCGGAAAAATCCGGGGTGGCGAACGGCGCCGTTCCCAACGCGCACCTACCGTTCCGCTCCGGCCGGGCGTTCTCGGCCTCGGCGACCGGACCCGAGCTGACCGTCAAGGGTGCGCCCGAGGTGGTGCTGGCCGCGTGCGGCGACACAGCCGAGATGGACGGCACCGTCGCCGGCATGGCCGCCGGCGGGTTGCGGGTGATCGCGGTGGCGCGGCGCCGGCTGAGCCCGCAACAGGCCAGGGCGATCCGGGACGACCCCGACCGCATCGCCGAGTACTGCACAGACGGGCTGACGCTGACGGGATTCCTCGGGTTGTCCGACACCCCGCGCGCGGAATCCGCCGGCCTGATCGGCACCCTGCGCTCCCAGGGCGTGGGCATCAAGCTGATCACCGGCGACCACCCGATCACCGCCAAGGCGATCGCCGAGGAGCTCGGCCTGCCGGTGGCCGCCGGTCAGGTCATCAGCGGCGCGGAATGGGATTCGCTGTCCCGCAAGGAACAGGAGCGCGTGGTGACCGAACGCGTGATCTTCGCGCGAATGACACCCGAGAACAAGGTCCAGGTCGTCCAGACGCTGGAGAGCGCCGGGGTGCGCACCGCGATGGTGGGCGACGGGGCCAACGACGCCGCCGCCATCCGGGCGGCCACGGTCGGCATCGGCGTGGTCGCGCACGGCAGCGACCCCGCCCACCTGGTGGCCGATGTGGTCCTGGTCGACGGCCGCATCGAAGCGCTGCTGGAAGCCGTCGAGGAGGGGCGCCAGCTCTGGCGGCGGGTGCAGGCCGCGGTGTCGGTGCTGCTCGGCGGCAACGCCGGCGAGGTGATCTTCGCGATCATCGGCAGCGCGATCACGGGGACCTCGCCGCTGAACACCCGCCAGCTGCTGCTGGTCAACACGCTCACCGACGCGCTGCCGGCGGCGGCGCTGGCGGTCAGCAAGCCGCGCGGCACCGTGGACCCCAACCTGCGCGGCGCCGATCAGCCCGCGCTGTGGCACGCCGTGGCCGTGCGCGGCGTCACGACCGCGGCGGCGGCGACGGCGGCGTGGGCCATGGCCGGCGTCACCGGGCGCCCGCAGCGCGCGTCCACCGTGGCTCTGGTCGCGCTGGTGGGCACCGAGCTGGGCCAGACGGTGCTGGAGTCGCAGGCCCCGATGGTGGTGCTGACCGCGGCGGGCTCGCTCGCCTTTGTGGGGACGCTGATCAGCATTCCCGGGGTCAGCCAGCTGCTCGGCTGTACGCCGCTTGGCCCGTTCGGGTGGGTTCAGGGCCTGGGAGCCGCCGCTGCGGCGACCGTGGCCGTGGCCGTGGTGGGACCGCGGTTCGAAGCCCGGGATCGATCCGAGCCGCCTGAGCAGGCTCGACGACCTCAACCAGCCCCGCCCGCCAGGCCAGCGCGTAAAGCTCCCGCAGCGGCACGGCCAGCAGGGAGGCTAACGTCGAAACCATCGGATCGGTCAGGGCCTCGGTCCTCGACATACTCCACACGGTGACCGCACGACCCGGCCGAGCGGCAAATCCTGTGTTACCGGAAGGCAAATGATGGCAGAAAAGAAGGCTCGCCGGGGGACGTCCCAGCGCGACGCGGTGCAAAAAATCCGGGAAGGCGAGACCTTCGCCGTGAACCTGCCGGTTTTCGGTCAGCTGGGGATTCCGCGGCCCGAGCAGCTGGCCTACTACGGCGGCCTGGCCGCGCTGGCCGCGCTGGAACTCATCGACTGGCCCGTCGCCCTGGTGATCGCCACCGGGCACCTCCTGGCGAGCAACCACCACAACAAGCTGCTGGAGGAACTCGGCGACGCGATGGAGGAGGCCTAGGGCGCGGCGCGCTCGAACTCCAGCGTCACCCGGGTGCCCGAGGCAGTGCGCGCGGTGTCGACGCGGTCGGCCAGCCCACCGATCATGGTGAGCCCGCGCCCGCGACGCTGGGCGCGCATGCTGGCCGAGGAGTCGCCGACCCATCGGCCGGTGTCGCTGACGGTGACTGCGACGGTCTCGTCGCGCAGGAAGGCCTCGACCGACACGGTTCTGCGGGCTTCGCTGTGGCTGCCGTGTTCTATCGCGTTGGTGACCGCCTCCCCGGTCGCCAGCAGGATGTCGTGCTCGCGGTGCGCGTCGACGGGCACCCGGCCCAGCCAGCCGCGTAGCTGCCGGCGCGCGACGGGGATCTGCGCCGGCGCGGCGGGAAGCACGGTGGTGAAGCTGCGCGCGGCCGCGTGGCTCGGGCGCAGCGCGAGCACCACGACGTCGTCGCTGTAGCCGCCGGGCGGCCTCATTCGCGCCAGCAACTCGGCGCAGACCGATTCGACCGGCAGGTCGGTGCAGCCGGCGGCCGCCGCCTTCAGGCGGGCGAACCCGTCGTCGAGCGTCTCGCCGGCCCGCTCGATGAGTCCGTCGGTGTAGAGCAGGATCAGGCCGCCCGGCGCCAGATCGGCCGTCGCGGTCGCGCCGGCCGTTCCGTCCCCGTTCCCGTCGTGGACCGCGACCGGGGGCCGCCGGCCCGCCTCGAGGTAGACCGGCTCCCCGTCGGGGGGAACCAGCAGCGGGTACGGATGCCCCGCGCAGCTGTAGCTCACGGAGGCGCCGCCGGCACCGGTTCCTATGTCTATGAGGGCGTAGGCCACGGTCGCGCAGCGGGCGCCGGTGACGCTGGCCGCGTACCGGTCCAGCGCGGCCAGCACCGCGGCCGGTTCGGCGGCGGTGAGCGCCGAGGCGGCCACCGCGGCGCGCAGCCTGCTCATCACGATCGCGGCGGCCAGGCCGTGCCCGACGACGTCGCCGACCGATATCCCGATCCGGCCGGCGTGGCCCAGCGGGGTGACGGAATACCAGTCGCCGCCGACCCGCATCGCTTCCCCGGCCGGCTGGTAGACGGCCGCCACCACGCCCGCGGTCGAGCCGCGGTCCAGGTCGAGCAGGTGCTCCTGGAAGTCGACGGCGATCTGGTGTTCGCGCGCCATGACGCGGACCCGGTCCAGGGCCGCCTGGCTGAGCTCGGCCATCCGGGCGAAGGTGTCGAGGTCGCCGGCGCCGAACTGGCGCGGCGTGCGCCATAGGAACAGCAGCGCACCGACGACGCGACCGGTGTTGTCCCGCAACGGATGAGCGATGCAGGCGCGGACGTCGTCCGCGGTGGTGCGCACCGCGTGCTGATAGCGCGGTGGCAGGTCGAAGGTATCGGGAATGACCATCGGCTCGCCGCCGCTGATTACGTCGGCGCCGACCAGCGGCGCGTCCAGCGCGACCACGTGATAGCGGTCGCGCACTTCGGCGGGCAGGTCGCCGGCGTATTCGAACCGGGCGTGCTGCGCGGTGTCCAAGATGCCGATCCCCACCGCGTCGGCGTCGCCCGGTCCGCCTGGGTACTCGAGCAGGGCGGTTAGTATGCCCGCGACCGAGTCGGTGGCCTGCAGCGCCGAGTCGAGGTGCACCAGCTCGAGCTGCGCCTCCCGTCCCTGGCGGTCGCGCTCGCGGGCGACCGCGGACAGCCGTGACGCCACCCGGTCCACCAACTCCTGCGACCGGAACGGCTTCGGCAGGTAGTCGTCGGCCCCGCCGGCGAAGCCCTCGTCGACGGCCTCCGCGCCGGCGCGGGCGGACAACATCAGGACCGGGGTGGCCGCCAGCGCGGGGTCCGCGCGGATCGTCGCCAGCAGGTCGAAACCGTCGAGGCCCGGCATCATCACGTCCGTCACCACCGCGTCCGGGCGCAGCTGCCTGATCGCGGCCAACGCCGTCCGGCCGTCGCCCACCACCACCGTTTCCCACCGGGTCGACAGCACCCGGTCCAGGTGGGTGCGCATGTCGGCGTTGTCCTCGGCGATCAGCACCAACTGACGTCCTGGGTGCGCGGCGGCCGGCTCGGCGACCGGCGTCACCCATTGCCACGCCTCCGCCACGTAGGGGTTGGTCTCGTCGGGCGTCGCCGCGGGAGACGGCTCGACGGCCGGGCCCGCGACCGACAGCGGCAGCCGGACGGTGACCGCGGTGCCGCGATCCGGTTCGCTGTCGATCTCCACCGTTCCGCGTTGCAGCTCGACCAGCCCGCGCACCAGCGACAGCCCGATCCCGGTGCCCTCCACGCTGCGGCCGCGCAGGTTCTCGGCCCGGTAAAAGCGCTCGAACAGGCGGTCCAGGTCCTCCCTGGCGATCCCAACGCCGGTGTCCCGCAAGGTCATTCGGCAATGCGCGGCTTCGGCACGCACCTCGACCGAAATCGAGCCGCGCAGCGTGTATTTGACCGCGTTGGACAGCAGGTTGAGGACGACCGTCTCCCACATGCCCGGGTCGACCTCGGCCTGCGCGGGTCCGCAGTCCAACACGAGCTCGAGCCCCGCCCGCCGGCACAGTTCGGTGAAGGACAACGCGATGTGCTCCGTGAGCGCGCCGACGTCGGTGCGCACCAATTTCGCGTTTGCCCGGCCGGCTTGGAGGCGCGAAAAATCCAGCAGCGAGTCGACCAGCCGGTGCAGGCGACGCGCATTGCGGCCCGCCGTGGTCAGCCGGTCCGCCAGCACGCCGTCCGGCGGCGCATCGGACAGCGCGTCGTCCAGCGGCCCGAGCAGAAGCGTTAGCGGCGTGCGGAATTCGTGGCTGACGTTGGTCAAAAACGCGGTCTTGGCCCGGTCCAGCTCGGCGAGCGCGTCGGCGCGCTGCCGCTGCTGTTCGTAGGAGACGATCTGCGTGAACGCGGACGACAGCTGGTCGGCCAGCAGCCGGCAAAAGCCCCGGTACTGGTCGTCGAGCGGGCAGCGCGGATTGATCCCGACGACCAGCGCCACGGGAGTGCCCTCGCCCAGCGGCAACACCAGCGCCCGCTCGGGGCACCGCTCACCCAGGGCTTCCCCGAGCGCGGGCACCGCCGACGCGATGTCATCGATTTCGTGCGCGTCCGTGCGTGACCACGACGCCGGGTCGGACTCGATCAGCCCGGCGAGCGAGCGCGGCAGAACCGGCCGCGCCTGCGCCGTCGCGCCCCGCAACGTGACGTCGCCGTCCGCGTCGGCGACGTAGACGGCGATGAACGGCAGGTCCGCGCGTTCGGGTCCGCACACCTGCACGGCCGCGTCCACCGCGTCGTCGATGCTCCGGGTTTCCAGGACCGCGGACGCCACCGCGTTCAGCAGATGCAGGCGCCGCTCTCCCAGCACCCGCTCGGTGGTCTCGCTGACCGCACAGAAAATCCCGGAGACGCCGCCCGCGCCGCTGACCAGCGGGCCGTAGGTGAAGGTGAAGAAGCGGTCCCGCCGCCGGCCCTCCACCACCATGGTGAGCAGCAGGTCGTCGGACCAGGTGGCCTTGCCGGTGGCGACGACGCCCTCCAGCATCGGGCTGATCTGATCCCAGATGTCCCACCACACCTCCCGCCCGGGCTTCCCCAGCGCGGCCGGGTGCTTGTCGGCCAGCGCCGAGATGTAGGCGTCGTTGTAGACCAGGAACAGCTTTCGCGCGTCCAGCCAGAGCACGATCGGGAACCGCGATGTCAGCGCCGTCACGACCGCCGCGCGGAATTCGCTGGGCCAGTTTTCCGGCGGGCCCAAAGGATGGGCGGACCAATCGAATTCGGCAAACCGGCGGCCCATCTCCCCGCCCAGCTCGACCGCGGCGGCCAGGTCGGCGGGCAGCGCGCTCATCGCTGTCGGTCGCGCTGCACCGCGTCCGACAGGGTCGGGTACACCTCGAGGATGCGATCCAGCTCGGTCACCTGGATCGGCCGCAGCACCACGTCGTGGTCGGCCACCAGGCGAACCGGCGTATCGGTTGCCTGCCCCGACTCGTGGCAGTCGAGCACCGCGTTCAGGGCGGCGCTGCCGAAGAAGGTCACCGGCGTCAGGTCGACGACCACCAGCCGGGCCGGGTGCTTGGCGGCCACCTGCAGCGCGGCGGCCAGGTGGGGGGTGAGCTGGTCGACGGTGCTGGAGTCGACATCACCCTTGACGCGGACCAGTACGGCGTCCTCACGGGACTCGTGATCAACGGCCAACAATTGCATGCCTTTCACCGCCACGATGCGCAGAATGCCCAGGAAAGAGTGTTTCGAAGCCTATTCCTACCCGGACGGGTCGGGCGGAATCCGTTCGTGCACGGTCAGCAGCAAATGATCGAACTGATTTTGGGTGGCGGCCGTCGGGGCCGTCAGCGTCGAGACTTCGGCGAGTAATTGCTTTGCCAGCGCGCGCAGCTTGACGTTGGCCTCCTGGGACCGCCACTGCAGGACCCGGAAGGCCTGCTGGGCGCTGATCCGGTAGACGTACATCAGCACGCCCTTGGCCTGCTCGATCGCGGCGCGGTTCTCGAACAGCTCCGGCAGGGCCTCGTCGAGCACTTCCTGACGCGTCTCGTCGCGGGCTTCGTCGAAGGTGTGGGTGAGGTCGATGTAGTAACCGGCCGTGCCCACCACCACGCCGGAGTCGTCGAGCATCCGGTCGGCCACCACGATCGCGTCGTGCACGTCGCCCTTGGTGTCGAGGAAACGGTGCCGGCTGGAGAACGATTCCTCCGACTGCAGGGCGTAGTCGAGCAAGTCCTGGACGTGCGCGCGGTCGTCGGGATGTTTGTGCGACAGCAGCAGTTTGGTCGTCGGCACCACGCTTTCCGGTTCGTAGCCGTGCATCCGGGCCACCTCATCGGACCACTCCCAGCGTTGACCGACGAACCAGAACCGGAAGGCGCCGACGTTGGGGAACTCGGCCGGGGTGGGCGGCTGAGGGAGGTTCACGGCCGGTTTCACCGCGCCCCTGCTCGTGGGCTGTGGCACGTTTGCATCCTGCCATCACGCGGGTATTCCGGGCCACCGTCGTTATTCCGGCTTTCTGGGGTAACGTCGCGTGCGGACCATCCGACCAACAAATTCAGACGCGGGAGCGCACGCCGAGTGCGCTGAGAGGACGGCTCGGGGCCGTCGACCGTAGGAACCTGACCGGGTAATGCCGGCGTAGGGAGATGACACAAATGACCGTAACCATCGAGCCGTCGGTAACCACCGGACCGATCGCCGGCAGCAGCAAGGCCTACCTCGAGCTGGGCGGGGGTGCCCGCGTGCCGTTCCGGCGCGTGAACCTGTCCACGGGAGACCACTTCGACCTCTACGACACCTCGGGGCCCTACACCGATCCCGACGCGGTGATCGACCTGACGTCCGGGCTGCCGGCGCGTCCCGGCGTGGTCCGCGACCGCGGCACCCAGTTGCAGCGGGCCCGCGCCGGCGAGATCACCGCCGAGATGGCGTACATCGCCGCCCGCGAGGGCATGCCCGCCGAACTGGTGCGCGACGAGGTCGCCCGGGGCCGCGCGGTGATCCCGGCCAACCACAACCATCCCGAGAGCGAGCCGATGATCATCGGCAAGGCGTTCGCGGTGAAGGTCAACGCCAACATCGGCAACTCGGCGGTGACGAGCTCGATCGCCGAGGAGGTCGACAAGATGGTGTGGGCCACCCGCTGGGGCGCCGACACCATCATGGACCTGTCCACCGGCAAGAACATCCACGAGACCCGCGAATGGATCCTGCGCAACTCGCCGGTTCCGGTCGGCACGGTGCCGATCTATCAGGCGCTGGAGAAGGTCAAGGGTGACCCGACGGAGCTGACGTGGGAGATCTACCGCGACACCGTGATCGAGCAGTGCGAGCAGGGCGTGGACTACATGACCGTGCACGCCGGCGTGCTGCTGCGGTACGTGCCGTTGACCGCCAAGCGAGTCACCGGGATCGTGTCCCGCGGCGGGTCGATCATGGCGGCCTGGTGCCTGGCCCATCACCGGGAGTCGTTCCTGTACACGCACTTTGACGAGCTGGCCGACATCTTCGCGCGCTACGACGTCACCTTCTCGCTCGGCGATGGGCTGCGGCCGGGCTCGATCGCCGACGCCAACGACGCTGCCCAGTTCGCCGAGCTGCGGACCCTGGGCGAGCTGACGGGGATCGCGAAAGCCCATGGCGCACAGGTGATGATCGAGGGGCCCGGGCATGTCCCGATGCACAAGATCGTGGAGAACGTGCGGCTCGAAGAGGAGCTGTGCGAGGAGGCCCCGTTCTACACGCTGGGCCCGCTGGCCACCGACATCGCCCCGGCCTACGACCACATCACCTCCGCGATCGGCGCGGCCATCATCGCCCAGGCCGGCACCGCGATGCTGTGCTACGTGACCCCCAAGGAACACCTCGGGCTGCCCGACCGCAAGGACGTCAAGGACGGGGTGATCGCCTACAAGATCGCCGCCCACGCCGCCGACCTCGCCAAGGGGCACCCCCGCGCCCAGGAGCGCGACGACGCCCTGTCGACCGCGCGCTTCGAGTTCCGCTGGAACGACCAATTCGCGCTGTCGCTGGACCCCGACACCGCGCGGGAATTCCACGACGAGACGCTGCCGGCCGAGCCCGCCAAAACCGCCCACTTCTGCTCGATGTGCGGGCCGAAGTTCTGCTCGATGCGGATCACCCAGGACGTTCGCGATTACGCGGCGGCGCACGGCCTCGACAGCGAGGAGGCGATCGAGGCCGCCATGGCTGAGGGTATGGCGGACAAGTCGCGCGAGTTCGCCGAGCACGGCAACCGGGTGTATCTGCCGCTGACGCAGTGACGTTCCTGCCTGTCCCGCCGGCGGGCAACACGCCGTTGCGCGTGCTGACCATCGCCGGATCGGACTCGGGCGGCGGCGCGGGCATCCAGGCCGACATGCGCACCATGGCGCTGCTGGGCGTGCACGCGTGCGTCGCGGTCACCGCGGTGACCGTGCAGAACACGGTGGGGGTCAAAAGCTTTCACGAGGTGCCTCCCGACGTGGTCGCGGGGCAGATCGAGGCCGTGGTCACCGACATCGGCGTTCAGGCCGCCAAGACCGGGATGCTGGCGTCGGCGACCATCATCGGCGCGGTAGCCGCCGCCTGGAACCGGCTGCAGTTGACGGTCCCGCTGGTCGTCGACCCGGTGTGCGCGTCCATGCACGGCGACCCGCTGCTGGCGGCCTCGGCCCTGGATTCGCTTCGCGGTCAACTGTTTCCGCTGGCGACCCTGGTGACGCCGAACCTCGACGAGGTGCGGCTGCTGGTGGATATCGACGTCGTCGACTCGGCTTCGCAGCGCGCGGCGGCCGAGGCGCTGCACGCGCTGGGCCCCGAGTGGGTGCTGGTGAAGGGCGGGCACCTGCGTTCGTCCGGGCGCAGCTGCGACCTGCTGTATGACGGCGCCTCCTGGCGCGAGTTCGACGCCAAGCGGATCGCCACCGGCAACGACCACGGCGGCGGGGACACGCTGGCGTCGGCGGTCGCCTGCGCGCTGGCGCACGGCTTCTCCGTGCCCGACGCGGTCGGCTTCGGAAAGCGGTGGGTCACCGAATCCCTGCGCGCCGCTTACCCGTTGGGCCACGGCCACGGCCCGGTCTCACCGCTGTTCCGGCTGTCATGAACCTGGACCAGATCGCCGGTGTCGCCCACGAACCGTCCGGCACGCCATCCGGCGTCGTGGTGCTGACCCACGGTGCCGGCGGTGACCGGGAATCGCCGCTGCTGCAACAGGTTTGCGACGAGTGGGCGCGACGCGGGTTTCTCGTGGTGCGCTACAACCTGCCGTACCGGCGGAGCCGGCCCAAGGGTCCGCCGTCCGGCTCGGCGGCCGCCGACCGCGCGGGGATCGTCGAGGCGATCGCGTTGTGCCGCGGCCTCGCCGGCGGCCCGCTGATCGCCGGCGGCCACTCCTACGGCGGGCGCCAGACCTCCATGGTGGTCGCGGGGGGCGAGGCCCCCGTGGATCTGTTGACGCTGTTCTCCTACCCGGTGCATCCGCCGGGCAAGCCGGAGCGCCCCCGCACCGAGCAC
This sequence comes from Mycobacterium sp. NGS57, assembly GCF_059812405.1. NCBI lineage: Bacteria > Bacillati > Actinomycetota > Actinomycetes > Mycobacteriales > Mycobacteriaceae > Mycobacterium > Mycobacterium sp. NGS57. Next base: position 267,010 of record NZ_JCALCP010000008.1, on the reverse strand, counting down.
CTGCCCGACATCACGGTGCCGACCGTGTTCACCCACGGAACGTCGGACCCGTTCGGCACGCCCGGCGAGCTGCGCGACGCCGCCGCCCTGATCAACGCGCCGACCGAGGTCGTCGAGGTCGCCGGCGCTCGCCACGATCTGCGCTCGAAGACCCTCGACGTTCCCGCGCTCGCGGTCGACGCGGCATTGCGACTGGGGCAGAATCTCCATTAACATAATCACCACTTGGCGGGGCCACCCCTTGGCCCGGCCGAGGGGGATTGCACATGTTGGAGAAACTTCGCCAAGTGCTCGAGTTCCGGCTCAGCATCGCCCAGCTGATGGCCATCGGGATCATCCTCGGCACGCCGTACCTGCTGGTGGGGACCATCTGGTCGACGACGCACACCGAGCACCTGCACCAGCTGCACGGGGTCGACCTTGCGGTGTCGTTCCTCGGGTCGATCGTGTCGTGGCCGGTGCTGCTGTTCGCCAACGTCTGCATGACCTGAGACTCGCCTCTAGGGAACATCGACCGTTTACATAACTGGGGGGATGCGACAGCCGTGGACAATCGCCGGATGCTTCTCGGGGTGGCGGGCGTGGTGCTGGCGCTCATCGGGCTGGCAGCGCTGTGGTTCCCGGTCGCCCTCGATCAACACGACGCGTATGGCTTCCCCATCGAGTGCGGCAACGGCTTCACCGCCAAGGTGCCGCAGCTCGACGGCGGTGCGGTGGCCGACAAATGCGAGAACGCGCTGTTGCTGCGTCGCGCCTGGGCGATCCCTTCGGTCGCCATCGGCTGGCTGCTGGTAACCGCGTTCCTGGTCGGCTGGGTGCGCGAGTCACCATCCGCCCGCGCGGATGTGAGCTATCCCGGATAGCGCGAGTAGCAGGCGTCCATGTTGCCGGCCACGCCGCCCCGGAAGGCGGCGATCCGGGTAAAACCGGCCGGCACGCTGGTGCCGTCGGCGTCGCTGGCGACCAGGTGATTGGTGAGCAGCCCGGACACCGCTTCGTCGAGGTCACCAGCGGTCAGCACGAGCTGCTTTTGCGAGGGCAGCTCGATGGGCTCGGCCATCCTGCGGTGCACGACACCGGTCAGGCACGCGGTCCGCAGCGCGGTCCACGGGCTCTGCATCGGCATGCCGCGGTCATGCTGCACGGCCAGCGCGTACCTCGACATCACCATCGACAGGGCGGTGTCGTCGCCCTGGGGCAGCGTGCGCTCGTTCTCCGCGGCGACCTTGCCCGCCTTAGCCAGCGCGGGCAGCTCCACGGCGATGGTGTTGGTGGCCGGGCAGTACGACGCCGGCGGGCTGGGCCGGGCGTCGGGGCAACCGGTCGTCTGGTAGGACAACGTCGGCGGGTTCGCCGGGGAGAAGATCTTCCCGAGGAGCTCCATCAGCGTGGACAACGTGTCTTCGTCGATGGTGACCTCACCGGTCTCCGGGTCGCCGGTCGAATCGATCCGCAGGGCGGTCGGCAGGTCGCCGCGGCGCTGCTCGATTTCCTGCTTGTCGATGCCCGCGCACGCCGAGGCGCCATTGATGAAGCCCATCTGAAAGGCGCTGATCCGATCCAGGGCCGACCCGTGCTCGTCGTCGTTGACGGTATCGGAATCCTCGACCGGGTCGCGCGTGGTGATGATGCCGGCCAGCACGTGGTCGAGGCCGTCGGCGGTGCTCAGCGTGAAGCGCGGTGACTTACCGTCGGCCACCGAGAACAGGTAGACGCCCGCGAAGCAATCGGCCTGCTGTTCGCGGACGATGGTGGGGTCCCTCCTGGTCACCAGCTTCGCCATCTGCTGCAGGGCGTGCCCGAACTCGTGCGCCAACACCCCCGTCACGGACATGTCCCCGAAATAGCGTTGCGCGACGGGCATGAACACGCCGCGATCCCAGGCGATCAGGTTGCAGCGCGAGCTGAAGAAGGCGTTGGCGAGCTTGTACGTGTCGTTGCGGCAAATGATCGGACTGCGCGGATCCTCCGAGTCGTAGGAGACGATCTTGCCGACCGGAACGAAGGTGCCCTTCAGCGATTGGCTGTATTCCGACTTCCAGTACTCCTCGATGTCGTTGACCGAGAGCAACGACAGCTTGTCGATCGGCCCGTTGTTGGTGTTGACCACCGTGCCGGTGGCCCCCGGCGCGTTCGAGCGAGGCCCGCTGTGGCCGTTGGCCGCCGGCAGCCCGCCGACCCGGAACGGGTCATTGAGCATCGAGAGGGCGCGCCCGTCGACCATGGTGGTGCACCCGGCCACGACGAGTACCGCCCCCGCGCAGGCGATCGCCACCCGCAGACGTCGACTCATGACAGACCTCATCCCGGCCGGGCTGCAAGGCAGCATCGAAGGGCTCTCATTCTAGATGCCTTGGCTAACTCTGACAGCCCAAACGACAGCAGAGGATTACGGCACCGTGCGCGCGTGCGCTCAATGGTCACTCAAGGCGAAACACCAACGGGCGCGCTGGTATTCAAACCGTGAATTTGTGGTGCCCGAATATCCTCACGATTAGCGTCAAATGGCTGTGTCGTTTCGGTGGCTATTCGGCCTACACTTCCGCAATGTTCTCCGAGACGCGCTATGCGATGAACGGGGATTTGCGCGTCGCCTACCGCGCGTCGGCCGAGGGCGACCGTGACATCGTGCTCGTCTGTCCCCCGTTCACCAGGCGAGTGCGAGGTCCGCGGCGACGACATCGGCGGCATCGGCGTGCATATCGGCGGGTGAGCGCCCTGCAGGCCCCAACGAGGTGCTCGTGTCCAGCACGCTGCGCGACCTGGTGATCGGATCAGGACCCGAATTCGAAGACCGCGGCACTCACCCGCTCAAGGGTGTCCCCGGCGACTGGCGTCTGTTCGCTGCCGCCTCCGCGTAAAGCGTTGCCCGGCAATCAAAATGGCGGCGGCTCGTCGTCGTCGGTGCCGGGTGGGACGGGATCAAAGTAGCTGGGCCAGGCGACCCGGCGGGCCAGGCGGGCCTCGCGGTTGTGGTGGCGTTCGGTGGCGACGCGGGTGGCGCGGTCTTGGGCGCGGGTGCGCCGGCGACGCGGCATCATCGCGGTGCGCTGCCCGCAGTAATCCTGGGGCTCGGTGTCGGCTTCGGGGGCGGGCATGCCCCCGACGGCGCGGCACAGACTCGGGAACAGCAGCGCGCTGCCCGGGGTGGTGACATAGGTGTGCCCGGACGGGGCGGTCAGGATCAGCGTCCCATCGGCCAGCTGCTTTTCACTCCAGCCCAGGAACGTTTTGATCAAGTGATGCAGCGTGCAGTAGCACTTGAGATTGGCGGCATGGGTGGGCCCGCCCTGGGCATAGGGGATCGTATGGTCCAGCTCGCACTTCGCCGCGGGCGCATCACAGCCGGGAAAGCGGCACGTCAAATCCCGGCACCGCACGAAATCGGCCAACGCCTTCGACGGCGCATACCCGTTCTCCGGCGGGGCGTCGCACGGGTGAAACAGCGGCATCAGCGTGGCCGACTTGGCCAACTCGGCCACCACCTCCGGCGGGATCAACCCATCAGCACCCCACTCCGATCCCGGGGTGTCGCCGCGACCCTCGATCGTGGCCGGGTCGGCGATCACGTGGATGGCCACCGGCCCGGCCGCGCGGCGGGCGCCGGCGGTGCAATCGGTGCGCGCGCAGCGGCAGCCGAGCCGATCAGCGCCGGCGGCCAACGCGCCCAGCGCATCGGCGCGGCGCTGATCGCGGGTGCGCGGATCATGGCCGCACACCGTGGCCGCTAAGGCGTCCAGGCGCTGGTCCAGGGCGTGGGCATCGACGCTGAACAGGGTGCCGCTGATGTCGGCCAAACCCTCACCGACATCACCGATCCAGACCTCGCGATCAACCTGGCGCTCCTTGCGCCGGCGCACCGCATCGCGATCCGCGGTGGCCACGATCTTGTCCACCTGCCCGGCCAGCCGGCCCCGGGTCATCGACGGCCAGCGCGCCACATTCGCCGCCAACTGCGCATCAACGTTGGCCAGCACGTCGGGATCCACGATCAGATCGGTGCGATACACGACCGTCTGAAACAACCGCAAATCGATATCGCCGGCGCGAAACACATCAGCCACCCGCGGCAGGCGCTCACCCATCGCCCGCGCATAGCGCAACCGGCTGGCCGCCAGGCCCTGGCTGATCCGCAACGCCGCACCCACTTCCGCGGCGACGGCCTCCATGGTGTCGATCGCCCAATCCTCGTCCTCCGAACAGCGCGAGAGCCGATAGCGAAACAACTCCCCGATCGCCACCAGCTGCGCCGCGGCCTCCCGATTCTCCGCGCGCGCCGCCGCCGCGATCCGATTGACCAACGCCGCCGACTCCACTGTCTTCGACGGATAGCGACGCTCAAACTCCTCGTCGAAGCGCGCGATCACCTCAGCGGGCGAACCGGTACCAGATCCATCGAACATACGTTCGAGTCTACCAGGTTCCTACGACACCCGGGTGCGGTGCCGCTTGTCGTGCGGCGGGACGCCGTTGGCGCCGCCGATCGACTCGGCATAGGTGCCCACCGCGAACGCCGCGGCGGAACCCATGATCGCCAACGCCTCCCGGTTGACGGCGTCGACGGTATCCCGCGCGCTCTGGTAGTTGGGGTCGAAAGGGATACCGGCCTGGCCGCCCCAGAGTCGTGCCTGCACGGTGGTTTTCGTCTGCGTCGACCCCGCGGCCAGACCGCCGATCGGCACGCCCGCGACCATGAAGGGGTGGTAGTCGGTCATGGTGTTCAACGGCATGTCGGCGGGCCGCTTCCCGGACTGGTACAGGTAGGCGCCCAAGGTCCGCTCGATGCCGGCCGAGCCGTCGGGCACGTCGCCGAAGGCGATCCCGGCCCCCGGTGGACCGGACTGGTCGCCGTCGTCGGTGAAGTAGCCGGCGTTGGCCGAACCGATCATGGTGAAGTCCAAATACATTGCGACGTCGTTGAGCTGATCGGCGTCCATGCCGAAGACGTAGTCCATGGCGCCGTTGATTCCGTCCTCGTCGGCGCCCCAGAACGCGAACCGCACCGCGTTGTTCACCGGGGCCAGCGGCCCAAGTTGCAGCGCCGTTTCCAGCACCGCGGCGACGCCGGTCCCGTTGTCGTTGATGCCCGGGCCACCGCGCGGTCCGTCGAGATGCGCGCCGACCACGATCGCGTCGCGCGGGGAGCCGGTTTCGGTCTGCGCCAGCACGTTTCGCGAGGTGATCTTGGCGTTCTCCGCGTCCAGCACCAGGCGGACGGGCGCGGTGTCGTGCGCCAGCGCGGCGGCGCCGCTGCCGCCGACGACGGCCACCGGCACGCGCAGTTGCTTGAAGTAGCCGGGCCCGAACAGCGTCGGCGGGGCGCCCTGCCCGGCCGGCGTACTGAGCACGATCAGCGCGGCCGCGCCCTTGGTCACGGCGCTGTTCTGCTTGTCGACCACCGAGCAGCCCGTGTCGTCGACGACGGCGATGGCGCCCTTGGGCACCGCGGCCGGGTAGTCGCCGGGTGCGCAGCCCGACGGCCGCACCGGCCGGACCGGCGGCCCGGTCAGGCCGCCGGGCGGTGTCCGCACCAGCAGCGAGGCCTGGTCGACTGGATAGCTGCGGCCCGCCACCGTCAGCGCGGGCTTGCCCGGCGACACGGCGAGGAGCCGGTCGAACTGTGGAGTCGATACCTTGAAACCCCTGTCCCGCAACGCTTTCGTCACATACTCCAGGCTGGCGTCGTAGCCCGGCGTGCCGTCTGCGCGGTTGCCGTGGTTGGCATTGGCGATGTCCTGCAACGCACGCAGGTGGGCGACCAGCCGGTCCGCGGTCACCTTTGCGGCCAGGCTCCGTCCGAGGTCCGGGGGCCCAGCCGGGGCCGCCCGGTGCGACCCGGAGCATCCCGCCAGCAGGCCGATCAGCAGCAGCGCCGCGCCCAGCCGACGGCTCATGGCTTGGCGAGGACGTGGCGGGTGCGATCCGCCAGGACCGGAACGCCGTTACGGCCGCCAATGTCCTGCGCGTACAACGCCACCGCGTAACCAACGCCGGCGCCGTTGATGCCCAGAGCGGCACGGTCGATGTGATCGAGGGTGTCGCCCTTTTGGTGGTAGTTGGGATCGAACGGCTGGTCGGCGGTTCCGCCCCACAGCTTGGCCTGCTCGGGAGTCATCTTGACCTCGGCGCCGGAGAACAGGCCGCCGGCCGGGATACCGGCCAGCGTGAATCCGTCGTAGTCCGAACGGCCGTCGAACGAGGTGTCCTGCGCCGTCTTGCCGGCCGACTTCAGATAGGCCACCAGGACCCGCTCGATGCCGGCCGAGCCCTCCGGCACCACGGGCTGGCCGCGCGCATCCATCGGCAGCGATTGGTCGCCGTCGTAGGTGAAGTAGCCGGGGTTCGGGGAGGCGAGCATGTCGAAGTTCAGGTACAGCGCAATGTCTTTCAGCCCATCGAGGCTCAGCGACTCGACGTAGTTGCGCGACCCGATCAGCCCGAGTTCCTCGGCACCCCAGAAGCCGAACCGCACCGCGTTGTGCACCTGGGGCGAGTTACCCAGCTGTACCGCGGTTTCCAGCACGGCGGCCACCCCAGACCCGTCGTCGTTGATGCCCGGACCCTCCGGCACGCTGTCCAGGTGCGCCCCCACCATCACCACATCGGTGGGCGAGCCGGTCTTGGTCTGCGCGATGACGTTGCGCGCCTTGAACGTTTGGACGCTCGCGTTGAGCTTGATCGTGGTCGGTCCGGGTTGTCCGCGCAGCTGGATCCCGACGGATTTGGTGACGCTGACCACCGGGATCTTCACGTCGGTGTCGGCGCCGAGGGTGCCGCCCATCTGCTGCTCGTCGACGTTGTCGGCGACGATCATCGCGACGGCGCCCCGCTGCGCCGCGGCATCCTCCTTCTGGGCGAACGGGCAGGTGCCGCGGTCCACCAGCACCACCGCGCCCTGCACCCGCAGCCCGTCCAGATCGGAGGGCTTACAGCCCGGGCTGTCCCCCGGCGGCACCGCGACCAGTGGCCCGCTCACCCCGTCGGGCGGGGTGCCGCGGCTGAATTCCAGCGGTCGCGCCTCCACGGTCGCGCCGCCGACGGTCACCACCGGTTTGTCGCCGTGAAACACCCGCGCCGCGAATTCGGGCGTCTGCACGTCAAACCCGCTGTTGCGCAACGTATCCACCACGTAGTCGACGCTGGCTTCGTAGCCGGGGGAACCCACGGCGCGGTTGCCGTTGTTGGCGTTGGCGATGTCCTGGAGTTTCGACAGGTGCGCCATCATCGCGTCGACCGTGACCTTGTCGTGCAGCGCGGTGGCGAACGAGGCCGCGGCGGGGTTGGCAGTCGCCGGTTGCGCGTCAGGGCAGCGATGCGAGCAGCCGGCCAGGAATGCGGTAAGGGCGATGGCGGCGAGAACCGCCGGGATCGTCCGCGATTTTTTCACCATCGCGCCCCAGGTTAGACATATAACGCGCTGAATGGCGCAAAAGGAATGTTACGCACCACAAACCAGACCGCCACCAACACCAGCGCGACCGTCGCCGACCACCGCTGGTGCTGCCAGCCCCGGATCCGCCGGCCGGTCACGCGGCCGTAGGTCCACGCCGCGTACGCCCAGACCAACAACCCCAGCGCCACAAGGCCCAGCGCGTTGAACCTGGCTGCCGCCCCCACGTCGCCGTGCATCAGCGAATACAGCATCCGCGCGCTCCCGCAGCCTGGGCAGTCGATGCCCAACAGCGCCTTGGTCGGACACACGGGCAGCGGGCCGCCCGGCGTCGTCGGATCGCCCGCCCAGGTGGCGGCGCAGACCAGCGCGGCGGACGCGGCCACCAGCAGCGGCGCGCCGAGCGTCCCGCGCTCAGGACGTCGTGAGTGCGGAAAGCGCGTTCGTCGTGCCCGCATCGAGACCGCCCGCCACCGAGACGATGATCAGGACGACAACCCAGATGGCCCAGATGACGACCGACCAGATGACCCATTTCCTCGCGCTGGCGGCGGCCGCCTGCGCCTCGGCGTGCAAGCCCTGCGCCCACAATCCGTTGACCGAGGCCGCTTTCACGATGGCCACGATGCCGGTGATCGGGAAGCAGAACAACGTCGCCAAGATCGCCCAGACCAAGTTGTTGTTCGGTGCCGGGCCGGCGGGCGGTGGCGGCGGATATCCGGGCGGGGGTGGCTGCGCTGTCATGGATTCTCCAGGGGAAAAGAATTGAGCTGGCGTGAGGCGGTGCTTACCCTACCCGAGCCATGTGTGAACGACACTATCTCCACGCGTATTCGCATTTGCGGCGAGCGCGTCCGGCATTGGCCGCGGGCCCGACGAGCTTGAGAATCGCTGGTTTTCAACTACTTTGCCGATCAAGCGGCTCCGCCGCGGAATCGCGGCGACATTTCGCCCTCCGGCCGAAAAGATGCTCAAACAGACAATTTCTAGCGGAATGTGTTGCATTGACAGGACATAGCCCTACGATCCATTTAACGGTTCGACGTTAGGAGCCAACGATGCCTCATCTCATCAAGGCGCCGCGCGCGGCGGCGGCCACCGTGCTCGCGGCTGGTTTCGCATTCGCCGGCGCCGCCACGGCGACGGCGGACCCCACCGGCGATCCTGCCGACGTCAACACGCTGGCCGGGTCCCTGTCGAAGGGCTACGGCCTCAACAACTGCAACCCCGGAAACCTCGACGCCGGTGAGCTGGCCGTGCTCGCCTGCGGGCAAAGCCCCGATCCCGGCGGACCCGTCCAGGCCAGGTACATCCTGTTCGGCAACGCCGACAATTTGGCCGCCTCGTTCAAGACCAGCATCAAGGACGACATCCTGACCGCCTGCGGGGACAGCGGCCAATCCCCGACGACCTGGCACCAGGGCAACAGCGCAAACTCGGGATCGGTGGCGTGCGGCACGTACCAGAATGCCGCCGAGATCATTTGGACGACGGACTCCAAGAACGTCTTGGGCCTCATCCGCGGGCCCAACACCGATGTCCCGGCGCTCTACCAGTGGTGGCGCGCCAACGGCTAGCGTATCCGGCTGGGCCACATCGCATTTGGCTGCCGCAGCCCGAATCTGCTGGTTATGTTTGGTTTTCCGACACAACAAAGGAGTTCGAAATGTTCCCTCTGAGAAGTGCGCTTCGCGCCGCGACGGCGGTGGCCCTCATGAGCGGTTCGGCCCTGGTGGGCGCGGCCACGGCAGCCGCGGACCCCGGCACCGGCAGCTCGGCGGACGTCAACACGCTGGCCGGCGTGCTGTCGAAGGGCTACGGCCTCAACAATTGTCAGCCGGCCCAGTTGTCCGGCCCCGTGCTGGCCGAGCTCGATTGCGGGCAAAGCCCCGACGACAACGGACCGGCCGCCGGCGTCTACCAGCTGTTCAACAACGGCAGCGACCTGGGCGCCGCGTTCACCTCCGGGATCAACGGCGTGTCGTTGAGCCCGTGCGGGGACAACGGTCAGTCGCCGGGCACCTGGCACCAGGGCAGTAACGGTCAGACGGCCGGACAGGTGGCGTGCGGAACGTACAAGAACGCGGCGGTGATCACCTGGACCACCGACGCCAAGAACGTGTTGAGCCACATCCGCGCGTCCAACACCGACGTCAACGCGCTCTACCAATGGTGGCGCACCAACGGCTGACCCGCTTATAGCTGCGCGACAACCAAATCCGCGACCGCGCGCATCCCGGCGGCGTTGGGATGCACCGGCGCGGGCCGCCCCGGCAGCGGCACGCCGTAGCGCGCGGGCAGGGTCGTCCACGGCTCGGCCGACCACGCGTGATGGTGCCGGCTCGCGGCGGCGGCGCCGACGATCTCGCAGCCGGTTGCCGCGGCCGCCTCGGCGGTGTGGCGTTCCAGGGTGGCCGCGACGTGGCGGCCCAGCTCGGCATCGGCGTCGCGCAGCGGCGGAGCCGGTGCGCCCGCGGGGGGCAGGATCGTGAGGTAGTCCACGAAGAAAACCCGTGCGTCCGGGGCGCGCTGACGTATTGCGGTCCCGACCGCACACAGCGCATCGAACACGTCGGTTAGGGCCCGCTCGCGGGCGTCGCGGCCCAGCAGGCCGGAGATGCGCTGCCCCAGCAGCGGCAGGCGCCGCACGGCGCGCGGCAGCGATGCGGCCATCAACAGCGGTACGTAGCCGACGTCGTTGCCGCCGATGGTCACCGTGACCACGCTTTCCGAGCCGGCCAGCGCGTCGATCTGCGGCGGGCTGCCGCGCTGGTGCTCGGCGAGGACGTGGGCGGTGGTCGCGCCGGAGAAGGTGACGTCAACCAGCTCGAGCTTCAGGCGTTCGGCCACCAGGTGCGGGTAGTTGCGGGACGACCGGCCCGACCACCGCGGGGCACCCGCCGCGCCCGGCCGGATGCCGGGACCGGCGGCCATCGAACTGCCCAGGGCGACATAGCGTTTCATTCCTTCGAAAGCGCCGGGCTGGACGCCTGCGCCCAGAACCGCTTGGGGATCCGACCGGCGCGCCGCGCCAGCTGGCCCGCGGTGACGGCGGCCGCCATCGCGGCGGCCATCGCCGGCGGGTCGGCGGCGCGGGTCACCGCGGTCGCCAACAGGACGGCGTCGCAGCCCAACTCCATCGCCAGCGCGGCGTCGCTGGCCGTGCCGATGCCGGCGTCGAGCACCACCGGGACGCCGGCGCGCGCGACGATCATCTCGATATTGTGCGGGTTGGTGATGCCCAGGCCGGTGCCGATCGGGGCGCCCAGCGGCATCACCGCCGCGCAGCCGGCGTCCTCGAGCCGGCGGGCCAGCGCAGGGTCGTCATTGGTGTAGGGCAGGACCACGAACCCGTCGTCGACCAATTGCTCTGCCGCGCGGACCAATTCGACCGCGTCGGGCAGCAGCGTGCGTTCGTCGGCGATCACCTCGAGCTTGACCCAGTTGGTGTTGAGCGCCTCGCGCGCCAGCTGCGCGGTGAGCACCGCCTCGGCCGCGCCGCGGCACCCCGCGGTGTTGGGCAGCGGTGTGATGCCCAGCCGGTTGAGCAGGTCCAGCAGCCCGGTGCCGCCCTCGGCGTCGATGCGCCGGATCGCCACCGTGGTCAGCTCGGTGCCCGACGCGATCAGCGCCTCCTCGAGCACCGCCAGGTTCGTCGCGCCGCCGGTGCCCATGATGAGCCGCGAGGCGAAGCTGCGATCGGCGATCGTCAGTTTGGAATCAGCCACCTTGCACCGCCGTCACCACCTCTAGCCTTGCGCCATCGAAAAGCTTTGTGGCCCAAGCCGATCGCGGCAGGACGGACAGGTCCATCGCCACCGCGATGCCCCGGTCCGGAAACCCCAGCGATTCCAGCAGCGCCGCGACCGTGGTCGGCTCGTCGACCTCGACCCGTTGCTCGTTGACGGTGACGATCATGCGTGGGCTCCCACCGGGACCAGTTCGGACACAATCTGTTCGGCAGTCCAGGGCGCCAGGAGGAAACCGGACCGGCCGTGGCCGGCCGCCACCAGGGTCCGCCCGTCCAGGCGCTGCACGAGGGGCAGGTTGTCGGGCGTCATCGGGCGCAGCCCGGCGGCGCACTCGGCCAGCTCGTACTCGCCCAGCGCCGGCACCACCGCGCACGCGTCGTCGAGCAGGTCGCGCACGCCCGAGACCACCGGGGCGGTGTCGCGTCCGTGTTCGTACTGGGTGGCGCCGACGACCACCCCGTCGGCGCGCGGCACCAGGTACACCTGCCGTCCGTGCACGCGGGCGCGAATCACCCTGCCCAGCAACGGCATACATCCCTTGCGCCAGCGCAGGCGCAACACCTCGCCCTTCACCGGGCGCACCGGCAGGCCCGGCCACAGCGACGGCGCGTCGATGCCGTTGGCGATCACCACCGCGTCGGCCTCGACGCGGTGCAGGTCGTGCACGGGATCCGCCCACTCGACGCCGAGCCGCTCGCAGGCCGCGCCGAGGCCGTTGAGGACGGCGCGGTTGTCCACCGCCAGCTCGGTGGGCGCCCGAAAACCGTGCCGGATGCCTTGGGCCAGCAGGGGTTCCACGTCGCGGGCGGCCGGCTCCCACACCACCGGATGGCCCTGGCCGGACAGCCAGTCGGCGACGGTGCGCAAGTCGGCGACGTCGGCGCGGTCGACGGCCACCACCAGCGACTCGCGGGCGGTCACCACCCCCGGCGGCAGCCCGTCGGTGAAGCCGCCCTCGCGCCACAGCCGCAGCGACTCGCACCCCAGGCGCAGCAACCGCTCCTCACCGGGCCAGCCCTCGCTGTGCGGGGCGAGCATGCCGCCGGCCACCCAGGAGGCGCCCGGCTCGCCGGTGCGGTGCACCCGCACCGACCAGCCGGCCTGTGCGGCCCGGCGCGCCACGGACAGCCCGATGACGCCGCCGCCTATGACAGCGACCGAGCCGGCCATCGACATCATCCTCTGCTCCCTTCGCCGGCATGACCCGGATCAGGTTCGACGGTAAGGGCCGCGCGCCCACTCTCAGTCCCCGCTCGTTCGAGACTCCCGTGCTCTGCTACCCGTCCCACGCTAGCGCGCTAGCGTCGCGGTGTGCACCTACCCGGTCTAGCAGCCCGTCTCGCAACAGCCAGGCTGTACCTGTGTACCGACGCGCGCCGGGAGCGCGGGGACCTGGCCGGATTCGTCGACGCCGCCCTGGCGGGCGGGGTCGACATCGTCCAGCTGCGCGACAAGGGCTCGGCGGGCGAGCGGCGGTTCGGGCCGCTCGAGGCGCGCGACGAGCTGGCCGCCTGCGAGATCCTCGCCGAGGCCGCCCGCCGGCACAAAGCCCTGTTCGCGGTCAACGACCGCGCCGACATCGCCCGCGTGACCGGCGCCGACGTGCTGCACCTGGGCCAGGGCGACCTGCCGCTGCGGGCGGCGCGCGACATCGTCGGGCCGGACACGCTGCTCGGCCTGTCCACCCACGACCCCGGCCAGGTCGGCGCCGCCGCGCGCGGCGCAGCCGACTATTTCTGCGTCGGCCCCTGCTGGCCCACCCCGACCAAACCGGGCCGCCCCGCGCCGGGCCTGGACCTCGTCCGGGCGGCGGCCGGAATCGCCGCCGACAAGCCGTGGTTCGCGATCGGCGGCATCGACGCCGGGCGGCTGCCCCATGTGCTCGAGGCCGGCGCGCGGCGGGTCGTGGTGGTGCGGGCGATCACCGCGGCCGAGGACCCGCGGGCCGCGGCGCAGCGGCTCAGTTCAGCGCTTGCAGCAGCGAGCTGATCCGGGGGCTCAGCGGCGTCTCGTCGGCCTGAGGCGGATTGCCGGGCATGCACCACACGAAGACCCCGGCCTCGATCTCGATCGTGCGCGGCAGGTGCTGCCGCCGCTCGTCGCCGTCGGCCAGCGGCACCAGCGCCGGCGCGGTGCGCAGCCGCTGCCAGCTGGCCGCGAAGCCGGGATGCAGCGGCAGCTCGGCCACCTCGCTCTCGGCGACCCAGCGCATCTCGGCGCTCTCCCGGTTGGGGACGGTGTCCAGCGGCTCGGCCGCGTCGGCGACGACGGTGGTGTAGGTCCAGTGCGCGCCGCCGAGCCCGGAGACCTCGGCGGTGACCACCGTCGCCCGCACGGTCAGCAGCTCGGAAAGCAGGCCGGCCTCCTCGTGCGCCTCGCGGACCGCGGTTTGCTCGGGGGTTTCGTGGCTGTCCCGGGCGCCGCCCGGCAGGCCCCAGGTGCCGCCCTGGTGGCTCCACACCGCGCGATGCTGCAACAGCACCGCGGGCGTGCCGTCGGGCCGGGGCGCGCGCAAGAGCAGACCGGCCGCGCCGAAGCGGCCCCAATAATGAGCGCCGCCGTCGGATACCACCCACCCGTCACCGTCGCCCTGCACCGGTTCAGGATAGGCAGGCGACCGCGCCAATTGGGTCGCCTCCCCACATCTGCCCCCACATTCTCTTAGAATTCGCTTATCCGGGTTCGTGCAGCGAAGTTACAGGGGCTGATCAGACGTGACGGTTGAGCTGGCGCACCCGTCGACCGAGCCGAAAGGGTCGCGGTCGCCGGCCGAACCCGCGCATCCCCGTTGGTGGTTCATCGCGACGACGCCGGGGCGCATCCTGACCATCGGGATCGTGCTGGCGGCGCTGGGCGTCTCGAGCGCCTTCGCCACCTCGACGACGATCAACCACCGGCAGCAGGTGCTGTCCACGGTCCTCAACCACACCGAGCCGCTGTCGTTCGCCGCCGGCCGGCTCTACACCACGCTGTCGGTGGCCGACGCCGCGGCGGCCACCGCGTTCATCGCTCAGGCCGAACCGCACGGGGTCCGGCAGCGCTACGAGCAGGCCATCACCGATGCCGCGGTGGCCGTGACGAGGGCGTCGAGCGGGCTGACCGACGAACCGATGGTGCAGTTGTTAGGCCGGCTCAACGCCGAATTGGCCGTCTACACCGGACTGATCGAGACCGCGCGCACCAACAACCGCGAGGGCAACCCGGTCGGGTCGTCGTACCTGTCGGAGGCCTCGGGGCTGATGCAGTCGCGGATCCTGCCCGACGCGCAGCAGCTCTACCAGGCGACGTCGGAGCGTGTGGACGGCGAGACCACCGCGTCCACGCACTTCCCGGCGCCGGTGATCCTCGTCGTCGCCAGCACCGTGGTCTTCGGCGCGTTCTCGCATCGCTGGCTGGCCCGGCGCACCCGGCGCCGAATCAACCCGGGCCTGGTCGTGGGCGCCCTCGGTATCCTCGTCATGGTGGTATGGGTCGGAACCGCACTGACTATCTCGACGACCGCGAGTCGTAGCGCCAAGGACACCGCCGCGGAGTCGCTGCGGACCGTCACCAACGTCGCCATCACCGCCCAGCAGGCGCGGGCCGACGAGACGCTGTCGCTGATCCGCCGCGGCGACGAAGAGGTGCGCAAGCAGTCGTTCTACCAACGCATCGACGCCATGCACTCCCAGCTCGACCAGTACCTGTCGCGCAGCGACGCCGTCGACAAGCCGGACCTGCAGGGCGCCGACCAGCTGCTGCTGCGCTGGCGCCAGGCCAACGACCGGATCAACTCCTACATCTCGGTGGGCAACTACCGCGAGGCCACCCGGGTCGCGCTGGGCAGCGGCGAGGACGACTCCACCCCGGCGTTCGACAAGCTCGAGGACGAGCTGGGCAAGGCCATGGACCAGAGCCGCACCCACCTGCGCAACGACGTGCTCAACGCGCGCAGCGGGCTGTCCGGCGCGCAGGTCGGCGGCGTGGTGCTGTCCCTCGGCGCCGCCATCGCCGTCGCGCTGGGCCTGTGGCCGCGGCTCAAGGAGTACCGCTGATGTCGCGGGTGGCGCGGATGTGCGGCGCGCTGGCCGCGGCCGTCACGCTGGCCGGCTGCAGCCACACCGAGTCGCTGACCGTGGCCACCGTGCCGACGCTGCCGCCGCCCACGCCCGTCGGCATGCAGGAGTTGCCGCCGCAGCCGCCGCTGCCGCCGGACACCGCCAGCCAGGACTGCGACCCGACCGCCAGCCTGCGGCCCTTCCCCAACAAGGCCGAGGCCGACGCCGCCGTCGCCGACATCCGCGCCCGCGGCCGGCTCATCGTGGGGCTCGACATCGGCAGCAACCTGTTCAGCTTCCGCGACCCGATCACCGGCGAGATCACCGGCTTCGACGTCGACATCGCCGGCGAGATCGCGCGCGACATCTTCGGCGCCCCATCGCACGTGGAGTATCGCGTCCTGTCGACCGACGAGCGCATCACCGCGCTGCAGCGCTCGGAGGTCGACGTCGTCGTCAAGACCATGACCATCACCTGCGAGCGGCGCAGGCTGGTCAACTTCTCCACGGTCTACCTCGACGCCAACCAGCGCATCCTGGCCATGCGCGACGCGCCGATCGTCAAACCCGCAGACCTGTCCGGCAAACGGGTGTGCGTGGCCAGGGGCACCACGTCGCTGCGCCGGATCCAGCAGATCGACCCGCCGCCGGTGATCGTGTCGGTGGTGAACTGGGCCGACTGCCTGGTGGCCATTCAGCAGCGCTTGATCGACGCCGTCAGCACCGACGACTCCATCCTGGCCGGGCTGGTCGAGGAGGACCCGAACCTGCACATCGTCGGGCCGAACATGGCCACCCAGCCCTACGGCATCGGCATCAACCTGAACAACACCGGGCTCGTCCGGTTCGTCAACGGCACCCTGGAACGCATCCGCCGGGACGGGACGTGGAACACGTTGTACCGCAAGTGGTTGACGGTGCTGGGGCCCGCTCCCGGCCCGCCCACGCCGAGGTACGTGGACTGATGGCCGAGCCGATGGACGCCAACGAGCCTGTGGATTCGGGGACCGGGCCGCCCGACGTGCAGACGGGTGCGGCCGCCGAGTCGCGCCCCCAGGCCACTCAGGCGCTGTTCCGTCCCGACTTCGACGACGACGACGACTTCGGTCAGTTCCCGTTCATGCCGGGCATCGACACCGATGCGCCCGAACGGATGACCGCGGGCACGCGGGTGCTTCCGCCGACCCGGCAGCTCGGCGGCGGCCTGGTCGAGATCCCCCGGGTGCGCGACATCGATCCGCGCGAGGCGCTGATGACCGATCCGGTGGTCCCGGAGTCCAAGCGCTTCTGCTGGAACTGCGGGAAGCCGGTCGGGCGGTCCGGCTCGGACGGTCCCGACGGCGCCGACGGGAAGTCGGAGGGCTGGTGCCCGTCCTGCGGCAGCCCGTATTCCTTTCTGCCCCAGCTGAATCCGGGGGACATCGTCGCCGGTCAGTACGAGGTGAAGGGCTGCATCGCCCACGGCGGGCTGGGCTGGGTCTATCTGGCGGTCGATCACAACGTCAACGACCGTCCGGTGGTGCTCAAGGGCCTGGTGCATTCCGGTGACGCGGAGGCGCAGGCGATCGCGATGGCCGAACGCCAGTTCCTGGCCGAGGTGGTGCACCCGCAGATCGTGCAGATCTTCAACTTCGTCGAGCACACCGACCGGCACGGGGATCCGGTGGGCTACATCGTGATGGAGTACATCGGCGGGCAGTCGCTGCGCCGGGGGCTCAAAGACGGGAAGACCGAGAAACTTCCAGTCGCCGAGGCCATCGCCTATCTGCTCGAGATCCTGCCCGCGCTGAGCTACCTGCACTCCATCGGCCTGGTCTACAACGACCTCAAGCCGGAGAACATCATGCTCACCGAGGAGCAGCTCAAGCTGATCGACCTGGGTGCGGTGTCGCGGATCAACTCGTTCGGATACCTTTACGGCACACCGGGTTTCCAGGCTCCGGAGATCGTGCGCACCGGTCCGACGATCGCCACCGACATCTACACGGTGGGTCGCACGCTGGCGGCACTGACGCTGAGCCTGCGCACCCGCAACGGCCGCTACGTGGACGGGCTACCCGACGACGATCCCGTGCTGAAGACCTACGACTCGTTCGGCCGGCTGCTGCGCCGCGCCACCGATCCCGACCCGCGCCGCCGGTTCTCCACCGCCGAGGAGATGTCGGCCCAGCTGATGGGCGTGCTGCGCGAGGTGGTCGCCCAGGACACCGGGATCCCGCGGCCCGGCCTGTCGACGATCTTTTCCCCCAGCCGCTCGACGTTCGGGGTGGACCTGCTGGTCGCCCACACCGACGTGTACCTGGACGGCCAGGTCCATTCGGAGAAGCTGACCGCCCGGGAGATCGTGACCGCACTGCCGGTGCCGCTGGTCGATCCGACCGACGTCGCAGCCCCGGTGCTGCAGGCGACGGTGCTCTCCCAGCCGGTGCAGACGCTGGACTCGTTGCGCGCGGCCCGCCACGGGTCGCTGGATGCGGAGGGGATCGAGGTCGCCGAGTCGATCGAGCTGCCGTTGATGGAAGTCCGCGCGCTGCTGGACCTGGGCGACGTCGCCAAGGCCACCCGCAAGCTCGACGACCTGGCCGAGCGGGTGGGCTGGCGGTGGCGGCTGGTGTGGTATCGCGCTGTCGCGCAGCTGCTCACCGGCGACTACGACTCCGCCACAAAGCATTTCACCGAGGTGCTGGACACCTTCCCCGGCGAGCTCGCCCCCAAGCTGGCGCTGGCGGCCACGGCGGAGCTGGCCGGCGACACCGATGAGCACAAGTTCTACCAGACCGTGTGGAAGACGAACGACGGCGTGATCTCCGCCGCCTTCGGCCTGGCCAGATCACTTTCGGCAGAGGGTGATCGGGAGGACGCGGTGAGCACCCTGGACGAGGTGCCGCCCACCTCAAGGCATTTCACCACCGCCCGGCTGACCAGCGCGGTGACCCTGATGTCGGGCCGCTCGGCGGGTGAGATCACCGAGGCGCAGATCCGTGACGCGGCCCGGCGCGTGGAGGCGTTGCCGCCGACCGAGCCGCGCGTGCTGCAGATCCGCGCGCTGGTGCTGGGCGGCGCGATGGACTGGCTGGAGGACAACCGGGATCAGAAGAAAGCCAGCACCAACCACATCCTTGGCTTCCCGTTCACCGAGCACGGTTTGCGCCTGGGCGTCGAGGCGTCGCTGCGCAGCCTGGCCCGCGTCGCGCCCACGCAGCGGCACCGCTACACGCTGGTGGACATGGCGAACAATGTCCGGCCCACGAGTACGTTCTGAGTTTCGGGTTTCTTCGCTTCTTCGCGCGCGAGTGTGAATCCTCGGCTTCCAGTGTGAATCGTGGGCGGGAAAATCGCTCGACTGCCGCCATACGCTCACAGTCAAAGCCATAGGCCCACACTCGAAGTCCTGAGCTCACGCTCTGCGCGTCAACCGCCGTTCCAGCCGCGTTCCGCCATCGCGACGCCGACCCGCCGCACGATGTTGGCGCGGTGGTCCTCGGCGACGATGCGAACGATGAGCCAGCCTGCGCGCTCGATCCGTTCCAGGCGCCGAATGTCGTAGACATACCGCGCGCGATCGGTCTGGTGTTGTTCGCCCTCGTATTCCACGCCGACCAGGTACTCCTCCCAGCCGACGTCGATGTGCGCAAAGGGAATGCCGTCGGCGCCCAGCACCGGGATCTGGGTTTGCGGGCGCGGGAATCCCGCATCGATGAGCAGCAGCCGCAGGTAGCTCTGCCTGGGCGACTGCGCGCCGGCGTCGACGAGTTCGAGCGCGGTCTCCAATCGCCGCAGCCCGCGCGAACCGGGATGGCGCCGCGCGACACCCAGAACTTCGTCGACCTTGAAACCCGTTGCGGCCGCGAGCGCGTCCAGCCGGGCGACCGCGGAGTGGATTGCCCCGCCGCGGCCGATGTCGAACGCGGTGCGCTCCGGCGTGGTGACGGGTCGCCCGTCCAGGGTCTGCGCCTCACCGTCGAGCAGCCGGTACCGTCGCGTCAGCACGCCCGGCGGCGGCCGGGAGTTACCGTACACCAGCTCAATTGGGACGCCGTCGGGAATCCACTTGGTGCCGTGCAGCGCCGCGGCGGCCGCGCCGGTGAAGACCCCGCGCCCCCTCGACCACAGCCCCGCCGCGGCGATGCGCTGCTCGAGCGACGGCCGGATCCGCCTGGACAGGTAGACGTCGGGCAGGACCGCGCAGTATCGCGTGCGCAATTGATGCCGGCTCAGCGCGCCCGCGCCCACCGTCACGCTGCCGATGAAGGGTTCGCTCATGCAGCGAACGGTCGCACGACAACGGCGCCCCGCGCTCACCGTCATCCACACCCTGGGCTTCCTATAACACGCTCACGCAGTCGCGGGCGATGGCCAGCTCCTCGTTGGTCGGGATCACCAGCACGGCGATCGGCGACGAGTCCGCCGAGATCCGCCGCGCGCCCTCCCCCGTGCCAGCGTTGCGGCCGTCGTCGACCACGATGCCCAGCTCCGCCAGCCCGGCCAGCGCGTCGCGGCGCACCGCGGCGTCGTTCTCGCCGATCCCGGCGGTGAAGGTGATGACGTCGGTGTGCCCCAACACGGCCAGGTAGGCGCCGATGTATTTGCGCAGCCGGTGAATGAACACGTCGTAGGCCAATTGTGCCGCGTCGTCGCCGGATTCGATCATCGCGCGCAGCCGCCGGAAGTCGCGCTCACCGGCCAGGCCCCAGACGCCCGACTGATTGTTGAGCATGGATTCGATCTTGTCGACGCCCATCTTCGCGCTCCGCCACAGGTAGCTGACGACGCCGGGATCGATGTCCCCGCTGCGGGTGCCCATCACCAGCCCCTCCAGCGGGGTCAGCCCCATTGACGTGTCGACCGGCCGGCCGCGGCCGATCGCCGACGCCGACGACCCGTTACCCAGGTGCAGCACAATCTGATTCACGTCGCCCAACGGCCTGCCGAGGAATTCGACGGCCCGCTCGGCGACGTAGCCGTGCGAGGTGCCGTGAAATCCGTAGCGGCGGATCTGCCAGCGCTCGGCCAGCTCCCGGTTCATCGCGTACGTCGCGGACGCGGCCGGCAGGTCGTGGAAGAAGGCGGTGTCGAAGACCGCGACGTGCGCCACGTCCGGCAGCAGCTTGCGCGCCACCTTGATGCCCTGCACCGCGGGCGGATTGTGCAGCGGCGCCAGCTCCGACAACTTCTCGAGCTCGGCGATCCGCGCGTCGTCGAGGACGGTCGGTCGGTAAAACTCGTTGCCGCCGTGCACCACCCGGTGCCCGACAGCGACCAGGCCGCACGACTTCAGGTCCACGCCCGCCTCGGCCAGCTGGGCGAAGGCCACGTGCAACGCCTCCTCGTGGTCGGCCACCCGCGACGACGGCTCGCCGATCTGCTGGATGCCGCCACCGGTGCGCGTGACGCCGGAATGGGGCTCGACGAGCTGGTATTTCAGCGACGACGAGCCGGAGTTGATCACCAGCACCAAGCGATCGGCCATCTATCCACCCTGCGCCTGGATCGCGGTGATGGCGACCGTGTTCACGATGTCCTCGACCAGCGCGCCGCGGGACAGGTCGTTGACCGGCTTGCGCAGCCCCTGCAGCACCGGCCCGATCGCGATCGCCCCGGCGCTGCGCTGCACCGCCTTGTAGGTGTTGTTGCCGGTGTTGAGGTCGGGAAAGATCAGCACCGTGGCGCGCCCGGCCACCGGGGAATCCCGGAGTTTGGTCGCCGCGACCGACGGCTCGATCGCCGCGTCGTACTGGATGGGCCCCTCGACCAGCAGCCGCGGATCCCGCTGCCGCACCAGATCCGTTGCCGCCCTGACCTTGTCGACGTCCGCCCCCGAACCGGACTCGCCGGTCGAATACGACAGCATCGCCACCCGCGGCTCGACGCCGAACTGCGCGGCGGTGCGCGCGGAGCTGATCGCGATGTCGGCGAGTTGCTCGGAGGTGGGGTTGGGAACGATGGCGCAGTCGCCGTAGACCAGCACCCGATCGGGCAGGCACATGAAGAACACGCTCGAGACGGTGGACACGTCGGGGATGGTCCTGATGATCTCGAACGCGGGTCGCACGGTGTGCGCGGTGGTGTGGGCGGCACCCGACACCATGCCGTCGACCTCGCCGTTGTGGACCAGCATGGTGCCGAAATATGTGGCGTCGCGCATGATCTCGCGCGCGTGCTCAACGGTGACGCCCTTGGCCCGGCGCAACTCCGCGTACTGCTCGGCGAACTTCTCGCGCGATTCGCTGGTGAGGGGGTCGATCACCGTCGCGCCGTCCAGGCTCACGCCGAGTTCGGCCGAGCGCAGCCGGATTTGAGCCTCATCGCCCAGGATGGTCAGGTCGGCGACGCCGCGCTGCAGGAGGCGGCCGGCGGAGCGCAGGATGCGGTCGTCGTCACCCTCGGGCAGCACGATGCGCTTGCGCTGCGAGCGGGCCCGCAGCTGCAGCTGGTAGGTGAACATCTGCGGAGTTATCACGGTGGGGATCGGAATGGCCAGCCGCGCAAGCAGATCCGTGAGATCCACGTGGCGGTCCATCAGCTCCAGCGCGGTGTCGATCTTGCGCTGCGAGGCCGCGGTGACCCGGCCGCGGGCGGCGGCCGCGGCGCTGGCGGTGTCGTAGGTGCCCAGGGCGGTGGCGATGATCGGCAGCCGCAGCCGCAGGCCGGACACCAGGGCGGCGATCGACGGATGAAGCTCGAACCCGCCGTTGAGGACGATGCACGACAGCGCCGGAAACCCTTCGGCCGCATGGGCACTGGCGACCGCGAGCACGACGTCGGAGCGGTCGCCGGGGGTGATGACCGCCATGCCGTCGCCCAGCCGTTCCAGCACGTGGTCGGCGGTCATGCCGGCGACCATCACGCCCATCACCTCGCGCTCCCGCAACGACGCCTCGCCGCTGACCGCCGTCCCGCTGACAGCCGTCTCCAGTTCGGCCACCGTCGGGGCCGACAGCAGCGGCTCCTCGGGCAGAACGTAGCTATGTTGGGCGAGGCCGCGCAACGCTTTTCGGACGTCCGCCAGCTCCGCCGGCTCGCACCGGTTGGCCACCACCGCCGCGGTGTGCGCGTGCTGCGCGGTCAGCTCGGCCAGACAGACCTCGACGACTCCGGCGATCTCCTTGGCGTTCCGGCCCTTGCCGCTCACCGTCAGCAACACCGGCGCGCCCAGATTGACCGCGATCCGCGCGTTGACCGAAAGCTCGGCCGGCCGCACGACATCCGTGTAGTCGCTGCCGACGATCACCACCGCGTCGCAGGTCTGCGCCATCTCGTGATACGCGTCGACGATGGCGGCGATCGCGGCGTCGCCGTCGGCGTGCAACTGCTGGTAGGTCACGCCGACACACTGCTCGTAGGACAGGCCCGCGGTGGTGTGCTCCAGCAACAGCTCCAGGATGTAGTCGCGGTCCTCACCCAGACGCGTAATCGGCCGGAACACACCGACCTTGGCGACCGTCGCGGTCAACCGGTGCAGCAGCCCGAGCGCGATCGTGGACTTGCCGGTCTCGCCCTCGGGCGCGGCGATATATATCGCCTTGGCAACGGAGCCGGTATCAGCCAAGTCGCCGCAGCCTGGGCGCCAGGTCCTTTTCGAAGAGGTCCAGGAACCGGCGCTGGTCGTGGCCGGGCGCGTGGAACACAAGGTGGTTGAGGCCCCACGCGACGTACTGGCCCACCTTCTCGACCGCCTCGTCGGGATCCGAGGCCACGATCCAGCGCTTGGCGACCTGCTCGATCGGGAGCGCGTCGGCGGCCTTCTCCATCTCGATCGGGTCGTCGATGCTGTGTTTCTGCTCGGCCGTCAGCGACAGCGGCGCCCAGAACCGGGTGTTCTCCAGCGCCAGTTCGGGGTCGGGGTCGTAGGAGATCTTGATCTCGATCATCTTGTCGACGTCGTCGACGTTGCGGTCGGCGGCCGCGGCGCCCTCGCGCACCGCGGGCATCAGCTTCTCGGTGTAGAGCTCCTCGCCCTTGCCGGAGGTGCAGATGAAGCCGTCGCCCGCTCGCCCGGCGTACTTGGCCACCGCCGGGCCGCCCGCGGCGACGTAGATCGGGACGCCACCCTCGGGCACGTCGTAGATCGAGGCACCCTTGAGCCGGTAGTACTCCCCGTTGAAATCCACCCGGTCGCCGCGCCACAACTCGCGCATCAACCGCACCGACTCGCGCAGCCGGGCGAACCGCTCCTTGAACTCCGGCCAGTCGCCCTCGTATCCCGTCGCGATCTCGTTGAGCGCCTCGCCGGTGCCGACGCCCAGGAAGATGCGGCCGGGGTACAGGCAGGCCATGGTCGCGAACGCCTGCGCGACGACGGCCGGGTTGTACCGGAAGGTGGGGGTGAGCACCGAGGTGCCCAGCATGATCCGGTTGGTGCGTTCGCCGACGGCGGTCATCCAGGCCAGCGAGAACGGGGCGTGGCCGCCCTCGTGCCGCCACGGCTGGAAGTGGTCGCTGACGGTGGCGCTGTCCATGCCGTGCCCTTCGGCGGCGACGGCCAGTTCGACGAGCTCGCGCGGTGCGAATTGTTCGGCGGACGCCTTGTACCCGAGTTTCAGTTCAGCCACCCGTTATTTCTACTCCTCGCGCGATCGCTTCTACACTCGCGGCCATGGCACCGACCCTTGATCAGGTCACCGACACCGTGTACCTCGCCCACGGCGAGGCGGTCAACTGGACGCTGGTCGTCGACGGCACCGGCGTCATGCTGATCGACGCCGGCTATCCCGGGGACCGCGACGACGTGCTGGCCTCGCTGCGCCAGCTCGGCTACGACGCGGGCGACGTGCGCGCAATCCTGCTCACCCACGCGCACATCGACCACCTGGGCTCGGCGATCTGGTTCGCCCGCGAGCACGGCACCCCGGTGTACTGCCATGCCGACGAGGTGAGCCACGCCAAGCGGGAGTACCTCGAGCAGGCTTCGGTTTTCGATGTGGCGCTGCGCATTTGGCGACCGCGCTGGGCGGCGTGGGGGCTGCACGTGGTGCGCAGCGGCGGCCTGATCCGCGACGGCATCCCCTCGACGCTGGCGCTGACCGCCGAGGTTGCCGCCGGGCTGCCGGGCCACCCCACGGCCGTCTCCTCCCCCGGGCACACCAGCGGGCACTGCTCGTACGTGGTCGACGGCGTGCTGGCCAGCGGCGACGCCCTGATCACCGGACACCCGCTGCTGCGTCACCGCGGGCCGCAGCTGCTGCCCGCGGTGTTCAGCCACAGCCAGGAGGACTGCCTGCGCAGCCTGGGCGCGCTGGCCCTGCTGGACACCGAGGTGCTGCTGCCCGGGCACGGCGACGTGTGGCGCGGCCCGATCCGCGAGGCGACCGACGCCGCCCTCGCGCTGGCCGGCTAGTCCGCCAGGTGCTCGCGCAGCGTTTCCCCGGCGTACTCGGTGCGAAACGCGCCGCGCTCCTGCAGCAGCGGGACCACCCGGTCGACGAACTCGTCGAGGCCGCGCGGCGTCAGGTGTGGCACCAGGATGAACCCGTCGCAGGCGTCGGCCTGGACGTAGGTGTCGATCTCGTCGGCGATGCGCGCCGGCGTGCCGACGAACTGCTGGCGGCTGGTGACGGCGATGACCAGTTCGCGGATCGACAGGTTCTCGGCCGCGGCGCGTTCGCGGTAACCGCGGGCGACGGCCAGCGGATCGACGTGCCGGACCCGGCCCTGAGTCAGGCTGTCGCCGGTGGGCCCGACGTCGGGTAGCGGGCCGTCCGGGTCGTAGCCCGACAGGTCGCGCCCCCACACCTGCTCGAGCATCGCGATCGCCGTGGCGCCGCTGACCTGCTGGTAGCGGATGTGCCGCGCCCTGTCCTGCGCCTCGGCGTCGGTGTCGCCGATGACGAAGGTCGCCGCCGGAAACACCTTGAGCCGGTTGGGGTCCCGACCACAGGATGCGGCGCGGCCCTTGACGTCGGCGTAGTAGCGTCGGCCGTCCTCGAGCGAGGAGTGCAGGGTGAACATGGCGTCGGCGTTGCGGGCGCCGAACGCCCGGCCGACGTCGGAGTCGCCGGCCTGCAGCAGGATCGGATGGCCCTGCGGGCCGGCGGGCAGCGTCGCGAACCCGCGCACGTCGAACTGCGGGCCGCGGTGCGCGACGCTGCGGATCCGGTCGGGATCGACGTAGACCCCGGCTTCGACGTCGGCCCGAACGGCGCCGGGGGCCCAGCTGTCCCAGAATTGGCGGGCCACGGCGAGAAACTCCTCGGCCCGCGCGTACCGGTCGGCGTGGTCGAGGAAGCCGCCGCGGCGGAAGTTGGCGCCGGTGAAGGCGTCCGACGAGGTCACGATGTTCCACCCGGCGCGCCCGCCCGACAGGTGGTCGAGCGACGCGAATTGCCTTGCCACCTCGAAGGGTTCGTTGAAGGTGGTGTTGATGGTGCCGGTCAGCCCGATCCGCTCGGTGACGCCGGCCAGCGCCGCCAGCACGGTGAAGGTGTCCGGCCGGCCCACCACGTCGAGATCGTAGATGCGGCCCCGGTGCTCGCGCAGCCGCAGCCCTTCGGCGAGGAAGAAGAAGTCGAACAGCCCTCGCTCGGCGGTGCGGGCCAGGTGCACGAACGACTCGAACTCGATCTGGCTGCCCGCGTCCGGGTCGGTCCACACCGTGGTGTTGTTGACGCCCGGGAAGTGCGCGGCCAGGTGAATCGGTTTGCGCTGCTTCCCCGCCCGCACGTTCATCCGCCCAGCCATCGCTCGGCGATCAGCTCGTGCGAGCGCAACCGGTCTTCGCGGCGGTGGGTGACCGACGTGATGACGATCTCGTCGGCGCCGGTGACGCGCTGCAGCGCTTCGAGACGCCCGGCGACCTCGTCCGGGTCGCCGACGAATTGCGTTGCCAGCCGGTCGATCACGACCGCCCGCTGCTCGTCGGTCAGCGGGACGCAGTCGTCGGGGTCGGGATACGGGACGGCGCCGCCGCCGGCGCGGATCGAATAGACCCATTGGCCGTAGCTGGACGCCAGGTGCCTGGCGGTGGCGGTGTCGTCGGCGACCACGACGTCGGCCGACACCACGACGTAGGGCCGCGGCAGCGCTTGCGAACCGACGAACGCGTCCCGGTAGGCGTCGATGGCCTCCAGCGCGGTCGCCGGGGTGAGGTGGTAGCTCGCCACGAACGGCAGGCCCCGCGCGCCGGCCTCCCGGGCGCTGCGCCCCTTGCTGCTGCCGAAGATCCACGGCGTCAGCGCGGCGCCCTCGCCGGGCACCGCGTGCACGTCGAACCCGTCGACCTCGTAGGTGCCGGCCAGCATCGCCATGATGTCGCCGAGCTGCTCGGAGAAGTCGGGCGCGACAGCCTCGGGCTGCTGCAGGATCGCCATGGTCGCGCGCACCCGGCCGCTGCCCAGCAGCGCGCGCAGGTCGAACGGCGGCGGGATCACCACGCCGTCGACCTCGCGCCATTCCCGCGGGGGCTCGGGTGGCCGGGGCTTCCGTGCGCGCGGCTTGGTGATGCGCCGCTGCCCGGAGCGGCCCACCCCGAGGTCGATGCGGCCCGGGAAGAACGCGTCGAGCATGCCGAAGCTCTCGACCACCGCGGCGGCCGTGGTGTGGCTCAGCTGCACGGCCGCCGATCCGACGCGAATTGTGTTGGTGGCGGCCGCGATCTGGCCGATCAGCACCGCCGGCGCCGCGCTGGCGACGGCCACGAAGTGGTGCTCGGCGATCCAGAACCGCCGATAGCCCCACCGCTCGGCGTGCCGGGCCAGTTCGATCGTGTTGCGCAACGCCGTCGCCGCGTCGCCGCCGGCGCTGATCGGGGACAGGTCGAGGACCGACAGCGGCACCGGGGTCATCGGCGCACGGCCGCGTAGCGGTTGGGCGCCAGGGGCAGGCCGAGGCGCTCACGCAGCGTTTCGCCCGGCCGGTAGGCGTCGCGGAAGCGTCCGGCCCGCCGCAGTAGCGGCACCACCTCGTCGACGATCACCGGCAGGTCGGTGGCGTTGACGGCCGGGCGCAGGCGCGCGCCCTCGATGCCCAGGCGCTGCCAGGCCAGCAGCAGGTCCACCAATTCTGTTGCGCTGCCGGCGAAGACGAGCGTGTCGGAGCGGAAGTCACCCTGGCCGTGAAACGAAACCACCACGTCGGCAAGGGCTTTCAGGTGGCCGCCGCCGGCCGCGCGCACCTCGTCGATGATGGCGTGCGCCGACGGGCCGGTGTCGGTGGGCGTGATGAAGACGACGTCGGCGGCGGCCGCGGCGAACTCGTAGGCGGGGCCGGCGTGGGCCAGCGCGGCCACCACCGGCTGACCCTGCGGCGGCCGCGGCGTGATCGAGGGCCCCTTGACGGAAAGGTATTTCCCGGCGAAGTCGACGTAGTGCAGCCTGTCGACGTCGACGTAGCGCCCGGTGCGCGCGTCGCGGATGATCGCCTCGTCCTCCCAGCTGTCCCACAGCCGGCGCACCACGTCGACGTACTCGACGGCCTCGTCAAACAGCGGGATCTGCGTTGCGTCACGGCGACCGAACAGCGCCGCCTCGTGTGCGGTGGCGCTCACGCGCGGCCGCCACCCCGCCCGGCCGTGCGAGACGAAGTCAAGGGTGGCAATGGATTTGGAGACGTGGAACGGCTCGGTGTGGGTGACGGTGGCCACCGGGATCAGCCCGATGTGCCGCGTCGCGGGGGCGATGCGCGCGGCGACCAGTACGGCGTCGGCGCGCCCTGCCAGCCGCTCGGGACGGATGCGCTCGCCTCGCCCGATCTGCGGCATCAGGGTGTCGTCGACGGTGAGAAAGTCCAGCAGCCCGCGCTCGGCGGTCGCCGCGAGCCCGGCCCAGTACCGGCCGTCGAGCACCGACGGCGTGTCGGGCCGTCCCTTTTCCGGGGCCGGCGCGCCACGCCACGCCTGCGGGTGCCATCCGTAGCCGTCCAGCGCCAGACCCAGGTGGAACCGACCGCTCATGCCAGCCACTTCTCGAAGGCGATCGGGCGAAACGGCCCCCAGCCGGGCACCGGGTCGGCGGGGATGCGGGTGTAGCCGGTCGCGTCGTAGAGCGCCTCGGCCTCGGGCTGGCGGTTACCGGTGATCAGGTACAGCCGCCGGTACCCGCGCGCGGCGGCCTCGGTTTCCAGCGCCACCAGCAGCGCCCGCGCGTAGCCGCGGCGGCGGTGCGCGCTATCGGTCCAGACCCGTTTGAGCTCGGCGGTGTGGGCGTCGAAACGCCGGAACGCGCCGCCGGTGACCGGCGCGCCGTCCGCCACGCCGATGAGCAGTCCCCCGTCCGGCGGCGCCAACTCGGCCGCCGGCACGGGCAGCCAGGACAGGTGCGTGTCCGGGGTGCCGCCGTAGCGCTGCGCGTACTCGACGGCCAGCTCGGCCAGCAACGGCTGCGCGAGCGGGTCGTCGTGGGTGGCCGACACGAAGTCGAGCCGGGTCGTCGGGGCCACGTAACGATCTAACGCCTCCGACGGCACGGCATTCCATCACGTTCTCGACGCGGTGACGAAGCCGGGGACGACGGCCAGGTCGTCGGGGCCACCGCGCCACAGTTCGGACAAACCGATCACGGTGAGCAAATCGACGACGTTGCGTTCGACGGTCTGCCAGCCGTGGGACGCCAGATGCTCGGGCACGTAGCGGTATTCGCCCGGGTGGGTCAGGGTGGCCAGGTCGATGTCCAGGCCGTGGCGCCGCCACCCGTCGACGAATGCCCGGCCCGCCTCGACGTGCACCGGGGTCCAGGTGGGCATGTGGTCGGCGGCGAACCGGCTGCCGCCGGCGCTGGCCGCCGTGACCTCCTGGAGCAGCCGATTCTGCGCGTCGGGCGGCAGGTAGCCGACGAGCAGTTGCTCGGCGACCCACACCGTCGGCCGCGCGGCGTCGAAGCCGACCCGCCGCAGCGCGGCCATCCAGTCCAGCCGGAGGTCGGCGCCCACCGCGCACCGATTCGCGCCCAGCCGCGCGCCCAGAGCGCGCAGCTGGTCGGCCTTGAAGTCGAGCAATTGCGGGCGGTCGATTTCGTACACGGTCGTGCCGGGCGGCCACCACAGCCGGTAGGGGCGCGTGTCCAGCCCGGACCCCAAGATCACCACCTGGCGGATGCCCGCACCGACCGCCTCGGCGAGGAACTCGTCGACGAATCGCGTGTATCCGGCGAGGATGTCGATCAGACCGGCCATCACCGGGTCCGCGCCGCCGTCGTCCGAGAACAGGTCGTCGCCGATCACCCGGACGAAGTAGTCGGCCCCGACGGCGCGGACCAGCGGCTCGGCGAAGGGATCGTCCAACATCCCCTTGTTGGTCGCCACGGCCCGCACCACAGCGCCGAACGCCGCGTTGACCCCGGCGCCGCTGGCGGGATCCCACCCGTCGTCGGTCCCCGTCATCGCGCGTCAGCCGCCGACGCGGCGCCGCAGGGCCAGCCCCGCCACGGCGCGCCAACCCAATACCAGCACGGCGGTGACCGTCGCGGCCACCACCACGAAGCTCGCCGCGACGCCCGCCGAGGTGGCCTTACGCAACAGCATGCCGACGACCACGGTGCACAGCCACACGATCACCCCGGTGGGGGCCAGCGCGGTGGGCCGGCGCCAGCCGCGGGCAACCAGCCACCCGAGGACGGTTCCCGCGAGAAACGGCCACGCCGTGGCCGCCACGCCGGCGACGCCGAGCCCCTCGTCGTGGCTGCGGCGCCCGGCGGCGCAGAACACCAGCACCGCGATGACGTCGAGACCGAGCCAGGCCGGCCGCGGGAGCCTAAGCATGGCGTGAGACTACCCCGGCCGCGGCGGACGACCTTGACCCCGCGGCGGCGGTGAACCTAAATTCATCACCGATGAACGCTCATTCACAAGCCCGGCTGGCGGTGGTGACCGGCGCCGGGTCGGGGATCGGCAGGGCGATCGCGCTGGGCCTCGCCACGCAGGGGAACCGGGTCGTCGCCGCCGACCTCGACGAGGCCGCGGCCGCGGCCACCGCCGGCGAACGCCCCGAGCTGATCACCGCGCTGCCGGTCGACGTCGCCGATCCCGCGCGGGTCGCCGAGCTGCGCGACCGGACCCACGCCGCGCTCGGCGTCCCCGAGATCGTCGTCAACGCCGCCGGCTGGGATCGCACCGACCAATTCCTCAATGCCACGCCGGAATTCGCGCAGAAGGTGGTGGCGATCAACTACCTGGGGCCGGTGCACGTGTGCTCGGCGTTCCTGCCGGGCATGATCGAGGCGCGCGGGGGCGGGCGCATCGTCAACCTGGCCAGCGACGCCGGACGGGTCGGCAGCGCGGGCGAGACCATCTACGCCGGCGCCAAGGGCGGGGTCATCGCGCTGACCAAGTCGCTGGCCCGGGAGATGGCCCGCCACCAGATCACGGTGAACTGTGTGTGCCCGGGCCCGACGGACACGCCGCTGTTTCACGCGCAACCGGAGAAGCTGAAAGAAGCGCTGGTCAAGGCGATTCCGTTCCGCCGGCTGGCCCGGCCCGACGAGGTCGCCGCGCCGGTGCTGTTCTTCGCGTCCGACGCCGCGTCGTTCATCACCGGGCAGGTGGTCAGTGTGAGCGGTGGCCTCACGATGGCCGGTTAGTGGCAGGCTGACTCGTATGAGCACCGACGCGCCGCCCCCCTTCGACCGCGACGACCCCCTGGGCCTGGACGCCTCGCTGTCCGGCGACGAGCTCGCGGTGCGCGACACCGTGCGCAAGTTCTGCGCCGAGCACGTGCTGCCCCACATCGCCGAGTGGTTCGAGATCGGCGACCTGCCGGTGCGCCAACTGGCCAAGGGGTTCGGCGAGCTCGGCCTGCTGGGCATGCATCTGCACGGCTACGGCTGCGGCGGCGCGTCCGCGGTGCATTACGGCCTGGCCTGCACCGAGCTGGAGGCGGCCGACTCCGGCATCCGGTCGATGGTCTCGGTGCAGGGATCGCTGGCGATGTTCGCGATCTGGAAGTTCGGCTCCGAGGAGCAGAAGCGGCAGTGGCTGCCGGGCATGGCCGCGGGCGAGCTGCTGGGCTGCTTCGGGTTGACCGAGCCCGACGTCGGAAGCGATCCGGCCGCGATGAAAACCCGGGCGCGCCAGGATGGTTCGGATTGGGTGCTCAACGGCCGCAAGCTGTGGATCACCAACGGCTCGGTGGCCGACGTGGCGGTCGTGTGGGCCGCCACCGATGACGGGATTCGGGGATTTCTGGTACCCGCCAGGACGCCGGGGTTCGCCGCCAACCCCATTCACCACAAGCTGTCGCTGCGGGCGTCGATCACCAGCGAGCTGGTGCTCGACGACGTGCGGCTGCCCGCCGACGCGATGCTGCCCGACGCCACGGGCCTGCGCGGGCCGCTGTCGTGCCTGTCGGAGGCGCGCTACGGGATCATCTGGGGATCGATGGGGGCGGCGCGGTCGGCCTGGCAGGCGGCGCTCGCCTACGCCACCCAGCGCACCCAGTTCGGCCGCCCGATCGCCGGATTCCAGCTCACCCAGGCCAAACTCGTCGACATGGCCGTCGAGCTGCACAAGGGCCAGCTGCTCTCGCTGCACCTCGGGCGCCTCAAGGACGGCCCCGGGCTGCGCCCCGAGCAGGTCAGCTTCGGCAAGCTCAACAACACCCGCGAGGCGATCGAGATCTGCCGGACCGCCCGAACGATCCTGGGCGGTAACGGGATATCGCTGGAATACCCCGTCATCCGGCACATGGTCAACCTGGAATCGGTGCTGACCTACGAGGGCACGCCCGAGATGCACCAGCTCGTCCTGGGTCAGGCGTTCACCGGCAGCGACGCCTTCCGCTGATGGGCGGCCTGTCCTACACCCCCGAGCATCACCAGTTCCGGCAACTGGTCCGGGATTTCGTGCAGCGCACGGTGGTGCCCGCGCACGAGGACTGGGAGCGACGCGGCCAGTGGGACCGTTCGCTGTTCCTCGAGGCGGGAAAGCTTGGGCTGCTGGGCTTTTCGGTGCCCACACAGCTGGGCGGTCCCGGGGTCGACGACTTTCGCTACAACGCGATCGTGATCGAGGAGCTGCAACGGGCCGGCGCGGCGGCCGAGACCACCGCCTTCACGCTGCAAAACGACGTGGTGCTTCCGTATCTCACCGACCTGACGACACCCGAGCAGCAGCGGCGCTGGCTGCCCGGGGTGGTGACCGGCGAGACCGTGCTGGGCATCGCGATGACCGAGCCCGGCACCGGCAGCGACCTGGCCGGCATCCGCACCACCGCCGTGCGGGACGGCGACCACTACGTCGTCAACGGCGCCAAGACGTTCATCTCCAACGGGCAGAGCGGCGACCTGTTCGTGATCGCGGTGCGCACCTCCCCCGACCGGCACCAGGGCCTGTCGCTGCTGGTGGCCGACGCGGACACACCGGGCTTCGAGCGGGGCCGCAACCTGGAGAAGATCGGCCTGCACGCCCAGGACACCAGCGAGCTGACCTTCACCGACATGCGGGTGCCCGCCGCCAACCTGCTCGAGCGGGAGGGCATGGGGTTCTATCAGCTGATGCGCAACCTGCCGCAGGAGCGGCTCGCGCTCGGGGTCAGCGCGGTGGCCGCCGCCGAGACCATCTTCGCCGCGACGCTGGAATACGTGCAGCAGCGCAAGGCATTCGGCGCTCCCGTCGGAAGCTTCCAGAACAGTCAATTCGTGCTCGCCGAGCTGGCAACCGAACTCGACGTCGCCCGCACCTACCTCGACGACTGCCTCGCCGAACACCTCACCGGCTCGCTGACGTCCGCGCGCGCGGCGAAGCTGAAATGGTGGGCCACCGACCTGCAGGTCCGCACCGCCGACCGCTGCCTGCAGCTGCACGGCGGGTACGGCTACATGCGGGAGTACAGCGTGTCCCGCGCGTTCGTCGACGCCCGCATCCAGACCATCTACGGCGGCACCAACGAGATCATGAAGACCATCATCGCCAAGGATCTGGGCCTGTGACGAGCATCGACTACGCCTCCCTGCCCGTCGAGGACGCCGTGCGCGCCGCCCGGGCCAGCTCGCGGCGTCGGCAGGTGCTCGACGCCGCGGTGAAAGTGATGGGCCGGACCGGATTTCACCAGATGTCCATGCAGGAGCTGGCGGCCGAGGCGCGCGTCAGCGTCGGGTTGATATACAAGTACTTCGGCGGCAAGGAGGACCTGCTGCTGGCGACGATCGTGCGGATCCTCGACGTGTTCCGCGATCAACTGGCGCCGGTGATCGACGGCGCGGGCGACGACGCCGTCGACCGGCTGGTCGCCGGGATCCGGCGCTACATCGAGATCGTCGACGAGAACCTCGACGGTGTGGTCCTGACCTACCGCGAGAGCCGGACGCTGGCAGCCGACGACCGCGCGCAGATCAAGGAGCTCGAAATCGCTTCCGCCGCACCGTTGCGCGCGGTGCTCGAGTCGGGCATCTCGTCGGGCGTGTTCCGCGCCGTCGACGTCGACCTGACCGTCTACGACATCATGCTGCTCGCCCACGGATGGGCGCTCAAGCACTGGCACTTCGGGCCCACCTACACCGTCGGCGAATACATCGCGTTGCAGACCCGCCACGTGCTCAACTCGCTGGTTGCCGACGGCCGCCGCGCGCGGTACGCACGCCTACTGGGCGGTGGGTCATGACGTCCGTGGCGCTGCGGATCGTCGCCGTTCTCGTCGCGTGCGGCGTGTTTGCCGGCGCGCCGTTGGGTTCCGCCGACCCGGTGACGTTGCCGCCGATGACATCCGGCGGCGGCGGACCGATCATCGGGGGCGGCAGCAACACGGGGCTCGCGCAACAGCTGACCGGCCTCGGCAACCCGAACGTCCAGGAGGTCGACGGCTCGGACGCGGCCCAATTCATCACCGCCGCAGCCGCCGTCGCCAACCCGCAGCTCGCGGCGCCGTTCGGGCTGCTGCGCCGGGCGCTGGCGTGTCAGAGCAACGGTTCGGGATTCGGCGCGCGCGCCTTCCGGCGCAACGACGGTCGGTGGGGCGGCGCGATGCTCGTCGCCGCCAAGAGCGCCACCGCGAATGTCGACGCGCTGGCGGCCTGCGCCAAGACGAACTGGCGCAGGCCCACCTCGGGTTCGGACACCGCGATGTGCAACAGCGGGTGGACGACGCCGAACTCCTTCGAGAGCCGGCGCGGCGGCGGGGAGGCCTATTACATCCTGCTGGCGGGCACCGCGGACGACTTCTGCGCCCCGCTCACCGCAAAGTACCGGACCAACGCGAGCGCGTGGCCGTTCTAGGCCCGCCCGTGCGCGACGGCCATGCCCAGAAAGAACAGCGCCATCAGCAGCAGTACCGCCGCTGCCGGCTCGATGAAGCCCAAGATCATGCGATCACCCCGCTTGTCGTCAGCCGCCGCACCGCTTCCGTGACCGTGGCGGCGGTGGGAAGCCCACCGTCGCGGTCCGCGACGCGCAGCAGTCTGTCCACCGCGTCGCTGGGCACCAGAACCCAGCGCATGTTTGTCCGCCAACACTTTTCGTCGACTTCGGCCAGTGCATGGAAGCCGTCGCCGCCGAAGAAGTGCACTCCGCCGAGATCGACGACGAGCGGCCGGCCGTGGCCGGCCGCCTCGCCGATGCCGTCGCTCAGCCGGTCGGCGTTGCAGGCGTCGATCGCTCCGTATACCTCCACGAGGGTGATGTCCGGCCGAAGTTGTTTGCACAGCACGATGTTGGGGCGCTCAGCCCGGACGCTAGACATGTGCAGCCTCGGTCGCGTGCACGCTGTAGGGGACGGCCTTGAGCAGCGTGACGGTCAGCGTGGCACCGCTGGGCAGCGCATAGGTGCGCCGCTCGCCGGGGCGTGCCCCCGCGATGGCCGCCCCCAACGGCGACTGGATCGAGTAGACCTCCAGGTCACCGTGTTCCGCGTCGCGCACGCCGAGCAGGAACGTCTCTTCGTCGCCGGTGTCACCGGCGTCTTCGTAGCGGACGGTTAAAACCATGCCGGGCTCGGCGATTCCGTCGTCGGGCGGATCCACGCCGACGTCGGCATCCACCAGCAGTTCATGGATCCGTCGCATGCGCGTCTGCCAGGCGCGCGCGACGGCGGCGTTGCCGTCGTCGGTGCCGCGGGCGCGGGCGTCGCGCTCGTCCCTCAGGGTGGCCAGCTCCCGCTGCAGCCGCACGTAGGCTTGCGGCGAAATCCAGGTGCGTTGCCTGCTTCTCATCTCTGTTCCTCTCGCGTCGGTAGGGGTTGTCATGCGGCCGGGGCGACGCCGTGGTAGGGCACCGCCGTCAGCAGCGTCACGAGCCGGCCGGACTCATGGGGTATGGCGTAGATGCGTTGTTCGCCGGGGCGCGCGCCGGCGATCGACCGGCCCAGCGGCGACGCCATCGAGTAGACCTTCAGGCCGGCGCCTTCGGCATTGCGCCTGCCGAGCAGGAACGTTTCGGTTTCGCCGGTGGCGTCGTACCGGATGGTCAGCACCATGCCCGACTCGGCGAGTCGTTTCGTGTTTGTCATCAGCGCCGTCAGCGTCCTTTCGCGGCGAGTAGGGGTGTCGTCAGGGGCGGGCCGATCGGCAACCGTCCCTGACGACTGGGTGGCCCGTGACGGGCAAGCCTGCGGCGGCGCTGCGGATCGAACTGGGCCAGGGCGAGGGGTCGCTTGCCGGTGGCGATCTGCTCGGCCAACAGCCGGCCGGTCACCGGGCCGTGCGCCAGCCCCCACATGCCGTGTGCGCCGGCCACGTAGAGGCCGGCGGCGACCTCGCCGATCAGGGGGCGGCCATCCAGGGCCGCCGTGCATGCACCGACCCACAGGTTGGTGCGCACGTCCCAGCGGACGCCATCCAGCAGCGGACTTGCCGCGGCGGCAATGTCATTCGCCCGCTGGCGTGCCCGCGGACCGTTTGGCCGGCCGAATTCCAGGGCGCCCGAGACCCGCAGCGCGCCGCGGTAGGGCGTGCACGCGACGCCCACGTCCGGCAGGTAGATCGGGCCCAGTACCGGGCGATCCACGGGCACGGTGAACGAGTAGCCGCGACCGACTTCCAGCGGCACCCGCAGCCAACGGCGTACCAGGCCCGAAAGCCTTGCGCCGGTGGCGATCACCGCGGCGTCGGCGATCAACCGCTTGCCGCGGTGCGGGTACACCGCGACCCTGCCGTCCGCACTGAGGACCTCACGGATCTCCAGCCTGTGCATCGTCGCTCCGCGTTGCAGCACCGAGCGCCCGATGGCCTCCACAAACCGCCGCGGCTCGACGAATCGCTGGGCGTTGATGCTGAGCCCGGCGGTGACCGCGGGCGATGCCAGCGGCACCTGTTCGCGCAGCGCGTCGCCGGCCAGCGCGGTGACATACACTGCCTGTCCGGCGTTTTCGAGTTCGCCAAGCTTGCCCAGCATGCGCTGCGCCTGCTGGGCGTCGCGGAACACCGCGGTGATCGGTGCGTCGGTCACCGGCGCGTCGATCCCGTTGGCGACCAGCACGTCCGACGCCTCCAGGCATTCCTCGTTGAGCGCCACGGTTCCCCTGCAGCCGGCGATCGGAAAGATCAGTCCCGGGGCGATCCACCCGGCGTTGGCCCACGAGGCGCCCGCGGCCATGCCACTGCGGTCCACCACCGTCACGTCGACTCCGTGCTCCTGCAGGAACCACGCCGTCGACAACCCGACGATGCCGGCGCCGACGACGATCACCGACTTGGGTCCGCCGTCAATCCGCCCGACGCCGCCCATCGCACACCTCCGTAACTGAACTTTCGCTTGGCACTTCCCATGGTGGTGCGCGCCGGCACCGGGGGGTTTGCCGAAACCGGACAACCGCGAGGTGGCCCGTTGTCCGGACTCGACAAGCTCGCTCAGGCGCCTCTCAGGTGCTCTCAAGGCTGCCCGACGAGCCTGTCGAAGTCCTGTTGCCATTGGGAGTCGCGCCGCCGGTCCAGGGCGATCCGGGCACCGGCGTACACCGCCACCGCGGACAGCGTCACGGCACACCAGATCGCCATCGCGGACGACACCGCCTCGTCAAGCGCCGTCATCGCCGGCCGTCCGATCGCGGCCCCCTCGTCGTCCACCCAGATCTCGACCTCGTCGCCGGCCTTGACGGGCCGCTTGGCGAGGACGTCGCCGCCGTGTTGGGCCCCGGCGGCAAACCAGCGCGCCGGAACCATAGCCGTTGGGCTCTCCGGGTTTTCGCGGCCGTCATCGCCGATGACCGTCGCGATCGCCGTGCTGCGTGATTGGGCCTGCTCGGCGTAGAGGCGGGTGCGCGAATCGTAGGTCGCGGTGCCGACGGCGGCGGCGATCGGCACGGTCAGCAGCGATACCGCCACGGCCAACGCCAAAATCAGCGCCTCCACCCGGTCACTGCCGCGGATCAGCGGGCTACGACCGAACAGCCGCCCAAATAGCCTGCGCGGCAACGGGACTGTGAAGGACTCCATCGCGGCGTGGTCGGGACGTGGGGTAGTCATTGGACATTCCTGCGCTCTCTCGGTCACCCCAATGGTGGCGCGGGCGGGCGCCGCATCGTTTGGCCGCACCGAACAACGGCACCGCCGCCCGTTGTGGTGATTCGACAGCGTCTCGGCTAATCGGCGTCGAGAGCTGCGAGTTCGATCATCATGGCCAACCGCTTTCGGGCGTCGTCCAAGGGGAGGTCGGTGATCTCGGCCATTTTGCGCAGCCGGTAACGCACGGTGTTCTCGTGCACGCCGAGGTGCTCGCCGGCCGCGATCGGGTCGCCCTGAGCCTCCAGCCAGGCCCGCAGCGTCGCCAGGTAGTCGGTCGCGTTGGCGTGGTCGTGGCGGCGCAGCTCGGCCACCGGTCCGCGGGTCGGGGATCGACCCGCGCGCGCGGCGGCGCGCAGCCGCTGCATCAGGATGTTGTCCCACGACTCGTCGTAGGCCGGCGGCGTGGCCGCGGGCGACGTCTCGTCGAGCCCCAGGCATTCGTCGGCTTCCCGGCGCGCCGCGGCGAGGTCGACGACGTCCGCGACCCCGCTGATGCCGGCCAGCACCGTCACCCGTTCGGGCAGGGCCGTCCGCAGATCCGCGATCCAGCGCCGCGCCGCGGCGGGCTGCTCGCCGGGAAGCACGGTGTAGACGGTGTTGCCCGCCAGCGCGCTGCGGCCCGGGCGCGACCAACCGAATCCGCTGGTGGCGCGTTCGAAGGCCAGCAGCAGGGCGGCGTCGCGGTCGTCGCCGATGAATGCCTGCAGCGCGATCACCCGCAGCCGGCCGCGCGGCAGGCCCAGCCTGCTGGCCAGCGTGGCGGCGTCGGCGGCGCCCTCGAGCAACCGGATCACCAGGTCGGATTCGACCTGCCGCTCCAGGTCGGCGCTGGCCTGCGACCGCAGTAGATGCAGGGCCACCGTGTGCGCCCCGTCGGAAAGGGCGCCGCGGGCGGCGCCGTCCAGCGCCGCCGAACACGCCACCCACACCGAGCCCATGAGCTGTCGTCCCGAGCGCACGGCCACGACCATGCGCCCGGCCAAGCCGGCTGCGGCGTCCTCGGCCACGAACAGCGGATCGTCGGACGCCGCCAGGTGCTCCGGTACCCCCCGCGCCTCGAACAGGGCACGCAACTGCTCCGGTGCCTGGCGGTCCATGATGGTGGCCGCCCACGCCGGGTCGGCGTGCTGCTGCAGCCGCGAATACGCCAGTACCCGCAGCAGGCGGTCCTGGATCGTCACCGCGCCGCCGATCGACTCCGCGAGGCTGTCGGCCAGCGCGAACAGGTCGGTGGGACCCCGGCCGGATTCCGTTTCGCGGCCCTCCAGCACCAGCCCGTAGACCACCGCGGCCACCTCGCTCCACGACACCGAGCCGTCGACGACCAGCACCGCGCCGGGCTCGCTGTCACCGTCGAACGTGATCGGCTCCTCGCCGCCGCGCGTGACCACCACGACCGCACGCGCGGCGGCCGCCCACCGCACCGCTTCGTCGAGTGAGCCGGCGCCGATGGCCAGCAGCACATCCCCCAGCACGGGGGTCTCGGGCTCGTGGATCACCACGCTGCGCAGTTCGGTCGACCGCGGCAGCGAGGACCAGCGCAAACGGACGTCGTAACCACCCAGCACGTTGACCAAGCGGTCCAAAGTGATCACTGACGCTCCCAGTCCGGCTGATGCGCTCGCTTCCAGGCTAGAAGGGCGGCGGCTCGTCACGCGCGGCGATGCGTTCGGCGCGCCGTTCGGCCGCTACGGCGAGGCGGGCTTCGTTGACGGCGCGTTCCCAGCTGACGCGGGCGGCGTGTTCCCGGGCGCGGGTTTGCTTGCGGGTGGGCATCATCATTCCGCGGTTTTCTCCCGGC
The DNA here is from genome assembly GCF_059812405.1 of Mycobacterium sp. NGS57. Taxonomy (NCBI): domain Bacteria; kingdom Bacillati; phylum Actinomycetota; class Actinomycetes; order Mycobacteriales; family Mycobacteriaceae; genus Mycobacterium; species Mycobacterium sp. NGS57. Next base: position 227,675 of record NZ_JCALCP010000008.1, on the reverse strand, counting down.
GGCGGCATGCTCTCGGGCAACACGAGCGTCCCCGTCGGGACGGCCAGCGCCGGGAACAGCAGCGTCCCACCGGGTTTGGTGACGTATTCATGCCCCGACGGGGATGTCCATACCACGGTGCCGTCGGGCTCCTGGCGATCGTGCCATCCGCCTACCCGGGCGTAGAAAGTCTTGAGCAGGTGGTGATAGCCGCAGAGCAGTTTCAGGTTGGACGGATGGGTGGGGCCCAACGGGAACGGAACGGTGTGGTCGATATCGCAGACCGCAGCCGGCTCGTCGCAACCGGGGAACCGGCACGTCAAATCGCGAAAGCGAACGAACTCGGCCAGCGCCGCCGACGGGCGGTACCCGGCCTCTGCCACGTCCGGCGGGATCACCAGCGGCTTGATCTTCGCGAACGGGGCCACCTCGCCCAACAGTGGCGCGGGCAACGGGCCGTACCCGGCCAGATAGCCCGGGGTTGACGAGCAACCGTTGACGGCGGCCTTTTCGGCGAGCAGGTGGATGACAACGTTGGTGCTCGGCGGCCGTTGCGGCGCTGGGCAATTGGGCTCGCCACACTGACACCCCAGCACCTCGGCCCCGGCGACGAGCGCCCCCACCGCGTCGGCGCGGCGTTGGGCCTTGGTCCGCGGATCGGCTCCGCACACCGTGGCCGCCAGCGCATCGAGCCTGTGGTCCAATGCCGCCCCGTCGGTGGCGTGCAGCTGCGCCCACACCCCGGCCATCCCGGGTTCGGTGCAACCGATGTCGACGTAGCGATTCTCGTTGCGCTCCTCGGGCAGGCGCACCCCGGCCGGATCAAACCGCGCCACCCACATGTCAATGCGCTCGGCGGTTTTAGGACCCGACAGCCGCATCCAGTTCGCCGCATGGCGGGCGATGGCGGTGTCGATCTTGGCCATCACCGCTTCGTCGTCGATCAGCTCGGTGCGCGTCACCAGCGCGGCCACCAGCCGGAAATCGATCTCGCCGCGCCCGAACACCTCGGCCACCTTCGGCAGCCGCTCGCGCAGCGCGATTGCATGGCGCAACCGCCCGCGGGCCCGCCCCCGGCTGATCCGCAACGCGGCGGCCACCTCGGCCACCACGTTCTCGTGCCCATCGACGACCCAGGAGAACCGCTCCTCATCGTCGGCCGGAGCCCGTCGCGCGTACAGCTCGCCGATGGCCGCCATTTCCCGCGCGCATTGCACGCGTTGGCCGCGGCCCGCCTCAACGAGCGCGTCGACCACGCCGGCGGCATCGAGCGCATCGAACATATGTTCGAGTATACACCACTCCGGGGATAATTTCCCGGGATAATTTCTTTCGTCGCCGCGGCGGACTGGAGTCATAGGGTGGGTATGCGCTGCAGGGACTTCCAACAGAAGGGAATGCGTATGTTGCGCCATCGGGTCGTCATCATCGGAAGCGGGTTCGGGGGGCTGACGGCGGCCAAGTCGCTGAAACGAGCCCCCAAAGGTAGCCAAATCGACGTCACCCTGATCTCGAAGACGACCACTCACCTTTTCCAGCCACTGCTCTATCAGGTGGCCACCGGGATCCTCTCGGAGGGCGATATCGGGCCGACCACCCGGCTGGTCCTGCGCAAGCAAAAGAACGTTCGGGTGCTGTGGGGCCAGGTCAGCGATATCGACCTGAAGGCGAAGACGGTCACGTCGCACCTGATGGGCATGGACACGGTGACGCCCTACGACAGTCTGCTCGTGGCCGCCGGCGCCCAGCAGTCCTATTTCGGCCACGACGAATACGCCGCGTTCGCACCGGGCATGAAGTCCATCGACGACGCCCTCGAGCTACGCGGCCGCATCCTGGGCGCGTTCGAGGCCGCCGAGGTCGCCACCGACCCGGCCGAGCGACAACGCCGCCTGACCTTCGTGGTAGTGGGAGCCGGGCCGACGGGCGTCGAACTGGCCGGCGAGATCGTCCAGCTGGCCGAGCGCACCCTGGCCGGGGCGTTTCGGACGATCACACCCAGCGAGTGCCGCGTCATCCTGCTCGACGCCGCGCCCGCGGTGCTGCCGCCGATGGGCGAAAAGCTGGGCCTCAAGGCGCAACGGCGCCTGCAGAAGATGGATGTCGAGATCCAGCTCAACGCGATGGTGACCGCGGTCGACTACATGGGCATCACGGTCAAGGACAAAGACGGCGCCGAGCGCCGCATCGAATGCGCGTGCAAGGTGTGGGCCGCGGGCGTGGCGGCCAGCCCGCTGGGCAAGATGATCGCCGAACAGTCCGAGGGAACCGAAACCGACCGCGCCGGACGGGTGATCGTGGAGCCCGACCTCACCGTCAAGGGCCACCCGTACGTCTTCGTCGTCGGCGACCTGATGTCGGTGCCCGGCGTGCCCGGGATGGCCCAAGGCGCGATCCAGGGCGCGCACTACGCCACCACGCTCATCAAGAACGCGGTGAAGGGCGACGACGATCCGGCAAACCGCAAGCCGTTCAAGTACTTCGACAAGGGCAGCATGGCCCTCATCTCCCGCTACAGCGCGGTCGCGAAAGTGGGAAAGCTGGAGTTCGGAGGCTTCATCGCCTGGCTGGCCTGGCTGCTGCTGCACCTGTACTACCTGATCGGACATCGCAACCGCATCGCCGCCATGTTCGCCTGGGGGATCTCGTTCCTGGGACGCACGCGCGGCCAGATGGCCATCACCAGCCAAATGATTTACGCACGCCCGCTGGCGAATTGGGTGGAGCAGCAAGCCGAGGAAGGGGCGCTGGCCGCCACTCAGGCCGAGGCCGCCGAAAAGCAGGCCGGCTAACGCGCGCTAGTTCAGGGCCTGGTCGATATCGGCGATCAGATCGTCGGCGCCCTCGAGCCCGACGGAGATGCGAACCACGTTGTCGCCCAACCCGATCGCGGCGCGGCCCTCGGGTCCCATCGCGCGGTGGGTCGTGGTGGCCGGATGCGTGACAAGCGATTTCGCGTCGCCCAGATTGTTGGAGATGTTGATCAGCCGCAGCTTGTCCAGCACCTCGAAGGCCCGGCTCTTGGCGGCACTGCCGGGACAGTCGAGCGCGAAGGTGATCACGGTGCCGCCGCCCGCCATCTGACGCTTGGCCAAATCGTATTGCGGGTGCGACGCCAGATACGGATAGCGCACCCAGCTCACCGCCGGATGACCCTCCAGGAACTCCGCGATACGGTTCGCCGCGGAATTGCTGTGCTCGACCCGAAGCGCCATGGTCTCAAGGCCTTTCAACAACACCCAGGCGTTGAAGGCGCTCATCGCCGGACCGGTGTGCCGCATCAGCTTCTGCACCGGACCGTCGATGTACTCCTGGTCGCCGAGGATGGCGCCGCCCAGCACCCGGCCCTGCCCGTCGATGTGCTTGGTGGCCGAGTACACCACCACGTCCACCCCGAGCGGGAAGCCCTGCTGCAGCAGCGGTGTGGCAAAGACGTTGTCCAGCACCACCTTTGCACCCGCGGCGTGCGCCAGCTCGCTCACCGCGGCGATGTCGACCAGCGACTGCATCGGGTTGGACGGCGTCTCGAAGAACACCGCCGCGGTGGGCACCGAGAGTGCCTGCTCCCATTGCGCGAGGTCGTCGCCGTCGACGAAGACGGTCTCGACCCCCCAGCGCGGCAGGACCTCGTTGCACACCACGAAACACGACCCGAACAGGCTGCGCGCCGCGACCAGCCGGTCGCCGGCGCCCAGCAGCGCGCCCAGCGAGACGAAGACCGCGGCCATGCCGCTGGCGGTGCCGAACGCGGCCGGCGCGCCCTCGATCAGGCGCAGCCGTTCCTCGAACATCGTCACGGTGGGGTTGCCGTAGCGCGAGTACACGAAGTGGTCCACCTCGCCGGTGAACGACTGCTCCGCGACGGCCGCCGAGGAGTAGACATAACCGGACGTCAAGAACATCGCCTCGGCGGTCTCGTCGAAGCCGGAGCGCAGTATTCCGCCCCGCACGCCGATGGTGGCCTGGCTGACGCCGTCGGGCAGCGCCTCGGGTGATCGGACCGAGTCGCTCATCCGTGCTTCAACCCTGTTTCCAAGGCAAACCGACCGCGCGCCAGCCACTTTCACCGCGGTGACCGCCGGCATCGAGCTGGCCCTCGAAGCCGTCCAGCACGTTGTAGGCCGGGGTGATACCCAGCTCGGTCGAGACCTCGGCGGCGCCGATGGAACGGTTGCCCGAGCGGCACAGGAAGATCACCGGCCGCTCCTGGTCGGCCGGCGCGGGCGGGACGTTGTCCTTCAGCTCGTCGGCGAAGTTGCGGTTGGGCGCCCCGGCGCCGGTGTTCCACTCGATGTACACGGCGTCGCGGCCCAGGCTCGACAGGTCGGGCACCCCGACGAAGCGCCATTCGGCGTCGGTGCGCACGTCGACCAACACAGCGTTGGGGTTGTCGCTGAGTAGCTTCCACGCCTCGAGCGGGGTGATGTCTCCTGCGTAGCTCACCCGCGTGAGTCTCGCACATTCAAGCTGTTCGCCACCTGTCGGGCACGGTCACGCGCGGTCGCCACCTCGGGTGCGGTGGCCAGCGCGACGCCGGACCCGGCCCCGCCGTCGAAGATGCGCAGATCGCTTTCAGGCACCCGCAGGGCGCCGCTCAGCGCGCCGGCGGACGGGGACCCGCCGTCGGGAGCGATCGCGTGGGCGGCGGCCGGCGACATCATCATGGTGTCCACCGGCAAGCCCAGGATGGTCCGGGCGTGCAGCTCGAACGCCGAAAGCCGCTGGCTGCGCAGGGTCACCCAGACGCTGGCGTGCGGGCACGCGGTGACGTCGGCGAAATACACTTCGTCGCCCTTGATCATCAGCTCGACGGCGAAGACGCCGCGCCCGCCGAGCGCCTTGACGATGCGCGCGGCGATCGACCTTGCCGCGTCCATCGCCGCCGGGCTCATCTGCTGGGGCTGCCAGGATTCCAGCACGGCGCCGTCGGCGTCGCGATGGCCGATCGGCGAGCAGAATTCGATGGCGGGACCCTTCGGGCCGTCGCTGCGCACCGCGAGCAGGGTGACGTCGAAGTCGACCTCGACCACGGTTTCGGCCATCACCCGCCCCCCCGTACTGCCCTGCGCGCGCTGCCAGGCCGCCTCGAGGTCGCCGGCGCCGGAGACCACCGAGTGGCCGCGCCCCGACGCCGGCTTCACCAGCAGCGGATACCCGGCGTGCGCGGCCACCGCCTGCAGTTCGCCGACCGACCCGACGAACCAGAACGGCGCGGTGGGCAGCCCCAACTCGTCGGCGGCCAGCCGGCGCAGGGCCTCGCGGTCGGTGGTGAGCCGGACGGTGCGGGCGCTGGGCACGAGTTCGGCGCCGTCGGCGCCCAGCGCCTCGAGGGCCTGCACGGCGTCGGCGCCGAGGGTGCCGGTGGCGGTCACGACGAACTGCGGCCGCGCCTCGCGCGCCGCGTCGGACGGCTCGTCGGCGCCGGTCACCGCGGCGCCCAGGTGCCGCAACGCGAGCGCCAGCTCCCGGCTGAGTGCGCCGGAACCGAGCAGCAGCACCTTCGGGCGGCCCTCTTCCGGGGTTTGCTCGGGCACGACGAGCGCCGTCGTTTCGTCGTCCCGTCCTTCGGTCACGCCGTCAGTCACCGCTCAAGGATAGGTCGGCTGCGAGTGTTCTACGGCTGGCCGGGAAGTAGCCGCACCATCAGGCCGTTGCCTTCGGCCAACACGGTCTCGTCCCCGTCGACCAATTCCGCCGACACGAACGCCTTGCGGCCCTCGGCGCTGGTGAGGCGCCCCCGCACCAGCAGCGGCGCGTCGATCGGCGTGACCTTGCGATAGTCGACGTGCAGGAAGGCCGTGCGGCTGATCGGCCGGCCCGCGGCGTGGGAGATCATCCCGAACATGTGATCAAACAGCAGCGGCAGCACGCCGCCGTGCACTGCGTGGTTGCCCCCGACGTGAAACCGGCTGAAGTGTCCGGTCATCTCGACGCCGTCGGGGCTGAACCGTGTCAGCGTCCAGGGCGGCAGCAGCAGACTGCCCATGCCGGGCAAGTCGGGCGTGCGTCCGGCCGGCGCCGCGCCCTCGTCGGCCACGAACGGGGCCAGCGTCTGCGCCAGGGCCTCGGCCCGGTCGGCGGCGTCGTCCCAGACGCCTTGAGCGTCCGAGCCGGGGTCGGCGGACACGGCCAGGTCCTGCAGCCGGCGCATCGCCGCGACGAACCGGCCGAATCCCGGGCCGGGGGTGGCCGGCGCGTATTCCGGGAAGCCGCCGTGATGTTCGTAGTCGGGATCGAGTTGGGTGGGATCGAAATCCGTCACCGGCGGGCCGCCAGGACGTCGCGGCGCACGATGGTCTCGTCGCGTCCGGGGCCCACCCCGATGCACGAGATATGGGCTCCGGCAAGCTCTTCCAGCCGCAACACGTAGTCGCGCGCCTTGGCGGGCAGGTCGTCGAACTCCCGCGCGTCGGAGATGTCCTCCCACCAGCCCGGCAGTTCTTCGTAGACCGGCTCGGCGCGGCCCAGGTCGCTCTGGGTCATCGGCATGTCGTGGATGCGCTCCCCGTCGATGCGGTAGCCCACGCAGATCGGCACCGTTTCCAGGCTGGACAGCACGTCGAGCTTGGTCAGGAAGAAGTCGGTGATGCCGTTGACCCGGGTGGCGTAGCGCGCGACGACGGCGTCGAACCAGCCGCAGCGCCGGCGCCGCCCGGTGGTGACGCCGAATTCGCCGCCGGTCTTGGACAGGTACTCGCCGTGCTCGTCGAACAACTCGGTGGGGAACGGGCCGGAGCCCACGCGGGTGGTGTAGGCCTTGAGGATGCCCAGCACGGTGGTGATGCGGGTCGGGCCGATCCCGGAGCCGACCGCCGCGCCGCCCGCGGTCGGATTCGAGGACGTCACATAGGGATACGTGCCGTGGTCGACGTCGAGCAGCGTGCCCTGCGAGCCCTCCAGCAGCACCGTCTCGCCCGACTCCAGCGCGGCGTTGAGCAGCCGCCGGGTGTCGGCGATGCGGTGCCGGAAACCCTCGGCCTGCTCGAGCAGGGCCTCGACCACCTGGTGCGGGTCCAGCGCCTTGCGGTTGTAGATCTTGACCAGGATCTGATTCTTGAGTTCCAGCGCGGCCTCGACCTTGTGGGTCAGCTGGTCTGGATGCAGCACGTCGGCCACCCGGATGCCCATCCGGGCGATCTTGTCCTGGTAGCACGGCCCGATGCCGCGGCCGGTGGTGCCGATCTTCTTGCTGCCCATGTAGCGCTCGGTCACCTTGTCGATGGCGACGTGGTAGGGCAACAGCAGGTGCGCGTCGGCGGAGATCAGCAGCCGGGACGTGTCGACGCCGCGGTCCTCGAGGCCCTTGAGCTCGTCGAGCAGCACGCCGGGATCGATGACCACGCCGTTGCCGATGACGTTGGTGACGCCGGGCGTCAGCACCCCCGAAGGGATCAGGTGCAGCGCGAAGTTCTCGCCGCTGGGCAGCACCACGGTGTGGCCGGCGTTGTTGCCGCCCTGGTAGCGCACCACCCACTGGACGCGCCCGCCGAGCAGGTCAGTGGCCTTACCTTTGCCCTCGTCGCCCCATTGGGCGCCGATGAGGACGATTGCCGGCATGACTTGCTCCCGCCTGGTCTCGCCTATCTATTGTGGTCCAGCCGGTGACCCACCCTATCCCAGCAGGTTGCGAGGAGCGTCGTGAATTACAGCGTGGCGGTGTTGGTGTTCGGCGATCGGCGCGTGCCGCGGACCCTGAGTAGCCTGCCGGCCCACACGGCTATCGACGCCGCGATCGGGGACTGCTCGCGGCTGGTGGTCGTCGGCGCCGACGCCGACCTGGCCGCGGTGCTGGGCCGGTTGCTGCGCGCCGAGCGGCTCGACGTCGAGGTGGCATACGCGCCGCCGCGCCGCACCCACGCGACGCGGGTCTACCGCGCCCCGGCGGGGCGGCGGGCGGCGCGGCGCGCGGTAAGCGGGTCGGCCGAACGGGTGCCGCTGATCCGCGACGAGACCGGGTCGGTGATCGTGGGCCGCGCCGCCTGGCTGCCGCCGGAAGACGGGCAGCTGTTGCGCGGCGAGGCCGTCGTCGACGACACCACGCTGTTCGACGGCGAGGTGGCCGGGGTCTGGGTCGAGCCGACGCTGGCCGTGCCGGGTCTGCGGGCGCGTGTCCGCGGCGGGTGGCGCCGCTGGGTTCCCGGCCGCGCGGCCCAGCTGGGCAGCACCGGTGTCACCGTCGTGCGCGACGGCGTCGCCGCGCCGCGCAGCGCGCGCCGGTCGACGTTCTACCGCCACGTCGAGGGGTGGCTGCTGGTCCGGTAGCTTCGACCGGTGAGCTTCCCCGCCCGCCAGCACGAATCGGTGCGGCCCAGCCCGATCTTCCTGGGCCTGGTCGCGCTGACGGCGGTCGGCGGCGTGCTGGCCTGGCAGGCCGGCACGAGCGTGCGGCCGCTGTCGTATGCCGGGGTGTTCGTCTTCGTGATCGCCGGCTGGCTGGTCTCGCTGTGCCTGCACGAATTCGGGCACGCGGTGACCGCCTGGCGCTTCGGCGACCACGACGTCGCCGTCCGCGGCTATCTGACCCTGGACCCGCGGCGCTACAGCCACCCCGCGCTCTCGCTGCTGCTGCCGATGGTGGTCATCGCGCTGGGCGGGATCGGCCTGCCGGGCGCCGCGGTGTACGTGCGGACCTGGTTCATGACGCCCGCCCGCCGCACCCTGGTCAGCCTGGCGGGACCGGCGGCCAACCTGGTGCTGGCGGTGCTGCTGCTGGTGCTGACGCGGCTGCTGTTCGATCCGGCCCACGCGGTGCTGTGGTCCGGGATGGCGTTTCTCGGGTTCTTGCAGATCACCGCGTTGTTGCTGAACCTGCTGCCGATCCCCGGCCTGGACGGCTACGACGCTTTGGAGCCGCACCTGAGCCCCCAGACGCAGCGCGCGGTGGCGCCGGCCAAACAGTGGGGGTTCATTGCCGTGCTGTTCCTGCTCCTGGCGCCGGGGCCGGGCCGCTGGTTCTTCGGGCTGGTTTTGTGGCTGTTCGACTTCTCCGGGGTGCCGCACGCGCTGGTTGCCTGGGGCAGCGCGCTGACCCGCTTCTGGAGCGCCTGGTTCTAATGGGCGCCGGCCACAGCCACACCCCCACCGGGACCGGCGAGTCCCGGCTGATCCCGCGCATGGTCGTCGCCGCGGCGGTCCTGGCGGCGTTCTTCGTCGTCGAACTGACCACCTCGCTGCTGATCAACTCGATCGCGCTGCTGGCCGACGCCGGGCACATGCTGACCGACGTCGTGGCCGTGTTCATGGGGTTGGCCGCGGTGATGCTGGCCCGCCGCGGCAGCTCGTCGCCGGCGCGCACCTACGGGTGGCACCGCGCCGAGGTGTTCACCGCGGTCGCCAACGCCGGGCTGCTGATCGGGGTGGCACTGTTCATCCTGTGGGAGGCGATCCAGCGGCTCCGGGAAACCCCGTCGGTGCCCGGCGTGCCGATGATCGTGGTCGCGCTGGCCGGGCTGCTCGCCAACCTGGCGGTGGCCCTGATGCTGCGGTCGCACTCGGCGGCCAGCCTGGCGGTCAAGGGCGCCTATATGGAGGTGGTCGCCGACAGCGTCGGCAGCCTGGGTGTGCTGATCGCGGGCATCGTCACGGTCACGACGCGCTGGCCGTACGCCGACGTCGCGGTCGCGGTGCTGGTCGCGCTGTGGGTGCTGCCCCGGGCCATCGCGCTGGCCCGCGACGCGCTGCGCATCCTGTCGGAGTCGTCACCCGCGCACATCGACGTGGACGAACTGCGCAGCGCGCTGGGCGCCGTCGACGGCGTGACCGAGGTGCACGACCTGCACGTGTGGACGCTCTCACCGGGCAAGGACATGTGCACCGCGCACCTGATCAGCGACGGCGACTCCGCGCGGGTGTTGCGCGACGCGCGGGCGGTGCTGGCGGCGCGCGGCGTGGACCACGCCACGGTGCAGATCGAGCACCCGGGGCGGGACTGCACAGAGAGCTTCTAGAAGCGTTACAGGCCCAGCGCGGCGCGCGCGGCCGGGTCGCAGTCGTCGAGCAGGTCCAGGCAGCGCTGGTGTTCGTCGGTCTCGCCGATGGCGTCGGCCGCCTTGGCCAGCGCCGCCACGCACCGCAGGAACCCGCGGTTGGGTTCGTGCGCGTAGGGCACCGGGCCGAAGCCCTTCCAGCCGTGCCGGCGCAGCTGGTCGAGGCCGCGGTGGTAACCGGTGCGGGCGAACGCGTAGGCCGTGACGGCCTCGCCGTTGGCGAGCGCCGCCTCGGCGAGGGCGGCCCACGCCACCGACGCCGACGGGTGCGCGGCGGCGACCGCGTCGGGTTTCTCGCCCGCTTGCAGTCGCGTTTCGGCATCGCCGTCGCCGGACAGCAGGATCGGGTCGGGTCCGAGGAGATCTCCCATCGACGTCATGGCGTCTATTTTGCAGTCTCCCGGGTTCGGGTAGTTAAGCTCCTGTCATGCCCAATCCACCGGAACCCGACCGCGGGGGCGCGCCGAGGCGGCCGGGCGATGAGAGCGGCTTCGAGAACGGCGAACCGGGAACCGAGGGCCAGCCGATGGTGCCCAACGACCCCGAGACCGAAACCGTGGTGATCAACAAACCGGATCAGGACAACGACGCCGAGGCCAATCTCGAAGGCCTGCAGCGCGAGCGTCGTTTCACCGCACCGGGGTTCGACGCCAAGGAAACGACGATCATCGCGACTCCCGCCGAACCCGCGACCGAGGTATTCGCCTCGGCGCCGGGGACCGGGGGCGCTGCGGGGCCCGCGGGGTCCGGGGGACCGCCGGTGGCCGGCAAAGCCGCTGTCCCGCAATCCATTCCGCCGCGACTGGGCGCAAAGCTGCGGACCACCCGGCAGGTCAACTGGGGCTGGGTGCTGGCGCTGGTGGTGGTCCTGCTGGCGTTGGCGGCGATCGCGATCCTGGGCACCGTGTTGCTGACGCGCGGTAAGCACTCGAAAGCCTCTGAGGAAGACAAGGTTCGGCACACCATCGGCCAATACGACGTCGCCGTGCAACGGGGCGACCTGACCGCGCTGCGCACCATCACCTGCGGGACCTCCCGCGACGGCTACGTGGACTACGACGAACACGCGTGGCAGGAGACCTACCAGCGGGTGTCGGCGGCCAAGCAGTATCCGGTGATCGCCAGCATCGACCAGGTCGTCGTCAACGGCCAGCACGCCGAGGCCAACATCACCACGTTCATGGCGTACGACCCGTCGCTGCGTTCGACGCGCAGCCTCGACCTGCAATACCGCGACGACCAGTGGAAGATCTGCCAGTCCCCCAGCGGCTAGTAGGCGGCCACCGCCGGTATGTTGGGGCATCATGAGCACCGCCGTGCTGGCCCTGCCCAACATCCTCGACCCGATGACCTGGATCGGTCCCAGGGGTTACTTCGCGTCGGCGGTGCTGCCGACGATCCTGGCCATCGTCTTCGTCGAGACCGGGCTGCTGTTCCCACTGCTCCCCGGGGAGTCCCTGCTGTTCACCGGCGGGCTGCTCGCGGCCAAGGGGACGCTGGACATCTGGGTGCTGGCGCCGGCCGTCGCCGTCGTCGCGATCCTCGGCGACCAGACCGGCTACTTCATCGGCCGCCGGATCGGGCCGGCGCTGTTCAAGAAGGAAGACTCCCGGTTCTTCAAGAAGCACTACGTGACCGAGTCACACGCGTTCTTCGAGAAATACGGCGCGTGGGCGATCATCCTGGCCCGCTTCCTGCCGTTCGTGCGGACCTTCACCCCGGTGGTCGCCGGGGTCTCCTACATGCGCTACCCGGTCTATCTGGCGTTCGACATCGTGGGCGGCGCCCTGTGGGGTGGCGGCGTGACCCTGATCGGCTACTTCCTGGGCAACGTGCCGTTCGTCCACCAGAACCTGGAAAAGATCATCCTGGCGATCTTGTTTGTCTCGATGATCCCGGCGTTCATCGCGGCCTGGCGCGGGTATCAGCGGCGCCGCCGCGCGACCGACGAGGACCAGGAGCCGCTGCCGGTTCGCGACTGACGGCTCGACGTCACGCGAGGCGTCACGCGATGACGAAGTCGCAGCCGGTCTTCGCGCGGACGTCGTCGATCGACACCCCCGGATGCAGTTCGGTGAGCACCAGCCCGCGCTGCGGGTCGACGTCGAAGACGCACAGGTCGGTGATGACCATGTCCACCACGCCTTTTCCGGTCAGCGGCAGCGTGCACTGTTTGAGAATTTTCGGGCTGCCGTCCTTGGCGACGTGATCCATCACGACGATCACCCGCTTGACCCCCGACACCAGATCCATCGCGCCGCCCGGGCCCTTGACCATCTTGCCGGGCACCATCCAGTTGGCCAGGTCGCCGTTCTCGGCCACCTCCAGCCCGCCGAGGATCGACAGGTCGATGTGGCCGCCGCGGATCATCGCGAAGGAGTCGGCGCTGCTGAAGAAGCTGGAGCCGCCGATCGTGGTGATGGTCTGCTTGCCGGCGTTGACGAGGTCGGGATCCACGTCGTCGTCGGCCGGATACGCCCCGATGCCCAGCAGCCCGTTCTCGGATTGCAGGGTCACGTTGATGTCGTCGGGGATGAAGTTGGCCACCAGCGTCGGAATCCCGATGCCGAGGTTCACGTAGTAGCCGTCGCGCAGTTCCTTCGCGGCGCGCCTGGCCATGAGCTCGCGGATGGGGCTGTCCTTCTTGACCGCGGCGCCGCCGCTGGTGGTGCGGAATTCGATCCGCTTCTCGTAGCGCGGCCCCTGGATGATGCGGTCCACGTAGATGCCGGGGGTGTGGATGAGGTCGGGATCGAGCTCGCCGACCTCGACGAGTTCCTCGACCTCGGCCACGGTCACCTCGCCGCAGGTGGCGATCATCGGGTTGAAGTTGCGCGCCGTCTTGCGGTAGACGAGGTTGCCCGCGGTGTCGCCCTTCCACGCCTTGACGATCGCGACGTCGGCGCGGATGCCTTCCTCCAGCACGTATTCAGTGCCGCCGAAGACCCGCATGTCCTTGCCGTCGGCGAGTTGGGTGCCGAACGCGGTGCGCGTGTAGAAGCCGGGAATCCCCGCGCCGCCGGCGCGCAGCTTCTCGGCCAGCGTGCCCTGCGGGGTGAGCGCGAGGTCCAGCTCGCCGGCCAGCACCTGGCGCTCGAATTCCTTGTTCTCCCCCACGTAGGAGGCGATGACCTTCTTGACCTGCCGGCCCTTGAGCAACAGCCCCATGCCGAAATCGTCGACGCCGGCGTTGTTTCCGACGATCGTCAGGCCCGTGATGCCGCTGTCCACCAGCGCCTGGATCAGGTTCTCGGGGATGCCACACAACCCGAATCCACCGGCGGCGATGGTGATGTCGTCCTTCAACAGGCCGCTCAGCGCCGACTCGGCGTCGGGGTGGACCTTGCTGCCGGAGTGTTCGCTCATTGGTGGTTGCCCGTCGTCACGGCGGTGACGTTACAGGCGGCCTCCATCAGCATCCAACCGGAGAGCTGGACCGACAGATCCCGCTCGGCGACCTCCGACGCCGTCACCGCGCCCTCGACGAACTGTGCCTGCTGCCCGCCGGCGCTCGGCAGCTCGGCGTCGCGGTCCCAGGACGCGCCGAACAGCGGCAGCCCGTCCACGGTCTGCCGGTAGTCCCACGCCGACTTCGCCGACGCCAGCACGATGTTGCGGGCGGTGTCGCGGGCGACGGCGTCGTCGGCGGACTCGCCCGCCAGCGCGGTGGCGACCAGGGCGAGGTAGCGGGCGGTGATGCCGGCGAACAGGCCGCCGTCCCCGCCGCCGGAGCCCTTGAGCACGCCCGCCGGCGCCATGTGTTCGCCGACCGCCGCCACCAGCCGATGCACCCGTCGCGCGTGGCGGGTCCTGGCCTCGGCGCCGGTGCGGGCGGCCAGCTCGGTTTCCAGCCCGAGCACGACGCCCTGGCAGTAGGTGTACTGCGCGCGCACCAGCGAGCCGGCCTTGATGCCGTCGAACACGAGGTGCGTCTCGGGGTCGATCAACGTGCGGTCGATCCAGTCGCTCATCTGGTCGGCCCGTTGCAGGTGCTCCCCGGTGGAGGGGTAGCGGGCGAGGAAGATGCCCGCCGGCCCGTTGGCCGGGGCGTTGAAGAACCGGTCCTGCTTGCGCCACGGGATGCCGCCGCCGTCCTCGGGCGCCCAGGCGTCGACGAACTGGTTGGCGAGCTTGGGCAGCGCGCGGTGGCGCTCGACGCCGGCGATGCGGGCGGCGCGCTCCAGCGCCAGCGCCAGCCACGCCATGTCGTCGTAATAGCTGTTGATCCACGAGAAGTTGTTGCGCAGCCGGTGCGAGCGAACCTGACGGTTGATCATGGTGCGGCGCTCGGGCCGCGGGTCACGCAGCTGCGCGTCGACCAGGCAATCCAGCAGATGCGCCTGCCACCAGTAGTGCCAGGTGCCGAACGAGCGGTCCTTGCGGGTCGACGGCCAGGCCACCACCCCGAGCTGGGTTCCCGGCAGCGCCCAGAGTCTCTTCAGGTGCCGTTGCGCGACAGCCGCTTCGGCGCTGGCCGCGCGGTTGGCCCAGAGCTGATCCATACTGCCGATCCTGCCCTAACCGGCGGCGCGATCACCGGTCAGGGCGAGCAGCAATTGGCGCAGCCCGGTCAGCGAGTGCGCCGGCAGGAACAGGTCGCACTGGGGCAGCGCCGCCGCCATCGAGCCGGCCAGCGGCTGGAATTCACGTTGCGCCGCACGGGGATTGAGCCACACCAGCAGCGCGGCGCGGCGGCGCAGCCGGGCCATCGCGTGGGCGAGGATCTCCGGCGGGTCGGCATCCCAGCCGTCGGAGGCGATGATCACCACCGCGCCGCGCAGCGCGTTGCCGTGCCCGGAAAGGCCGGGCGCCAGCAGGGCGCCGATGCTGCGGCCGATGAATGTGCCGCCGTAGCGGTCGGTGACCTTCGCGTTGGCTTTCTGCAGCGCCACCTCGGCCGAGCGGTGCGAGAGCACCGGCGTGAGCCGGGTCAGCGACGTCGAGAACGCGAAGACCTCCGGGCGCATGCCCGGCTGGCGCATCAGCGCGCGCATCAGGTGCAGATAGACCGCGGCATACGGCTGCATCGAGCGGCTGACGTCGCAGGCCAGGACGACCCGCCGGGGCCGGCGGCGGGGCCGGGTTCGGGCCAGCAGCACCGCTTCCCAGCCGGTCGCGCGCGACGCGTTCATGGTGGCCCGCAGGTCGATGCGCTTGCCGGCCGCGCTGGGCTCGAAGCGCATGCTGCGGCGCCGCGGCCAGCGCGCGACCGTGGCCTCCAGCCAGGAGCCGAGCAGGCGCAGGTCGTCGGGGTCGAAGCGGTCGAACGGTTCGTCGGCGAGCGCGGCCAGGCGGCTGGGCAGCGGATCCGGCAGCAGGGCGCCCGCCTCCGCGGCCGCATCGGCGGTGGCGCGGGTGGCCCACGGCAGCTGTTGGCCGCCGGTGTTCGATGGGCCGCCCGCCCGTCGCAGCGTGCCGGCCGCGGGCGTCTTGGGACCGGGCAGCGGCAGGGCGGCGTCGGCGGGTACAGCGCCGGACCCACCGAACACCGAGGCGAACACGGCGTCGAAGGCGGCGAGGTCCTCCCTCCGGTTGACCAGGGTCAGCCGGGCCGCCCAGTAGAGCGTCGACGTGGTGTCGGGCACCAGCAGTCGCAGCGCCCGCACGAAGCCGGCCTGCCCGTTGGCGGACACCAGCACCCCCGCGCCGCGCAGCCGCGCCACCATCGCGGCGGCGAACGCCGCCAGGTCGACGCCCCGCAACAGCAGTGGGGTGCTCACGAGCCGCTAGCGCCGCCGGCGCAGCACCCAGATCAGGGCCAGCACGGCGAGCACCGCCGCGGCCGCGGCGCCGTACTTCTTGAGCTGGTCACCACCGGCGAGCTCGAGCAGATCGATCGGCTCCGGCTCGGCCGCGGGGGCCGCGTGGCGCGGCCCGGCGGCTTCCGGCTCAGTTGGGCCCGCCGGGCTCGCGGCCGTCGGCTGCGCGGGCGCCTGCTGGGCGGCCAGCTCGGCCTCCAGCGATTCGACGAACTGGCCCAGCAGCTTCTCCGAAACCTGTTGCAGCATTCCGCTGCCGAACTGGGCCAGCTTGCCGACGATCTTCAGGTCGGTGTCGACGGTGACGCTGGTGCGCTCCCCGTCCTCGTGCAGCTGGGCGGTGACCGTGGCGGCCGCGTTGCCGGTGCCGCGCGCCTCCTTGCCCTTGGCGTCGATGACGGCGCGGTGCGCGGTGCGGTCCAGCTCGACGAAGTGGACCTTGCCACTGAACTCGCTGGTGACGGGCCCGACCTTGACCTTCACCTTGCCGAGGTAGTCGTCGCCCTCATGGCCGGTCAGCTGCGCCCCGGGCATCAGCGGGATCACCTGCTCCAGATCGCTCAGCACGTCCCAGGCCTTCTCGATGGGCGCGCTGACGGTGAACTGGTTGGCGATCTTCATGCTGTGGTCCTCTCAGGTACGGCTGTAGTGGATGTACGCATCGCGAATCAGAGTACGGTCGTCCGGGGTCTTGGCCAGCGCCCCCAGGGTGGTTACGGCCGCATCGCCGGATTCATCCAGCAGGTCCGCGACGCGCAGCGACACCAGGGCGGCGACCCAGTCGATCGTCTCGGCGACGCCGGGCGGCTTGTCCAGGTCGAGTTCGCGTGCGCGGCCGACGAACTGGGTGGCGTGCTCGATCAGCGGCGCCGTCGCCCCGGGCACCGTCCGGCGCACGATCGCGGCGGCGCGGGCCGGCTCCGGGTAGTCGATCCAGTGGTAGAGGCAGCGACGGCGCAGCGCGTCGTGCAGGTCGCGGCTGCGGTTGGACGTCAGCACCGCGATCGGCGGGCGCTCGGCGACGAAGGTGCCCAGCTCGGGCACGGTGACCGACGCCTCGCCGAGGAACTCCAGCAGCAACGCCTCGAATTCGTCGTCGGCGCGGTCGATTTCGTCGATGAGCAGCACCGGCGGCGCCGACCCGCGATGGCGCACGCACCGCAGGATGGGCCGGTCCACCAGGTAGGCCTCGGTGTAGAGATCGGATTCTTCGAGGGTGTCGCCGCGAGCCTCGGCGAGCCGGATGGACAGCAGCTGACGCTGGTAGTTCCAGTCATAGAGCGCCTCGCCGGCGGTCAGCCCCTCGTAGCACTGCAACCGGACCAGCTCGGTATTCAGCACGCCGGCAAGGGTTTTCGCCGCCGTCGTCTTGCCGACCCCGGGCTCGCCCTCCAGCAGCAGCGGCCGGCCGAGCGTGACCGCCAGGTAGATCGCCGACGCGGTCCCGGTGTCCAGCAGGTAGTTCTGCGCGTCGAACCGGCGGACCACATCGCCGGGATCCGCGAATGGCGCGGTCATTCGCCGGCTAGCCGGTCCGCGAACGCCGTCCGGCAGCCCGCGCCGCAGAACCAGTAGTCCGCGCCGGCGACCCGCAGGTGCTCGGAGGCGGGCCCGATCGTCACCGTCATCCCGCAGACCGGGTCGACGGCCTCGCCCGGCGCGTCGGGAACGGCGGTGCGGCCCAGATCGCCGCCGCGAATGCCGGCGACGAGTTCGGCGGCGATCGACACCGCGATCTCGGCCGGGGTCTTGGCACCGATGGACAATCCGACCGGGGTGTGGATGCGGGCCCGCTCGGCATCGGACAGTTCGAGCTGCCCCAGAATCGAGGCGCCGCGCACCCTGCTGGCCACCAGACCGATGTATCCGACGCCGTGATCGATTGCCGCGCGGACGATTTCGGCCTCCGGTCCGCCGTGGCTGGCGATCACGACCGCGGTGGCGGCGGCGTCGGACGGGTCGGCGTCACCGTCCTTGCGTTCGACGTCGTAGCCCAGCACCGCGCACAGTTGGGCCAGCGCGTCGGCGATCGGGGTGGCGCCGTGGATGCGGATCAGCGGCGCCGGCAGCTGCGGGGTCAAAAAGATCTCCAGCGATCCGCCCGACAGGCAGGGGTTGACGACGACACACGCACCGGGGGCCTCCGGGAAGTGCACGTCGCCGTCGGGGAGCACGCGCAGCAGCACGCTTTCGCCCGCCTGCAGCGCGCCCAACCCCGCCTTGCGCACGGAGTGCTGCGCGCACTGGCCACCGACGAAACCCTCGATCGTGCCGTCCGCCAACACGATTGCCTCGTCGCCGGGGAAGGACGAGGTGGGCGGCTGGGCACGCACCACCGTCGCGTGCACGAACGGCGTCCGCGCCGCCAACAGCTGCTCAGCCCGCTCCCGAATGGTCATGGCTAGATCGGTGGCCGCGCTCTGCCCTGCATGGCCTCCCACACCCGAGACGGCGTCAGCGGCATGTCGGCGTGGCGAACCCCGAACGGCGCCAACGCATCCACCACCGCGTTCACCACGGCCGGCGGCGACCCCACGGTCGCCGATTCGCCGATGCCCTTCGCGCCGATCGGGTGGTGCGGCGACGGCGTCACGGTGTGCCCGGTCTCCAGGTGCGGTACCTCGAGCGCGGTCGGAATCAGGTAGTCCATCAGCGATCCGCCCAGGCAGTTGCCGTCGTCGTCGAACGCGATCATCTCCATCAGCGCCATCCCGATGCCGTCGACGATACCGCCGTGCACCTGGCCCTCGATGATCATCGGGTTGATCCGCGTGCCGCAGTCGTCGACGGCCAAAAAGCGCCGCACCTTGACCACCGCGGTACCCGGGTCCACGTCCACCACACAGAAATACGCGCCGTAGGGGTAGGTCAGGTTCTCCGGGTTGTAGCAGACCTCGGCGTCCAGCCCGCCCTCGATGCCCTCGGGCAGGTCGCCGGCGCCGTGCGCGCGCATCGCGATGTCGGCGATGGTCACCGACGCCGACGGGTCGCCCTTGACGTGGAAGGTGCCCTTCTCCCACTCCAGGTCGGCGACGGAAACCTCGAGCATGCCCGACGCGATGATCTTCGCCTTGTCGCGGACCTTGCGGGCGACCAGCGCCGCCGCCCCGCCCGACACCGGGGTGGAGCGGCTGCCGTAAGTGCCCAGCCCGAACGGGGTCTGGTCGGTGTCGCCGTGCACCACCTCGATGTCGTCGGGCGGGATGCCCAGCTCCTCGGCCACGATCTGCGCAAACGTCGTCTCATGGCCCTGGCCCTGGCTCTGCACCGACAGCCGCACAACGGCTTTGCCCGTCGGGTGCACCCGCAGCTCGCAGCCGTCGGCCATGCCCAGGCCCAGGATGTCCATGTCCTTGCGCGGCCCGGCGCCGACGGCCTCGGTGAAAAAGGACATGCCGATGCCCATCAGCTCGCCGCGCGCGCGCCGCTCCTTTTGCTCGGCGCGCAGCGCGTCGTAGCCGATCATGTCCATGGCCTTGCGCATGGTGGCCTCGTAG
Organism: Mycobacterium sp. NGS57; assembly: GCF_059812405.1. NCBI lineage: Bacteria > Bacillati > Actinomycetota > Actinomycetes > Mycobacteriales > Mycobacteriaceae > Mycobacterium > Mycobacterium sp. NGS57. Next base: position 208,454 of record NZ_JCALCP010000008.1, on the reverse strand, counting down.
TCACCCGAGTCGTAGGTCCAGCCGGTCTTGCTCCGGTACGGAAACTGCTCGGGCCGCAACAGGTTTCGCAGCCGCAGCTCGGCCGGGTCCATCTTCAGCTCGAAGGCCAGGCAGTCCACCAGCCGCTCGACGAGGTACACCGCCTCGGTGATCCGGAACGAGCACGCGTACGCCACCCCGCCGGGCGCCTTGTTGGTGTACACCGCGGTCTGGTGGCAGTAGGCGGCCTCGAGGTCGTAGCTGCCGGTGAACACCCCGAAGAACCCGGCCGGGTATTTGGTGGGCGCGGCCTGGCCGTTGAACGCGCCGTGGTCGGCCAGCACATTGGTGCGTACCGCCAGGATTTTGCCGTCGGCGGTGGCGGCGATCTCACCGACCATGATGTAGTCGCGCGCGAAGCTGGTCGACGTCAGGTTCTCGCTGCGGTCCTCCATCCACTTCACCGGCTTGCCCAGCAGCAACGAGCCGACGATCGCGCACACGTAGCCCGGATAGATCGGCACCTTGTTGCCGAAGCCACCGCCGATGTCGGGCGAGATGACCCGGATCTTGTGCTCGGGCAGGCCGGCGACCAACGCGTACAGGGTGCGGTGGGCGTGCGGTGCCTGCGAGGTGGTCCACAACGTCAGCTTCCCGGTCACCGGGTCCAAATCGGCTACGGCGCCGCAGGTTTCCATCGGTGCGGGGTGCACCCGCGGGTAGACGATCTCCTGCTTGACGACGACGTCCGCCCGGGCGAACACCGCCTCGGTGGCGGCCGCGTCGCCGGTCTCCCAGTCGAAGATGTGGTTGTCGGTCTTGCCGTCGAGGTCGCTGCGGATCACCGGCGCCGACGGGTCGAGCGCCGCGCGGACGTCGACGACGGGGTCCAGCGGGTCGTAGTCGACGTCGATCAACTCCAGCGCGTCGCGGGCGGAATAGCGGTCCTCGGCGACGACGAACGCCACCTCCTGGCCCTGGAAGCGCACCTTGTCGGTGGCCAGCACGGCCTGCACGTCGCCTGCCAGCGTCGGCATCCAGGCCAGGCCCTTGTCGGCCAGGTCCGCGCCGGTCACGACGGCCTTGACCTTCGGATGCGCAAGGGCCGCAGTCACGTCGATGCCCGCGATGCGGGCGTGCGCGTACGGCGAGCGCAGGATGGCCAGGTGCAGCATGCCGGGCAGCGCGACGTCGTCGACGTAGATGCCGCGCCCGCGGATGAAGCGCGGGTCCTCCTTGCGCAGCATCCGGCCGTGGCCGCACGGCTTCTGGTCGTTGTCGGCGGTGTCTTCGGGTGAGGGCGGACGGGATTCGATGGTGGTCATGACGTGACCTCCGCCCCGCTGTGCTGCGCGGCCCACTGAATGGAGCGCACGATCGTGGTGTATCCGGTGCAGCGGCAGATCTGCCCGGAGATCGCCTCCCGGATGGTCTCCTCGTCGGGGTCGGGGTCGCGGTCCAGAAGCGCGCGGGCGGTGATCATCATGCCCGGCGTGCAGAAGCCGCATTGCAGGCCGTGACAGCGCATGAACCCCTCCTGGATCGGATCCAGGGATCCGTCAGCCCCCGCCAGTCCCTCGACGGTGCGCACGCTGTGGCCCGAGGCCATCACGGCCAGCATCGTGCACGACTTCACCGGCACCCCGTCGACGTCGACCACACACGTTCCGCAGTTGCTGGTGTCGCAGCCCCAGTGGGTTCCGGTGAGCCGCAACTGATCCCGCAGGAAGTGCACCAGCAGCATCCGCGGTTCGACGTCGGCGCTCACCTGCTCGCCGTTGACGGTCAGGTTCACCTGCATGGTGTCAGTTCCCTTCCGACTTGGGCGTGTCGCGCACACGCTCGGCGGCACTGCGCAACGTGCGGATGGTCAGCTCGGCGGCCAGATGCCGCTTGTACTCGGCGGTGCCACGGACATCGGTGACCGGCTCGCAGGCCTCCGCGGCGCGGCGGCCCGCCGCGGCGAAGGTTTCCTCGGTGGCCGGCCGGCCGACCAGGTCGGCGGCCAGTTCGGCCAGCGCGCCCGGGTCGGGGTTGACCGCCGTCAGGCCCACGCGCGCGGCGGCGATCGCATCGCCGTCCAGCGTGAGGCTCGCACCCGCCGCCGTCACCGCCCAGTCGCCGACGCGGCGCTCCACCTTGGCGTAGGCGCTGGAGGTGTTGAGCCGCACCGGGATTCGGGCCTCGACGAGGATCTCGTTGTGCGCCAGGGTGGTCTCGTAGGGGCCGGCGACGAACTCGTCGATCGGGATCTCGCGTTCCCCCGACGGGCCGCGGGCCAGGCACGTCGCGCCCAGCACGGTGCAGACCGTCACCAGGTCCTCGGCCGGGTCCGCCTGGCACAACGAGCCGCCCAGGGTGCCGCGGTTGCGGACCACCGGGTCGGCGATCACCCGTTCGGCGTCGCGGAAGATCGGGCACACCGCGGCCAGGGTGTCGGACTCGAGGATCTCGCGGTGCCGGGTCATGGCGCCCACGCGCACCAGGGTCGGATCGGTGATCACGTAGCCGAGCTCGGGTGCCAGGTCGTTGATGTCGACGAGGTACTCCGGGTTGGCGATGCGCAGCTTCATCATCGGCAGCAGGCTGTGCCCGCCGGCGATCACCCGCGCGCCCTCGCCCAGCCGATCCAGCAGCCCGACGGCGTGATCGACGCTGGTTGCACGTTCGTATTCGAAGGGTCCCGGTACTTGCATTGCAGCAGTGTCAGCCGCTGCCCAACACGCGTCAATAGCGAGTTAAGTAATCGTTTAAGTCGCTCTTGACGTGGGTGTCGTGGTGGATCCGCCCGGCCGTCTCGGTCAGCGGGCGGCCCCCGCCGCCCCAGCGCTTGGCGATGATGTCGGCGGCAATCGACACCGCGGTCTCCTCGGGGGTGCGGGCGCCGAGATCCAGCCCGATGGGGCTGTACAACCGGCCCAGCTCGGCATCGGTCAGCCCCGCGGCCCGCAGCCGGGTCATCCGGTCGTCGTGGGTGCGCCGCGATCCCATCGCCCCCACGTAGCCGACCCGGGGCAGCCGCAGCGCCACCTCGAGCACCGGGACGTCGAACTTCGGGTCGTGGGTGAGCACGCAGATCACCGTGCTCTCGTCGACGGCGCCGGCCTGCGCCTGCGCGGCGAGGTAGCGGTGCGGCCAGTCGACGACGACGCGGTCGGCCGTCGGGAAGCGCACCGGCGTGGCGAACAGCGCGCGGGCGTCGCACACGGTGACCCGATAGCCGAGCAGCGAGCCCTGCTGCGCCAGGGCGGCGGCGAAGTCGATGGCGCCGAACACCAGCATCCGCGGGCGCGGTGCGTAGCTGGACACGAAGACCTCCATGCCCTCGCCCAGCCGCTGCCCGTCGGGCCCGTACTCGAGGACCTCGCTGCGGCCCACCGCCAGCAGGCCGCGCGCGTCGTCGGCGACCGCGGCGTCGGCGCGCGCCGAGCCCAGCGAACCGGCCGTCCCGTCCGGCCGGATGACGAGACGCCGCCCGACCCACGCCGCGTCGGGGTGCGCGATGACGGTCGCGACCGCCACCGGGCGGTGCTCGCCGACGTCGTCGGCGACCGCGCCGAGTTCGGGAAACGTCGCCCGCGACAGCGACTCGACGAAGACGTCGATGACGCCGCCGCACGTCAGCCCGACGGCGAACGCGTCGTCGTCGCTGACACCGTAGCGTTCCAGCCGCGGCGTCCCGGTCTTGGCGACCTCGGCGGCCAGGTCGTAGACCGCGCCCTCCACGCAGCCGCCCGACACCGACCCCGTCACCGAGCCGTCGGGCGCCACCACCAGCGAGGCGCCCGGCGGCCGCGGCGCGGACCGGAAGGTCCGCACCACCGTGCCGAGGCCCGCGGTGTTCCCGGCACGCCAGATCGCCATCAGCTCGGCAAGCACGTCGCGCACGCATTAAACGTAAGCTCATGGCGTGACTCCGGCTCAACTTCGGGCCTATTCGGCGGTGGTGCGGTTGGGTTCGGTGCGGGCCGCCGCCGCGGAACTGGGTGTTTCCGACGCCGGGGTGTCGATGCTCGTGGCGGCGCTGCGCAAGGAGCTCGACGACCCGCTGTTCACCCGGACGGGCGCGGGCCTGGCGTTCACGCCCGGCGGGCTGCGGCTGGCCAGCCGCGCGGTCGAAATCCTGGGCCTGCAGCAACAAACCGCGATCGAGGTCACCGAGGCCGCCCACGGGCGCCGGTTGCTGCGCATCGCGGCGTCCAGCGCGTTCGCCGAGCACGCCGCGCCCGGGCTGATCGAGCTGTTCTCGTCGCGGGCCGACGACCTGTCGGTGGAGCTGAGCGTGCATCCCACGGGCCGGTTCCGCGACCTGATCGCCTCGCGTGCGGTGGACATCGCGATCGGACCGGCCGCCGACAACGGGGCGAACCCGGCCGGCCACGACGACGCGATATTCGTGCGGCCGTTTCTGAGATACCAGATCATCGCCGTGGTGGCGCCGAACAGCCCACTGGCCGCGGGGGTTCCGGCCCCGGCGCTGTTGCGGCAGCAGCAGTGGATGCTCGGCCCGGCCGCGGGCGGCCCAGTCTTTGGTGACGGCGAGATCGCAAACATGTTGCGCGACTTGGCGATTCCGGAGTCGCAGCAGCGGATCTTTCAGAGCGACGCCGCCGCGCTCGAAGAGGTGCAGCGCGTGGGCGGTGTCGCGCTGACGATCGGTTTCGCCGTCGCCAAGGACCTGGCGGCCGGGCGGCTGGCGCATGTGACCGGCCCGGGGCTGGACCGCTCGGGCGAGTGGTGTGCGTCGACGCTGGCGCCGTCGGCGCGCCAGCCCGCGGTGTCCGAGCTGGTCCGCTTCATCACCACGCCGCGATGCACGCAGGCGATGATCCGCGGCTCCGGTGTCGGGGTGACGCGGTTCCGCCCGAAGGTGCACGTCACGCTGTGGAGCTGATGCCGTTACCAGGCCCGTGACAGGTCGGCATGCCGGCGGACCCAGGCGTGCATGGCGATCCCGGCGGCGACGCCGGCGTTGATGCTGCGCGTCGAACCGAACTGGGCGATCGACACCGTCAGCGCCGCGCCGGACCGAATGTCGTCGGTGATGCCGGGCCCTTCCTGACCGAACACCAGCAGGCACTCGCGCGGCAGCGCGGTCTCTTCCAGCCGCGCGGCGCCCGGGACATTGTCGACCGCGATCACGGTCAGGCCGGCGGCCGCCGCGAAGGCGAGCAATTCGGCGGTGCTGTCGTGGTGACACAGCCGCTGGTAGCGGTCGGTGACCATGGCGCCGCGACGATTCCAGCGCCGGCGCCCCACGATGTGCACGGTGTCGACCGCGAACGCGTTGGCGGTGCGCACCACCGAGCCGATGTTGGCGTCGTGGCCGAAGTTCTCGATGGCCACGTGCAGCGGGTGGCGGCGCCGGTCGATGTCGGCGATGATCGCCTCCCGCGTCCAATACCGGTAGGCGTCGACGACGTTGCGAGAATCGCCGTCGCGCAACAGGTTCGGGTCATACCGCGGGTCGCCGGGCGGCTCTCCCGGCCAGGGCCCGACGCCGCCGGCCGTCGTCCCCCATTCGGTGGGCCCCGGTTCGCTCACCGCTGCGTCCACACGCCGGCGTGGGTGCCGTCGACCGCCACGGTCGCATACAGCAGCGCGTCGTTGATCTCCCCCTGGGTGCACAGCGACGCGTTGACGTGGACCGAATCCAGCGACGCGTCGGGCAGGATCAGCACCGACGACCCGTACGCCGCGCAAGCCGGGTTCAGCCCGCGGCCGGGTTGTGTCGGCGACGCGAGCAGCATCATCGGCCCGCCGCGCGCGGCGGAGTCGTCGCGGTACCGGGCCGCCACCGCGTCGGCCTGCAGGCCCAGGAGCATGTAGCCGTTGCCGTTGAACGCGGCGGGGTCGCCGAGCTGGGCCTTGGTCACCGGCGCGCCGTCGGCGCGCCAGGCCGACAGGTTGACGGTCCTGACCACCAGGCCGGTGTCGTTGGCGTTGGTCGGCGGCAGCCCCACCGGGAACGCCGCCGGGTACGCCGCCGAGGTGTTGGGGATCCGGTCGCGCGGCGAGTAGGCGTACACGCCGCGGACCTGGCTTCGATCCTTCAGCGGCCCAAGGCAAACCGTGCCCGTGAGCCGGTCCGGCGGAGCGGTCAGCGGGTGCTGGATGTCGCGCACGGACGTCATCGCTTCATCACAGCTGCCCAGGGCGTTCGACTCCATCGGGTGCGCCAGCGCGCCGTAGAGCCCGAACCGAATGTCCTCGGGCCTGGCGTGTCCCCCATGCGGATCCGCCGGCGACGCGTCAATGTCGGCCAGCACGTAGTCGCCGCCCCAGCGCAGGTTCGACACCGAGACGTTCCAGCCCAGCAGCGCCAGCGACTCCCCGAGCCGCGCACCCTGCGCGCCGTAGGGGCCCGCCGCGCCGTGCGATCCCGAGCAGCCGGTCAGGAAAAGGGCCACGCAGGCCGCCAGCGCAACGAAAATCCGCACGGCTATGACGGGCTCTAGCCCAGCCCCAGATCGGCCAGACCGAGCACGCTGCGGTAGGCCAACCCCTCGGCCTCGATGGCCTCGGCGGCGCCGGTGGCGCGGTCCACCACGGTGGCCACCCCGACCACCTCGCCGCCCGCCTCCTGCACCGCGCGCACCGCGGTCAGCGCCGAGGCGCCGGTGGTGCTGGTGTCCTCCACGACCAGGGCCCGCCGGCCGGCAACCTCGCAGCCCTCGATGAGGCGTTGCAGCCCATGGGTTTTCGCCGATTTGCGCACGACGAACGCGTCAATGGGCCGCCCGGGCGCGTGCATGACGGCCGTCGCCACCGGGTCGGCGCCCAGGGTCAGGCCGCCGACGAGCGCGTAGTCCCAGTCGCCGGTGAGGTCGCGCATCAGCCTCCCGATCAACGCGGAGGCGCGGTGGTGCAGGGTGGCGCGGCGCAGGTCGACGTAGTAGTCGGCCTCCTTGCCCGACGACAGCGTCACCCGCCCATGCACCACGGACAGCCGCCGCACCAGCTCGGCCAGCTCCTCGCGGGGGGCAAGCTCGTCGAGCGGCATCACCGCTGGTATTTGGTGGCCTGATGGCCGTTGCGCCCGGTCGGCGGCGGGCGGCGGACGGCGTCGCCCTGATCGCGGCGCACCGGCTCGGGGTTGCGGCGGGGCGCCTGAACGTCGGAGCCGAGCAAACCGGACACGTCCTGCTGCGGCCGCCGGGACGGCAACTCGACGCGGCCGGCGGGCGCCAGCGGGCGGCTCGGCGCCGCGCTGCGAACGGCGGCCGGCGCTCCGGCCTCCGCGGCGGGTTCCTGAGGCACCGGCGGCAACACCCGCAACAGGTCGTTGAACTGGCGCACGGTGCGCAGGCCTTCGTCCCACTGGGCGCGTGTGCTGGACATCGGCATGGCGACCAGCGTCCAGTTCTGCTCGTTCCACATGATCTCGGCGCAGTCGGGCGCGGTGTGCGCGAAGGTGACCATGCGGCGGTCGCAGGCCCGGCGCGCCGCGTCGAGGTTGGTCGAGTACACCATCCGCGGACCGATCGCGCCCAGCAGCCAAATGTCGCTCTCCCGTGGCTCTTTGAGCCCCTTGAGGCGCAGGTCGACGACGACGTTGGTGCCCACCTTGCGGTGCAGCGCGATCACGGTCGCGACTTCCTCGACGTCGAAGATGTAGACCGCCTCGCCGCGGATCTGGCCCAGCACGACGTTGTGGGCGGGGACGTCGCCCACCGTCGAGATCACGCCGCGCTTCCAGCGCTTGAGGACGTCGGTGGACTCACGCTCGTAGTCGAATCCGTGCGACCGCGCCCACGATCTGCGCCGCCTGCTGCGCCCGCGCCGCCGATCGATGTCGACGTACAGCAGCACCCCGGCGCCGACAAAGCACAGCGCGGAGAGCGTGAACCAAAGGGGGACCATCCCACACAGGGTATCTGCTGTTGCGCCGGAATGAAGAAACCGACCAGGTCACAACCCCGTCACAGGACGTGACGGGGTGCCACCATCTGGCTCAGCCGAGGATCAGCGCGTCGCCGTCCGGGCTGACGTTGACCGGCACGGTGTCGCCGTCGTGCACGTCGCCGGCGAGCAGCAGCTTGGCCAGCTGGTCGCCGATCGCCTGCTGCACCAACCGGCGCAGCGGCCGGGCGCCGTACACGGGGTCGAACCCGCGCTGCGCCAGCCACTTCTTGGCCGGCAGCGACACCTCGAGCGTGAGCCGGCGCTGGGCCAGCCGCTTCTGCAGCTGGGCCAACTGGATGTCGACGATGGCCACCAGCTCACCGGGCTCGAGGCCGTGGAAGATGATGACGTCGTCGAGCCGGTTGATGAACTCCGGCTTGAACGCCGACCGCACGGCGGCCATCACCTGCTCCTCGGTGCCACCCGATCCCAGGTTGGACGTCAGGATCAGGATCGTGTTGCGGAAGTCGACCGTGCGGCCCTGCCCGTCGGTGAGCCGGCCCTCGTCGAGCACCTGCAACAGCACGTCGAACACGTCCGGGTGCGCTTTCTCGATCTCGTCGAACAGGATCACCGTGTACGGGCGCCGCCGCACCGCCTCGGTCAGCTGACCGCCCTGGTCGTAGCCGATGTAGCCGGGCGGGGCGCCGACCAGCCGGGCCACCGAGTGCTTCTCGCCGTATTCGCTCATGTCGATGCGGACCATCGCGCGTTCGTCGTCGAACAGGAACTCCGCCAGCGCCTTGGCCAGCTCGGTCTTGCCGACACCGGTCGGGCCGAGGAACATGAACGATCCGGTCGGCCGGTTGGGGTCGGCGACCCCGGCCCGGGCACGCCGCACGGCGTCGGACACCGCCGTCACCGCCTCCTTCTGACCGATGACGCGCTTGCCCAGCTCGTCCTCCATCCGCAGCAGCTTGGCGGTCTCGCCCTCGAGCATCCGGCCGGCCGGAATGCCGGTCCACGCGGACACCACGTCGGCGATGTCGTCGGGGCCGACCTCCTCCTTGAGCATCACGTTCTCGCGGGCTGCGCCGCCGTCGGCGGCCAAAGGCACTGCGGCGTCGAGCTTCTTCTCCACCTCGGGGATGCGGCCGTAGCGCAGCTCGGCGGCCTTGGCCAGGTCGCCGTCGCGCTCGGCGCGATCGGACTCGCCGCGCAGCACCTCGAGCTGTTCCTTGAGCTCGCGCACGACGTCGATCGCGTTCTTCTCGTTCTGCCAGCGGGTGGTGAGCTCGGCCAGTTCTTCCTTTTTGTCGGCCAGCTCGGAGCGCAGCTTCTCCAGCCGCTCCTTGGACGCCTCGTCCTCCTCCTTGGCCAGCGCCATCTCCTCGATCTCGAGGCGGCGCACCAGCCGTTCGACCTCGTCGATCTCGACGGGCCGCGAGTCGATTTCCATCTTCAGCCGGCTGGCGGCCTCGTCGACCAGGTCGATGGCCTTGTCCGGCAGGAACCGCGCGGTGATGTAGCGGTCGCTCAAGGTGGCCGCGGCGACCAGCGCGGAGTCGGTGATGCGCACGCCGTGGTGCACCTCGTAGCGGTCCTTCAGCCCGCGCAGGATGCCGACGGTGTCCTCCACCGACGGCTCGCCGACGAACACCTGCTGGAAGCGGCGCTCCAGCGCGGCGTCCTTCTCGATGTACTTGCGGTACTCGTCGAGCGTGGTGGCGCCCACCAGCCGCAGCTCACCGCGGGCCAGCATCGGCTTGATCATGTTGCCGGCGTCCATCGCGCCCTCGCCGGTCGCGCCGGCCCCGACGATGGTGTGCAGCTCGTCGATGAACGTGATGATCTGCCCGGCCGAATTCTTGATGTCGTCGAGCACGGCCTTGAGCCGCTCCTCGAACTCGCCGCGATACTTCGCACCGGCCACCATCGAGCCGAGGTCCAGGGCGACGACGGTCTTGTCGCGCAGGCTCTCGGGCACGTCGCCGGCCACGATGCGCTGGGCCAGGCCCTCCACGATCGCGGTCTTGCCGACACCGGGCTCGCCGATGAGCACCGGGTTGTTCTTGGTGCGCCGGGACAGCACCTGCACGACGCGGCGAATCTCGTTGTCGCGCCCGATGACCGGGTCGAGCTTGCCCTCTTTTGCGCGGGCGGTCAGGTCGGTGGAGTACTTCTCCAGCGCCTGATAGGTGCCCTCCGGGTCGGCGCTGGTGACGCGCGCGCTGCCGCGCACCTTGACGAACGCCTCCCGCAGCGCCTGCGGGGACGCGCCGTGGCCGGTCAGCAGCTTGGCGACGTCGGAGTCGCCGGTGGCCAGGCCCACCATCAGGTGCTCGGTGGAGACGTACTCGTCGTCCATCTCGGTGGCCAGCTGCTGGGCGGTGGTGATGGCGGCCAGCGATTCGCGCGACAGCTGCGGTTGCGAGCTGGCGCCGCTGGCCTGGGGCAGTTGGTCGAGGATCCGCTGCGTTTCGGCGCGGATGGTGGCGGGCTCGACGCCGACGGCCTCCAGCAGCGGCGCGGCGATCCCGTCGTTCTGCGTCAGCAGCGCCAACAGCAGATGGGCCGGCCTGATCTCCGGGTTGCCGGCTGCCGAGGCGGCCTGCAGGGCCGACGTGAGCGCGGCCTGCGTCTTGGTTGTCGGATTGAACGAGTCCACGACGTGCCTCCATCGAGGTTAGAAACGGGGTAAGAGAAAATGCTTGTCGCGTTGTTCAACGCCGTCAAGGTTGAGTCTGTTCCGCTCAACCCTGACGAATTTTCACGTACCCGCGCGGGGTTAGAAGGACGCCCCGTTCTTCCCGTTGGTGCCGTAGAACAGCCCCGCGGTGCCCCCGATGCCGGGAATCCCGGCACCAAACGCAGTTCCGCCGGTGCCGCCGTTGCCGATGAAGCCGAGGGCGTTGCCGCCGTTACCGCCATGGCCGTCCAGAGCCGGCGTCGTGGAAAAGCCGCCGGCGCCGCCGTTGCCCCCGGCTCCGGCGAGGCCGCCACCCGGGCCGCCGTTGCCGCCGTTCCCGGCCTTGCCGAACCCAAGGCCGCCGACGCCGCCGTTGCCGCCGGGGCTCAGCAGGCCGCCGCCCCCGCCGTCGCCGCCGTCCCCGGCGATCGCGCCCAAACCGGGTTGACTTTGGGTGTTGCCGCCGTTGCCGCCATCGCCGCCGATGCCGACCAGGTAACCGCCGTGGCCGCCGGCACCGCCCTTGCCGCCGCTGCCCCCGCCGGCGTCGGCGTAGCCGCCGTTGCCGCCGTCGCCGCCGTGGCCGAACAGCACACCCGAACCGCCCACGCCGCCCATCGCGCCGCTCACACCGTTCAGGCCGTTACCGCCGGCCCCACCGTTACCACCGGCGCCATACAGCACGCCGCCCATGCCGCCGTTGCCGCCCCCGGTGGGCAGCACGCCGCCCGCGCCGTTGAAGCCGGGCCCGCCGTTGCCGCCGTTGCCCCAGAGGCCGGCCGCGCCCCCGTTGCCGCCGGCCGAGGTGGCGGTGCCTTGTCCGCCGTTGCCGCCGTTGCCGAACAGAAATCCGCCCGCCGAGCCGTTCTGTCCCGGCGCGCCGTTGGCGCCATTGCCGATCAGCGGGCGGTTGAACAGGGCCATGGTGGGCGCATTCACCACGTTCAGCAGATTCTGTTCGAAGCTGCCGAGCCCACTCAGCAGGACCTGTTGCACATTGACGTTCTCGGCGCTGGCGTAGGAGGCCGCGCCCCCGCTCATCAGCTGCACGAATTGGTCGTGAAACGCGGTGGCCTCGGCGCTGATGGCCTGATACGCCTGGCCGTGCGCCCCGAAGAACGACGCGACGGCCGCCGACACCTCGTCGGCCGCCGCCGGCAGCACGCCCGCTATGGATGACGCCGCGGCGGAGTTTGCCGCGCTGATCGTGGAGCCGAGATTCGCCAAATCCGAGGCTGCCGCCACAACGAATTCGGGCGCCGCGACCACATACGACATTCCATACCTCCGCATTTAGCGTGAACAAAAGTCATTTGGTACTGAAAACGGGCGATACGGGGATGATAGGCAAAAGTCAACGTTTGGCATAACCGTTTCAGGACGATTACCTGGGCCCACCTCCCCGCCCGGCGGGGCTGGCGTGACGCTCGGGGCTGATGGGGTTTGTGGAGCGGGGGCCGTCTTCCGGCGCGAGCCTAGAATCGGGGCCCGTGAGCCTCGAGGACCGGGACGCGTTGCGGGTGCTGCGCGACGCCTTCCGGCCGGACGGGCCGGGGGCGCCGCTGGTCCACCGCTTCTATACCGATTGGTTTGCCCTCGACGTCACGGTGCGCGACCTGTTTCCCCCCGAAATGGACGGCCAGCGGGCCGCTTTCGCGCACGCCCTGCACTGGGTGTACGAGCAGCTGGTGGCGCAGCGCGCCGCAGAGCCGGTGGCCTTCCTCGCCCAGCTCGGCCGGGATCACCGCAAATACGGGGTCCAGGCGGGCCACTACGACACGCTGCACCGCGCGCTGTACGCGGCCTTGCGCGCGCACGTCGGCGACGGGTGGACGGCCGCCGTCGACGCCGCGGCCGGCCAGTCGCTCAACCTGATCACCGGGGTGATGAGCGGGGCGGCCGACGCCGAGGAGGGCCCCGCCTGGTGGGACGGCACGGTCATCGAGCACATGCGGGTTTCGCGCGACCTCGCGGTGGTGCGGTTGCGGCCGGACCGGCCGATGCCCTACCACCCGGGCCAGTACGTCAACGTGCAGGTGCCGCAGTGCCCGCGCCGCTGGCGCTATCTGTCCCCCGCGATCCCGGCCGACCCGGCCGGCGTCGAGTTCCACGTCCGCCAGGTGCCGGGCGGCCTGGTCAGCACCGCGATCGTCGACGAAACCCGCCCCGGCGACCGGTGGCGGCTGTCCAGCCCGCACGGCGGCCTGCGGGTCGACCGCGACGGCGGGGACGTGCTGATGGTCGCCGGCAGCACCGGCCTGGCGCCGCTGCGGGCGCTGATCATGGACCTTTGCCGCTACGCGGTGAACCCGCGGGTGCACCTGTTCTTCGGCGCCCGCTACCGCTGCGAGCTCTACGACCTGCCCACCCTGTGGCAGGTCGCCCAGCACAACCCGTGGCTGTCGGTGTCGCCGGTGGCCGAGTACGGCCGCGACCCGTCGTGGGCCGCCGACTATCCCGACGCGACGCCCCCACGGGGGCTGCACGTGTGCCAGACCGGCCGACTGCCCGATGTGGTGACCAAATACGGCGGCTGGGGCGACCGGCAGATCCTGATCTGCGGCGGCCCGGACATGGTCCGCGCGACCAGGGCCGCCCTGATCGCCAAAGGGGCCCCGCCCGAGCGCATTCAGCACGACCCGCTATCGAGCTAATCAGGAGGCAGGCATGCGCGTGGTCACCCTGCGCGACCCGGCGGCACCGGTGGCGGCGCAGTTCGTGCCCGGGGCGGGCATGGTCGGCACCTCCCTGACCGACGCCGGCACCGAGCTGCTCGGGCAGCGGCGCGGCCTGGAAGCCTACCTGTCGGCGGCCAAGACGATGGGAATGCCGATCCTGTACCCGTGGGCAAACCGGTTGGGCGCCAACACCTATACCGCGCAGGGCGTGACGGTGTCCCTGACCCCGGGCGACAACCGGGTGCGCGCCGACCCCAACGGGCTGCCCATCCACGGCACCCTGGCCGCCTACCCCGGGTGGCGGGTCGCCACGGAGACCGACAACGAGCTGACCGCCGAGCTCGATTTCGCCGCCGACCCCACGCTGCTGGCGGCGTTCCCGTACCGGCACGTGCTGACGGTGGCCGTGCGGCTGGCCGACCGGGCCCTGACGGTGCGCACCACCGTCACCGCGACCGGCGACACGGCGGTCCCGCTGTGCTTCGGGTTCCATCCCTACCTGCACCTGCCGGACACGCCCCGCGCCGAGTGGGTCCTCGAGACGCCGGCGCTGCGCCATCTGCGCCTCGACGAGCGAGGGTTGCCCACCGGCGAATCGGAACCATGGCCGGCGCGCGAGGAAGCGTTGGGCGACAACGCCTTTGACGACGCCTACGACCAGGTGGCCGATGGCGCGGTGTTCGCGGTGTCCGGTGGCGGCGAAAAAAGCAGGCGCATGGAGGTGCGCTTCGAGCGGGGGTACCCCGCGGCGCAGATCTTCGCACCGCACGAAGACAGCGTGGTCTGCTTCGAGCCGATGACCGCCCCGACCGACGCGCTGCGCCGCGGCGGCTACCGGTGCGCGCGCCCCGGGGAGCCGGCGGTCGCGGCGTTCTCCATCCGGGTCTGATCACGAATCGCGCCGATCCGGCGTGTGACGGCCTGACCACGTTTTAAGGTGGTGCATCTGGCTGCCCGCCAGGAGGGACGGGGCCGCCACTGCGGCGGTCGCCTGGGTCCAGTTGGGACGCGTGATGAGTTTCGTTGTCTTACCGCCGGAGCTCAATTCGTGGCAGATATTCGTCGGCGCGGGTTCGGAACCGATGCTGTCGGCCGCGGTCGCGTGGGACGCGCTGGCCGCCGAGCTGAGTTCGGCCGCGACCTCGTTTTCGGCGTTGACCTGGGGCGTGGCCGGTTCGGCGTGGCAGGGCGCGTCGTCCAAGGCGATGGCGGCCGCCGCCGCGCCCTACCTGGGCTGGCTGCAGGCGGCGGCGGACGGCGCCGAGGAGACGGCCGCGCAGGCCCGGCTGGCCGCCGCCGCGTTCGAAGCGGCGCAGGCGGCCACCGTCAGCCCGGCGGTCATCGCGGCCAACCGCACCCGGCTGGTGTGGCTGGCGCTCTCGAACCTGCTCGGGCAAAACGCCCCCGCGATCGCGGCGGCCGAGGCGGAGTACGAGCAGATGTGGGCCCAGGACGTGGCCGCGATGTTCGGCTATCACGCCGGGGCTTCGGCAGCGGTGTCGGCGCTGACGCCGTTCGACCAGCCGCTGCAGGCGCTGGCCGGCCTGCAGCGGACCGCCGACACCCTGGGCAACCGGGGCGTGGGCAACATCGGGCTGGGCAACCTCGGCAACTTCAACATCGGCTTCGGCAATTCCGGTCCGGGGGCGTTGACCGCGGGGCTGAACAACATCGGGTTCGGCAACACCGGCAGCGGCAACATCGGCATCGGCAACACCGGCAACAACAACGTCGGCTTCGGCAACACCGGCAACGGCAACCACGGCATCGGGCTCAACGGCACCGGACTGTCCGGTTTCGGCGGCTGGAACTCGGGCACCGGCAACGTCGGGCTGTTCAACTCCGGCACCGGCAACGTCGGCATCGGCAACTCGGGAACCGGCAACTGGGGCATCGGCAACTCGGGCAACAGCTACAACACCGGCATCGGCAACTCGGGCGAGGCCAACACGGGCCTGTTCAACACCGGCATCGCCAACACGGGCATCGCCAACTCCGGCAACTACAACACCGGTAGCTTCAACCCGGGCAACAGCAACACCGGCGACTTCAACCTGGGCAAGTACAACACCGGCTACTTCAACAGCGGCAACTACAACACCGGCATCGGCAACTCGGGCAACGTCGACACCGGCGTCCTCATCTCGGGCAACTACAGCAACGGGTTCTTGTGGCGGGGCGACAATCAGGGCCAGTTCTTCGGGCAGGGTCCCGGCTACGGCAACACGACCACCATCCCGTCGTCGGGCTTCTTCAACAGCGGAACCGGCGCCGCGTCGGGCGTCTTCAACTTCGGCGCCAACAACTCCGGCTTCTTCAACACCTCCCTGGGCGTGATCGGGAACTCGGGTTTCGGCAACACCGGCGTGCTGGAGTCGGGCCTGATCAACTCGGGCAACACCGTGTCGGGCGTCCTCAACACGAGCCTGGCGGGGGTGGGGACCGCGGGCTTCGTCTCGGGCGTGTTCAACACCGGGACCAACCTGTCGGGCTTCTTCCAGGGCCCGACGACGTTCAACCTCGGCCTCGCCAACGACGGTGTCGGCAACATCCTCGCCAACGCCAACGTCGGCAGCTACAACATCCTGGGTAGCGGAAACCTCGGCAGCCACAACATCTTCGGCAGCGCCAACGTCGGCAGCGACAACATCTTCGCCAGTGGAAACCTGGGCAGCGGCAACATCTTCGGCAGCGGCAACATCGGCAGCCAGAACACCGGCAGCGCCAACATCGGCTCCTTCAACTTCGGTTTTTCAAACCTCGGCAGCTACAACGTCGGCTTCGCCAACGCCGGCAGCTACAACCGCGGGTTCGCCAACGCCGGCGGCAACAACATAGGCTTCGCCAACAGCGGCAGCGGAAACATCGGCATCGGCCTGTCCGGAAACGGCCAGATCGGTTTCGGCGCACTGAATTCCGGCGTCGGCAACACCGGGCTGTTCAACTCGGGCACCAACAACATCGGGCTGTTCAACTCGGGCACCGGCAACGTCGGAATCGGAAACGCCGGCATCGGCAACTGGGGCGGGGGCAACCCGGGCACCGGCAACACCGGCCTCGGCAACGCGGGCACCTACAACACCGGGCTGCTCAACGTCGGAAACTTCAACACCGGCTGGGCCAACCCGGGCAGCTACAACACCGGCGGCTTCAACGTCGGCAACACCAACACCGGCAGCTTCAACGTCGGCAACACCAACACCGGCGATTACAACCCCGGCAACATCAACACCGGCTTCTTCAACACCGGCGACGTCAACACCGGCGCGTTCGATTCGGGCAGCTTCAACAACGGCTTCTTCGTCTCGGGCAACAACGAGGGCCAGGTCGCGATCGACCTGTCCTACACCACCCCGTACGTCCCGATCGACGTGCACATGGACTACCCGGTGAACGAGGTAATGACCTTGGGCGGCATGACCATTCCGGTCACCCAGCCCCAGACGGTATTCCCGCGGACCTACTACCTGGGCGGACTGTTCTACGTCGGCCCCATCAACCTCACCGCCTCTTACCTCACCGTTCCCACGGTGACGCTGGCCATCGGCGGCCCGAACGTCAGCATCCCCCTCGACATCGTCGGCGCGCTGGAGAGCCGCACCATCACCTTCCTCAACATTCCCGCGGCGCCCGGCCTGGGGAACTCGACCACCAGCCCGTCCTCGGGTTTCTTCAACTCCGGACCCGGCGGCACGTCGGGGTTCGGGAACTTCGGCGCCGGCATGTCGGGAATGTGGAACAGTGGGCTGGCCAACGCAATTGGGAACTCGGGCTTCCAGAATTTCGGCTCGCTGGAGTCGGGCTGGGCGAACCTGGGCAACAGCGTGTCGGGCTTTTTCAACACCAGCACGGCCAACCTGTCGACGGTGGCCGACGTCTCGGGGCTGTACAACATCGGCACCGGCCTGTCGGGCGCATTCAGCGGCAACGCCGGCACCGTCTTCAACGCGGGCCTGGCCAACGTCGGCCACCTCAACCTCGGCAGCGGCAACATCGGCGACTTCAACGTCGGCAGCGGCAACATCGGCAGCTCCAACTTCGGCAGCGGCAACATCGGCGGCCTCAACATCGGCAGCGGCAACATCGGCAGCTTCAACTTCGGCTTCGGTAACGCCGGCCCGGGACTGACGGCCGCGCTGCACGACATCGGCCTCGGCAACACCGGCTCGCACAACTTCGGCTTCGGCAACACCGGCGACGGCAACATCGGCTTCGGCAACACCGGCAACAACAACATCGGCATCGGACTCACGGGCGACAACCAGCGCGGCTTCGGCGGATTCAATTCCGGCAGCGGCAATATCGGCTTCTTCAACTCCGGCACCAACAACATCGGCATCGGCAACTCGGGCAGCGACAACGTCGGTATCGGCAACTCGGGCAGCTTCAACACCGGCGCCGGCAACGCCGGCAACGTCAACACCGGCCTGTTCAACGCCGGCTCCGTCAACACCGGCATCGCCAACGTCGGCTCCTACAACACCGGGATGTTCAACGCCGGCAACACCAACACCGGCATCGCCAACCAGGGCAACTACGACACCGGCGCCTACAACACCGGCAACCTGAGCACCGGCTTCGCCACTCAGGGCAACATCGACACCGGCGCCTTCATGACCGGCAACATGGCCAACGGGTTCTTCTGGCGCGGCGATGAGCAGGGCCTCGGGGGCGCCACCTACGTGATCCACGTGCCCCAGATTCCCGGGCACGCCACGGTGACGGCCCCCATCAACATTCCCATCACCGCCGGCTTCACCAGCACCCTCTACAGCGGCATCACCCTGCAGCAGATCCCGTTCGGGCTGACGATCAACATCGGGCTGCCGCTCTTCACGGGCACGGTGAATTCGCTTACGCTGCCGCCGATCACGGCGACCGGGCCCGCGGTCACGTTCAACATCGGCGACCCCGGCGGCACCACGCTGGTCTCGATCCCCGCCACGTTCACCATCGGCCCGGTCGACTGGACGCTGTTCAACATCCCCAGCGGCACCGGCTTTTTCAACACCACCGCCAACCCGTCGTCGGGGTTCTTCAACGGCGGCACCGGGAGCCTGTCGGGCATCTCCAACATCGGGGCCAACCTGTCGGGCTTCGCCAACACCGGTTCCGGGCTGTCGGGCTTCGTCAACTACGGCGCGCTGCAATCCGGGCTGGCGAACCTGGGCAACACGGTGTCGGGCCTGTTCAACACGGGCATCGGGACACCCGCCAATCTCTCGGGCGTCTACAACGTGGGCAGCAACCTGGCGGGCGCGTTCTACAGCCAGCTGCCGGGGACGTCGACGTCGACGTTCAACATCGGCCTGGGCAACGTCGGCCACAACAACATCGGCTTCGGCAACGTCGGGGACAACAACATCGGCTTCGGCAACGTCGGCAGCTACAACCTGGGCAGCGGCAACCACGGCATGTTCAACGCCGGTTCCGGCAACACCGGCAGCTACAACCTCGGTCCCGGAAACCTGGGCAGCTACAACATCGGCGCGGGCAACCTGGGCAGCTTCAACGTCGGCTTCGCCAACGCAGGCGACTCCAACCAGGGCTTCGCCAACACGGGAAACTTCAACCGCGGCCTGGCCAATACCGGCGACTACGACGCGGGCATCGGGCTCACCGGCGACCGCCAGCAGGGGTTCGGCGGCTGGAACTCGGGCACCGACAACAGCGGCCTGTTCAACTCGGGCAGCGGCAACAGCGGCCTGTTCAACTCGGGCACGTCCAACACCGGGATCGGGAACTCGGGCTCCGGCAACTGGGGCATCGGCAACACCGGCATTACCAACACCGGCCTGTTCAACTCCGGTTCCGTCAACACCGGAATGTTCAACTCCGGCAACCTCAACACCGGCGTCGGCAACGCCGGCAGCTACAACTCCGGCAGCTTCAACACCGGCAGCTTCAACACCGGCGACCTCAACGCGGGCGCCTACAACACCGGCTACCTGAACACCGGCAACTTCGACACCGGCCTGGCCAACTCGGGCAACGTCGACACCGGCGCTTTCATCGGCGGCAACTTCAGCAACGGGTTTTTGTGGCGGGGCGACTACCAGGGGCTCTGGAGCGCGAACTCCAGCAGCATCATTCCCGACACCGCCATCCCGGTACACGTGGATGTGCCCATCTCCCTTGACATCCCGGTCACCGGCAGGCTGGGTGTCGTCAACATCCAGGGGTTCCGGATCCCGTCGCTCACCGTCGACCTGCAGATCGTCGGCTTCGGTTTCACCGCGGTCACGGTCAGCCCGATCAACATCCCCAGCATCTCGATCGCGCTGCCCGCCATCGGCGGCAACATCGGCACCGGCCCCGGACCGCTGATCCACATCATCGGCGACGGCGGGCTGCTGCCGATCACCATCCCGCTGCTGAACACCCCTGGCGGGCCGGGCTTTTGGAACACGACCACCAGCCCGTCGTCGGGGTTCTTCAACTCCGGCCCCGGCAGCGGGTCGGGCTTCGGGAACGTCGGCGGGAACCTCTCCGGGTTCTTCAACCTGGGTTCGGGCATGTCGGGGCTGTCGGGCTACGAGAACTTCGGCGAGCTGGTGTCGGGCCTGTCCAACTTCGGCAACAGCGTGTCGGGTTTCTTCAACACCAGCGCGCTGGGGCTGTCGATGCCCGCCAACATCTCGGGCCTGGAGAACATCGGCTCCAACATCTCGGGGCTGTTCAACAACAACCCGATCGTCAACGCGGGCTTCGCGAACATCGGACTCGGCAACGTCGGGGGCGGCAACACCGGCAACGCCAACTTCGGCTTCGGCAACCTCGGCAACGCCAACGTGGGCGACGGCAACCTCGGCAGCTCCAACTTCGGCAGCGGCAACCTCGGGCTGGGCAACGCCGGCTTCGGCAACCTCGGCAACGCCAACAGCGGCTGGGGCAACCTGGGCAACTACAACGTCGGCTTCGGCAACCTGGGCGACTACAACCACGGCTTCGGCAACGCCGGCGTCAACAACATCGGATTCGGCAACACCGGCAGCAACAACATCGGCATCGGCCTGTCCGGCAACGGCCAAATCGGTTTCGGCGCGTGGAATTCCGGTGCCGGAAACACCGGCCTGTTCAACTCCGGCACCGACAACGTCGGCTTCTTCAACTCGGGCACCGGCAACGTCGGGATCGGCAACTCCGGCACCGGCAACTCCGGCCTGTTCAACTCGGGTGTCGCCAACACCGGCATCGCCAACGCCGGCACCGGCAACTGGGGGATGGCCAACCCCGGCACCGGCAACACCGGCGTCGGCAACGTCGGCACCTACAACACCGGCGCCTACAACACCGGCAGCACCAACACGGGCGTCGGCAACCCGGGCGACTACAACACCGGCAGCTTCAACACGGGCGAGGTCAACACCGGCGACTTCAACACGGGCAACTACAACACCGGCGAGTTCAACTCCGGCAACTACAACACCGGCGTGGGCAACTCCGGCAACGTCGACACCGGCGCGTTCATCGCGGGCAACTACGACAACGGCATGTTGTGGCGCGGCGACTACCAGGGCCTGTGGGGCGCCCACGCCGAGATCGACATCCCGCAGTTCCCGGTCCTGACCTACGACATCAACATCCCGATCAACATCCCCATCCACTTCAACCTGGGGACCCTCGGGCTCAGCGGCTTCACCATCCCGGCCCTCACGCTGAACGCGTTGTCCATCACCAACTTCAGCCTCGGGCCCATCACGGTCCCGACCATCACCGGCACGCTGCCGATCGTGGACGTCACCATCGGCGGGCCGACCACCTCGATCCCGATCTCCATCCGCAGCGGCGCCGGCGCCATCAACATCCCGCTCTTCGACATCCCCGCCGCCCCCGGCTTCGGCAACTCGACCACCACCCCGTCGTCGGGATTCTTCAACTCCGGCACCGGCACCGCGTCGGGCTTCGGCAACCTCGGCGGCAACAACTCGGGGTTGTGGAACAGCACCCTGACCGCGCTCGGCAGCTCGGGCATGCAGAATTTCGGCTCGCTGCAATCGGGCTGGGCGAACCTGGGCAACACCGTGTCGGGCTTCTTCAACACCAGCACGGCCAATCTGGCCACGCCGGCGCACATTTCGGGCCTGCACAACGCCGGCACCGACCTGGCCGGCGCGTTCGCCGGCAGCAACGGGACGGTCTTCAACGTCGGCCTGGCCGACCTCGGGCAGCTGAACCTGGGCTTCGGCAACATCGGCGATCTCAACCTCGGCAGCGGCAACCTGGGCAGCTCCAACTTCGGATTCGGCAACGTCGGCAGCTTCAACATCGGCAGCGGCAACATCGGCAGCTCCAACTTCGGGTTCGGGAACGCCGGTGCCGGGCTGACGGCCGCGCTGCACAACATCGGCATCGGCAACACCGGCTCGCACAACGTCGGCTTCGGCAACACCGGCGACGGCAACTTCGGCTTCGGCAACACCGGCAACGGAAACATCGGGATCGGGCTGAGCGGCAACAACCAGATCGGGCTGGGCCCGCTGAACACCGGCATCGCCAACATGGGCCTGTTCAACGTGGGCGACCACAACGTCGGGCTGGCCAACGCGGGCAATTTCAACCAGGGACTGGCCAACACCGGCAACAACAACATCGGCGTGTTCAACTCCGGCTCGGGCAACGTGGGCATCGGGCTCACCGGCGACGGACTGGTCGGGTTCGGCTCGCTGAACTCGGGGCTGGCCAACACCGGCTTCTTCAACTCGGGGGTCTCGAACACCGGGCTGTTCAACTCCGGCACCGGCAACATCGGGCTGTTCAACTCCGGCACCGGCAACGTCGGGATCGGCAACATGGGCACCGGCGGCATGGGCATCGGGCTGTCCGGCGTCAACCAGGTGGGCATCGGCGGCACGAACTCGGGCAGCTTCAACGTCGGCCTGTTCAACTCGGGCACCGGCAACGTCGGCATCGGCAACTCCGGCACCGGCAACTGGGGCATCGGGAACTCGGGCAGCCACAACACCGGCATCGGCAACTCGGGCACGTTCAACACGGGCCTCTTCAACACCGGCACCTTCAACGCCGGCGTCGCCAACCCGGGCAACTACAACACGGGGCTGTTCAACATCGGCAACTTCAACACCGGCGCCGCCAACCCCGGCAACTACAACACCGGCAGCTACAACACCGGCGACTACAACACCGGCATGGCCAACGCCGGCAACCTCGACACCGGCGCCTTCAACACGGGCAGCATGGACAACGGCTACTTCTGGCGCGCCGACAGCCGCGGCCTGCTGTCGGCCAACTACACGATCACGGTCAAGGAGATCCCGGCCTTCCTCAACGTCGACATCCCGATCAACATCCCCGTCAGGGGCACGATCACCGACGTCAACATCCCCGCGCTCACCATCCCGGCGATCCCCGCGAGCGGGACGGTCGACCTGGCGATCGTCAAGGGCACCGTCTTCGCCCCCATCGGCCCGATCACCATCCACGGCGGCGACGCCAACGCCCCGTCGAGCACGCCCATCGTCATCGACTTCGGCGCCCAGCCCGCGATCAACATCAACATCGGCGCCCCCGACGGCTCGACGGTCATCCACATCGTCGGCACCGGCGGCTTCGGGCCGGTGATCGTCCCGCTCGTCAACGTGCCGGCGATGCCGGGGCTGTTCAACACCACGCTCAACCCGTCGTCGGGTTTGCTCAACTGGGGCGCCGGGCCGTCGTCGGGCTTCGGCAACTTCGGCCCCTACAACTCCGGGTTCCTCAACTACGCCCTTGGGGCCCTTGGAAATTCGGGCTTCCAGAACTACGGTTCGCTGCAATCCGGGCTGGCCAACCTCGGCAACACCATCTCCGGGCTGTTCAACACCGGCACCGGGACGCCGGCCAACATCTCCGGCTTCGACAACGTCGGCACCAACCTGGCCGGCTGGTTCCAGGACGGCGTCAACCAGACGACGAGCTTCAACGTGGGCCTGGCCGACCACGGGTTCTACAACCTCGGCGGCGCCAACTTCGGCAGCTTCAACCTGGGCGGCGGCAACCTCGGCAGCTTCAACCTGGGCGCCGGCAACCTCGGCGACTACAACGTCGGCGGCGGCAACGTCGGCGGCAACAACATCGGGTTCGGCAACTTCGGCAGCGGCAACATCGGCTTCGGGAACGTCGGCCCGGGCCTGACGGCGGCCCTGCAGAACCTCGGATTCGGCAACACCGGCAGCTTCAACGTCGGCTTCGGCAACACCGGCAACGGCAACATCGGCTTCGGCAACACCGGCAACGGCAACATCGGCATCGGCCTGTCCGGTGACACCCTGACCGGGTTCGGCGGCTGGAACTCCGGCAGCGGCAACATCGGGTTGTTCAACTCGGGCACCGACAACATCGGATTCTTCAACTCCGGCAACGCAAACTGGGGCATCGGCAACGCCGGCAGCTACAACACCGGGATCGGCAACACCGGCAGCACCAACACCGGCCTGTTCAACACCGGACTGGTCAACACCGGCATCGGCAACGCGGGCAACGTCAACACGGGCTTCTTCAACGTGGGCAACGTCAACACCGGCAGCTTCAACCCGGGCAACTACAACTCCGGCGACTTCAACTCCGGCAACTACAACACCGGCTACTTCAACACCGGCGACTCCAACACGGGCATCGGGAACTCCGGCAACGTCGACACCGGCGCCTTCATTTCCGGCAGCTACAGCAACGGCCTCTTCTGGCGGGGCGACTACCAGGGTCTGGGCGGCTTCTCCTACTCCACCACCATTCCCGAAATCCCTTGGCACTACGACGTCAAGTCCGACATCGAGATCCCGATCCAGGGCACCATCAACGCCGTCACCCAGGACCTGTTCACCATCTCGCAGTTCCCGATCCCGATCAGCCTCGAGACGACGATCTGCCTGCTCTACATCCCGTTCGTCGGGTGCGTGCTGCCGGTCTCGTTCACGGTGCCGATCACCACCGTCAACGTCGGCCCGTACACGATCGGTTCGAGCCAGATCAACCCGCAGACCCCGATCGACATGATGGTCACGCAGAACATCGACTTCCCCGGCAACGGAACCCTGGGCCCGTTCACCTTCGGCTTCGACTGGCAGCCGGGCCCCGGGTTCTTCAACACGACGACGACCCCGTCGTCGGGCTTCTTCAACTCCGGGTCCGGCGGCGCGTCGGGCTTCCTCAACGACGCCGGCGGGGCCGTGTCGGGCTTCGCCAACAGGTTCGCCGAGGAGTCCGGGCTGTTCAACAGCCTCGGCCAAGGGATTTCGGGCCTGCAGAACGTCGGGACGCTGGAGTCGGGCTGGGCGAACTTCGGCAACTTCATGTCGGGCTTCTACAACACGACCATGCTCAACCTGGCGACGCAGGCCTTCGTCTCCGGCCTGGCGAACTACGGCAGCCAGCTCTCCGGACTGTTCAACGCCACGCCGTAGCGGCGTGCCTACCCGCGCCCACGGGACGGCTTGCGCGGCTGCCACACCACCAGCGCGGTGCTCTTGGGCACCACCGCCACGTCGCGGCGCTGCCCGGCGCGCAGCACCGCCACCTCCTCGGTCAGCTCCTTGACGCGCTGCTGCAGCGCGTCGACCTGGTTGGTCAGCTCGATGATGCGTTTGATGCCCGCCAGGTTGACGCCCTCGTCCTGCGAGAGCCGCTGCACCTCGCGCAGCAGGTCGACGTCGTGTTCCGAATAACGGCGTCCCCCACCGGAAGTGCGCCTCGGGCTGACCAGCCCGAGGCGGTCGTAGGTGCGCAGGGTCTGCGCGTGCATGCCGGCCAGCTCGGCGGCCACCGAAATCAGGAAGGTGCGGGCCTCGTCGTGGGCCCGGTTTCTCGGGTTCCTGGCCATCAGCGATTACCTGCCCATCCCGCGCGCGGATTGAAACCACTGGACCGTTCGGCCGCCGCATAGGCCTCGAGCGCCTCCTGGGCGCCGCCCTCCAGGTTCGGCGGCACGGCCACCTTCACCGTGACGAGCAGATCCCCGCTGCCGCCGCCACGCTTGGGCACACCGCGCCCGCGCACCCGCAGGATGCGGCCGTCGGCGGTGCCCTTGGGCACCCGCACACCGACCTTGCCGTCCAGCGTGGGGACCGAAAGCGTTGAGCCCAAAGCCAATTCGGTGAAGCTGACCGGCACGGTCACCGTCAGGTCGTCGCCGTCACGGCCGAAAACCTTGTCCGGCCGCACGTGCACCGTCACGTACAGGTCACCCGACGGCGCGCCGCGCAACCCGGCCTCGCCCTGCCCCGGCAGCCGGATGCGCTGGCCGTCCTCGACACCGGGCGGGATCCGCACGTTGATGGTGCGGGTGCGGGTGGTCACGCCGGTGCCCTTGCACTCGTCGCAGGGGTGCTCGATGATCGAGCCGCTGCCCCGGCAGTCGGTGCAGGGCTCGGAGAAACCGAACGCACCCTGGTTGCGGTTGATCACGCCGGAGCCGTTGCAGCTGGGGCACACCTTCGGGCTGGTGCCCGGGCGCGCGCCGCTGCCATGGCAATTCGTGCACGGCGCCGGGCTGGTCAGCCGCAGCGGCATCGCGACGCCATTGGCCGCCTCGACGAAGTCCAGCTCGGTCTCGGTCTCCAGGTCGTTGCCGCGGCGCGGGCGGCTGGGGCGGGGACTGGCGCCGCGCCCGAACAGCCCGCCGAACAGGTCGCCGATGTTGCTGCCGCCGCTGCGGCCGGCGGCGTCGAACAGGTCGCTCAGGTTGAAGTCGGCGCCGTCCCCACCGACGTTGAAGCTGAAACCCCCACCGCCGCCGTCGAACCGGCGACCGCCGAACCCGCCGCCGGCGAACAGGCGGCGGGTTTCGTCGTACTCTTTGCGCTTGGCCGGATCCGACAGCACGTTGTGCGCCTCCGAGACCGTCTTGAAGCGTTCGCCGGCGGCCGGGTTGTCGGGGTTCGCATCCGGGTGCAGGTCGCGCGCCAGCTTGCGGTAGGCGCGCTTGATCTCTTCGGGGCTGGCGTCAGAGGAGACGCCCAGCTCCTTGTAGAAGTCCTTTTCGACCCATTCACGCTGGGCCATGTCGCGTCACCCCCTCTCGCTTTCTCTATCCATTTGTGTTGATTCTGGGCCTATTTACCTGCGGTGTCGGGCTTATCGCCCGTGTCGGGCTCGATTTCGGCGTCGCCGGCCCCGGGGACGCTGCCCGGGATGGTGTCTACGACGGCGACCATGGCGTGCCGCAGCACCTGCTCGCCCAGCTTGTAGCCCTGGCGCATGACCGTGCCGATCACCGGCGTGGAGCCGTCGGCGCCGTCACCCTCGTGCTGCACGGCCTCGTGCAGGACCGGATCGAACGCCTCGCCCTCCTCGCCGAACGGCGTCAGGCCCAGGCCCGTCAGCGTGCCCATCAGCTTGTCGGCCACCGACTTCAGCGGACCCGACTCCAGATCGCCGTGCTGGCGCGCCCGGTCGAGATCGTCGAGCACGCCGAGCAATTGGCTGACGACCGACGCCTTGGCCCGATCGGCCGCGGCCTGCTGGTCGCGCAGCGCCCGCTTGCGGTAGTTGGTGAAATCGGCCTGCACGCGTTGCAGGTCGGCGGTCAGCTCGGCCACCTTGCCGGTATCGGCACCGGCCGGCGCGGCCCCGCCCGGGTGAGCTCCGGGCTCAGCGCCGGGGGGGGCCTGCCGTACTTCGCCGGTCTCGGGGTCGATGCGCCGCTTGTCGGTGATCGTCACCTGTTCCGGGTTCGGGTTGCCGTCTGTCACTTGGCCTCCCGGTCGTCGTCGACCACCTCCGCGTCCACGACGTCATCGGCCGAACCGCTCGGGCCCGCGTCGCCGCCGGGGCCACCGGGCGAGGCGCCCTCGGCCTGGGTGGCCTCGTAGATCGCCTGGCCGAGCGCCTGGGACTCCTGGCCCAGCTTCTCCATCGCCGACTTGATCGCGGAGATGTCGCTGCCGCCCAGCGCCGACTTGGCCTCGGCCACAGCCTCGTCCACCTTGTTCAGGGTGTCCTCGGGGACCTTCGAGCCGCCCTCGGCTTCCCTTTGCTCCTTGACGAATTTCTCCGTCTGGTAGACCAGCGTCTCGGCCTGGTTGCGGATGTCGGCCTCCTCGCGGCGCTTGCGGTCCTCCTCGGCGTGCGCCTCGGCGTCCTTGATCATCCTGTCGATCTCCTCCTTGGACAGGCCGGAGCCCTCCTGGATCTTGATCGTGTTCTCCTTGCCGGTGCCCTTGTCCTTGGCGGTGACGTGCACGATGCCGTTGGCATCGATGTCGAAGGTGACCTCGATCTGCGGGACGCCGCGCGGGGCCGGTGGGATGCCGGTCAGCTCGAACGAGCCGAGCAGCTTGTTGTGCGAGGCGATTTCGCGCTCCCCCTGGTAGACCTGGATCTGCACCGACGGCTGGTTGTCGTCGGCCGTGGTGAAGGTCTCCGACCGCTTGGTCGGGATCGTGGTGTTGCGCTCGATGAGCTTGGTCATCACGCCGCCCTTGGTCTCGATGCCGAGGCTCAGCGGCGTAACGTCAAGCAGCAGAACGTCTTTCACCTCGCCCTTGAGGACACCGGCCTGCAACGCGGCACCCACGGCGACGACCTCGTCGGGGTTGACGCCCTTGTTGGGCTCCTTGCCGCCGGTGAGCTCCTTGACCAGCTCGGTCACCGCGGGCATGCGGGTCGAACCGCCCACCAGCACCACGTGGTCGATCTCGGAAACCGAGATCCCGGCGTCCTTGATCACCGACTGGAACGGCTGACGGGTGCGGTCCAGCAGATCCTGGGTGATCTTCTGGAACTCCGCGCGGGTCAGCTGCTCGTCGAGGAACAGCGGGTTCTTGTCCGCGTCGACGGTGATGTAGGGCAGGTTGATCGACGTGCTCTGGCTGGAGCTCAGCTCGATCTTGGCCTTCTCGGCGGCCTCACGCAGCCGCTGCATCGCCATCTTGTCCTTGGTCAGGTCGATGCCGCTGGTGCCCTTGAACTTGTCGACCAGCCACTCGACGACGCGGTCGTCCCAGTCGTCGCCACCGAGGTGGTTGTCACCGCTGGTGGCGCGGACCTCGACCACGCCCTCGCCGATCTCGAGCAGCGAGACGTCGAAGGTGCCGCCGCCCAGGTCGAAGACCAGGATGGTCTGCTCCTTCTCGCCCTTGTCCAGGCCGTAGGCCAGGGCCGCGGCGGTGGGCTCGTTGACGATGCGCAGCACGTTCAGGCCGGCGATCTGGCCGGCCTCCTTGGTCGCCTGACGCTGGGCGTCGTTGAAGTAGGCCGGCACGGTGATGACCGCGTCGGTGATGTCCTCACCGAGGTAGGCCTCGGCGTCGCGCTTGAGCTTCATCAGCACGCGGGCGCTGATCTCCTGCGCGGTGTATTTCTTGTCGTCGATCTCGACGGACCAGTCGGTGCCCATGTGCCGCTTGACCGACCGGATGGTGCGGTCCACGTTGGTGACGGCCTGGTTCTTGGCGGGCTGACCCACCAGTACCTCGCCGTTGCGCGCGAACGCGACGACTGACGGCGTGGTCCGCGAGCCCTCGGAGTTGGCGACGACGACGGGGTCACCGCCCTCGAGCACTGCGACGACGGAGTTGGTGGTCCCGAGGTCGATGCCGACCGCACGAGCCATAGTGATTCCTCCTGAGTGTGTAGAGCTTCTTTGGTGGCACTATGCTGAGTGAACCACGCTCAAGACTGCCCTGGCGAGCTCCCTGGTGTCAACCCAGGGTTGAGCCTTGTTCACTCAACTTGTTGACCATGCTAACGGCGGGCGCGGCGATCTTGTTCCCGGGGGGTGCATCGGGTGTGAATCCACGGCTTCGGGTGTGAACCCCGGGCGGAAAAATCGGCCTGGGGCCGCCACTGGTACACACTCGACGCCCTGCGCTCACACTCGACGCCCTGGGCTCACGCTCGGCGCACTGTCGCCGCGCCACGCTCGGGGATCATCTCCTCGATCAGCGACAACACCGCCCGGGTGGCCGCGCTGGTCGGCCGGACCGCGGACGTCGCGACGTAGAGGCGCCAGGTGAGGTCGCAGTCGGAGACGCGGACGGTGGCCAGGCCCGAGTCGCCGATCTCGTCGAGGATGAATCGGCTCAAAAAGCCGATGCCCAGGCCGTTGCGGATGTGGGTCGCGGTGGTGGCGATGTCGGCGACCTCGAGGGCGATCGTGCGCGACACCCCGGCGGCGGCGAACGCCCGGTCGACCACGGCCCGGTTGCCGTAGCCCGGCGGGCCGTCGACGAACGCCATCCCGGCCAGCTCGGCCAGGGTCACCGACTCCCGCCCCGCCAGCGGGTGGCTCGCCGGCACGACGAGCAGCAGCTGGAAGGCGGCCACCAGCCGGGTGTGCAGGTCGGCCGGCGGCCCGTCGGGAAACACGACCAGGGCGACGTCGAGGCTGCCGTCGCGCAGCTGCTGCGCCAGCCCCGCGGAACCGGCCCGCGCGGAACGCAATTGGACCAGCACGCCGGGGTGCCGGGCATGCAGATCGGCCAGCAGGGTCGGCAGGTCGATGACGTTGATCGACGTCAACGTCCCCAGGATGACCGAGCCGCGGATGGCCCCGCCGGCGGCGGCCACGGCCTCCCTGGCCGCGCGGGCGGCGTCGATGGTCGCGCGGGCATGGGGCGCCAGCTCCCGCCCCGCCGGCGTCAGCGCCACCCCGCCCGGCCCCCGGACGAACAGTTGCGCGCCCAGTTCGCGTTCGAGCGCCTTGATCGTGGCGGACACTCCGGACTGCACGACGTGCAGCCTCTTGGCGGCCCGGGTGAAGCTGAGGGTGTCGGCCACCGCGAGGAAGTAGTCCAGCTGGCGAAGCTCCACCGAGCCATTATCACCGTCGGTGATAAGCGCCATCAAAAAATGTTGTTGGCGCGTGACGGCGCCGTTAATTTAACGTTTGTCTAACTAACTTCGCGACCACCCAGCGTCAGTCCCACTCCCCCTCACTCGGACGGTGCGCCCTATGGATTTGTCGGCATCCACCCTCACCAAGACCCGGACCCGCTGGTCTTCGGCGTCCACCGACGATCAATTCGTCGTGGAAAACCCGGCGACGGGCCAGACCGTCACCGTCGTCCAGGGCGCCGGGCCGGACGAGGTGGACCAGGCCGTCCGCCGGGCCCACGCCGCGCACCTGCGGTGGAAGCAGCGCCCGGCGCGGGAGCGCGGCCGCCACCTGCGCCAGGTCGCCGAGGTGCTGCGCGCCCACGCCGACGAGATCGCCGCGCTCGAGACCCTCGAGATGGGCAAGCCCATCACCCAGGCGCGCAACTTCGACGTGGAATCGGCGATCGCCATCTTCGAGTACTTCGGCAGCCTGGTGGAGGTGCTGCCCAGCCAGGCCCGCGACTACGGCCCGGTGCTGGACCTGACCACGCTGGAGCCCTACGGGGTGATCGCGGCCATCGTGCCGTTCAACTGGCCCCCCATCCACACCGCGGGCAAGATCGCGCCGGCGCTGGCCGTCGGCAACGCCGTCGTGCTCAAACCCCCGGAGCAGACGCCCTCGGTGGTGTTGCGCATGGTCGAGCTGATCCAGTCGGTCCTGCCCGACCGCGTGGTGGAGGCGGTGCCGGGCAGGGGCGAGGTGGGCGCCGCGCTGGCCGGGCACCGGCTGGTGGGCAAGGTGTCGTTCACCGGATCGCCGAGGACGGGCGCGGCGGTGCTGCGGACCGCGGCGGGCAACCTGACCCCGACGCTGATGGAGCTCGGCGGCAAGAACCCGCTGGTGGTCTTCGACGACGCCAGCCTGCACGAGGCGCTGCTGGCCGCCGTCGACGGCGGCTTCTTCAACCAGGGCGAGGCCTGCACCGCGTCGTCGCGAATCCTGGTGCAGGACAACATCTATGCGGAGTTCGAGGCGAAGCTGTGCGCGGCGGTCGGCCGGCTGCGGGTGGGCGACGGCGCCGACCCCGCCACCGACGTCGGGCCGCTGGTCACCCGCCGGCAACAACACCAGGTGCTGGACTACCTCAGGGTCGGCGAGGCCGAGGGCGCCCGCATCGCGGCCCAGGCGCCGTTGCCCGACGATCCGCGGCTGGCCGAGGGCTTCTACGTCGCGCCGACCGTCCTGACCGGCGTCACGCCGGCCATGCGGGTGGCGCGCGAGGAGATCTTCGGCCCGGTTGTCACCCTGATGCCGTTCGCCGACGAGGACGAGGCGGTGCGGATCGCCAACGCCACGCCGTTCGGACTGGTCGCGGCGGTGTTCACGCAGGACAGCGACCGGGCGCTGCGGGTGAGCCGGCGCATCCGGGCCGGCGCCGTCTTCGTCAACAACTATCACCGGATCTCGCTCGGCACGGGCTTCGGTGGGGTCGGCCACAGCGGATTCGGCCGCGAGCACGCCCAGGAGACCCTGGCGGAGTACGGCTACACCAAGACGATCCGGCTGGCCGCCAAGCGCGACGAACTGCCGTACTGGAGCGCCGCCGCCCGGGTGCTGGCGGGCTAGTGCGCACGATAGCGCTTGAAGAGCATTACGCCACAACGGAATTCCTGAACGGCCCCGGACGCTGGCTGGCGTCGCGAACCGAAATCGCCGCGCCGATCAGCGATCTGGGCGACGGCCGCATCGCGGCGATGGACGACGCCGGCGTCGACGTGGCGGTGCTGTCGCTGGCCGCGCCGGGCGTCGAACAGCTGGACGGGCCGGAAGCCGTTCGGCTGGCCCGCGAATGCAACGACGAGCTGGCGACGGCGATCGCGCGGTACCCCGACCGGCTGGCGGGCTTCGCGGCCGTGCCGATCAGCGCGCCCGAGGCGGCCGCCGACGAACTCGAGCGCGCCGTGCGCGGCGACGGCTTCGTCGGCGCGGTGGTCAACGGGCACGGCCGGGGCCGCTACCTCGACGACCCCTTCTTCGACCCGGTCCTGTCGCGCGCCGCCGGGCTGCGGGTGCCGGTCTACCTGCACCCGACCATGCCGCCGCCGCGGGTGATCGAGGCCTGCTACGCGGGGTTCGCCCCGGAGGTGACGTTCGCGCTGTCCACGGTGGGCTGGGGCTGGCACATCGACACCGCCACGCACGTGTTGCGCCTGATCCTCGGTGGCGTGTTCGACCGCTACCCCGACCTGCAATTCATCATCGGGCACATGGGGGAGGCGACGTCGTTCATGCTGCCGCGGTTCGACGCGACGCTGAAGCCGGAATTGACCGGGCTGCGGCACCCGGTCAGCGCGTATCTGCGGCGAAACCTGAACTACACCTTCGCCAACTTCAACGACGAGGCGACCTACGCCAACCTGATCGCACAGGTCGGCGTTGAGCGCGTGTGCTTTTCGGCCGACTACCCCTTCGGGTCGATGCGCGCAGCCCGCGAGTTTTTCGACGGCCTGCCGCTGAGTGAGCACGATCGGGCGCTGATCGGCCACCGCAACGCCGAGCGGCTGCTGGGCCTCTAGCCGAATGGTCTGCGCCACTGCAGAATTGGAAACCTGGCGTAGCCGCGGTCGTTGGTTATCCAGGTGGCGCCGTTTTCGATGGCGAGCGCCGCGTGGTAGGCATCGGGAACCAAATTGGCCGTGGCGGACACCTCGCTGCACAACCGGGCAAAGATCCCCCAGTGTCTGACACCGGGCCGTAGCGGGACGGCGGCCGGGCCGCTCCGCACCGCCTCGCAGAACTCGAGGACGTCGGCGGTGCGGCTGGGCTGCCGATAAATCCGGTGGTTCGTGGCCAGGCGGACCACCGCCGAAAGGACCAGCTCGCTGACTCCGATGGGCTCATGGCCGGTCATCGAGCGTTGGAGCCAGTCGACGTATTGCGAGTGCGCTGTGCTGTCCCGACGGAACGCATAGAGCAGGACGTTGACGTCAGGGCACAGCATTGTCGCCCAGCAAATCCGCCAGCGCTTCGCGGTCCTCGAGGTTCACCCCGGGCTGCAGCCCGCCGTCGCCGCCAGTGGGAAACGACCACGCCGACGGCGGGGCGGCCGCCGGTTGACCCTTGAGCAGCACGCGCAACGCATCGTCGATCACGTCCCCGAGCGAGCGCCGAGTTTTGGTGGCCATCAGCTTCGCCTCGGCCAGGAGCTCATCGGAAATGTTCACGGTCGTGCGCATGGGTCATCATAGCATCATGGTTCTGCATCATGATGCGTCTCAGGCCGGCCCGAGGGGCTC
The DNA here is from genome assembly GCF_059812405.1 of Mycobacterium sp. NGS57. Classification (NCBI taxonomy): domain Bacteria; kingdom Bacillati; phylum Actinomycetota; class Actinomycetes; order Mycobacteriales; family Mycobacteriaceae; genus Mycobacterium; species Mycobacterium sp. NGS57. The sequence continues at coordinate 175,214 of NZ_JCALCP010000008.1, read as the reverse complement.
GGCTCAGGGCTCGTCGATGTCGGCGCCGCCGGCGAGGTCGGTGCAGTCGACGGCCTCGACGTCACCCCGCTCGCGCAGGTACGCCCCCGCACCCTGATCCCCGGACAGCCGGGCCAGCACCCCGGGCCAGTGCCGGCGCGCCAGCACCACCGGATGCCCGGGCCGGCCGCCGAAGTACGCGCGCGCCAGGCCGGTGGCCGACTCCGCCGCACGGGCCAGGACCCGCGCCACCACGGCCGGGCCGACGTCGGGGGTGTCGATGACGTGCAGAGCCGCCAGATCCGCCTGCCCGCGGCCCGCCTCGGCCAGCCCGGCACGCACCGACGCGCTCAGCCCGTCGCGCCAATCCGCGGCGAGGACCGTGGTCGCTCCCGGCGGGGCGGCGACCTCCGCAGCGCCCAGGACCACGACGACGTCGGCGCAGCCACCGTCACGCAGCGCGCCCACCGCGGTCTCCAGCCAGCCGTCTACCAGGACTTTCGGCTTGCCGTAGCGGCGTCCCGCCCCCGCCGCGAGCAGCACGCCGACACTGCGCGGCACGAATGACGCCGAACCCGTCGACTGCGATAACGGCACTCTCCTATGATGACATTCAGCTTCTCATCCAGCGACAACCGATGGAGCGACATGACCCAGGACGTGCAAGGGGCCCCCGCGGCCGCCACAGCCCCGGCGCCGCGGTACGCCGGCACCCGCGTCCAGCGCGTGGAGGACCTCCGGCTGCTCACCGGACGCGGCGGCTTCGTCGACGACATCTCGCGGCCCGGCATGCTGCACGCCTGCTTCGTGCGCAGCCCGTTCGCGCGCGCGAAGATCAACGGCATCGACGCCTCCGCGGCCCTGGCGCTGCCCGGGGTGCGCGCGGTGTTCACCGCCGCCGACCTCAACCCCGACGTCAAGGAGGCGTGGCACGCCGTCGCGGGCAAGGACGTCGCCGACACCCCGCGCCCGCCGCTGGCCGAGGGCGAGGCGAAGTTCGTCGGCGACCCCGTCGCGCTGATCGTCGCCGAGAGCCGCTACATCGCCGAGGACGCGCTCGAGCTGGTCGACGTCGACTACGACCCGCTGCCCGCGATCACCGACTTCACCCGGGCGCAGTCCTCCGAGGTGCTGGTGCACGACACCTATGCCGACAACGTCGCGGGCGGGATGGGCGGCGCGCCGCCGGACGAGGAGCTGTTCGCATCGGCGGCGTGCGTGGTGAAAGAGAACATCTACCAACAGATCTACGCGCCGGTGCCGATCGAGACCCGCGGTCTGGTCGTCGAGTGGGAGGCCGCCTCCGGCGAGCTCACCCTGTGGGCGTCCACGCAGACCCCGCACGAGCTGCGGGCCTTCTGCGCGCGGCTGTTGGGCATTGCGGCACAACGGGTTCGGGTCATCATGCGCGACACCGGAGGCGCCTTCGGCCAGAAGGTGGTCCCGATGCGCGAGGACATGTGCATCATGCTGGCCGCCCGCAAGGTGCCGGCGGCGCTGAAGTGGATCGAGGATCGCCGCGAGAACCTGATGTCGGCGGGCCAGGCCCGCCACGTCGACGGGACCGGGCGCATCGCGTTCGACGACGACGGCAACATCGCGGCGGTCGACATCGACTTCGTCCAGGACATCGGGGCCTACCCGACGCCGTATCCGGTGCTGACGACGGCCGCGATCGGCATGTTCTTCCCGGGGCCCTACCGCGTGCCCAAGGCCAGCTTCAACTACAAGACGGTGTTCACCAACACCAGCGGCCTGCACGCCTACCGCGGCCCGTGGCAGTACGAGACGCTCGCGCGCGAAATCCTGCTCGACATCGCCGCGCGCAAGATGCAGATGGACCCCGTCGAGCTGCGCCGGCGCAACCTGTTGCGCCGCGACGAGATGCCCTACTTCAACCCCAACGGCATGCCCTATGACCACGTCGCCCCCAGCGAGACGTTCGAGCAGGCCGTGAAAATCCTTGACCACGAAGGGTTTCGCAAGGAACAGCGCGAAGCGCTCGCCCAGGGCCGCTACCTGGGCCTGGGCTTCTCGGCCTACATCGAGCCGACCGGCGCGGCGACGGGCCACCTGGCCACCGAGGGCTGCACCGTCCGGATGGAGCCGACGGGCAAGATCAACGTCTACGTGAACGGCGGCTCGAGCGGTAACAGCCTGGAAACCACCGTCATTCAGCTGACCGCCGACGCGCTGGGCGCCGACATCGACGACGTGTCCACCATCCAGGGCGACACCGCGATCACCCCGTACGGCGCCGGGACCCAGGGCAGCCGCAGCGGCCCGATGACCGCCGGGGCGGTCGAGGAGGCCGGCGGGATCCTGCGCAAGAAGATCGTCGCGCTGGCCGCGCACCATTTGAAGGTGGCCGAATCCGAAGTGGAGCTGGCGCATTCGGCCGCGGCGGTGCGCGACGACCCGTCGAAGCAGGTGAGCTTCGGGGAACTGGCCTACGTCGCGTACTACTCGCCGCAGGCGCTGCCGCCGGGGATGTCGCCCGAGCTGGAGGCCACCGCCCGCTACGTCGCCAAGGCACCCATCCTGTGGGCCAACGCCACCCACGCCTGCACCTGCGAGGTGGACGTGGCCACCGGCAAGGTCACCCTGTTGCGCTACATCGTCAGCGAGGACGTGGGGCCCATGATCAACCCGGCCATCGTCGAGGGCCAGATCGCCGGCGGCACCGTGCAGGGCATCGGCGGGGCGCTGATGGAGGACATGGCCTACGACGACGACGGCAACCCGCTGGCCACCACGTTCGTCGACTACCTGCTGCCGACGACCACCGAGGTGCCGCCCATCGAGTTCGGCCACGTCGAGATCCCCGGCCCCGGGCCCGGTGGGTACAAGGGCGCCGGCGAGGGCGGGGCCATCGGCTCGGTGCCCGCGGTGATCAACGCCATCAACGACGCGCTCGCGCCGCTGGGCGTCACGATCACCCGACTACCGGCCAGCCCCGCGTCCATCGCGGCGCTGCTGAACGAGGCGGCCCGATGAAGCCCGCCGCGTTCGACTACCACCGCCCGGACACCATCGAGGACGCGGTGCGCCTGCTCGCCGAGCTGGGCGAGGACGCGAAAATCATTGCGGGCGGCCAGAGTTTGGTCCCGATGCTGTCGATGCGCCTGGCGTACTTCGACCACCTCATCGACATCTCGAGGCTGAGCGAGCTGCGCGGCATCGAGGCGCGCGGCCAGGAGCTGTGGATCGGCGCGGGCACCACCGAGGCCGCCGTCGGCGTCGATACCCAAGTGCGCCAGGCGGTTCCGCTGCTGACCCGGGCGACGCCGTTCGTCGGACACTTCCAGATCCGCAACCGCGGCACCCTCGGCGGCTCGGTCGCCCACGCCGATGCCGCCGGCGAATACCCGGCGGCCGCGCTGGCGCTGGACGCGGTGATCGAGGTGCTGTCGCCGCGCGGGACCCGCGAGATCGCCGCCGCGGACTTCTTCGTCGGGCTGTGGGAAACCACGATGGCACCCGACGAGGTGCTGACCGGGGTCCGGTTCCCGGTGTGGAACGGCAGGTCCGGGTTCGCGATCCACGAATTCTCGCGCCGCCACGGCGATTTCGCGATCGCGGGCGCGCTGGTCGCCGTCTCGCTCGGCGACGACGACCGGGTGTCGCGCTGCGGGATCGGGCTGCTGGGCCTGGGCTCCACGCCCCGGCGCGCGACGGCGGCCGAGGCCGCGGTGATCGGCAAGCCGGTCAGCGAGCTGGTGCCCGAGGAGATCGGCCGGGCCGCGATGACCGGGCTCGACGACATTCCGACCGACCTGCAGGGGTCGGCCGACTATCGCACCCAGGTGGGCGCCGCCATGGCCGCGCGCGCCTGGTCGCAAGCCATCGAGGAAGCGAGGGCGCGCAATGCCTGAACAACCGGTCCAGTTGTCGGTCAACGACACCCCGATCACGGCCACCGTCGAACCGCGCATGACGCTGGCGGACTTCCTGCGCGACAAGTGCGGGCTGACCGGAACCCATCTCGGTTGCGAGCACGGGTCGTGCGGCGCCTGCACGGTCCTGGTGGACGGCGCGGCCGTGCGGTCGTGCCTGATGTTCGCCGTGCAGGCCGACGGCCTGGAGGTGACGACGGTGGAGGGCGTCGCATCGCCGGACGGCACCCTGTCGCCCGTGCAGTCGGCGCTGCGGGAGTGCCACGGGCTGCAATGCGGTTTCTGCACGCCGGGTTTTGTGATGTCGTTGACCGCGCTGCTGCGCGACAACCCCGACCCCACCGACGAGGAAATCCGCGAAGGCCTGTCCGGCAACTTCTGCCGCTGCACGGGCTATCAGGGCATCGTCGCCGCCGCGCACCGGGCCGCCGAGCTGCAATCGGTCACGCAGCGGTAAACCTGCGCCATCGACTCGGCATCGATAAGCCCGCGGTTGCAGCAACTTTCGCGCCGCCACGCGTACCCTATCCGCTGAGATCCGGGATTTCTCAGGAGTGGCGGGTGCAGGTATCGCGACAGGTACGGCGAAGTCTGGCCGGGGGCTCGCTGCTGCTGGCGAGTCTGGCGTTGGTGTCCGGCTGCAGCTCCGTGATCGAGGGCAAGCCCGTAGCCACGCCGGGGACCGGGCCGACCGAACCGGCCTTTCCCACGCCGCGACCGAGCACGGCGATGCCGGCGCCCGGCGGCCCGACCTCCGCCCCGCCGCCGGCCCCGGGTGCCCCGACCACGCCACCCGCGGGTTCCATCCCGCTGCCGCCCGACCACAACGGCTACGTCTTCATCGAGACCAAGTCCGGCATGACGCGCTGCCAGATCAACAAGGACGCCGTCGGCTGCGAGGCGCCCTTCACCAACTCCCCCCTGCAGGACGGTGAGCACGCCAACGGCGTCAGCATCAGCGCCGGCGGCAACGTGCAGTGGGTGCTGGGCAACCTGGGCGCCATCCCGACCGTCACGATCGACTACCACACCTACGCGGCGCAGGGCTGGACGATCGACGCCTCGGCCGACGGCACGCGGTTCACCAACGACCACACCGGCCACGGCATGTTCGTCAGCGTCGAGAAGGTCAACACGTATTAGCCGCATTTAAGACATTTGCGGCGGTGAATTCCCGCGGATTTGGGTCCGGTGGCGTTTAGCAGGCGGGCGCGATAGTCTTTGCCGTCCCGAATACGATCCATGACGCGTCAGGAGACGGCAATGTCGGAAGTGTTCGCGGCGCCGGAACTGATCGCGACGGCGGCAACGGATTTAACGAATATCGGCTCGACGCTGAGCGACGCGCACACGGCGGCGACGGCCTCGATCGCCAGCGTGGCGGCCCCCGCCGCCGACGCGGTGTCGGCGGGCGTGGCGCAGCTGCTGTCCGCGCACGGCCTGGACTACCAGGCAGTGGCCGGCCAGGCGGCGGCCTTTCATCAGCAGTTTGCGCAGAATGTCAGCGCCGGCGCGACCGCGTTCGCCAGCGCCGAGGCGGCCAACGCCGCGGCATTGCAACCCTTGAGCGCGATCGCGGGTTCCGTTGCCGGCGTCGCCGCGGCCGTCACCGATCCGGTGACCGCGTGGTTCGGCGCAGTATTGACGCAGTTGCAAAATGCGATAGGCGCCGCGATCTGGTTCGTGTTGTCACCAATTCTGACGCCAATTATCAACGCCATAGTCGGCGCGCTCGTCGGGGCGATTATCAAAGCGCTCTTCGGCACGCTCTGACCCAGCCGCCGGCGAAATCGGCATTTGCTCCCGGTGCGCCGCGGCCTGGGTCCGCGAGCTCGGCGCCCACGTAGCGCGCTGGCCCCCAGGCGGGGTCAGTACCATCGGGTCCGTGGCACGCAACGGCCCACCGGAGGACTTCCACAACCAGCAGACGCAGTACGCGAACTACGGCGCCCCGGGCGGACCCCCACCGCCCGGCGGAGAGCGTCCGCCCGCGTCCCCGCCACCCGGAGAACCGCCGCCCGGGGAGATCCCCCCCGACCAGGCGCCACCCGAGGAGCCCGACACCTTCGGGCAGGAACCCGAGCCCACCCCGTGGTACCGGCGGCCCGCCGGGATCGTCGCGTGGGTCCTCGCCGTGCTGGTGCTGCTCGCGCTGATCGTCTACGGCCTCATGCAGCTCACCCAGGGCGGTCAGGGCACTTCCCCGAGCACCAGCAGCACCACCCCGACGACCACCACGACGACGACGGCGCCGAGCACCACGACGACCAGTCCGTCAGAGGAGCCGCCCAGCAGCAGCGCCGTCGAGCCGCCCGCGCAACAGCCGACCCACCAGCCGACGCACGCGCCCACCCAGCAGCAGCCGACGCACCGGCATCACCTGCCGTCGCTGCCGCCGGTGATCACGATCCCCGGGGTGCCCAATCCGGTCACGCTGCCTCCCGGCCTGTCGTAACCGGCCGACGAGCGGGTCGCGCCCATAGACTCGCTGGGGTGGGGTGTGGAATATGAGCGATTCGCTCGGATTGTCGATCGGTGCCGCCAACCTGGTTGCGGCGCGCGCGGGCGGGGCGCCGGTGGCCCGCAGCGCCGTGCTGACGCTGTTCGAGCACCGGGCCACCGAAATCGGCCTGCCGGAAGAAAACCCGGGCCTGAGTGAACCGGGTCTGGTGCTGCGCGGATTCGTCGAACGGGTCGGGGACCCCGCGCCGTTGGTCGCGGCCGACGGGACGAAGTACCTGGGCGAGGTCTTGACGGTCGAGGCGATCGAAGCCATGGCGCGCACGGTCGGCTACGGCACACCGGTCACCGTCGCGGTCCCCGTGTACTGGTCGCAGGCCCAAACCACCGCGCTGCGTGAGGAATTCTTCGCCCAGCGGGATCTGACCCGCGGTGGGGTCGCGCCGGCCCTGGTCTCCGACGCCGTGGCCGCGGTCGCCGCCCTGCGCACCGGCCCGGGATTCCCGACCGGCGGCGTCGTCGCGGTGTGCGACTTCGGCGCCAGCGGCACCAGCCTGACCCTGATCGACGCCGGGAACTCCCGGCAGATCGGTCCGTCCGTGCGCGACACCGCCCTCTCGGGCGACGCGATCGATCAACTCGTCCTCGATCACGTCCGCGCCGCCTCGGACGCCGAGACCCGCGACGTGGCCAGCACCACTCGGATCGGGGCGGGGAGCCGGTTGCTCGGCGAGTGCCGTCGCGCCAAGGAACGGCTGTCGGCGGCGACGGCGGCGACGGTCGCGGCGGACTCGGGCGGCCAGGTCCGGCTCGCCCGCCTGGAACTCGAGCAACTCGTCGCCCCGCCGCTGGAGCGATTCCTCGACCGCGTGGACGACACCTTGCGGCGCAACGGGATTCAGCGGCCCGGCCTCGCCGCCGTCGCGGCCGTCGGCGGGGGCGCCGCCATCCCGCTGATCAACACGCGCCTGTCCGAGCGCCTGCGGGTGCCGGTCCACGCCGCGCCGCAGCCCGCGTTCGCCGCCGCCCTCGGCGCGGCCGTGCTGGGTCAGCAGCAAGCCGCGGCGGGCGTCGCGACCGCCGCGAGTCCCGTCGTCGAGAACCCGACCGAGGCGGTCGAGACCTCCCGGGTCTCGGGGGGCGATCAAGCCCTGGCGTGGTCCCAGGACGCCGACGACGCCGACGAGCCGGTGCCCTACACGGGACCCGACATGACCGGCGAATACCGGCGGGAGCCAACGGGACTGGGCCCGGCGCGCCGGGACGACGCCGACATCGCGCCACTGCCGTGGTACAAGCGCAGCGCGCTGGTTTTGAGCGTCGTCGGCGCGGCCGCGGCCGTGCTGGTCGCGGTGGTGCTCGCGCTGACCCTCGGCCACACGAAGACCAGCCCCGCCAACACCACCCCGCCCGGCCAGCCCGGGCCGCCCCCGACGTCGGAAACGGTGACCATCACCGGCCCGGACAACAGCACCACCGTCACCGTGGTCCCGCCGCCGTCGTCGTCGCCGCAGCCGCCCGCGCCGACGACCACCAGCGAGGCCGCCACCACGGCCACCACCACCAGCCAGGCCCCGACCACCACGACGGCGACCACCACGAGCGCCGCGCCGACGACGACGTCGCAGGCGACCACCACCGCGGCGCCGACGACCCGGTCCAGACCGCTGCCCCTATTCCCGCCCCAGCCGCCCCGGCCTTGAGTTAGGGCAGCCTTTCTCGCGGCCGAATGCGCGGTGATGTCACTATGAGCAGGGCCTAAGCAGGCAAAAGATGGGGGTCGAGTACCCCGAATGACTAGGCATTGGAGAAGTGTTCTGTGGACACCCAGATGCTCATCAGACTGGTAGTGGGCGTGGGCATGACGGCCGTCGTGCTCCTGTTCGCCGCGCGGCGGGTCCTGTGGCTGTTCAAGCTGGTCACCTCCGGCAAACCGGCCCCGGGGCACACAGACAACGTCGGCGAGCGGATCTGGACGGAGATCGCCGAGGTCTTCGGGCAGCGCCGGCTCCTCAAGTGGTCGATCCCCGGCCTGGCGCACTTCTTCACGATGTGGGGATTTTTCATCCTGCTCACGGTCTACATCGAGGCCTACGGGTTGCTCTTCCAGGACAACTTCCACATCCCGTTCATCGGCCGGTGGGACGCGCTGGGCTTCCTGCAGGACTTCTTCGCGACCGCCGTCTTCCTCGGCATCGCCACCTTCGCGATCATCCGCTTGCGGACCGAGCCGAAGGAATACGGTCGCTCGTCGCGGTTCTACGGCTCTCACACCGGGGGCGCCTGGCTGATCCTGTTCATGATCTTCAACGTCATCTGGACCTATGTGCTGGTTCGCGGGTCGGCCGTCAACAACGGCACACTGCCCTACGGCAAGGGCGCGTTCCTGTCGCAGTTGTTCGGCGTGATCCTGCGTCCGCTGGGCCACACCGGAAACGAAGTCCTGGAAACGGTGGCTCTGCTGCTGCACATCGGCGTGATGCTGGCGTTTTTGGTCATCGTGCTGCACTCCAAGCATCTGCACATCTTTTTGGCGCCGATCAACGTCATCTTCAAGCGGCTGCCCGACGGGCTGGGCCCGCTGCTGCCGATCGAGGCCGACGGCAAGCCCATCGACTTCGAAAACCCGCCCGACGACGCCGAATTCGGCCGCGGCAAGATCGAAGACTTCAGCTGGAAGGCAATGCTGGACTTCGCCACCTGCACCGAGTGCGGGCGCTGCCAGTCGCAATGCCCGGCGTGGAACACCGGAAAACCGTTGTCCCCCAAGCTCGTAATCATGGACCTCCGCGATCACTGGATGGCCAAGGCGCCCTACATCCTGGGCGACAAGCAATCCCCCGCCGAGAGCACGCCGGAGGGCGGGGTGGGCGAGAAGCTTTCCGGTGAGAAGCACGCCGAGGAGCACCACGTTCCCGAGTCGGGCTTCGGCCGCGTCCTGGGCTCCGGGCCCGAGCAGGCGACCCGGCCCCTGGTCGGCACCGAAGAGCAGGGCGGCGTCATCGACCCCGACGTGTTGTGGTCGTGTGTGACGTGCGGCGCGTGCGTCGAGCAGTGTCCGGTGGATATCGAACACATCGACCACATCGTCGATATGCGCCGCTACCAGGTGATGATGGAGTCGGAGTTCCCCTCCGAGCTGTCGGTCCTGTTCAAAAACCTTGAGACCAAAAGCAATCCGTGGGGGCAGAACGCCTCCGACCGGACCAACTGGATCGACGAGGTCGACTTCGACGTCCCGGTCTACGGTCAGGACGTCGAGAGCTTCGACGGCTATGAGTACCTGTTCTGGGTGGGCTGCGCGGGCGCCTATGACGACAAGGCCAAGAAGACCACCAAGGCCGTCGCCGAGCTGCTGGCCGTCGCCGGCGTGAAATATCTGGTGTTGGGGACGGGCGAAAGCTGCAACGGCGACTCCGCGCGGCGCTCGGGCAACGAGTTCTTGTTCCAGCAGCTGGCTCAGCAGGCCGTGGAAACCCTGGACGGGGTGTTCGAGGGCGTGGAGAGCGTCGACCGCAAGATCGTCGTGACCTGCCCGCACTGCTTCAACACCCTGGGCAAGGAATACCGGCAGCTGGGCTCCGACTACAGCGTGTTGCACCACACGCAGCTGCTCAATCGGCTGGTGCGCGACAAGCAGTTGGTTCCGGTCACCCCCGTCTCCCAGGACATCACCTATCACGACCCCTGCTACCTGGGCCGGCACAACAAGGTCTACGAGGCGCCGCGGGAGCTGATCGGCGCCGCGGGCGCCAACCTGACCGAGATGCCGCGGCACGCCGAGCGCAGCTTCTGCTGCGGCGCCGGCGGTGCCCGCATGTGGATGGAAGAGCACATCGGCAAGCGCATCAACCACGAACGCGTCGACGAGGCGCTGGCCACCGGGGCGACCACCATCGCGACCGCGTGCCCGTTCTGCCGGGTGATGGTCACCGACGGGGTCAACGACCGTCAGGAGGAGGCCGGCCGCAGCGGCGTCGAGGTGCTCGACGTGGCCCAGATCCTGCTCGCGTCCCTCGAGTACGACAAGGCGACGCTGCCCGAAAAGGGCACGGCCGCAAAGGAAGCCGAGAAGCGGGCGGCGGAAAAGCCTAAAGCGGCGCCGAAGGCGAGCGCTCCCGCCGAGGCACCGCCGCGCACCGAGGAGCCCGCGCCCGCCCCGGCCGCCGAGCCGGAGAAGGCCGCCAAGGCCGCCCCGGCCCCCGCCAAGGGGCTGGGCATCGCCGGCGGCGCCAAGCGACCGGGTGCGAAGAAGGCGGCCGCGGCTCCCGCGGCTGAGGCGGCTCCCGCGGCTGAAGCCACCGAGGCGTCCGCGGCTCCGGCCGCGCCGGCCGCCCCGGCCAAGGGGCTGGGCATCGCCGCCGGCGCCAAGCGGCCCGGCGCCAAGAAAGCCGCCCCGTCGGCCCCGGCGGCCGAGGCGGCCGAGGCGAAGACCGAGGCGCCCGCTGAGGCGGCCGAGGAGCCCAAGGCTGCGGCAGCGCCGGTCAAGGGGCTGGGCATCGCCGCCGGCGCCAAGCGGCCCGGCGCCAAGAAGACCGCCGCCCCGGCGGCCAAGGCGGAACCCGAGGCCAAGCCGGAACCCGAGGCCAAGCCGGAGCCCGCCGCGGAGTCCGACGGGGATCCGGCACCGCCCGCGGCGCCCGTTAAAGGGCTGGGCATCGCTCGCGGGGCGCGTCCGCCGGGCAAACGCTGACCGACCGCTTCACCGAGCGTGTTCTCAGGGCGCAAAAATCACGGCGGATCGCTAAATTCTCGCCCTGAGATCACGCTCGGCGAAGGCCGGCCTCGGGCCGGGGCCAATGTTGCACGAAAGGCACGATTTGGCGCCAACAGGGAAATTCGATTGGACACCGATGGCACCATAGGTGGGTGACCACGCACCACCTGCCCGCCCATAACGTCGGCCATCACCGGCAGCGGGCCTTCGCGCAGTCGTCCAAATTGCAGGACGTGCTGTACGAGATCCGCGGCCCGGTGCACCAGCACGCGGCGCGGCTGGAGGCCGAGGGCCACCGCATCCTCAAGCTCAACATCGGCAACCCGGCGCCGTTCGGCTTCGAGGCGCCCGACGTGATCATGCGCGACATGATCCAGGCCCTGCCGTACGCCCAGGGCTACTCCGACTCCCAGGGCATCCTGCCGGCCCGCCGCGCGGTGGTGACCCGCTACGAACTCGTCGAGGACTTCCCCCGCTTCGACGTCGACGACGTCTACCTGGGCAACGGCGTCTCCGAGCTGATCACGATGACGCTGCAGGCCCTGCTGGACAACGGCGATCAGGTGCTGATCCCGTCGCCGGACTACCCGCTGTGGACGGCCTCGACCTCGCTGGCGGGCGGCACGCCGGTGCACTACCTGTGCGACGAAACCCAGCACTGGCAGCCCGACATCGCCGACCTCGAGTCCAAGATCACCGAGCGCACCAAGGCGCTGGTCGTGATCAACCCGAACAATCCCACCGGCGCCGTCTACAGCCGCGAAATCCTCACCCAGATGGTCGATCTCGCCCGCAGGCACCAGCTGCTGCTGCTCGCCGACGAGATCTACGACAAGATCCTCTACGACGACGCCAAGCACATCAGCGTGGCCTCCCTGGCCCCGGACGTGCTCTGCCTGACCTTCAACGGCCTGTCGAAGGCCTACCGGGTGGCCGGTTATCGGGCCGGGTGGCTGGCCATCACCGGCCCGAAGGACAACGCCGGCAGCTTCATCGAGGGCATCAGCCTGCTGGCCAACATGCGCCTGTGCCCCAACGTCCCCGCGCAGCACGCCATCCAGGTCGCCCTCGGCGGCCACCAGAGCATCGAGGACCTGGTCCTGCCCGGCGGGCGCCTGCTCGAGCAGCGCGACACCGCCTGGACCAAGCTCAACGAGATCCCGGGAGTGTCCTGCGTCAAACCCGAGGGCGCGCTGTACGCGTTTCCCCGGCTGGACCCCGAGGTCTACGAGATCGCCGACGACGAGCAGCTCGTCCTCGACCTGCTGCTGTCGGAGAAGATCCTGGTCACCCAGGGCACCGGGTTCAACTGGTCGCAGCCCGATCACCTGCGCATCGTGACGCTGCCGTGGTCGCGTGACCTTGCCGCCGCGATCGAGCGGCTGGGTAACTTCCTGGCCAGCTATCGGCAATAAGCACGGCGACCGGGCGCCTCTACCCTCAACCGGGTGACGCACGCACACACGCACAACTTGCGCAGCTCGTCCCCCACGCCGCTGGGCCCGCTGCCCGCCCGGGTCGTCGTGGGGCTGCTGGCCGCCATCGGTGTGGCCGTCATCGCCGGGGCGGCGCTGCTGTGGCCGAGCCGCCAGCACGTCGAGATCCCGCTGCCGTTCCAGAACGCGGCCGGTGGGCCCGTCACCACGGTGACCGGCCACGTGCTGTCCAGCGCGCTGAGCGACTGCGGCAGCCCGTCGGCCAGCCAGGTGCTCACCGCCCCGCCCGAGCCGGCCCAGCCCGGCGCCGGGCGGTGCACACAGACCCTCGTCGCGATCGATTCCGGGCCCAACGCCGGCGCCAGGACGCTGTTGGAGTCCTCCCCCGGCCCGGGACAGCCGCACTTCGCGCCGGGCGACCGCGTCCGGCTCGTCCGCCAGGTCGACGACCAGGGCGCGACCAGCTACGCGTTCTACGACTTCGAACGGGGCTGGCCGCTCGTCGCGCTGGCGGTCGCGTTCGCGGTGGTGATCGTCGCCGTGGCCCGCTGGCGCGGGCTGCGCGCGCTGGTGGGCATCGCGGTCGCCTTCGGCGTGCTCGTCGTGTTCCTGCTGCCGGCGCTGCGCGACGGCGCGCCGGCGGTTCCGGTGGCGCTGGTGGCGTCGGCGGCCATCCTCTACGCGGTGATCTACCTCGCCCACGGGATCAACCTGCGCACCAGCGCCGCCCTGCTGGGCACGCTGTCGGCGCTGCTGCTGGCCGCCGGATTGTCTTGGGCCGCAGTGGATTTGGCGCACCTCACCGGCCTGTCCGACGACCAGAATTCCCGAGTGTCGGCGTATCTGGGCAACGTGTCGATCAGTGGGCTGCTGCTCGCCGGGTTCATCATCGGGTCACTCGGCGTGCTCAACGACGTGACCGTGACGCAGGCATCGACGGTGTTCGAGTTGGCGAACCTCGGCGGTGACACCTCCCGGCGGGCCATCTTCTCAGGCGCGATCCGGGTGGGCCGCGACCACATCGCCAGCACGGTGTACACGCTGGTGCTGGCCTACGCCGGGACCTCGCTGCCGTTGCTGCTGCTGTTCAGCGTCGCCAACCGCTCGCTGGGCGACGTGCTGGTCAGCGAGAGCGTGGCCATCGAGCTCGCCCGCTCGGCCGTCGGCGGCGTCGCGCTGGCGCTCTCGGTGCCGCTGACGACCGGGATCGCCGCCGTGCTGGCCAAACCGGCCGCTACCGCGGGTGTTCCAGCATCTGCAGCAGGTAGTCCCCGTAACCGGACTTGACCAGGGTGCGCGCCCGCTCGGCCAGCTCCTCGTCGCCGATCCAGCCCTGCCGCCACGCCACCTCCTCGGGGACGCTGACCTTGAGGCCTTGCCGGCGTTCCAGCGTGCGGACGTAGTCGCTGGCGTCGAGCAGCGAGTCGAAGGTCCCGGTGTCCAGCCACGCCGTCCCGCGGGCGAGCACCTCGACGGCCAGCCGGCCCCGGTTCAGGTAGATCTGGTTGACCGCCGTGATCTCGTACTCGCCGCGCGCCGATTTCTTCAGGCCCCTGGCGATCTCGATCACGTCGTTGTCGTAGAAGTACAGGCCCGGCACCGCGTAGTGGGACTTCGGTGTCTCGGGCTTTTCCTCCAGCGACAGCGCCATGCCGTCGGCCCCGAATTCGACGACACCGTAGGCCGACGGGTTGGCCACCCAGTAGGCGAAAATGGCTCCGCCGCTGATGGATTGGAAGCGGCCCAGGTTGGTGCCCAGGCCGGGGCCGTAGAAGATGTTGTCTCCCAACACCAATGCCACCGAGTCGTTGCCGATGTGATCGGCGCCCAGGACGAAAGCCTGTGCCAGCCCGTCGGGTTGGTCCTGTGTGACGTAGGTCAGGTTGATGCCGAACTGCGAGCCGTCGCCGAGCAGTCGCTGGAAGCCGGCCGCGTCGTGCGGGGTGGTGATCACCAGGATGTCGCGGATGCCGGCCATCATCAGCGTGGTCAGCGGGTAGTAGATCATCGGTTTGTCGTAGACCGGCAGCAACTGCTTGCTGATGCCGATGGTGATGGGATGAAGACGGGTGCCCGACCCGCCGGCCAAAATGATCCCGCGCATGAATGCTTCTCCTAGTTCGGGCCCCTACCGGACCCTAATTGACGAGGTCGGCCTCGGTGAGTTCGGTCGCCGCCAGCGCCGAGGCCAGATCGTCGTGCCGGAACACCGCGGTGACGTGATCGTGGACCACCCGGAACGCGGACGCGGTGTTGTGGACGCCCCCGTCCGGGGTGCCGACCTTCTGCTCGACGACCACGACGCCGTCGTGCACATACATCCGGCCCGGCTCGGCCGTGCCCTCGCGGGAGGCCGCCCACCTGCGCAGCGCCTCGTGGCCCTGCGCGGCGCCGTGCGCCTCGGCGATTTCGACGTCGTCGCTGGACAATGCCACCAACGTGTCCAGGTCGGCAGCGTTGAGGGCGTCATGCCACGCCAGAACGGTGGCGATCTCCGATGTGGTCATGGTCAGCAAGGTACCGCGTCCGGCCGAATTAGAAAGGGGTACGGTCCAGCCAGTTCTGCCACACCGCGTCGTCGCCGAACAGCTCGATGCCGGTGCCGGCCAGCGGGACCCGGCGGACGAAGGCCAGCAGCAACTCGGTGGCGCCCCCGCGCAGCGCCGCGCTGCCCTTGCCGTGCGCGTGCGACCAGGTGATCGCGCCGCCGTCGACGGCGATGGTCCATTCGCCGGCGTCGGCCAGCCCCGGATCGGTGGCGTGCAGGTGCAGCGTGTGGCCGTCGGCCAGCGGCAGCGGCGCCCCGTCGCTGCCGGCTTGAATCGCCACTCGCTCAAGCCATTCCGTGATCGCGTCGGCGGCAATGTGCGCGTCGAGCGGGAACTCGCCGCCGGTGGCGAGGGCGGCGTCGGCGCGGTGCACCACCGTTTCGTGCAGCCGCCGGCGGATCCACCAGTTCGCCGGGCGCGGGCCGAGGAAGGTCCACACCGGCGTTTCCACGCCCGCCAGCTCGACGGCGTCGACGAGGCGCTGCGCGCCGCCGTGCAGCCAGGAGATCACGTCGGCGGGATCCGGTGGCGGCTTGCCGCCCTCGACGGCGCGGGGGTCGAGGGCGTGATCGAGGTGGTCGCGCACGATCTGCGCGGCCCACCGGTCGCCGCGCCCGACGTGGCGCACCAGCTGGGTCAACGTCCAGCCCGGGCACGTCGGCACCGGCGTGGACTCGTCGGCGTCGCGGAAGAGTTCCGCAAACGCCCGGTTTTCCTCGAGGAACGCGGCCGCATAATCCACGCGGTCAGGCTACTCGCCGGGCCGTTGGGGCCGTGGCGCTCCCAGGCGAAACACCCGCCACCCGGCCCGCGTCCAGCGGGCGGCGTCCAGGCAGTTGCGGCCGTCGACGATCACCCGGGCCCGCACCCCGTCGGCCAGGTCGTCGGGGTCCAGCTCGACGAATTGCCGCCACTCGGTGAGCACCAGCACCGCGTCCGCGCGCTCGCAGGCCTCCTCGACCGAGACCGCGTAATTCAGCGTCGGGAACATCCGCTGCGCGTTGTCCAGCGCCTTGGGGTCGTACACGTTGACCGCGGCGCCGTTGAGCTGCAGCTGGCCGGCGACGTTGAGCGCGGGCGAGTCGCGCACGTCGTCGGATTCGGGCTTGAACGCCGCGCCCAGCACGGCGATGTTGGCGCCCAGCAGCGAGCCGCCGCAGGCGCTGGTGGCCAATTCGACCATCCGGGTGCGGCGGCGCATGTTGATGCTGTCCACCTCCCGCAGGAACGTCAAGGCCTGATCGGTACCCAGCTCGCCGGCGCGGGCCATGAACGCGCGGATGTCCTTGGGCAGGCAGCCGCCGCCGAAACCCAAACCGGCGGTTAGGCATTGGCGACCGATCCGCGGGTCGTGACCGAGCGCGTCGGCCAGCACGCTGACGTCCGCGCCCGTGGCCTCGCACACCTCGGAGATCGCGTTGATGAACGAGATCTTGGTCGCCAGAAAGGCATTGGCGGACACCTTGACCAGCTCCGCGGTCTGCAGGTCGGTCACCAAAAACGGGACACCGGCCTCCAGCAGCGGGCCGTACAGCTCGCGCACGGCCGCCTCGGCACGCATCGAATCCTGTTGCACCCCAAGGACGATGCGGTCGGGGTGCATGGTGTCGTGCACGGCGAGCCCCTCCCGCAGGAACTCCGGGTTCCACGCGATTTCGACGTCCACCCCGCGCGGTGCCAGCGCGGCGGCGCGCCGGCCCAGCTCGGCGGCGGTGCCCACCGGGACCGTCGACTTGCCGACCAGCACCGAGGGCCGGCTCAGCCGCGGCACCAGCGAGTCGATGACGGCGTGGACGTGGCGCAGGTCGGCACCGTATTCACCCTTCTTCTGCGGGGTTCCGACCCCGAGGAAGTGCACGTCGGCGAACTCGGCGGCCATGTCGTAGTCGGTGCTGAAGGTCAGCCGCCCGGCGGCCAGGTTGTCGGTCAGCAGCTTGCGCAGGCCGGGCTCGTAGAAGGGGATGTCGCCGCCGGCGAGCTTGGCGACCTTGCCGGGATCGATGTCGATCCCGACGACGTCGTGCCCGAGTTCCGCCATCCCGACCGCGTGGGTTGCGCCCAGATAGCCGGTGCCGAAGACGGTGCATCGCATACCACCGGTGTAGGGAGCCGCGATGAGCTGACTGCGTCGCAGCACTGAGCGGCAGACGAACGGCAGATGACAGGTGGCCGCCGGGTCTAGATACCGGGGATGCCCGGGATGCCGAACCCGCCGTGACCGTGACCGCCGCCACCGCCGAACGGGCCGTGGCCGCCGCCGGGGAAGCCGCCGCCGCCGTGACCACCGCCGTGGCCGCCGCCGGGCCCCCAGCCGCCGCCGGGCGGGCCGCCGAGGCCCGGGATCGGCAGCGGGATGGGCACGGGGACCGGCGCCACCGGCGGCGGCGCGGGGGGCGGGGCGGCCGGCACCGGGATCGGCGCGGGTGCGGGGGCCGCCGGGACCGGGGCCGGCGCGGGGGCCGGAACCGCCGCCGGCGGCGGGGCGGGCGCGGGCGCTTCGGGAGCCGGCGCCGGTGCGGGCGCCGCGGGCGCCGGCGCGGGGGCGGCGGGCGCCGGAGCCGGGGCGGCGGGCGCCGGGGCCGCCTGCGTGGGGGCGACGGCGTGCTGGCCGGGGTCGGGGCGCACGTTGGCGGTGGGCCGGATGGCAATCGCCAGGGACACCACCAGCGCCGTCACCCCGACGACGAAGGTCGCGGCCAGCGCACTGCCGACCAGCCGGAAGGACTTGCGGTCGCGATAGCCGCCGACGAGCTGGGTCGGCTGCGCGCCGGTGTAGGTCTCGTCGAAGTCGTCGGGCACCGCGCTGTAGGCCAGCGCGTTCGCCCCGGCCTCCGGGGTGTCGAAGTAGCCGGGGGCCACCGCGAACGGGTTGATGGCGCCGGTGCCCGGGTCCTGCGCATAGGCCAGCGCCGCGGTCGACGACGCGAACAACGGGGCGTGCGCCGACGCCAGCGCCGCGCCGCGGGCCAGCGCCGTGTCCGGTTCCTCGGGCGCCGCCAGCGGAAGCGTGGTGGCGGCCTCGAGTGCCGGCTTGATCATCGGGATGTCGATGCCGTTGCCGACGACGAACACGGCGTCGGGCCGCGTCTCCAGCGCCTCGGCGCCGGAGACCATGGAGGCCAGCTGGCTGACGGCCGCCTCGTCGTCGGCGGGAAGGGCCTGGCGGTACACGTCGGTGACCGAGCCGTCCGCGCTGTCGACGACCGCCAGGGTGGCGGTGTCGGGCTCGATGTAGAGCAGGGCCGTGCGCCCGTAGTTGGTCTGGTGACCGACGGTTTGGGCCAGTGCGGCCGCGGCCAGAAAAGCCGAGACCAACATCACGTTCTCGACCTTGTGGGCGGCCAGCGCATCGCGCAGTGCGGCGGCCTCGATGGGGTCGGTGAACGTCACGCCGGTCGAGGCCAGTTGGTAGCCGCCCTCGGCCGCGCCCTCGCGGGTGCCGAGGATCGCCGAGACTACCTGGTCGGCCGCGGTGACGGTTGCCACATCGTCCTCGGCCGCGACGTCGAAATTGTCCTCGTCGACGGTGGCGCCGTCCGCATTCTCGCCTTCGACCAGCACCATACGGACTGCCGTCGGCGCCATCGACACGCCAAGTACGGTGTCCAAAGCTCCTCCATCGTCGTTTGCTTGCCGGTGAGGGCAGAAACGTCATCGCCGCAAGTGATCGCAAGCCTCAACCGGCTGCCGCGAGTTGACAGTCCCCACCCGGATTCCCGTGCTTCCCAATTTTACGCCGGTCGGGCCGTGCCGCTACCGCCGCGCAGGGCGACGCCCGGTCATCAGCGCAGGGCTATCGGTGCCCGCCGCCCCCGCCGCCGCCGTGGCCGCCGCCGCCGCCCAGGCCGCCGCCGCCCAGGCCGCCGCCGCTGTGGCCGCCGCCGAAGCCGCCGCCCCCGCCGCCAAAGGGACCGCCACCGCCGTGACCGCCGCCGCCGAAGGGTCCGCCACCGCCGCCGAACGGACCGCCGCCACCGCCGTGACCGCCGCCGCCGAAGGGTCCGCCACCGCCGAACGGGCCACCCCCGGCGGGGCCGCCGGGCGTCGGGATGTGGATGGGCCCGCCACCGCCGAACGGACCGCCGCCGGCGGGGCCACCGGGCGTCGGGATGTGGATGGGCCCGCCACCGCCGAACGGACCGCCCCCGAGCGGCCCGCCGGGCGTCGGGATGTGGATGGGCCCGCCACCGCCGAACGGACCGCCCCCGAGCGGCCCGCCGGGACCGCCGGGACCGTTACCCGGCGCCGGGATGTGGATCGGCCCCCCGCCACCGAGCGGCCCGCCGGGACCGCCGGGACCGTTGCCCGGCGTCGGGAGGTGGCCGCCGCCGGGACCGCCGGGGGTGCTGGGGTTGGGCAGCGAGCCGTGCCCGGGTGGGTGCGGCGGCGAATGCGGAAGCGTGCCAACACCCTGCGGTGGTGACGGCGGCCGCGGAATGTGCACCGGCGCTGGGGGCGTCACGGGTTTCGGCGGCGACAACAGCGGGGGGACCGGGAGCACCGGCGGGTTCACGACGGGGTTGGGGACGGGCACGCGGAGCGGTGGCGCCGGGATCGGAGCCAACGGCGGAAGCACCACCGGGACCGGGACCGGCACCGGAATGGGAGCCGCGGGAATCGGCGGGGCGGCCGGAACCGGGGGCGCAGCCGCGGGCAATGGCGCGGGCGGCAGGTTCACCGGCCGCGGTGCCATGAGCGGCTGCGGGATGCTGACGTTCGGCTTCGGAGGGGACGCCTGAACCGGCGCGGGCGCCGGTGCCTGTTGCGTTGGGACGATGAGGCTTTGGCCCGGCGTCGGCCGCAACCCGACTGCCCCCGTCGTGCGGATGCCAACCGCCAGCGCGATCTCGAGCGCCAGCACCGCGCTGATGCCGACGACCGCCAGCCCGCTGCCGATCAATAGCGCCGCCCGGCGACGCGGCTGTTCCGGCTCCTGGGCAAACAGCTTTTCGATGACGACGGTTTGGGCGTCGGCGTCATCGTCCCCCAGGGCGCTGTAGGCGACGTCGTCGTCGCCGAATTCGGCTCCGACCCTGAGGTATTCGGGCAGGGCGTACTGGTCGACGACGCCGGTGCCCGGGTCCTGGGCGTAGGCCAGCGCCGCGGTCGACGACGCGAACAGCGGCGCGTTCGCCGACGCCAGGGCCGCGCCGCGGGCCAGCGCGGTATCGGGCTCCTCGGGCGCGCTGACGGTCAGCGACGTCACCGCCTCCAGTGCCGGTTTGATCGGGGCGATATCGACGCCCGAGCCGACCAAAAACAGCCCGCCGGGAGCCAATTCCGCGTGTTCCAGCCCGGCGACCATGCCGCTGAGTTGCGTGATCGCGTCGTCGTAGGACTGGGCATGGATCTGTTGCCTGCGGACGTCGACGATGGAGCCGTCGGAGGTCTCCACGACGGCCAGCGTCGCGGTGTCGGGCTCCACGTACAGCACCGCGGTGCGCTCGTAACCCACTGCCCCGCCGACACTTTGGGCCAGCGCCGCCGCCGCCAGAAACGCCGACACCAGCATGACGTTCTCGATCTTGTGGGCGGCCAGCGCGTCGCGCAGGGCGGCCGCCTCGAATTGATCGGTCCACGTCACGCCGATGGCGGAGAGCTCCAGGCCGGCATCCGCGGCGCCTTCGCGCGTGCCCAGGATGGCGGCGACGACTCGATCGGGTCCGGTCGCGGTGGTCGCGTCGTCGGAAGCGGTGACGTCGAACTCGTCCTCGTCCACCGTGGCGCCGTCGGCGTTTTCGCCTTCCAACACCACCATCTGGATCGATGCCGGTGCCATCGACACCCCGAGCACGATGTCCAAAACAAACGCCTCCAAAAGGTAAATGCATGGTGAACCACGGGCAAACAGGAGGTTAAAACCATGACTATCTAAGTATCGCGCAGAACGGAGGCGTGCGGGTCCCGCGGAACCTATGTAGACGTTATGAAGTTCTGGTAGGAGCGTGACGGTGTCGGCCCCCGCTGGCCCTGATACTTCGACCCCGCCCGGGAACTGCCGTAGGGGTGCTCCGCCGGGCTGGTCAGCCGCAGGATGCACAGCTGACCGATCTTCATGCCCGGCCACAGGGTGATCGGCAGGTTGGCGACGTTGGACAACTCCAGCGTGATGTGACCGCTGAAGCCGGGGTCGATGAACCCGGCCGTCGAATGCGTCAGCAGACCCAGGCGCCCCAGCGACGACTTGCCCTCCAGGCGCCCCGCGAGGTTGTCGGGCAGGGTGATCAGCTCCAGCGTCGAGCCGAGCACGAACTCGCCCGGGTGCAGCACGAACGGTTCCCCGTCGACCGGTTGCACCAGCGTCGTCAGCTCGTCCTGCTGCCGCGCGGGGTCGATGTGGGTGTAGCGGGTGTTGTTGAACACCCGGAACATGCTGTCGAGGCGAACGTCGATACTCGAGGGCTGCACCAGGGCGTCGTCGTACGGGTCGATGCCCAGCAGGCCGGCGGAGATTTCGGACCTCAGGTCACGATCGGAGAGCAGCACCGGATGAGCGTATCCGCTGGGCGTCTTCGGTCGGCTTCAGTCGGCTAAGTACGCTTCGCCGCCGGTGGGGTACCCACCGCCGGTGGTGGTGACGTGGACGTGGTCGTAGTGGCCGAGCCGGCTGGGCTGCGCGCTGCCGGGCGTGTAGTAGACGCCCCGCCAGATCGCGTCCTGGATCGCGAACCGCTTCGCGTTCTGCATCACGTAGGCGACGATCGCGTTGCCCAGCGCGATGCCGTCGGTGCTGCCGGGGTTGGGGATCATCACGTCGAGCGCCAGGCCGCGCGGGTGCCACGGCAGCGCATCCGGCCGCACACCGCCGATCTCGTGGATCTGGGGGAACGCCGCGCTGATGGCGCGTTCGGCCAGGATCGTCCTGACCTGAAGCCCCCGCTCCGACGCGACGCCGACGGGCAGGAACCGGGACCGGGTGTGGTACCTAGACGCCACCGGCTCGGCGTCGACGACACCCGCTTTAATGGGGGTATTGCGCGCCGCGGTGACGACTTCCAGGCAGCACGGCGTGCTGTCTTCGATAACGGGCTTGGCGACCTCGTGGGTGGGCATCGGGCGGTCGTCGCCGGCGGCCGCGAAGAAGATGGCGGCGGGAGCGAGCACTGCAGCCAGCACACCTGGGGACTTTCGCCGCTTCCTGGCTAATTCGTGCCGACCCACGGCAAGCACATTACGGGCAGATCACGAAATAATAAAATAGGCATTGTCTAAAAATGCTGCGCGGCATTTAATCGCGTTGCTTACGTCACATCTGCCGCGGCCGCGGCCGCGCCCGCATCCAGTGTGAAGCCATGGCGTCGAGCGTGAGCCCAGGGCGTGATCCGGGCCGCGAATCGCGCCCTGGACGCACAGCGGGAGCCGTGGACTCACAGTCGATCGGCCGGGCCGCCTCCCGGCGCTGGATGCTAGCCTTTCGAAGCAACCGCGCCGATGTAGTTCAATGGCAGAACATCAGCTTCCCAAGCTGAATACGCGGGTTCGATTCCCGTCATCGGCTCCACTCTGACCAGGGCATAACCGCCTTGCGGCCTGCGCTCGCGGCCCGGTGGTCCCCTAACGGTCCCTTGCATGGCCCGGCAACACGGCTCGCGCCACACGCCGGTGCGGCCCTGTGGTGCGCGACCTGGCGATGGCACTATCGACGCCATGGAACGGCGCACGTCGAGGCAGAGGCTTGAGCAGCTACCCGCCCTTCTGCGGATGAAGCTGGACAAGACCGGCCAAACCAGGGGCGCCACCCCTAATGAGATCTACCAGAATCGCGTCGGCCGCTACAGCACCGTGTTGATACCCCAAGGCCAATACCGCAACTGCGCCAAGCCAGACGACGGTTCCGATGGATACCAATGCGGCTTTATCGTCCTCATCGATCCCGATTGGTACATGTCGGAAAGTGCGGCCGATCAACAACTCGCCGCAGATGGTCTGATCATCGGCGAGAACGCCTTGCTCTACTTCCAGCAACCGGAGCAGTGGGAGGCCTATGGCAACCGACGCCGCTTGCGATCCGGGAAGGCACTCACGCCCGCGACTTCCCGACTGTCCCCGCTTGGCGGCACATTCGTCGCACGCGTGCCTGCCACCACCGCCCACGGTGTCGCGGTGATCGAGGGCTACGCGATGACCAACATGCGCGGTGCAGGCATTCGCGTCTACGAATACGCTTCTTCGACGACCGTCGCTGCCACCAAGCTGCAACTCGAAGCATTGGTCTGGATGTGTGCCGATAGCTTTAAAGTTGTTGTTCAAGCAGGCATGTCGAAGGCTGGTGCGCATGAACGCGCCCAAGCAAAGCTTGCGGAAGCTGAAGCGCAGGGATTGCTCGATGTTGAACGGTTGCGGCTCGTCCGAGCGATAAACGACGACAACCAAACAATCTGCCCCCTATGCCTGGAACTAGTTTCTGCCGGTGGCTTGATGAAGAGCAGCGAACAAGCCGAGGGAAGAGAAACATGGAACATCAGGATTACGCCCATCAATCTGTTCCACATCGAGGAGCTCCGTTACGGCACGCTGCTCCACCGACCGTACAACCTAGGCTGGGGGCACCATCACTGCAACGTGGTTGTCGGAGACAAGGGAATTCCAGAAACTCTAGACTGGATGAAAAGCGTAATCGAGAACAACGGCGGCATCGAAAAGATTGCCCACGAGAAGAAACTAATCGAAAAGGCCGTCGAGCGGTAACGCACCGTCGTGGAGGCCGTCGAGCGGTAATGCAAGGTTTTTACCTTTGGCGTGGTGGGTTCGTTTTGGCGGCTGGTAGTCAGCGTCCAGCCGCGCTTCTGTGATTTCCTTCGCCGCCCGCTTGACCCAGCGCTCGTCCAGCTCTATGCATACGGTTCGCCGACCAAGTCTCAGTGCCGCGACACCGGTCGATCCTGACCCAGCGAAACAATCGAGCACGATATCACCCGGATAGCTCGACGCCTGAATGATGTGCATCAACATATCTTGCGGCTTCTCCGCAGGATGCTTGTCTTTGAACGGTCGCACACTCATAAAGTTCCAGACATCGGTGAACTCGACGTCTTTACTAACGATCATGGGTCGGATCAGATCGTTGTAGTCAAGCATGTCGGTGACACCGTAGCCTTGGAGCGCGTCAACTAGTTTCCGGTACTGCTCTCGGCTCGGGATATTGCGCCCCGCCTCCCAGTTCGCCACCGCCCCACCGCGATTGATGTTTCCGTACTCACCGATATCTTCGGTCAGCTGGACCATTGAGACGCCCGCGCGCTTTCGGCAGTCGAGCAGATACTCCCCCATCGGTGACCGACGGTAGGCCTCCCATGTCCCATATCCGCCATGCTCGAATACGAGAATCCGTTCAGAATGCGGATACCAGGTCCGCAAAGACTCCTTTTTCATTTTGCCCTTCCAACCGTCATAACCCGGTTCGTTGGGCTTCGTCCATGTGACGTGATTGATCGGGCGAAGGTACTTCGCCATCATCACTTCAAGGCGGGCCGACATTTGCGCAGAGCAGAAGAGATACAGCGTTCCGCTGCGCTTAAGAATGCGCTTCCATTCGACGGTGTAGTCCTCTATCCACTGCAAGAACTCATGGTCTTCTTGAAAGGCAGTGTCGTTGTGGATGTTGCTCTTTTTGGTGCTGTGGTACGGCGGGTCAGTCACGATCAAACTCACGGACTGGTCGGGCATCCTCCGCAGCAGCTCTAAAGAGTCACCCATGCAGACAAGTGCCTCCGACGCCTCGTCGGCAACCGCACCGGCGAGTGCTCCGCGGATGCTCTGAAGGTCGATGCTGCGATCTGTCATGTTCTTCCTTCTCAAGGGCTGAACATTGTTTGAGTGAGAGTAACCCGTAGCGCCGTTGGAGTGAGGGAGACGCGCCCCGCCTGATTCGCACATGTGTTCGATTCTACGATTCGGCCCGACAACGGGCAGTGAACGACAACTCCGCCGGGCGCCCGCCTATCGCAGCAGCGGGATCACATTGGCGCCGTAGCTCGGCGTCGCGGGGGTGGCCAGCGCGCCGAGCGCCGCCATGTTGCCGGTGTGGTCGTCCGTGTCGATGAGGTGGGCGTAGACGGTCAGCGTCGTCTTGACGTCCCGGTGCCCCATCAACTCCGCGATGTCGATGGGCCGGATACCCGCCGCGAGGCACAAGCTCGCGTACGTGTGGCGCAAGGAGTGGAACGACTGGTCCGGGGACAGCTTCGCGGTTGGCGTTAGCCTGTTGGCGCGCAACACCGCTGGTCGGTAGACGGCTTTGTAGAACGTCGCGTGGCGTAGCGGCGAGGTCCAGTCGAGCACCAGCCGCTTCTCGGCGTCCTCCACCGACAGTCCGGCCACGGCGTCGGCCTGCCGCCGCGCGCGGGCCTTCGCGCCGGTGCTCGGTGGGGCAACTTCCACACC
The DNA here is from genome assembly GCF_059812405.1 of Mycobacterium sp. NGS57. Classification (NCBI taxonomy): domain Bacteria; kingdom Bacillati; phylum Actinomycetota; class Actinomycetes; order Mycobacteriales; family Mycobacteriaceae; genus Mycobacterium; species Mycobacterium sp. NGS57. Next base: position 149,794 of record NZ_JCALCP010000008.1, on the reverse strand, counting down.
CGTAGTCGCCGCTCCTGTGTTGGCTGGTGTCGCCCGCACTCCGGTAGGCCGGGGCCGCGTCAGCGACATACCCGGCCAAAGCGGCGCGTCGAGTTCGTCGCGGCGCGGGTGCTGGGCGAGGTAGTCCCGCAGCAACGCCGTCGTCTCGGCGGTCAATGGCACACGGCGGTAGCTCTGCTTGGTCTTCAGCGGGCCGTACTCGACTACGGAACCGTTGGGCCGCACGGCCTGCTGGACGCGCAGCACGCCTGGCTTCGCTTGGACATTCGGGTTCAGCGGCGCGTCCGGCAGTTCGACGTTCCCGATGGTGAGCCCGCCGAGTTCCGCCGCGCGCAGCCCCGCCCATGCCGCGACGTGGACCAGGACGTTGTACGGCCAAGGCGTCGCGGTTACGAGCGCGGAAACTTGTGCGGGAGTGAGGAACATGGACCGGTCCACGACTACCCCAGCTTGGCCGCCGTTGGTGCCGGTCTCAGTGGGCAACTTGATGTATTCGGCGGGGTTCTTCGCCAGCCGGCCATCCACCACCGCCTGCTCCAACACCATGCGCACCGTCCAAAACGCGTGCCGCACGGTGGACGGCTTCTTGCCTGCGCCGGTGAGCCGGTTCACCCAGACCTGGATGTACTCGCGGGTGATCTTGTTGAGCGGGTAGCCGCCGAACACCGCGTCAATGCCGAGGGACTTGCCGTCGCCGCGCCGGGTTGCGGCCGGGGCGAGCGCATAGCGGTGGTTCTCGGCGTTGTTGCGGGTATCGGCCTTCCGGGACTCCAACCAGATAGCCGCCGCGTCGCGGAACAACATCTTGCCCTTGCCGGGGTCGAACTCCATGCCCGTCAACATCTCGGCATCGGCCTTCGCGGCGAACGCCTTGGCGTCTTTACGGCTGCGGAAGCCGCCCTTTGTGCGCTGAGCACCATCCGGCGTATACCAGCGAACGACGAATGTTGTTGTCCCGCTGCCGCGGATGCGTTTTTGAATACTTGCCATCAGCTTGCGTCCGTTTCTGTTGCGGCGGTGGCGCTCGCATAGATGCGCCGCACCGTCGAGGTCTGCCAGGTGGGGAGGCCAGCTGGACTCAAGATGCCCTCGGTCGCCAAGGTGGTCGCGATCTTGGCGAAGCTGAGACCGGTGTTGCGGTCCATGACGATTCGTCGCACGACGCCCGGTGGCGCCTGCCTGGGCCGGCCAATGCGCTCGCCGCGCGCCCGCTTCGCCGCGAGACCGGCCTTGGTGCGCTCGCTGATCAGCTCCCGCTCATACTCAGCGAAGTTGACGACCGTGCGGGCCATCATGCGACCCGCAGCGGTCGACAGGTCCAGGTTGATGTCGAGCACGACCAGCGACCAACCTTGCGCTTGCGCTGCGTCAATTATGTTTGCAGCGTGAACTATTGATCGCGCGAGCCTGTCGAGCTTCGCCACGATCAGGCCGTCGCCTTGCCCAGAGGCCAAGAGCTGCAGCACTTCTCGCAGATGCCCGTTGATGTACTTCCCGCTGGCGCCTGCGTCGGCATAGTGCTCCAGGGTCCAGCCTCGGCGCTTCGCCTCGGCGTCGATGGCGGCGCGCTGCGCCTCCAGTCCGTTGCCGCTGGCGGCCTGCTCCTCAGTGCTGACGCGGCAGTAGCCGAACATGAGCGTGCTCTGTGGATTTCGTGCCGCACTCATGCTTCTGGCTCCAGGTCCGCGTCGGGGAAAGCCACGGTCTCCACGAGGTGGTCTAGGCGAATGTTGTTGCGCGTCTGCCGGTCCGCGAACACGTTGGTCACAACGCCCACCGCGCCGATCAGCGGTGTTCCGGTCCAGTCGATTGCGTCGGGGTGTGCCGCGTCAGTGATTGGCTCGCGGCGCTCGTTGGTCACCGAGACCACGCGTACGCGGTCGCCGGGTTTGAATCTGCTCAACTTCGGTTCCTCTCGTAGGGGCGGAAACGACCGTCACCGCCTTACGCCCCGAACGCTACGCCAGCTAGCACACTCATATCTGCCCCTCACCTGCGCCTTCGTCTACGTTGGCTAACCGCTCCTGCTAGCCGGTTCGCCCGCGCTACGTCGGCCAGGGCATCTTCGGCTGTGCTTAGCTGGCGTCTCGGCGGCTCCGTAGGCTCTGCGAACACCGGTCGTTGAAAAGCGGGCCGCTCGACAGGCTTCATAGGCTCTACGGGCCGCTCGGGGGGCGCTACGGCAGCCTCGCCGAGCTTAGGCGGCCCTGCTGGCCGCGTAGCGGCGCGGCGGATCGGCTTCCCCGCCCGCTTGGCCACAGCATTCGCCAGCCGCTTGGCGGCCGGCGACACGCGCGGGTCAGGTGCTATACCACGTACCGCGCGCTCAAGCATGAGGGCCTTGGCGAAATCCAAGCGCTGCTTTGCTTTCCGTTGCGCTTGTGGCGATGCCCCGCACGGTTCACCATCGCGTTGTCTTCGCGCGGTACAGCGTGGCTACCCGGGTGAGCAGGTGGCCCCATGAGTCGTGGCCGGGGCGGGTTTGTGTACCCAGCGCCCGCCCTGGCCACCCAATGCGCCAGTGCCCGCCGAGCTGCTGATGCCCGGCGCACACGGCTACGGCCCCGCTAGGCCGCAGAACGGCACACCCGAGACGGCCCGCCGGGCGGGCACTCCACCGAGCCCCCACTGAGCAAGCCCGAATCCATCAACTGTCCCGAAGGCGCTCCAAGCATTCCTCGATGCGACGCATCCAGCCTGATTGGTCAGTCTTGAGTAAGCACCTGGACAAGAGCTCGATGGAAATTTCACGTAGTTCGTTTGTGCGACAGACATCTTCGTGCTCAATCAGAAGCCCGGATAGTCGCCGCCGCGCCCCAATTTCAGTGAGATCGAGGTTGACGGCGGCTCGAATAGCAGCGGAAACATCCAGCGCGAACAGCGATGGAATAAGGCGTCGCACCAGGCCAGTATCGTCCGAGTCATTGACGTAGCGAATACAATCGTCAAGGAAAGCAGAATCTGGCGGCCGATGAGGGTAGAGTTCCGCGAGCTTTTCAACAGTAAGTCGGCGGACGCCCTGCTCCCAGCTGCCCATTAAGGCAAGAACTGTTTCCACACTTGCTGAGCCGTGAGCAGCAAGCCTTTCAATCGCAAGCTTTCGCGGCGCTTTGTCCGCGAATTCGTCCAGTGCCAGTTTTTCGACTTCGACAAGGTCCTTGGTCGTCAGCAGAGCATTATTTTGCATCAGCATCGCGACAACGGATTCCCTCTGGGCCTGAGCCTTCAGAGCCTCCAATCCTCTGGCGAAGTAGTTCGCTGCTGCCGCCCGATAGACATCTGAGAAATATTCGATGTCGAATGGGATAACGGTCAACTGACGAGTTGCCGAGAGGAGTTCAGACAGCGTTTGGACGAGGTTACGTTCCCCCGGGTCCTTGATCGCCTCATCAACATCGTCCACCCACCGCGTTAGTGCCAGGTAGGCGTTGAACGTATCATCCAGACATAAGATTATGAATGGTATCCCGGCCGATAAGGCCTGCTGAAATTCCACAGTCCAAGTAATCTCGCCATAATGCTCAAGAATAACAAAGACGCATAAATGGGCATCCTTGACCGTATTTTCCGAGTTGATAGCCCAACTTGAAGTCGCCTTATTCTGAAACCAGATGCGACCGGAAAGGTAGTGCCACGGTTCGCCCCCGAGCTCATGTGTGATCCGGGCGAACCGGTTTCGCACAGACTTCGTGTCAGAGGCTCCGCACAGCATGATGCCCATCACCGACTCAGCATCTCACGGTGACGTTCGTCAGCACGCTCAAATTTTGCCGACGGCGCTCCGCGGCGTAGGAGACAGGCGCTACGTCCTATCGGCGAGGTTAGCTCGCGCTGCGCCGTGTCCGCCCACGCGCCGGGATACGCCGTCGTACTCGAAGCGACACTGGGCGAATTTTAAGAACGGATGTTCCAGCGGTCCCTTATCGGCCCCTTGAACGCAGCCGAACTGTGGGCGTACCGACGCCGTACCGGAGGCGTCCGCTAGCCGTACCGAATTTGCATCTGACCAGTGTCAACGCTGGGTCTCGGCAGCCCGCCTACCAGCCGCTTTCGCTCACCCGTTCGGGCGTCGAAAATACTTCCCAAGCTGAATACGCGGGTTCGATTCCCGTCATCGGCTCCACGACGACGTGCGCAGCCAGCTTGTGCAACCGGTCGCTCACAGGCCGGAAATATCGGCAAAACCCCTCGACGCTCCACCCGGCGCGAGATGATGAATTCATCCCGCTCGATCACCGGCGGTTTCCGGGGGGGCATGGCGTAGTCGCCATGGCTCACTGGGAGGTGTCCGATGTCATTTGTGAACGCGGTGCCGGAGGCGTTGGCAGCAGCAGCAGCGAATTTAAGCCAAATCGAATCGGCATTCAGCGCGGCCAACGCGGCAGCAAGCGCTCCGACGACGGCGGTGCTGGCGGCGGGCGCCGATGAGGTGTCGGCGGCCATCGCGGCGGTGTTTTCCGATCACGCGCAGCAGTATCAGGCGCTCAGCGCGCGGGCGGCGGCGTTTCAGGCCCAATTTGCCCAGAATTTGACCGGCGGTGCGGCGTCGTATGCCAGTGCTGAGGCCACCGCCGCGACGGTGCTACAGCCCGTTCTCACCGCAATCAATGCGCCCTTCCTCACACTGACTGGGCGCCCGCTAATCGGCAACGGCGCCAACGGTGCTCCGGGCAGCGGGGCCAATGGCGGGGCCGGTGGAATCTTGTTCGGTAGCGGCGGCAATGGCGGGTCCGGCGGGGTCGGCCAGAACGGCGGCGCCGGCGCGCCCGCGGGGTTGTTCGGTGTGGGCGGCGCCGGTGGCGCTGGCGGGCCCGGCACCACCGCCGGCGGCGCCGGCGGAGCCGGCGGGCTGCTGTTCGGGGCCGGCGGCAGTGGCGGTGCCGGTGGATTCAACGCCGCCGGCAGCGGGGGGAACGGCGGGGCCGGCGGAGCCGGCGGACTCTTCAGCTCTGGCGGCACCGGCGGCCCCGGCGGCAGCGGTAACGGCGCCGGCGGTAACGGCGGCGCCGGCGGCGCCGGTGGCACTGCGGGGCTGTTCGGCGTCGGCGGCGCGGGCGGCAACGGCGGGTTCACCGGTACCGCGGTCGCGGGTCCCGGTGGGGCCGGCGGAGCCGGTGGGCTGATCGGCAGCGGCGGCCCCGGCGGCTTCGGCGGCGCCGGCGGTGGTGCCGGTGCTATCAGCGGGAATGGCGGCGCTGGGGGCCAGGGCGGCATCCTCGGCGGCGATGGCGGGGCCGGCGGCACCGGCGGCGGCGGCGGCGCAATCAACGGCAAGGGCGGGGCCGGCGGCGCGGCGGGCATGTTCTTCGGCGATGGCGGGGACGGGGGCGCCGGCGGTGGTGGCGGCTCGATTGCCGGGGATGGCGGGGCCGGCGGCGCGGCAGGCTTATTCGCAGGCGCCGGCGGCGCCGGCGGGGCAGGCGGCACCGCGGGCGCCATTGGCGGGAAGGGCGGCGCCGGCGGCCGGGCCGGAATGCTCTTCGGCACCGGCGGCAGCGGCGGCGGCGGCGGTGCCGCCTCGGGCGCCGCGATAGGCGGGGACGGCGGAGCCGGCGGCAACGCAGGCATGCTCTTCGGCGACGGCGGTTCCGGTGGCGCCGGCGGTATCAGCGCCATCATCGGCGGGAATGGCGGGGCCGGAGGCATGGCCGGGTTGATCGGCAACGGCGGGCACGGTGGTGACGGCGGGATCGACGCCACGAACAACGCGAGCGGCGCGGGCGGGAACGGTGGTCGAGGTGGCAACGCCGTGCTGGTCGGCAATGGCGGTAACGGCGGCAACGGCGGGTTCGCCGTGACCCCGGGCAAAGACGGAAAAGCCGGAGTTGGTGGCACGGGCGGGCAGCTGCTAGGCCTGGACGGGTCACCCGGGCTCCCGTAGCCGCGGTCCGTAGACCAGCAGTCAGACGCCGCACGGCCGGCGCCGAGGGCGCCCGCATTCTCGACCGCTAAGCATCACAGGTGTGCCGGTCAAATGGTTCACCAAACCCTGAATGAACGTCTCCATCGACCGCGCCTTCTCGCGTACGGCCACGTCCTCCTGCACTGTTCCCACAGCGAGAGCATCATCTCCTGGCTCGCACAGCACGCGGGGCGGCGATGTCTACCGCGCTCAGCGTTGCGAGCCCCCCGGTCCACAGCGATCGCTCAGCTCTCCGCGCTGCACATCGGGCCGGCCGTTGGGCTGACCACTCATCCACGTTGACATGATCCCGACCGCATACGTGCCCTCCTGACCGTTCTTCTCGTAGAACCCCTGGGGGTCGTAGATCTTGGCCTCCGGATACGGCCAGGGGCATGCGACCGAGGTGGACAGATGGGCCGACTTGACGATCGCGAACAGGCCGCCGTAGCAGAAGTAGGCGACGTTCAGGATCACCAGCATCACGAGGAATGTGCCCAGTCGCGGGCGGCTCACCAAGATGCGGGCCCGCTGCGCGAGCCTCTCCGCGACCGCCTTGCCGGTGTCGTCGCGGTAGAGCAGCACGCCGGCCGGAACCATCACGAAGTTCACCGCCACCACTTCCCAGATGAGCGGGAACTGGTACGTCTCCCCCACGAACGCCGAAGCAAACGAGGGCACCTGGGAGTAGATGTACATCCCCGTGCGAACCAGCGTGATCTCCAGCGCCGCATCGACGATCACCCCGATGGGGAAGATGATGGCGGCCAGGCTTATCAGCGGGTGTCGCCAGAGGAACGAGTCAGCTGTTTTGCGCGCCTGCAGCTTTCGCAGAATCCAGATGGCCGGGAAGTACGGCCCGAGGTAGAACATGACGTAGCCGAGCACGACAAACGGCTCGACGGTCGGTGACAACGACACCAGTGGCCAGTCCTCGGGGAGATGCCACAGTTGCGGGTTGTAGACCGCGAACGGCGACCAGTTCATGATCGGGTCCTGCCACACAATCAGAGTGGTGACGATGGCCATCAGCAGCGCCGGGTTGCGCGGGTTCCGTCGCCAGTGCACCACCCACAAGATGACGATCGCGGTCATCGTGACGACTGTGAAGACCTCCAGGATGGTCAACCAGTTGGTCCAGCCGAACAGCGGCTCGACTGGACGCGGTGTGCCCTCGACTCCCGGGTTGGCGACGCGTGCCGACCCAATTCCCTTGCGCGCGTTGACCCCGAAGAGCACCGCAACCCCCACGACGGCCGCGAGGGCCAATCCCGCGCCCAGCCACGACCTCTTCTCGGGCCGCGCCAGATCCGGGCTGTTCTCGACTTGCGTTTTTGCAGTGGTCACTGCTTACCCCTCACCGGTGCGATCGACGCGATGCGAATTGACACTTTTGGCTGCCGGGCGGCGAGCTGGCCGGCCGGCCAGGCGCGGCGAGCCCACTTGCCGAACAACGGAATTCGGTTGCTCGCCAGCTGACCGGACTTGATCGGCCCGGCGGTGCTCTCGTAGGACATGTGACCCCCCATCGGCGTGCCACGTTTGGCGCTGCCCGAGATTTGTAACCTAATAGTTGTTCCGACCATAACCAGGGCGGGCGATACCGTCAATCATCCGGCCTGCGAATCATTCCGAATACATATCCATCATGGCGAACCGATCTACGGTGACCGGCGATCCGGCTGGTGGCCGATCGACCAAACATCTGTTCCGTTTTCCGCGGTGCTGGCCACGATTTCCTCAGCCACTCCCAGGAGCAACCGCTTCCCGTCGGCTCGCCTTGGTTCACGCCGGTGTCAACCCATTCGGACCGTTCAGGCCGCCGATGTAGTAGCCGCCGAAGCCGCCGGGGCCGCCGACCCCCGGGTTGACCCCGACGCCGCCGTTGCCGCCGGCCCCGCCGATGCCGAACAGCAGGCCCCCGTAGCCGCCCTGGCTGCCGTTGCCCCCGAACGCCAGGCCGGCCGCGCCGTAGCCGTTGCCGCCGTGGCCGCCGAGCCCGAAGAGCAGACCGCCGAGTCCGCCGAGCCCACCCGTGCCGCCGTGGCCGCCGCTCTGGGCGGCCCCGCCGTCGCCGCCGGCCCCGCCGATGCCGAAGAAGGTGCCGCCGTCGCCGCCGTAGCCACCGACCCCGCCGGTGCCGCCGGCGGAGTGGGCGGCCCCGCCGGGTCCGCCGTTGCCGCCGATGCCGAACAGGGTGCCGCTGCCGCCGCCGCCCTGGCCGCCCTGCCCACCGATGTTGGTGGCGCCGACGGCCGACCCGCCGGCGCCGCCGTCGGCCCCGGTGCTGACGAGGTTGAAGAGGATGTTGCCGCTGCCGCCGTTCCCGCCGAGGCCCGCGACCCCGACGTTGCTGGTGGCGGCGCCACCGGTGCCGCCGGTGCCACCGGCGCCGTAGAGCATGCCGAGGCCGTCGCCGCCGCTGCCACCCCAGCCGGCGACGATGTTGCTGGCCCCGCCGGTCCCGCCGAAACCGCCGTTGCCGAACAGGATTCCGCCGCTGCCGCCGAAGCCGCCGTCGCCGGCGACGCCGTTGGGGCAGGCCCCGCCGGTCCCGCCGGCGCCGCCGTTGCCGAACAGTCCGGCGGCGTTGCCGCCGTTACCGCCGAACCCGGCGAAGCCGGTGCCGATGGCCCCGCCGGTTCCGCCGCGGCCGCCGTTGCCGAACAAGAATCCGCCGCTGCCCCCGTTGCCGCCGTTCTGGCCGGGCGCGCCGGAACCGCCGGCACCGCCGTTGCCCCACAGCAACCCGCCGTTCTGGCCGTTGGCGCCGGTTCCGTTGGTGCCGTCGACGCCGTCGCCGATCAGCGGCCGGCCCAGCAGCGCCTCGAAGGGCGCATTGATCTGGTCGAGGAGATTTTGCAGGGGGTTGGCATTGGCGGCCTCGGCCGCGGCGTAGGAGCCCGCACCGGCATTCAGCAGCTCGACGAACCGCTGGTGAAATGTCGCCGCCTCGGCGCTGATCGCCTGGTAGGCCCGCGCGTGCGCGCCGAACAGCGCCGCGACGGCCACCGACACCTCGTCGCTACCCGCCGCCAGCACACTCGACGTCGACGACGCCGCCGCCGCGTTGGCCGCGCCGATCGCCGACGCGACGTCCGCCAGGTTCGAGGCCGCCGCCGTCACATACTCCGGGACCGCGATGACAAACGACATGACGACCTCCGCCCTATCGGCCGCCCAATGGCCGCCGAGTGGCGAAACCGTATCGATGTGTCCCGGCTACCGATCCCAAGTTTCAATCAACTCAACCCGCGAAAGTGCAACTGCCGACGCGTTTCTCGAGAACGGGCGTCGCCAGTTGCACCCTCGCGGTCGTGGGTTACGCCCTAGAACCAGCCGTTGGGCCCGGGGAGGCCGGGCTGGCCCGCGGTCCCGACGACAGTGCCCGCGACTCTAAAGAAAGTGACGACGCCGCTGGTATTACCACTGATAATGACGATTGTCACCGGGGTCGTGCTGCCGAAAGAGCCGGCCGCGCTCGGCGGACTCACGGAGTAGACGTTGGAGGTGGGCAGGAAGTTGACGATGTTGCCCGCTCCGGGGGCGTTGTTGAGGATCGTGAAGTCGCCGCCGACGGTGAGGTTCACGGCCGTGGATGGACTGCCGGTGCCCCCTTGCCCGCCGGCCCCGCCCTGACCGTGGAGCCACCCGCCGCGCCCGCCGTCGCCGCCGTTGCCGCCGTTCAGGACGAAGGGTGTGGTCTGTCCGGCGGACAGCGTCCCGGTGTTGGGTCCGGCGTTGCCGCCATTCCCGCCGCTCCCGCCGGCGCCCCACAACCCCGCCGCCCCGCCGGCCCCGCCCGTGCCGCCGGTGAAGGCGCCGACGCCGGCGTCCCGCAGGGCTAGCCCGCCGGCACCGCCGCCCCCGCCGTTGCCGTAGAAGATCCCGCCGGTGCCGCCGGCCCCGCCCGCCGCGCCGGCCCCGCCGGCGCCGCCGAGGCCGCCGTTGCCGACCAACCCCGCGGCTCCCCCGGCGCCGCCGGTCACCCCGGGGTTGCCCGTTTGCGCAAAGCCGTTGCCGCCGTTGCCGATCAACAACCCGCCGGCCCCGCCGTTGGGGCTGGCCGCCGTCCCGTTGGCGCCGTCACCGATCAGCGGGCGCCCGAGCAGCGCGTTGGTGGGTGCGTTGATGACCGCCAAAATGTCTTGCTCCACGGTCTGCAACGGCGAGGCGTTGGCCGCCTCGGCGGCCCCGTACGCGGCGCCCGCGCCGCTCAAGGCCTGCGCGAACTGGGCGTGAAACGCCGCGGCCTGGCCGCTGAGCGCTTGATAGACCCGCGCGTAGCCGGAGAACACCGACGTGATGGCCGCCGATATCTCGTCACCGGCGGCGGGCGCCAGCGCGGTGATCGGGGCCGTCGCCGCCGCGTGCGCCGCGCTCAGCTCCGAGCCGATATTGGACAGGTCCGATGCCGCCCGGGCCAGGAACTCCGGGGCCGCCGCCAGATACGACATCGCGTCCTCCCGCCGTCGGGTGAACGCCCAGCGTACGCGGCCAATTCAGCAGACGGGCCGAAAAACGGGCAGGACCCGGTACTTCACCACGAAGCGGGCCTCGTCGTACTCCTCGCCGATCTCGCCGTCGTGGGCGACGACGGTCGGGCCGTCGACGGCGGAGAAGCTGAACTCGGGCACCTGCAGCTCGTGGTAGAGCGGGCTGCGCCGCAGGCGTCCGAGGGCCAGCGCGGCCAGGATCCGCGTGCGCGCCCACGGGCGCCCGGCCTCGAGGATGCGCACGTCGATCAGGCCGTCGTCCATGCGGGCACGAACCGACGGGGCGAATCCGGCCGGCAGGTAGACCGAGTTGCCGAGGAAGAACAGCGACGTCTGCAGGGCCTTGTTGTCGTAGCGGATGGACACGGGCCGCTCGTTGCGCAGGGTGCGCAGCATCGCGTAGAAACCGGCGACCGCCTTGCCGACGCGCTTCTCCATCTTCTCGCGGCGCCGCACGAACGCCGGGTAGGCGCCGATGCTGGCGGTGTTGAGCACCATGCGAGTTTCGTTGAGGCACATCAGGTCAACGCGCGCCACGCTGCCGCGCCGGATCGCGTCGACCGTCTTGGCCACGGCGTCGCAGCCGATGTCCTTGGCGAAGTGGTTGAACGTCCCCGCGGGAAACACCGCCAACGGCAGCCCGGCGTCGATCGCGGCCGACGCGGCCGCCGCCACGGTGCCGTCGCCGCCGCCGACGGCCAGCACCTCGGCGCGCTCGGCGGCGCGGCGCAGCGCCGCCTCCGGATCGTCGTCGGGACCCAGTTCGACGATCTGCACCTTCGGCAGCGCGGCGCGCACCTCGTCGACGACGCGCGCCCCGGTGCCGCTGCCCGACGACGGGTTGATGACCAGGACGACGCCGGCCCCGTCGGGCCGGGGCGGCGTGTCGACCATGAGCGGCTCGGTTCTGGGCAGCGTGGTCGCGGGGATAGGCGGGACGACCCGCCCGCCCAGCACGGCCAGGCCCGCGCCGATGCCGAAGCCGGCGAGGACATCCCCGGGATAGTGCGCGCCGGTCGCCACCCGCGACAGCCCGACCATCCCGGCGAGCAACGCCAGCACGAAACCCAGCGGCGGATTCTCCAGCCCCACCCCGACGGCGAACGCGGCGGCGCTGGCGGAGTGTCCCGACGGCAGCGAATTGGAGACGGGACGGCGGCGCACCCGCCGGATCAGCGGCACCGAGTCGTAGAGGGGCCGCGGGCGCCGGCGGATCCGCTTGGCGAGCTGATTGGTGATCAGGCTGGTGGCCCCGAGCGTCACGACACCGCGAGTCGCGCCGCGCTGCGCGGACGGCTTGCGCGACGCCAGCAACGCCGCGGCAATGGCCAGCCACAGCTTGGAGTGGTCGGCGGCCCGGGTCAGCGGCGGCATGACGGTGTCGAGCAGCGGGGTGGGGGTCTCGGCGATCGCCTCGAACAGCTCGCGATCCAAAGTGCCCAGCCCGCGGGTGATCTGGTTAATGCCGCGCGGGCGTCGCCTGTTCATTACCTACACCCTAAATTGACAGCCATGCGCTACTCCACGGCGTGGCGGGAAAACGCCCGACGTCGCGGCGTGCCCGCCGAGGTCGTCGCCGAGATCGCCCGGTGGAACGCCCTCACGCCGGAGAGCTTCGCGGTCCTGGACGACACCGAGGAGATCACCGACCCGCACGGCAAGTCCTACTTCCTGCTGCCGCCCGACGTCGGTGGGCTCGACGCGCGCCGGGCCACGCTGCTGACCTACGTCCTCAACGCGGGCACCGACTACGGCAAACCCGGCCGGCGCACCGACTTTCCCCCCACCCCCTACCGCGCCGCCGAGGTCGCGCGGATCATGCACCGGCAGAACGCAAATCGCTGGAGCTACTCCCGCGACGTCGGGTTCGTGCACCGCAACGGGGCGCGCCTGGTGACGACCCCGCACGGCATCCTGATGGGCCTGGGCGGCAACTGGCTGCAGCGCCAGTTCAGCCGGCGCGGCGGCACCAACTGGGGCGACATCTTCATGGTCAACGGCGGCAAGCGCGCCGACCCCACGGAGCGGCTGCGCCGGATCGTGACAACCAGCCACGACCTGGATCGGGTGCTGCACCACGAGGAGCGCCACTGCCGGCAGTGGGCGGCCAGGGGCTACGCGGGCATGCTCGCGGCCTATGGCTGGGAACTGGTCCGCGAGCTGGGCTTCGGTGCGACCAACCGGCTGGAGGCCGACGCCGGGTTGTCCGACGGCGGCTACCGGTGATGCAGGCCGCGGATCCCGTTGTAGAGCACCATCAATCCGATCACGAACAGCAGCGCCGCCATCAGCGCGGCGTTGTTGCGGTCCATCCAGTCCTTGAGCCGCGCCAGCGGATCGTCGAGGCGCTCGCCGGCGGCCGCGTAGGCCAGCACCGGGACCGCGACCGTCGAGGCGGCGACGGCGACGAAGAACCCCGCCGCCACCCAGGCGCCGGCCGCGCCGAGCCCGGCCGCGCCCACCGCCAGCCCGGCCGGCACGCAGATCAGCAGCACGTCGGGCCTGATCACCACCAGCGCCAGCGCCATGGCCCCCGCGCGGGGCGGGGTGATGGTGGCGAACGAGCGCATCCAGCGCGGCGACTCGGTGTGGCCGTGCCGGGTCAGCCACCGGTAGATCCCGAGCGCGATCAGCGCCGCCCCGAGCACCACCCGCAGCCACGACGACCACCGCGGCGGCGAGCGGTCCAGCCCGCCGAGCAGGCCGGAGGCCGCGACGGCCAACGCCGTCACCGCGGCCAGGCCCAGCACCCAACCGGCGAGAAACGCCAGCCCGCTCGGCCGCGGCCGCGGCGCTTGGAGCACCAGCACCGCCGGGATGACGGTGATCGGCGAAAGCGAGACGACCAGCCCGAGCGGAATGAGCCCGGCCAGCGCGGAGCCCCAGCTGCCTGCCATGGGCGCCAATCCTTGCACGCCGCGGCGCGCTACAGCGCGCGAATGCCGTTGTAGAGCACCAACAAACCGATCAGGACCAGGATGACCGCGAGCATGGCGGCGTGGTTTTCCTCCATCCACACCTTGAGCCGTTCCAGCGCGTCGTCGAGGCGGCCGCCGGAGCCGACGTAGGCCAGGATCGGCGCGGCGACCGTCGACGAGGACACGACGACGAACACGGCCCCGGCTATCCAGCCGGCCGTGGCGTCGAGCCCGCCGGTGCCGATGGCCAGCCCGGCGATCGCGCTCAGTAGCAGCACCTCGAGGCGCACCACCGTCAGCACCACGCCGGTCACCCCGGCGCGCAGCGGGGTCAGCCGGGAGAACGAACGCATCCACGCGGGGGACTTGCCCTGCCGATGCCGGGTCAGCCAGCGGAACACGCCGAACGCGATGAGCGCCAGGCCCATCCCCACGCGCAGCCACGACGCCCACCTCGGCGGCGTCTGGTGCAAGCCGCCCAGCAGGTCGGAGGCCCCGACGAACGCCGCGGTGAGGACGCCCATGCCCGCGAGCCACCCACCGAGGAACGCGAGGCTGGCCGGGCGCGGCCGGGGCGCGTGCAGGACGAGCACCGCCGGGATGACCGTGATCGGTGAGACCGCGATGACCAGGCCGAGCGGAATGAGCTTGGTCAGCACCGAAACGAAGTTGCCTGCCACGGGCAGCAATCATCGCATTGCCGCTACCCTTTGCGGCGCAGCGTCCAGGCCGGCACCCAATGGGTCACGGTCTTGCGCTTCGAGCCGTACGCGATCGGATAGGTCACCAGCCCCCACCAATCGCCCTGCTCGCAGATGCCCCAGCAGCTCAGCCGGCCCTCGACGACCTTGTGCAGCTGCAGGCCGTTGGGCTGATAGCGGCCCGAACGGTGCGGTTCGCGGGGGAAGAGCACCGTCAGGTCGACCAGCACCGCGACCGGCGGGCGCACCGCCCGGAACGGGCTGCGCACCGGCTGACCGTTGTATCCGATCGACGCGAGCTCGCCCATCGATCGATCATACGTTCGAATAGATCGGGCTCTGGCAACATAGCGCTGTGCCGCGGCGTCTGGACCCGTTGATCGTCGGCGTCCTGGCCGCCGCGATAAGTCTGGGCGGCGCCGCCCGCCCGTCGTTCTGGTACGACGAGGCCGCCACGATTTCGGCGTCCTACAGCCGTTCGCTCGGCCAGCTGTGGCACATGCTGGGCAACGTCGACGCCGTGCACGGCCTGTACTACGCGCTCATGCACGCGTGGTTCCTTCTCGCCCCGCCGACGGAGTTCTGGTCGCGCGCGCCGAGCGGCCTGGCGGCCGGCGGCGCCGCGGCGGGGGCGGTGGTGCTGGGCCGGCAGTTCTCGTCGCGCACCGTCTCGGTGGCGGCCGGGGTCTTGTGCGGAATCCTGCCCCGGAGCACCTGGGCGGGCATCGAGGCCCGCCCGTACGCCCTGTCGATGCTGGCGGCCGTGTGGCTGACCGCGCTGCTCGTCGTCGCCACGCGCCGCAACTCGGCATGGTGCTGGGCGGCGTATGGCGTCGCGCTGGTCGTCTCGGTGTTGCTCGACGCCTACCTCGTGCTGATGGTGTTGGCGCATCTGGTCTTCGTCGGCGTCTGGTGCCGCACGCGAAACGTGCTGGCGCGATTCGCCATTGCGTCGGCGGCCGCGCTGGGCGCCCTGGCGCCGTTTTTGGCCACGGTCGCCGGGCAGTCGCATCAGATCAGTTGGGTCCCGGCGATCGGGCACCGCACGATCGAAGACGTGGTGGTGCAGCAGTATTTCGAGCGAAGCCCCCCGTTCGCGATGTTGTCGGCGATGGTGATCGTGGCGGCGATTGTCTTGTGGCTCAGCCGATCCGCACGGCCGGCCGAACCCGAACGGCAACTGTTGACCATCGCGGTCGCGTGGCTGGTGATCCCCACCGCCCTGATCGTGGCGTGGTCGGCGCTGGCCCACCCGATCTACACGCCGCGCTATCTGGCCTTCACGGCACCGGCGATGGCGCTGATCCTGGCGGTCTGCACCGCCGCGGTGGCCCGCAAGCCCTGGGTCGCGACGGCACTGGTCGGACTTTTCGCCGTCGCCGCCGCACCGAATTACGTTCGGGCCCAACGCAACCCGTACGCCAAGTACGGGATGGACTACAGCCAGGTGGCCGATCTGCTCACCGCGCAGGCGGCCCCGGGGGATTGCCTGCTGGTGAACGACACGGTGACGTTCATGCCCGCCCCGATGCGCCCGCTGCTGGCGGCGCGCCCGGATGCCTACCGCAAGCTGGTCGACCTGACGCTGTGGCAGCGGGCCACCGACCGCAACGACGTCTTCGACACCAACCTGATCCCGGAGGTGGTCGCCGCGCCGTTAAGCCAGTGCGGCGTCGTGTGGATCATCACCCAGGCCGACGAGACGGTGCCCGCCCACGAGCGAGGCCCGGCGCTGCCGCCCGGCCCGCGCTACGGGGCCACCCCCGCGTTCGCGGTCCCGCGCGAGCTCGGCTTCCGCCTCGTCGAGCGCTGGCAGTTCAACCTGGTCCAGGTGCTCAAAGCGCGGCGATAGTCACCAGATGCGGATGTAGTCGACGAGCATCGACGCCGGGTAAGTGCCCCCGGCGGGATCGCCGGCCCCCACCCCGCCGACCGCGAGCGTGAACATCGGCGTCATCCAGTAGCCGGGATTGTTGAACGGCCAGCGGAAGTCGTCGGGTGCGCCGCCGTGGACGTGGATGGGTTTGTTCGGCACGCTGAAGTACTGCGCCCCGTCGCGGGCGAACTGGAAACCTTCCTCGCCCCAATGCATTCGCCAGGTGTGCCAGCCGCCGTCCACCAGACCGGGGATGGATTTCCCCTCCCAGGTCTTCCCGTTGGACGCGGCGTGGACCGTGGTGCCCGGGGGCCAGCTGCCGTTGCCGTACCACTCGAAGATGTCGACCTCGCCGTCCGGCAGCGGGTCCTCGTTGACGCCCCAGAACGCCGACCACAGGCCGGGGAACAGGCAGTCCAGCTTGATGCGGGCTTCCCAGGTCTGGTTGATCATGCTGCGGAAGTTGCCCCGCAGCTTGCCGGTGTAGTACGTGCCCATCTCCTGCGTGGCGCACAGGACGAGGTTGGAGTTGCCGTCCAGGAACACGTTTCGGCGGTCGTCGCGGTAGATCCCCTCGACCGGCGGGAACACGTCGTCCTGCCAGGTCTGGATGGTCCACTTGCCCGGGTCGGGGGGCGCGCCGGCCGGGCCGTCGAACTCGTCGGAAAAGAGGTAGCCCCCACCGCCGGCCGACGGCGCCTCCTTGAGGGACGGGTGGGCGTCGGCCTCGGGGATCGGGATCGCCGTCCCCGCTGCCGCGGCCGCCAGCATGCCGAGGCCCGTGGTCAACAACATGCTGCGACGATCCATTTGCACTCCACCCATCTCTTGAAAGCCAGGACTCTTATGTCCCACGCACCCCCCTGGGGGCCCCTCGGCAACTCTCGCAAACGGTGTTATGAAACCACGCGCCGGGGGCCGTCCGCATCTCTGCCGGCGGCGCGTCCGGGACCCATTTCGGGGCAATATCCGCTGCTCGCGGCTCGAAGCCGCCCCAGCGGCGGCGGGGCGCCCGCCCGCCGCACGCCGGCCATCAACCTTCTTGACATCCGCGACGGCGGTAGTATCAAGGAAGTTGATACTCCGATGTGGAAAGGACGGCAGCGATGTCTGGAGGACTCTTTGGTGGCCCCGGCTTTGGCGGTTGGGGCGAAAAGGGCTGGGAGCACGGCGGGTTCGACGGTCCCGGCCGCACGGGCGGCTCGGGCTTCCAGGGCCCCGGCGGCCGGCACCCTCGGCACTTCCTCAAGCGGGCCGCGTTCGTGACCGCGGCGCTGCTCCTCGACGGGCCGGCCGACGCCGCGCAGGTCGTGCAGCGGGTCTCCGACGCGACCGGAGGCGCGTTCACCCCGCCGCAGGACGTGGCGGAGCTCGCCATCGGGCTGCTCGCCGGCCGCGGCGTCGTCGCGGTCGACGACGGCGTGGCGACCCTGACCGAACTCGGCCGCAACCTGCTGGCCTGGCGCGGCATCAGCAGCGAGACCGCGCACGCCTTCCTCGGGCGCGCGGCCAAGTTCGGCGACGTGGTCAAGATCCGTCGCGAGCTCTTCGAGATCGCCGGGCTGGCCCGCACCATCACCTGGACGGGCACCGACGAGCAGAAGCAGCGGCTCGCCGAGACCCGGGCCACGGTGCTCGAGGCGCTGACCGACGCGAAGAAGGCGCTGCACCGCGTCCTGGGCGAAAGCTAGCCGGCCGCCGGCTCGCTCAGCTTGACCAACATCTTGCCGATGTTGGCCCCGGTGAACAGGCCGTTGAGGGCGTCGACGCAGGACTCGACGCCCTCAAACACGGTCTGGCGGTGCCGAATCCGGCCCTCGTGCTCCCACTGGCGCAGCGCGGCGAACGCCTCCTCGAAGCGGCCCCAGTCGTCGAGCGCGTTGAACCCCCGCATCGACGCGGTCTTGGACAACAGATTGACGTAGTTGGCCGGTCCCGGGTGCTCCCCGCTGAGGTAGCTGGAGATCACGCCGCACAGCACCACCCGCGCCTTGGTCGCGAGCCTGCCCAGCACCGCGTTGAGGATCGGGCCGCCGACGTTGTCGAAGTAGACGTCGACCCGTTTCGGGCAATGCTGCTTGAGCGCGGCCGCCACGTCGTCGTTCTTGTAGTCGATGCACGCGTCAAACCCGAAGTCCTCCACCACCGCCCGGCACTTCTCCGGGCCGCCCGCGATGCCCACCACCCGGGCACCGGCGATCTTGGCGATCTGCCCGGCCACCGATCCGGTGGCCCCCGCGGCGGCCGACACCACCACCGTCTCCCCGGGTTGCGGCCGGCCGATGTCCATCATCCCGATGTAGGCGGTCGCCCCGGTCGGGCCGTACACCGACATCACCGCCAGCTGGTCGACCGCGGCTTTGCCGGGGATGGGCGTGCTGAACACGTCGTCGCGCACGATCACGTACTCCTGAAAGCCGGTCAGCGTGGTGATGACGTCGCCGACCTCGAAGGCGTCGCAGCGGGTGGCCACCACCTCGCCGATCCCGGCGGCCCGGATGACCTCGCCCAGCTGCACCGGCGGCAGGTAGCCGGGCTGGTCGTTCAGCCAGGTGCGCACGGCGGCGTCGAGCCCGACGTAGGTGGTCCGCACCAGCGCCTCGCCGTCGGCGGGCTCGGGGGCCGGCGTGGTGACCAGCTCGGTGTCGCCGGGCTGGACCAGCCCGGTCGGGCGGCGGCGCAACAGGATCTGGCGGTTCGGCAAGTCGGGCACGGTGCTGAAACTACCCATACGACGCGCGCCGCGGTGGGAGCATCACCTCATGAACTCGCAGGACGACCCGGAGGAACGCATCCGGGAACTCGAGCGCCCCCTGGCCGACGCCGCCCGCGCGTCGGAGTCCGGCCAGGCGCCGCCGCCCACGCCCAGCCCCTGGATGTACGGCGGGCCGCCGCAAAGGTCGTCGTCGGGCAACCGCGTGTGGTGGGTGGTGGGCACGTTCATCGTCATCGCATTCCTCGCCCTCGCGGGGGGCATCGCGGCCTTTGCGGCACACCAGCTTTCCGGTGTCCGGCCGATCATCAGCTCCCCGCCGACCGTCTCCGGGACGTTGGGCCCGCCGAGCACCCGGACCAGAACATTGGCGCCGCGGTCGACGTCACCCGCGCCACCGCCGGGCGGCAAGCTCAGCGTCGCCGGCGTCAACCAACACCGCACGATCGCCTGCAACGACAACGTCGTCGACGTGAGCGGCGTGTCCAACACGGTCGTGATCACCGGCCACTGCACCGGCCTCACCGTGTCCGGGGTGCAGAACGCCATCACCGTCGACGCCGTCGACAGCATCGACGCCTCCGGCTTCGACAACACGATCACCTACCACTCGGGCAACCCGAAGATCAGCAATGCCGGCGGTTCGAACGTGGTGCAGCGCGCGCCCTGAGGACACGCTCGGCGTGACGGAATCAGTCGCCGCCGGCTTCTTCCTCCGAATCGTCGTCGAGCACGCCGACCGCGATGCCGTAGGGCAGGAAGCGGACCTTGCGCTTGGGGTCGACGTTGTTCTTGTTGGCGCGCAGCGCGTCGAGCTCGGTCGCGTGGACCTGTTCGACGTGGGCGCCGCCGTCGGCGTCCACGGTGTAGATGGCCCACACCCCGTCACCGGCCTCGCCGGCGGTCTCCGGCGCCGGCCGGGGCCGCCGCGAGAGGTCCTCGAAGATCGCCGACCAGCCCGTCCGGACGCCGGGCCCGCCGACGAACCTGCCGACCCGCTCGAACACGTCGCGCAGACCCTCGCTGCCCTCCCTGATCAGGCGGTCGAACTCGTCGGGATCGAATCCGAACGCACCGTGCTCGCCCACGTAGGCCTCCTTGCTCACAGCGTCAATGCCCAGTGTGCGCTCGGGAGCGGCGTGTCGCCACCGCCGGGCCTAGGGGGCAGGCGGCGGGGGCGGCGGTGGCGGGTTGATCGGGATCGGCACCGTGACGAAGGGCAGGTGCAGGTACATGGTCAGCGGGGGCCGCGCGGGCGCCTCGGCCGGCGGCGGGGCGTCCGGCGGCGGGACCGGTGCCTGCTGCGGCGGCGGAGCCTGCTGCGGGGCCGGTGCCTGCGGCGGCGGCGCGGCCTGCTGCACGGGCGTGGGCACCGACGCCGGTGCCCGCCACGTCGACGCGTGGCGGGGCGGGGGCGCCGGCTCGGGGGACGGGGCCGCCACCTCGGGCGCGGGCGCGGCCACCGCGGGTGTGGGCGGCGGCGCGGGCGGGGCCGGGCTGGGGGCGGGCGGCTGCGCCGACGGCGGCGGCACCACATTCTGCGGGGCGGCCGCGTGCGGGCTGGGCTGCGGCGCCTGCACCGGCCGGACGTCCGAGGTCAGCGACACCACCACCGCCCCGGCCGCGACGGCCGCGATCCCCGCCAGTGCGCCTCCGACCAGCACGGCGGGCCCGCGGCGCCGCATTGCGTGCCGCGCGTCGTCCGCGCTGTCGGCCTCGTCGTTCAGGGCGCTGTAGGCCAGCGCGCCGGTGTCCGGGGCGGCGCCCCCGGAGACGTCGAGGTAGGTGGGGCTGAGCCCGCGCGGATGCACCTCGCCGGTGCCCGGATCCAGCGAGTAGGCCAGGGCGGCGGTCGACGACGCGAACAGCGGCGCGTTCGCCGACGCCAGCGCCGCCCCCCGGGCGAGGGCCATTTCCGGCTCCTCGGGCACGCTCACCTCGAACCCGGTCGCGGCCTCGAGCGCGGCCTTGATCGCGACGATGTCACCCCCGCGGCCTGCGCCGCTCCCCACCACGAATACGCCGTCCGCGCGCGACGTGGGCGCGTCCAGACCGGCGACCATGGCCGCCAGCTCGGCCGCGGTGCCCCCGAGCAGCTGTCGCCGGTGCAGGTCGACGATGGAACCGTCGGCGACGTCGACGACGGCCAGCGTCGCGCTGTCGGACTCGACGAACAGCAGCGCGATGTGCTTGTAGCCGATGGAAAGGCCGATCGCCTGCGCCAACGCTGCCGCGGCGAGCAACGGGGAGACCAGCATCACGCTGCCGACGTCGTGGGACGCGATCGCGTCGCGCAGCGCGCCGGACTCGGCGGGGTCGGTCCACGTCACGCCCGTCGCGGCCAGCCGATAGCCGCCCTCGGCCGCGCCCTCCCGGGTGCCGACGATCGCGTCGATCACCCCACCGGGCCCGCTCTCCGTCGCGGAGAGCGCGAATTCGTCCTGCTCGACTGTGACGCCGTCCGCATCCTGGCCCTCAACGAGCACCAGGCGGACGGCGGTCGGAGCCAGCGACACTCCGAGCACGATGTCCACGTTGCGCCTCCAAGGTTCCCCACGGGGGCATCACAGAATCGGCCCCCGCCCGAACTGGGTGACCACCACGCTACCCGCGTGCCACCCGGCGTGCTCGTGCCGGGACTCAGTAACCCGGGCTCAAGAACGGGTTCTGCGGGTTCTGCGGATACTGCGGATACTGCGGGACCGGCGGCGCCTGGGGCGCCTGGCTGGCGGGCACCGGCACCGGTATCGGCACCGGCAGCAACGGAACATGGATCCACTGCGTCGTCATCGGCACCGTCGTCGTGGGCGTCGTCGGGGGCGCGGTCGTCGTCGGCTCCGGTGGGGTGGTCATCGCGGTCGTGGTCGGCGGCGGCGGGGTCGTCATCGCGGTCGTGGTCGGCGGCGGGGCGGGGCGCCGCGTGGTGACGACCGGCGGCGCCGTGGTCACGACCACCGGCGGTGGCGGCGGTGGCGGAGACGGCGGGGGCGGCGGCATCGGGCTGGGCTCCGGTTGCGCGCTGGGCGGCGCCGGGGCCGGCGTGGGGGGCGGGGGCGGCGGGCTGGGCGCCAGGGAGCTGACGGGTGGCAGCGGCAGGGGCGCGACCGTAGGCGGCGGGGCCTGGCGGTTTTCGATGCCCGTCAACGTGTAGGCCACCCCGCCCACGGCGGTCATCGCGACCACGGCGCACATCCCGACGATCAACTGTGACAGCCGCAGCCGCCGCCACGGCTTTTCCCTGGGCGGGTCGATGATGTTCAGGCGCATCGACCAGCCGGCCGGGCCGTCCTCCTCGAAGGCGGCGGGGCTGTAGGGCACCCGGATGTCGCCGGGGAATTCCGTTTGCGACCAGGCCAATTCGCGGTCGGTGAGCGCCTCGTCGTCGATCACCAGCACGTCGCCGGCCGGCAGCTCGACGATTTCACCGGCGGCCGCCGTGAGCAGGCCGATGGACGTGCGGGTCCGCAGGTCCAGCTCCTCACCGCGGGAGGCCAGCGCCAGTGCGCCCAGGGCGGCGGCGTGCCCTGGCTGCGACGGGCTCACCACCGGTCTGCGGCCGTGCACCGAAAGGCGTTCGGTGACAAGCGGAATGCTCGCCCCGCCGCCGACGGTGACCACCGCCGACAGGTCCGCCCAGCCCCGCTTGTGGCGCACCAGCATCTCGTCGAACGCGTAGATGAAGCCCGACAACCGGTCCTGGATCAGGTCGCCCAGCTCGTCGCGGGTGAGCTTCATGGTGCACCGGCGTCCGCCGAGCTCGGCGGCGAATTCGGTTGCCGTTTCGGTGGACAGCCGTTCCTTGGCCGCGCGGCATTCTTCCCGCAGCAGGCCGAGTTGTCCGACGCCCGCGGTGGTGGCCGGATCGATGCCGCTGCCGTGGCCGAGTTCCTCGAAGACCTTCAGCAGCACCGCCTGGTCGATCTCGTCACCGGAGAACGCGGCGTAACGCATTGTGGGGCTGACGAGTTCGAAGTCGCCCTTGAGGCTGATCAGGGTCGCCGACGTGCCGCCGCCGCCGAAGTCGACCAGGGCCACGACGCCCGTCGCCGCCAGGCACAGCTCCGCGTTGGCCGCCGTCAGCGCCGCGATCGCGTCCGAGACCAGCGTGGGTGCCATGCCGCTGCGGACGAAGCCCAAATGCGTTCGCAGCGCGTTGCGCAGCGCCTGCACCGTGCCGGGTTTCCAGTATGCGGGGACGGCGATGGAGATCTCCGACGCGCCCGCATCCGCGCCGGCCGCCACCATCATCGCGTCCAATGCCTCGACCATGAGGAGGTCCGGGTCGTGCGCGGAGCCGTCGGGTGACACCAGCGCGACCGAGTCACCGATGCGCTCCACGAAGCCGCGCATGAGCACGCCGGGTTCGGACAGGGCCGGACCCTCGGTGCTGTTCGAAGGCAGGCCGATTTTCGGCGCACAGTGCGGGTAAAGCGTCAACACCGCACGCCGTGCAACCGGCGGACTTTCGTTACGCGCAGCGACCAGGTTCGTGGTCCCGATCGACAACCCCACTGGGTCGTACATAGAGCGAAAACCTTCGTCTACTGAGGGTATACAGAGGGTCTAGAGGGTCGATGGCCAGCGTTAACCATAGCCGCGGACACGCGCAAAGCCGATGGCTTGCAATGCCATTGGTATAGCCTCGATGTGATTGTGTCACCGAAGCGGTATCAAATACCCCTTGACAAAAGGGTTTACACCACGGTGAGCGGCAGCGAACGCCTCGGCTCGAACTGGAACGTCGATCCGCCGCTGACTTTGGCCACCGACACCTCGGGCAGTTCGGCTGCGGGGGCGTCGGTTTCGACAACTTCCGCGGTCCACTCGCTGCCCGTGCCGCTGATGCGGACCTCAAGGCGCGGGTCCACCGCGGTGGCGATCGCCTGCAGCGGCTGCACGGATTCCGGCGAGCACAGCGCGATCCAGGCGCCGTCGTCGTGCGCGGGCGAGGGATGCACGGCGATCCGGTTGTCCGCGAGCTCCGCGAACTCCGCGACAACATAGCCCGCGGGGTTGAGCAGCGGGTGCAACTCGAGCACCCGTCGCGCTCCCTCGATCCCGCCGGGCAGGCCCAGCGCGCGGTGGATCCGCTGCGCCCCCAGCCCGGCCAGGCCGATCAGGCCGCGGGTGCCTATCGAGATGGCCTCGGCCTCATCGGCGGCGCGTGCGCGCACCGCGATCGCGAACGACAAATACAGCAGATGCATCTGCAGGCAGACCTCGTCGGCCATGCGGACCAGCGCCGAATGCGAGAAGGCGGCGAAGTCGAGGTCGGACAGCAGCGGACCCGAGTAGTCGGCCAGGCCCTCCTCGGATCGGTCGATCGTGTCGAGTTCCCATGTGGCAGCACGGGTTTGACGAACGAGGTCCAGCGCGGGTATGCCCTTTACCGGCGGATAGGACTCGTCGATGATGACGGTCCAACAGCAGTGCGGTGTGCGATCGGCCGGTTGGCGGGGCGGGCGGTGGATCGGCCGGCACTGCGCGCGCGGGTTGGTCGCGACCGCGGTGGCGTCGAACGTCGGGTCTTCGATGGTGTGGCACATCCCGAAGACGTACTCCTCGCCCATCGGCTCCACGTCGAGCAGGGCACCGCAGGATGCCAGCTCGAACTGACCGTGCCAGCGGTCGAAGACGGTGTAACGGAAATCCATGAACTGCGGCGGTGCCCCGATGTCGAGCTGGAGGCCCTTGAAGATGGTCGGTACGTCGACACCCTCGAAGTCCAGCGCGCGCTGCATGCGCTGCGTGTACACGGGGCTCGCACCCGCCCATTCCTCGATGGCGATCTGCACCATCTCCTCGCGACCGAACGAGCTGATGCACCACGCCATGCCCGAGCGGTCGATCATGTGACCGATCAGGAGCAGTTCGGGGACCAGGACGGCCAGCTGCTCGCGGGACAGCTGCGCGTATCGGGATGGGCTCACCCGACCAAAAATAGATGGCTTTATGTTATAAAGTCAACAATGACCCTTTCTGCAGGTGCCGCCCCCACCCGCCGGACCCGAGCGCCGCGCAAACGGGGCGATGACACCCGGGCGAAGATCATCGACGAGACGGTGCGCTGCATCGTCGAGGAGGGGTTCCCGGCCGCGACCGCCAAGCACGTGGCCGAGCGGGCGGGCGTGACGTGGGGCGTGATCCAGTACCACTTCGGCGACCGCGCCGGGCTGTTGATGGCCGTCGTCGACGACGGCGTGGCCAAGCTGCTCGAGTCGTTGTCGTCGGCCGACGTGGGCGATCTGCCATTGCGCCAGCGGATCGAAGTCGTCGTCGACACCGCGTGGAGCTGTTACAGCAGCCCGACGTCGATGGCCGCCTTCGAGATCCTGCGCGCCACCCGCGGCGGATCATCGCGACGCCACCTGCTCGAGATGAACTCCGCGATCGGCCAGCTGGGCCGGCTGATCACCGATGATCCCACCAAAGCCGGTGTGGCCGAGGTGATCTGGGCCACCCTGCGCGGTGTGGTGCTGGCGCAGATGATCACCGGGATCGAGGTCGACTGGAGCCTGGAACGACGCGCGCTGATCGACATGGTGACCCGTGTGCTGCAATGACGGGATGACCCCCACCGATCTCGCCGACATCGAAGCCATCAAGCAGGTCAAGTACCGCTACCTGCGCGCGCTGGACACCAAGCACTGGGACGACTTCGCCGACACGCTGGCCGAGGACGTCAAGGCCGACTACGGCCCGTCCCTGGGTAACGAACTGCACTTCACCAATCGCACCGAGTTGGTGGACTACATGCGCTCATCGCTGGGCCCGAACGTCATCACCGAGCACCGCGTCACCCACCCCGAGATCGTCGTGAGCGGCGACACCGCTTCGGGCAGCTGGTATTTGCAGGACCGGGTCATCGTCGCCGAGTTCAACTTCATGCTGATCGGCGCGGCCTTCTACCGCGACACCTATCGGCGCACCGACGCGGGCTGGAAGATCAGCGGAACCGGTTACGACCGCACCTACGACGCCACGATGTCGTTGACGGGCTTGGACTTCAAGGTCAAACCCGGGCGCGCTCTGGCGTCGGAGGCCTAGTACCGACCGAACGCCATGGCGACGTTGTGGCCGCCGAACCCGAACGAGTTGTTGATCGCGTAGTTGAAATTGCCGCGCCGCGGCGTGCCCGCCACCACGTCCAAATCGATTTCCGGATCGAGGTTTTCCAGGTTCAGCGTGGGCGGGATCACCTGATCGCGCAGCGCGAGCACGGTCAGGATCGACTCCACCGCGCCGACGGCGCCGACCGAATGGCCCAGCGCCCCCTTGGGGGCGTAGACCGCGGCGTTCCCGCCGTGCGGGCCCAGCGCGTTGTTGATGGCCTTCCCCTCGGCCACGTCACCCACCGAGGTGCCGGTGGCGTGGGCGTTGACGTGGCCGATGTCGCCCGGCGTCAACCCGGCAAGCTGAATCGCGCGGCTCATCGCGTGCCCGGCGCGCTCGCCGTTGGGGTCCGGCGCCACCATGTGGTAGCCGTCGGAAGTGATGCTCGCCCCCATCAGCCGGGCCAGGATCTTCGCGCCGCGGGCCTTGGCGTGCTCCTCGGTCTCGATCACCAGCAGCGCGCCGGCCTCGCCGAACACGAAACCGGTCCGGTCGCGGTCGAAGGGCCGGCAGGCGCCGGCCGGGTCGTCGTTCTTGGTGGACATCACGATGCGCATCTGGGCGAACGCGGCGAGCGCCACCGCCTCGATCTTGACCTCGACGCCGCCGCAGATCGCGATGTCGGCCTCGCCGAACACGATGCTGCGCCACGCCTGGGCGATGCCCTCCGAGCCCGACGCGCACGCCGACACCGGCGTGATCACCCCGGCCTTCGCGTGCCGCTCCAGCCCGACCGCCGCCGCGGCCCCGTTGGGCATGTATTTCTGCACCGCCAGCGGCGAGACCGCCTTCATCCCGCGGGCGCGCATGTCGTCGTAGCTGAAGACGATCTGCTCGGCCGAGCCCAGGCCCGTGCCGATGGAGACCAGCAGCCGGTTGGGGTCGACCTCGGGCGAGCCGGCGTTCTCCCACACCCGGCGGCTCAACGTGATGGACATCCGCGGCAGGTAACCCATCCGGTGCCGCTCGGCGCGCGTCAGCCCTTCGTCGAATTCCTCGAGCAAATGCCCACCGATGCGCACTGGCAGGTCGTAGTGCTCGATGAACGAATCGTCGAGGGTGCGGATGCCGCTTTGGCTGTCCAGCAACAACTTCCAGGTGTTCTCGGCGTCGGTTGCCAGGGCCGTCGTCATGGCGATGCCGGTGACGACGACGTTGGGCAGCGTTTTACCGGTAACCAGCTGTGTCATTGCGAAGGCGCCTTTCGTCCTTCGTAAGACTACTTGGTGATCGCGATCACCGCTCCGGGCCGCAGCCAGCGGATGATCTGCACCAGCGTGGGATCGTCGATGGCCACGCAGCCCTCGGTGGGGGCGCCGTCGGTGGTGTGGAAGAAAAACGCGGAACCGCCGCCCGGGGTCTTGTTCTTGTTGACGCCCATCACGACGGCGTGTTTGTACTGCGGGATCTGCAGGTTCTCGCTGGCGGCCGTGCTGAACGGGCACTGCGCCTTCTGACAGACCTGCATGCTGTTGAAGGTCGGGCTGTGGTCGTCCCCGCTCCACCAATGGTTGGGTCCGACTTGCGTATACGGCAGTCCCCCACCGGGATTGGGCGCCGTGCCGAAGGCGGAGTCGAGGGTTAACACCCCCATCGGAGTGGCCGGCACCCCGCTGCGGGCCTGCGGCGCCATGCCCGCCGAGCCGACGTGGGTCGGGATGGCGGTCTTGAGTGCCTGCCACCCGGCGGTGGTGCGCTGGTAGATGTCCATGGTCGCGTTGGAGCCGCCGGTGCTGACGACCGAAACCACCTGGGTGGCGTTGCCGACGGAGTTCGCGAACCACGGGACGGCCGCACCGCTCACCGGTGCCGCCACCAGCGCCGCGACGATCAGGCCCGCCGCGGCGCACAGCGAAGCTAGCAGTCGGCGCATGGCTTCAATCGTCCGGCGGCCAGGACCTCAGGGTCAAGTAAAGCTTCAGCCCCGGTTGGGTAACTGCGCCGTGACCACGCGGACCGGCGCACCCGGCCGAAACACCAACAGGCACAACAGGAAATAGAGGGAGCCCAGCGACCAGCCGGCGAACACATCAGACGGATAGTGCACGTTCAGCGACACCCTGGCGATCCCCACCGACAGCAGGCACAGCGCCGCCAGCGCCACCGCGGCGCGGCCCAGCGACCGGCTGATCATCGGCGCCGCGAAGGCCAGCAGGGCCAGCAGCGCGGCCGTCGTTTCGAGCGCGTGCCCCGAGGGAAACGACGACGACGGCGCCGCCACCAGCATGGTCGGCGGTCGCGGCCGGTCCACCAGCGCCTTGGCCGCCAGCGTCAGCAACCCGGCGAGCGGCCCGCAGGCCAGCAGCACCAGCGCCGCGCGCACGTTGCGCACGGCCAGCGCGCCGACCGCCGCCACGGTGCCCAGCAGCCGCAGCGGCACCGGCCCCAGCACCAGCGACACCCCGTCCCAGAACCGCACCCACGCCGGGTGCTCGACGGCGACGTCGCGCGCGGCGTTCAGCAGCGCCCAGTCGACGCGGTGCAGCCAGCTCCAGTGCTGGCCGTAGCCCACCCACAGGACCGCGTAGGCGACGGCGGCCGCGAGCGCGACCCACAGGGCCGGGGCGGTGCGTGGGCGGATCACCGGTACACCGATACCAGCTGCCGGGCCGCGCGGGTGCCGCGGGAGGTCATACTGGCGTGCATGGCGGTCTTCGTCCGCAGGTTGTTCGGCATCGGCAAGCTCCCCGCCGATCTGCACGCTCAGGTCGAGGCGGAGGGGCTGCTCTACCTCGCCGACTACGTCGCGGTGACCCGGCGGTTCAGCGGTGTGCTGCCCGGCGTGCGGCTGCCGCACAGCGTCGCCAGCTACGCCGGCTCGCTGGTCTTGACCTCCGAACGGGTGCTGGCGACGCTGTCCATGCTGCCCAGGCTGGCCGGGCCCACCGTCAACGCGCGCTGGGACGCGCCGCAGACCGGCGCGGCGAAGGTCGAGATCTCGGCGACCGGAGTCCAGGTCGACGTCGACGTGGCCGCGGTCGACCCGAGGTTCAGCGGCGAGCTGTCGCTGCACTACAAGGCGAACATCCCGCCCGACGTGCTCGCCGGCCTGCCGCGTCTGTCGCTGGCCTTCGACATGCCGCCCGACTACGTGTTTCGGGCGGTCGGTGTCACCTACAGCCCGTGACGGGTCTCCTACCATGACGGGCGTGACCGATCAGGCGTACAGCCCCGAGGAGCGGCGGGCCGTGTATCGGGTGATCTCCGAGCGGCGCGACATGCGCCGGTTCGCGCCGGGCGTGGTGGGTGAGGACGTGCTGGCGCGGTTGTTGCAGGCCGCGCACGCCGCGCCCAGCGTCGGCCTGATGCAGCCGTGGCGCTTCGTCCGGATCACCGACGACGCGCTGCGCCGGCGCATTCACGCCCTGGTCGACGAGGAGCGCCCGCTGACCGCGGCGGCCCTGGGCGAGCGGTCCGAGGAGTTCCTGGCACTGAAGGTCGAGGGCATCCTCGAGTGCGCCGAGCTGTTCGTGGTGGCGCTGTGCGACAACCGCGACGCCCATGTGTTCGGCCGGCGCACGCTGCCGCAGATGGATCTCGCGTCGGTGTCGTGCGCGATCCAGAACCTGTGGCTGGCGGCGCGCTCGGAAGGCCTTGGCATGGGCTGGGTTTCGCTGTTCGACCCGCGGCGGCTGGCCGACCTGCTGCAGATGCCCGCGGGCGCCGAGCCGGTGGCCATCCTGTGCCTGGGCCCGGTTCCCGGGTTTCCGGATCGCCCGGCGCTGGAGCTCGACGGGTGGGCCTATGCGCGGCCCCTGCCGGAGTTCGTCTGCGAGAACCGCTGGCGCGAGCCACCGGCGTGACGCGACGGTGAGCCGCCGGCGCCGGCACGGGCTGCGGTATTGTCGCCGGTCGAGGTGACCGTATGACAGAAAACCTGCTGATCGTGCACTGGCACGACCTGGGGCGATATCTCGGCGTCTACGGCCACCCGGATGTGTCCAGCCCGCGGTTGGACCGGCTCGCGGCAGAAGGCATCCTGTTCACCCGCGCGCACGCCACCGCGCCGCTGTGCTCACCGTCGCGCGGATCGCTGTTCACCGGTCGCTACCCGCAGAGCAACGGGCTGGTCGGGCTGGCCCATCACGGCTGGGAATACCGCAGCGGGGTGCGGACCCTGCCCCAGATATTGTCCGAATCCGGTTGGCACTCGGCGCTTTTCGGCATGCAACACGAGACTTCGTATCCCAAGCGACTGGGCTTCGACGAGTTCGACGTCTCGAACTCCTACTGCGACTACGTGGTCGACAAGGCATCCGAGTGGCTGCGGGGCAGCGCCGAAAACCTTGCGGGACAACCGTTTTTGTTGACGGCGGGGTTCTTCGAAACCCACCGGCCCTACCCGCGCGACCGCTACGAGCCGGCCGACGCCGCCGCCGTGGATCTGCCCGGCTACCTGCCCGACACCCCCGAGGTGCGTGACGACCTCGCCGAGTTCTACGGGTCGATCGCCACCGCCGACGCCGCCGTGGGCCGGCTGCTGGACGTGCTGGCCGAGACGGGCCTGGACGCCACCACCTGGGTGGTGTTCTTCACCGATCACGGCGCCGCGTTCCCGCGCGCGAAATCCACGCTGTACGACGCCGGAACCGGAATCGCGATGATCGTTCGGCCCCCCACGGCGCGCGGCGCGGCGCCCCGCGGGTACGACGAACTGTTCAGCGGCGTCGACCTGGTGCCGACGCTGCTCGGGCTGCTGGGCCTGAACCCACCGGCCGACGTCGAGGGCGTGTCCCACGCCGGCGCCCTGCTCGCGCCGCAGCCGCGATCCGAGCCCGTGCGCGAGCAGGTCTACACCATGAAGACCTACCACGACTCCTTCGACCCGATTCGCGCGATCCGCACCAAGGACTACAGCTACATCGAGAACTACGCGCCGCGCCCGATGCTCGACCTGCCCTGGGACATCGAGGAGAGCCCGTCGGGGGTGGCGGTCGCGCCGTTCGTCACGGGCCCGCGCCCCGAGCGCGAACTCTACGACCTGCGAACCGATCCCGCCGAGACCAACAACCTGCTGACAGGCCAGGTGGCCGCCGAGGTGGACGCGGTCGCCGCCGATCTGGCTGTCCGCCTGGATGATTGGCGCCAGCGCACCGGCGACGTCATCCCGTCGGATTTCGCCGGCTCCCGCATCGCGCAGCGCTACACCGAAACGTACCTGCGGATCCACCACATGACGCCCACCAGCCGGTCGGCGATCGCCGCCGACCGCGGCATCGAGGAATAGCTCAGCCGCCGCCGACCTCGGCGACGATGAACACCCGCCGGAACGGGAAGATCGTCGTGCCGTCGGCTCGGGGCGGGTACGCGTCGTCCAGCAGCGGGATGAGCTCCTGGCGAAACTGCTCCCAGCCCTCGTCGTCGAGCCGCTCGCGCACCGGGACCAGCGCCGTGCCGGTGATCCATTCCAGCACCGGGTTCTCACCGGTCAGCTGATGCAGATACGTGCTCTCCCACACGTCGACCTTGCAGCCGGCGTCCAGCAGCAGGTTGGCGTAGTTCATGGGCGGTTGCACCACCGCCCCCACCCGAAACGGTATGTCGCGCATGATCTGTGCGTACGGCTCGCGGCGGGCCAGGGCCCGCACGGTGGCGTGCGACGGCGTCTCGAAGTTCCCCGGGATCTGGACGCCGATCCACGAGCCCGGCGACAGTTCGCCGGCCCAGCGCACCATCAGATCGGCGTGCTCGGGCACCCAGTGCAGGGCCGCATTGCAGACCACCACGTCGGTGTCCGGCTTGGGCTTCCAGTCGCGCAGGTCGCCGATGGCGGCGTCGATGCCGCGCTCCTTGGCCGCCGCCACCATCTCCGGGGAGCTGTCCACCGCCTCGATCACCGCGTCCGGCCAGCGCCGGGCCAGGTACTGCGTCAGGTGCCCCGGACCGCAGCCCAGGTCGACCACCCGGCGCGCCCGGTTGGCGCCCACCCGCGACAGCAGGTCGTAGAACGGGCGGCTGCGATGGTCGGCAAAGGCCAGGTAGACGTCCGGATCCCACATGTCGGTCCTCCTGATCATCCCCGTCGCACAACCGCTGCTAGACAAACCGTATTACCGCATGCCGCCCCGGCGCAGACCGGCCGGGGGATAACATCGCGCTCGTGACACCCGACTCGGATCCGGTCGGCACCCCGGTTCCCCTTCCGGATGTCCCCGGCGCCGACGTGCCCTCCGGCGCCGAGGGATTGCCGCCGCGCTCCGCGCTGTCAGCCCGCCAGCGCATGGTCGTCGAGGCGGCGGCCGTCTCGGATCTCGCGCTGCGGACCGCGGTCGCCTCGGTGCTGACGACGACGGTGACGCCGGCCGTGCTCGCCGGCGCCGTGCGCTCCGGCAATGAACGCGACGGCCTGGGCTTCTACGCCGAGCTCGGCGCCGAGCGGGATCCGGCGAAGTCGTTTCCCGCGCCCACCGAGCTCCCCGAGGTGTCGTCGCGCCCGGCCGGCCGGCTCGCGAAATGGGTCGCGCACGGCACGGTCGACAACATCTCGTTCCCCAGCAGCTTCCGCGCGATCAACCCCGCGATGCGCACCCGCTGGAGCGCGTGGAAGTCCAACAACGTCGTGCACGCCCAGCACTGGCGCCACGACGACGGGCCGCACCCCACGCTGTGCGTGATCCACGGCTTCATGGGGTCGTCGTATCTGGCCAACGGCCGCTTCTTCACGCTGCCCTGGTATTACCGGTCCGGCTACGACGTCCTGATGTACACGCTGCCGTTCCACGGCGCCCGCGCCGAAAGATGCTCGCCCTTCAGCGGTTTCGGCTTTTTCGCGGGCGGCATGAGCGGCTTCGCCGAGGCCATGGCGCAGGCCGTGCACGACTTCCGGTCCATCCTCGACTACCTACGCCACACCGGCGTCGAGCGCATCGCCCTGACCGGAATCTCGTTGGGCGGCTACACCTCCGCGCTGGTGGCCTCGGTCGACGACCGGCTCGAGGCCGTCATCCCCAACTGCCCCGTCGCGACCCCGGCGACCATGTTCGACGAATGGTTCCCGGCCAACAAACTCATGGCGCTGGGGCTGCGGATGTCCGACATCGGCCGCGACGAGCTGCTCGCCGGGCTGTCCTACCACGGCCCGCTGAACTACCGGCCGCTGGTGGCCAAGGATCGCCGCATGATCATCACCGGCCTCGGTGACCGGATGGCGCCGCCGGGTCAGGCCACCATGCTGTGGGAGCACTGGGATCGGTGTGCGCTGCACTGGTTTCCGGGCAGCCACGTCCTGCACGTCAGCCAGCTGGACTACCTGCGCCGGATGACGCAGTTCCTCAACGGGGTCATGTTCTAGCCAGTGGCGCCCGGTGCGCGCCGGCCCCCGGGGCGGGCCAGTCCAGCCGCTCCAGCAGGCCGGCGGGCTCGTCGCGGTGTCCGTCGAGCCGCTGCGTCGACAACAAATCCAGTGCGGCGAGCGCGCGGCGGTGGTTGCCGCGTTGCGGGGTCAGCCCCGCCACCGGGGCCGCCCCGCCGGGGGGCGCCTCGGTCAAGAACGCGCACGCGGCCGCGACGGTCCGCTGACTTTTCTCGCCGGCGATCTCCAGCGCCGTGCAGGTCTCGCGCGCCGGGTGCGACCGGATCGCCTCCAGGGTTTCGGCCAGCCCGTCGTCGACGTGAACCTGGTATGCCGCAACGTAATCCGAGGCGCCGCGTTGAACTCCGCGCCAGGTTTCGCGGGCGCCGGGAGCCACCAGCCGCGGCACGTCGTCGGGCGCGACGCCGGCGGCGTCCCAGCCGATCTCGCGCAGGTGGTCGACCAGCCGGCGCGCGGCCACCCCGACCGTCTCGTGCAGCGGGATCCGCGCCGAGCGCGCCCGCAGCGCCGCCAGGTTGTCGGCCGCCGATAACGTCAGCCCGATCCAGGTCTCCCGCCTCGACGGGTCGGATGGGTTGTCGCGGCTGGTGATCCGGATCCGGTCGGCGCGGACGCCGTAGCGGTCCAGGTAGCCCGCGATCAACGGCAGGGGCACCACATCCGAGTCGCCGACCGGCGGTCCGAGCCGCAGCAGCGCGGTAGCCCTTGTGGCGGAATCGAATTCGGGGACGAAACCACCGCGGCGCAGCATCGTCAGCCGGCGACGCAGGATCGTGGTGAGATACAGGCCGCGCCACCAGGCCAGCAGCACGACGACGACGCCCGCGGCGACGCCGAGCACCCACTGCTCGCGGGTCGTTCGCCAGGGGAAGGCCATCGCCGCGGGCACCACGGCCAGCAGCGCCAGCGTGATCCGGCCGGTGCCGGGGGTCGGTATCGAGCGGCTCACGGGGTGGTCTCCTTCTTTCGGGCCAGAGCGGCTACCGCGGCCGCGACCGCGACGACGACGGCCAGCGCGGCGGTTCCGGCGAACGCGACGGTGCGCGGGGCGGTGTCCCGGGGCGCGGGCGCCGGCGGGACGGGGACCGGCCGCCCCGGCGGCGGCGCGGGCGGGGTGCCGGCCGGCAGCTCCCAGGTGAGCGCGGCCATCGGGTCGACGCTGCCCGCGCCGACGACGTTGGAGGGCGCCCGGGCCCCGTTGTGGGCGGTCGCGGTGATGCGCTGCACCACCTGGGTGGCGCTGAGCTGCGGATACTTGCTGCGCACCAACGCCGCGACGCCCGACACGTAGCCGGCGGCGTAGCTGGTGCCGTTCAGCGGGGTCACCCGCTGGTGGTCGTCGGGCAGCCCGTTCGCGAGGCCGCCACCGTCGCGGTTACTCACCGACACGATGCCCTCCCCGGGCGCCGCGATGCCCACCCACGGGCCGGTCATGGTGAATTTGGACGGCTGCGCGTCCGGGGTCAGCGAGGCCGCCGACAGCACATAGGGCTGCCACCACGACGGAATGGACACCGTCTTGACGCCGGCCCAGTTGCGCGGGTCGTCGGGGCGGCTGAGGTCGGTGAGCGGGTTGGAGTCGCAGGACGTCCCGCTGCCGACCGATCCGGTCGCGCCCGCGTCGCCCGCCGCGGCCACGATCACCGCGTCCTTGTCCACCGCCGCGTACCGGATCGCCGCGCCGAGCGCGGCCTGGTCGACGGGCCGGTCGACGGGCAGGCAGGTGATCGCGGAAATGTTGATCACCCGGGCGCCGAGGTCGGCGGCGTGCACGATCGCCCGCCCGAGCGTCGCGACGTCGAGCTCGGCCCGCGCCACCTGCGGATCGCCGCCCGCCGGCGTGCGCGGCGAGAAGCGCGCGGACGCCATCCTGATCGACAGCACCCGCGCCGCGGGCGCCACCCCGGAGAACCCGTCGTCACCGGGCTGACCGGCGATGATGCCGGCGACCAGCGTGCCGTGCCCGTCGCAGTCGGTCAGGCCGTCCGTCGCCTCGACGAAATCGCCGCCGGCATCGACGTTGGGTAGCCGCGGGCCCGGCCGCACCCCGGTGTCGAGGACCGCCACCAGTTGGCCTTCGCCGCGGGAAAAACCCCACGCCGCAGGGAGATTCAGCATCGCCTGGCCGGGCGTCGCCACCGCCGGGTCGCTACCCGGGATGACACCGGAGACGCCGCACGCGCCGCGCTGCTCCATCGGCTGCCCGGGTCCCGGGGTCCCGCTGGGCGGCGGCACGTCCGCGTCCACCTTCGGCTGATCGATCGCGAACGCCGCCGGACAGGCCCACAGCATCGCCGCCAAAGTGGCGGTGGCGCAGGCCAATCCGGTCCGGGCACCGCTGCGGATCATCGATTGAGCACCCAGGCGAACAGACCGACGAGGTAGGCCATCACGGGAATCAGCGATGCGTCCAGGCCGGCCGCCGCGAAGCCCAGCAGCCGGCGCAGCGGCAGCGAATAGGTCTCCGGCGAGGCGATGGCCGGGTTCAGCGCCACGACCGCCCACACCAGCGTCAGCGCGGCCAGCGCCAGCGCCGCGCCGAGGGCGGCGCCGTAGCGCCCGGTCGCGGTGTAGAGCACCAGCAGCACCCCCGCCGTCAGGTAGGGCTGGGCGAGCAGCCACGCCTTGCACGCAGCCGAATCCCAGACCCGCGCGCGCAGCACCGAAGTCGCCGCGGTGGCACCGACCACGTACCACCCGAAGCCGCCCAGCGACTCCGGCCGCAGCGCGATCGCCACCGACCCCAGCACGCTGAGCACCACCGCGGCGGCGATGAATCCGCTCTGGTGCGCGTCACCGATGCGCACCCGCCGCGGCAGGTCCTCGAGCACCCGCAACGACGGCGCCGACGGGGCGGGATCGCCGGGCGCCGGAATGACCGGCAGCGGGAAGCGCGCCCACAGCGCCGACAGCTGGGCGGCCTCGATGGTGACCAGCAGGGCCGCCACGATCAGCCCGCAGCCGACGGTCAGCATCGGGAAATGCCAAAGCAATTCGGCGCCGGCGGCCAGCAGCACCCCGGCCCCGACCACGGCCGTGGTGGTGAAGATCCCGGCGACGCGCTCGCGTTGCGGGCCGGGAACCATCAGCGCGATCAGCGACCACGCGCTGACGCCCGCCGCGGCCAGCATCAGCTGCGCCGGCCCGAACCTGCCCGGCACCGCCAGCACCAGGGCGGCGGCGATGGGCGCCAGCGCCGCGATCGTCAGCGCCGTTCCAATGCGCGCGGAACGGGCCTCGGAACGGGCCATGGTCAGCAGGCCGGCGACCGCGGTGAGCGCGGCGATCGCGGCGACCGCGACCAGCCCGGCCAGCGCGCCGGTGGCCACCCGGTAGGTGACGCCCAGCCCGGTCGCCAGGTAGGCCACGGTGATCGCCGCGGCCAGCGCCCCGCGCTGGAGATGCGCCGTGCCCCAAGGCCTCAGCCGCGAGGTCGAGAAGATCATGGCCGCGTCGGCGATGTCCTCGACGATCCCCGGGGCGGCCGGGCCCGCGGGCACCGGCTGCAGCGCCAGCAGGTCACCGTCGACGACGCCGACGGTGTCCAGGCTGGCGTCCAGGCTGAACGGCGCTCCGCCGATGGGCGCCAGGCTCAGCTGGGCGGCCGCGTCGAGTGCGGCGGTGTGGTCACCGTCGCCGTTGCCGGTCGCCGGCGCCGCCAGCCGCTGGACCGCGGGCAGAATCTCGCGCAGCGGCAACTCGGCGGGCAGCGCCATCTCCGTCAGCCTGCTGTCGGTGAGGATGGCGACGCGGACGATCGGCATCACGGCGGTCATCGGGCCCTCGACAAAAGCTGCAGCCATTCCAGGGACATTGCTCTCTCTCTTCTCTATCTCGTTGTTACGGAAAAGTCTCGGGACAGCCGCTGGCCGGGGAACCACG
Source organism: Mycobacterium sp. NGS57 (assembly GCF_059812405.1). Classification (NCBI taxonomy): domain Bacteria; kingdom Bacillati; phylum Actinomycetota; class Actinomycetes; order Mycobacteriales; family Mycobacteriaceae; genus Mycobacterium; species Mycobacterium sp. NGS57. The sequence goes on along the minus strand of NZ_JCALCP010000008.1, from coordinate 112,881 downwards.
TGCCGTCGGGCAGCAGGGCGGTGAGCTGTTCGATTGCGACGGCGATCGCGAAGGGCGTGCCGGGACTGAACGTCGAGACCCACTCGCCGTCGAAGGCGCGCGACGGGCTGACCAGCACCCGCCCCGCGGCGGCGTCGACGATGCTCAACCCGACCTCGGTGGTGGAATGACGGCCGTCGCGCCGGCAGCCCGCGACGATCTCGACGTAGCTGCGGGGCCCGGTGAAGACCGACTCCACCACCGGTCGCGCCGACGCCGGGATACCCAGGTAGTCAACGACTTCCGCCAGCGTGGCGCCCGAGCGCAGCCGCTCGTCGGCCCGCGCCCCGACCCGCGTCGGCATGCTGAACCCGTCGAAGCGCGCCGGCGGTCGCTGCGCCAGCCCGACGCCGAGGACCGGGACCAGCCCCCGCGCGTCGTCGATGTCCATGGCGGTGAAGGTGACCAGCTGCGCGCTGCGCAACGCGACGACCGTGCGGGTTTTGCCGGCGTCGCCGGGGGCGGCGCGCTGCGCGACCACGCCGCGCAGCAACTCGCCGGTGCCGGCGTCCGCGCCTGATCCCACGAAGCGCAGGTCGAGCCACCGGTCCGGGAAGCACACCGCCTTGATCCATCCGGCGACCGCCGCGTTGACGGGTCCCTCGTCCGACACCAGGCCCATCCGGGTCAGCTCGGCGCGCTGGCGTTCGAAGAACTCAGCGCGCTGCGCGGCGTCGCGATAGGGCGTGGTGATCGCCAAAACCCACGGGAAGCTGCCGGCCCCAATGGTTTCGGCGATGAACCACGCGTGATCGACCGTCAGCTCGACGGCGTTGGGAGCTGCACTCATCAGCCCAGGATCAGCCGCCCCACTTGGCGGCCTCGGCCTGGTCGCGGGCGAGCATGGCCGTGGTGTTGGCCTCGTGGGTGCTGGCCATCGACTGGTAGGCCCGGACCATCGACTCCATGGCCTGGTTCCACTGGGCCTGCCACGCCTGGTAGGTCATCCCGGTGTCGCCCTGCCACGCGTTGGACAGCGTGGCCTGCTCGCTGGCGATGTCGGCGCCCACGCCCTGCAGGGTGCCGGCGTAACCCGACATGTCCGCCGCGTGGCTGAGCATCGCGGGGTAGTTGTACATGATCTGTGACATAACAAGTCCTTTCGCTGCTGGCGGTCTGATCAGAACGCGTTGTAGCCGGAAGCGGCCGCGGCGTCGGCGGCCACGTAGGTGCCCGCCGCGTCCCCGAGGTTGGCCTGGGCGATGTCGAGCAGGGTGTTGACCCGGGCCGCGGCCTCCACGAAGCGGGCGTGCGCGGCCTGGAACGCCGCCGACGACTCGCCCTGGTGGAATGCCTGCGCCGACATCGCCTCCTGCTCGGCCTGGCTGATCGTGCTGCGCATCAGCGCCGCCTTGGCGCTGAACGCCGACTGCGCGGCCACCAACTGCGGAATATGAGCGTCCAACATACTCATGGTGCTTGGTTTCCTTTCGCTCTCTTCGGATTTCGGTTGCTGACTTTCCCGTTACGAACCGTCGTCTCCCCCTTTCTCCGGCTCCTTCTCCAGCTCCCACGTGCCCGGCACCATCGGCATCCGCGGGCCACCGCCGAACTCGTCACCCGTCAGCTTGGTCAGCCCGGCCGCGCCCATGGCGGCGTCCTTGCGCACCGTGCCCGCGAACCCGAGCGCCCCGCCCCCGTTCCCGGAGGCCATCGCGGAAACCAGTTGCTCCTCGTCGTCGGGGCCGTAATCCGGGATGACGCCCGAATTCATGTCCAGGAACTCGTCGCCGTAGTCGTGCAACGCGGCCTTCTTGCGCCGCCGCGCCCGCGCCTGCGCGCGGCTGGGTGCCGCCGCACCGGCCGCGGGAATGGTGGCCGCCGGTGCCTTGACCCCGCTGCGTCCCCCCACGGTCGGCCCGAGGCTGGGGCCCGAATCGGCCCGAATCGCAACGGCATAGGCGAAACCCGGTGCCGCCGGCGCCGCGGCCGGCGCGGCGGCGGCGGGGGCGGCGGCCGGCGCCGCGGTCGCCGGGGCCCCCGGCGCCGGACTCGGCGCGGGCGTGGAGATGCCTGCGGCCGGCCAGCCGTGCTGATCGGCAACCCCCGAGATCGGCGCGTCGTCGGGCATCGCATCGGGCACGGTGTCCAGGTTGATCGTGCCGATCAGGGCCAGCGGAATCGACAGGCCGGTCGCGAGCAGCACCGGCACCCACAGCGGCGAACTGAGCATCACCCCCCAGGTGCCCCAGCCCACCGGCTGGAAGAAGGCCTGATAGCCCAGCGCGAAAAGCAGCGGCCCCCACGTCACCATGGCCTGGGACGGGTTGGTCGCGAAATCGATCAGTATCTGCTGGGTTTCGCTCACGGGATTCATCAGGAAATTCCAGATCAAGTCGCCCTGCGGCAGCGACTGCACGTAGGACTCCAGCATCTGGATGATCGGGTTCGCGGCGTCCAGCGCCGAACCCGAATTGGCGGCCGGCACCGCCGAACCCGCCTGCGCGGATTCAGCCGCCGTCGTCGCCTCCCCGCCGGGCGTCACCACCGTCGGCGCCGGCGCGGTGCGGGGCGCCGAGGCCAGCGCGGTGCCCGAGGCCGCCTGGTAGGCGCCCATCGTGGTGGCGGCCTGCACCCACATCCGCAGATAGTCGGCCTCGTTCAGCGCGATCGGAATCGTGTTGATCCCAAAGAAATTCGTCGCGACCAGCACCCCGTGAATGACGTGGTTGGCGGCCAGCTCGAACAGCGTCGGCATCGCCCCCAGGGCGGTGGTGTATGCCGTCGCCGCGACGTCGTGTTCCGCGGCCACGCCGGCGCTGTCGGCGCTGGCCTGCTGCAACCACGCCAGATAGGGCGCGTGCGCCGCCACATACCGCTCGGCGCTCGGCCCCTGCCAGGCCCCCGCCTGTACCGCCCCCAGCAGCCCACTGAGTTCGGCTGCCGCCGAGGCGTATTCGGTGCTGAGCGACGACCAGGCCCCGGCGGCCGCCAACAGCGACCCCGGTCCCGGACCGGCGCTCAGCAACGCCGAATGCACCTCCGGCGGCGATGCCATCCAGATGGGCGAGCTCATTGTCAGCCGGCCGCCATCCCATAGGTCGCGGCCGCCGCGCTGTCACCGGCGAGATAACTTGTGCCCGACTGACCCACGCCCACCCCGGCGCGGCCCAGCTCCTCTACCCCCTGGGCCGCGACGGCGGCGTGCTCCTGGCCCTGGGCGCTGAATCCGGCGGCCGTCTGCAGCGACACGGGGTCCGCCGCCGGCGGCACCACCGCGGTAATCGCCGGGGCCGCCGCCGCGTGCGCGGCCGCCAGCCGCGCCGTCAGCGCCTCCACGGCCGCGCTGGTCGCGGCCAGGCCCTCGGGAACCACTCGCAACGTCATGACTAACTCCCCTTCTGTCGCGTTTCACCAAACATCGCGGTCTCCCCCACCAGCGGGTTGACCAATTGCACGTACGTCGGACTATCGCTGTCGCCCAACAGGATCGCGCGCCCGGCGGGCAGCCTCCCGAACCGCTGACCCCGGATCTTGCCGCTGTCCTGCGGGTTGCCCGACAGCATCAGGGTGGTCGCCTGCAGGTCGTTGAAGCGGCGCAGCAGGGGGCTGGTCATCAACACGTGCCCCGATCCGGTGGCCCGCGCGGTGACGATGACCCGCAGGCCCAGATCCGCGGCCTGCGCCAGTTGCGGCAGGAGCGGGGTCCACGGCCGCTGCCCGACGTAAGGGCCGCTCAGCGCCGGCGTATCCGGTATCTGGTCGACGTCGTCGATGATCAGGTAGTGGGTGTGGCCGTGGTAGGTCCAGCGGGACAGCTCCGCCGGCGACAGGCCCGCCGGCGGCCGCCGCGACTCGATGAGGTTGGCCAGCCCCAGCATCGCCGGGGTGACCCGGTCGATGTTGGCGGTGTATTCGTTGTCGGGGAACAACGGCTCGTCGACGAGGTGCAGCCGCCGGTCCAGCACGGTGAAGGCCACCTGGTCGGCGGTGGAGTGCTCCCGAATGGTGCGGATGATGTGGCGCAGCAGCGTGGTCTTACCGGACTTGCTGTCGCCGAACACCATCAGCAGCGGGTTCTCGGTGAAGTCGAGGACGACGGGCGCGAGGTCCTCCTCCCGCTGCCCGATGACCACACTTTCGCCGCCGTGATGGAGCCGCCCCAGCGCGTCGGGCGCGAGGGTGGTGGGCAGCAACCGAACCGGCGGCGCGGAGACCCCGGGGTAGCGGGCGTTGATCGCGGCGATCTGCTCCAATTCGGGTGCCGCGAAAAGGAAATGCTCGGCGGCCATGGTCAGGCCGCGGCCCGGCTGGTCGTGCGGGACGGCGTCGGCCGGGCGGCGCAGCGCGCCGACCAGCCGCACGTTGCTGTCCCGCGCGTCGTGCAGCTTGAGCTCGAGCCGCAGCCCGAGGCCGTCGCGCATCGCCAGCGGCACCTCCAGCCAGCTCGGGGTGGTGATGACCACGTGGATCCCGTAGGCCAGCCCGACGTTCACCAATTCGGTGACCTTGGCCAGCAACGGATTACGGGTGTTGAACTGGTCGGTGTTGTCGCGGCCGAACGCGTAGAGGTTGTCGATGACCAGGAACACCTCGCCGTAGCCGTCCCCATAGGCATGGTCGGGGGCCGAACCCTGCCGCTCCCGGAACGCCTGGCGCTGCTGGCGCGACAGCAGCAGCTGCTCCAGCTCGCCGAAAGTGCGGCGGATGCGCTCGGGTTCCAGCGCGGACGCGACGCCGCCGACGTGCGCCAGGTCTTCCAGCGCGCGCAGCTTGCCGCCGCCGTAGTCCAGGCAGTAGAAGGTGACCTCGCGCGGTGAGTGCAGGCTGGCCGCGGACATGACGAACGTCTGCAGCGCAGTCGATTTGCCGGACTTCGGACCACCGTGGATCACCACGTTGCCGGCCGCGGACGTGGCGTCGAACACCAGCGGGTCGCGGCGCATCTCGAAGGGTTTGTCGATCTCGCCGAGCGGCCATTGCCACTGTCCCTGCGGTATCGCCGCGCGCGCCAGCGCCGCGGTCAGCGGGATCGGCTCGTCCAGCGGCGGCAGCCACAACTGCGGTGCGCGCGGCCCGCAGCGGGCCAGCTGTTCGCCGATGGTCGCGATGAGCTTGCGCGGCGGCCCGGCGTATTCCTCGTCCTCACCGGTGGATATCACGGTGCCGTGGTCAGGATCCACCATCCCGGCCCTGAACAGCTTGGGCTCCGGATTGGCCTGCACCACAAGGGTCTTGGCCGCCTGCGGCGGCTCGTAGATGCCGTCGACGTAGGTGCTGCGGAACTTGACCGGGGTGGCACCGGGGGCGGGCACCAAAAAGCCCACGCCCTTGTGCTCCTTGCCGGACTCGATGTGGTAGGCGTCCTCCACGCCGATGATCTGGCGGGACACGCTGGGGCTGGCCACCTTCAGCCCGATGCGATACGAGGTGTTCTTGTCGATGTCCTTGATCTTGCCCACGTCCAGCGTCTGGGAAGCGAACAGGATGTGGATGCGGAACGAGCGGCCCTTGCGGGCCACGTAGTCGAACAACTCGGCGTATTCCGGGTGGTCGGCCAGCATCAGGGTGAACTCGTCGGCGACCACGAACAGCGTGGGGATCGGCGGCAGGTCGGACGCGCCGGCCGCTCCGGATTCGCGAGCGCTCTCGTATTCGGTCACCGAGTTGAACGCACTGCCCTGCACGCGGCGGCCGGTTTCGCGCAGCAGCGTCTCACGGCGGGCCACCTCGCCGCGCAGCGTGTCGGCGAAGCGGTCGGCCAGCGACTTCTTCTCGGCCATGTTCGAGATCACCGCGACGACCTGAGGGAAGTCCCGGAAGCTGTCGGCGCCGGCCTCGCCCTTGAAGTCGGCGTAGATGACGATCAGCCGCTCCGCCGAGTGGGTTGTCAACAGTGCCAACAGGATCGACATCAGGGTCTGCGACTTGCCGGATCCGGTCATACCGATCATCAGGCCGTGCGGACCCATTCCGCCCTCGGCTTCGTCCTTGAGGTCGAAGATCAGCGGCTCCCCGGTCGCGGTGACACCGATCGGGACGCGCAACTCGTCGTCGCGGCGGCGCGGCGCCCACAGCGTCGGCACGTCGAGCTGCGAGGCGTCGCCGATACCCAGCAGCGTGGTGAAGCTCGCGCCGCGGGTGGCCGCCGAGCGCAGCCCGGCGTGGGTCGGGTTGGAGTCCCACCGCGACAGCCGGCGGGCCAGGTGCGCCGCGTCGTCGGCGCCGAGCGCATCCGCGCTGTCGACGTAGGGCTGCCAGCCGCCGGTCTGCCAGCGTTCCAGGGCCTCGCCGGTGATCCGCAGGATCGGCTTTTCGGGATCCGAATACTGCTCGCGGTGCGGGGGCGTGGCGGAGAGGACCACGACGGTGACGCCCGCCCGGCCCATCGCCAGCGGCGAGGCGTTCACGTCGTAGTCGGGGTCGTCGACGACGATCAGCAAGTGCCGCAACGCATCCGCGGGCTCACCGGTGAACGCGGGGCGGTCGGCGAGCGCCGACCCCAGGGTCGCGACCAGCTCGTCGCCGTTGGTCGACAGGTAGCGCGCGGGGCCGACACCGTCGAGCGTGCCGGGGATGTCGACGTGCGGCAACCACTTCAGCCAGGACCAGTCCGGGCCCTCCAGGTCGCGGGCGATCAGCGCCACTCCGAGCACCGTCGGGTCGTGCCATGCCACCGCCTGGGCGATCCAGGCGCGTACCGCGGCGCGCAGGTCGGCCGCGTCGCCCACCACGGTGATGCGCGAGACCTTGGCCAGGTCGATGCCCGCCGGCACGTCGCGGACGGTGCGCTGGGTGTCCAGCAGGCTACGTAATGCGCTGTGCGACACCGGCTCCAGGTCGATCTCGTCGGCGGTGTCGTTGACCCGCAAGGCGGTGGCCAGGGGCACCTCGTGACGACCGGCCCGCAGCACCAGGAAATCCGGGTCGTGCGGGTCACGCTCCCACTGGCGGCGGGAACCGGGCACCGTCGCCAAAGCGGCCGGGTCCGGATGCGACCACTCCGCTGCCGCGCGCTGCTGGTTGGCCTGGGTCCGGATGTTGTCCCGGACCACCGACAGGTAACGCAGGTAGTCGGCCCGTTCGGCGTCGACCTCCTCGGTGCGTGTCTTGTTGTCGTTGCCCCGGTAGAGCGCGGTCGCCGCCAGCAGCAGCACGAACGGGAAGAACAGCGTCTGGGGCGAGATCACCCGCATCCCCGTGGCCACCAGTGCCACCACCATGCCGACGATCAGGATCACCAACACATAGGGCATCGCCCGCCGCAGAAACGACGGCGGAATCACCCGCGGCAGCTCCGGCGGAGCCTCGATGGTGATGCTGCCCTTGCGGGTGGCCGGCGGCGTCAGCCGGCGCCGGGCCTCGAAGATCAGTCGGCTCATCGGCCCTCCCCTTCCGCCACGACCGGACGGCCGGGCTTGGCGTCGGGCGCCAGCCCGTCGTGTGCCAGCAGGGCGTCGGCGCGCGACAGCACCGGGCCGGAAGCGAACAACGAAAGCACCGGCCACGGAATGGGGACCGCGGGCGCGTTCAGGCCAAGGGCCTCAACGGTTTTCCCGCGTCCTGCCGTGGCGGATCCGCTCTCGGACTCATTGTCGACGCCGTAGCGGACCCCGGTGTCGGAAACCCAGTACAACGAGCCGGCGGGCGGCGCCGCCGACCCACCGCCGACGGTCTGGGTGAAGTAGCCGGTGCCGGGGGCCAGGGCGACGCGGGTGGCGGTGCCCGCCGAGCCCCCGCCCACCAGGTCGACGGTGCGCATGCCCTCCGGCACCGGCAGCACCGAGCCGGACAGCAGGCTCAGTGAACTGGTGGCGGCGCCGGCCGGCTTGCTCCAGTGCGCGCACGTGACGGGATCCTTGGCCGCGTCGACCAAGGCGACCTGCTGGTCGGGATAGCGGCCGGTGTCCAGCATCCGCGACACCGGCAGCTTGGCCACCTCGTCGGCGCCGAGTCGCGGCGGCTGGTCCAGGCCATAGGAATTGGAGTTGCGCAGGATCGCGGCGAGCACCGGAGAGATCGGCTGCAGGCCGTCGGGCAGTACCGCGTAGTAGTGCAGGGTGCCCGACGAATTCTGCTCGAGGCCGTAGGAGACGACCACCGCGCCGATCGGGGCCGGCACCGAAAAGCCCGCCGGGCCACCGGCGTTCGGGATCGGCGGGGCCTCCAGCGCCGGGGACTCGGGTATGGCGTTGAACAGTCCCGGCGCGATCGGCCGCGGCGCGGGCGTGGTGGGCACCTCGGTGACCCCCAGCCCCAGCGCGTTGGTGACGGCGTGGTTGGCCAGGTCGATGCGGCTGCGCTTGCCCTGCCACAGCAGCCAGGCGCTGTTGCCGTTATCGACCAGGACGCCCTGGTTGGGATGGATCGCCGCGGCGCGGGCGCCGCCGCCGTCGGGCGGGCCCGCGATCACCGTGACGCCCGTGCTGTGGGCGCCGTGGGTGGGGCCCCCGCGAAGCTGGGGAGTGCCGCTGACGGCGTCACACACCGTCCAGTTCGCGTCGCGCGCGGCGTTCTGCACCATGCGTTCGGGTGCGCCCGGGATACCGATCAGGTTTCCCCGCGGAAATCGGTCCAGCTCAGTGCTTTTCACTGTGGTGGGGTTGACTGGCCGTCCGACGATCAGCCGGGCCGAGGTCAGGTTGAGCACCGGGTGCAGGTCCTCGCCGACCCGCACATACAGCGCGGCGGTGGACCGGTCGGCAAGCACCGCGTTGTTGCCCGCCGAGCCGCTGGGACGGATCAGCGAGAACACGAAACAGCCCGCCACGCCGGTGATCAGGATGACGACACCCATCAGCACCGCGCGCGACTGGGTGCGCAGCGGGTCGACGAGCATTCTGGTGTCGTGCAGGGCGATGCCCGACGCGATCCGGCGCATCACGAACCGCCAGCCGCTCACCTGGTGGCGGGTGACGAAGCCGCGGCGGTATTCAACCTTGTCGGGATTCTCGTTGACCGGGGTCCGCGAGGAGAACGAGCGCCGAGCCCCGTTGCTTTCGGAGCCCCAATCGCGGTCGGGCTCATGGTTGTTCGTCATGCCGGCACCGACAGCCCGAGGCCGCGCAGCAGCGGCTCGACCGACTTCTCGACGTCCTGGTCGGTGATCGTCATCAGCTCCTCGTCACTGAATTCCCCGGTTCCGGCGTGTTCCGAATGGTCGAGCCGGAACTCGCGTTCCTCCTCGGAGCGCTCGACGATGTTGCGCACGAACCGGCCGTTGCCGGCGATGTCGAGGCTGCGCCGCGAGATGCCGTTGGAGTCGGGCGTCGACTCGGTGGCCAACCTCGAGAACAGGCCCTCCATGTGCCCGAGCGCGGCGGGTTCGAAGACGCTGTCGCGCTGCTCGGCCATCTTGTGCGCGATCTCGGTCAGCTCGCCCGGCGTGTAGGAGGGGAAGTCGATGTTGCGGGTGAACCGGGACCGCAAGCCCTCGTTGGTGTCGAGGAACTTGTCCAGGTCCGCCCGGTAGCCGGCGATGATGACCACCAGCCGGTCGCGGTCGTTTTCCATGCGGGCCAGCAGGGTGTCGATCGCGACGAGACCGAAGTCGTTCTTGGCGCCGGTGGCCACCAGGGCGTAGGCCTCGTCGAGGAACAGCACCCCGTCCAGCGCGCTGTCGATGATCGCGTTGGTCTTGGCCTCGGTCTCCCCGATGTGCTGGCCGATGAGGTCGGCGCGGTGGACCTCCCTGATGTTTTCCCGCTTCAAAAGCCCGAGGCCGCAATAGATTTTCGCGACGACGCGCGCGATCGTGGTCTTACCGGTCCCGGGAGGCCCGGCGAACACCAGGTGGTGGGTGCGCTGCGCCACCGTGAGCCCGCGCTGCTTGCGCACCAGCTCCATGGCCACCGAGCTCTTCAGCCGCGACACCTGGTTTTTGACCTCGTCCAGGCCGATGAATTCGGCGAGCTGGCGCTCGGCCTCCTGCAGCAACGCGGCCTTGCGCTCGTGGGCCGCGGGGTCGACGAAGTCCTCCGCGGTGGGCTCCGTGCCCGGGTCCCAGGGATCGGTGCGCGCGTCGATGCGGGCCGCGGTCGTGGTCACGATCCCGAAGCTGGTGTCGGACAAGGCCTGTTCGACCTGGTCGTTCTCGGGGTGTGCCGCGTACAAGTCCTGCAGCACTTCGCTGGCCGAGTCCTCGTCGACGTGCGCGCGCAGCACCAGCCCCTTGGCCAGCGCGCCGTCGACGGACGCGACCGCGACGGGGCCGTCGGGCTCCTCGAGATACGACAGCGCGGGTGCGAACATGCCCAGCCGGGCCAGCGCGGTGCCCAGGGTGACCTTCACCGCGTGCGCGAAGCTCTCGTCGAGGTCGGCGTCGTTGACGATCGGGGTCAGCAGCTTGACGACGTCCGACCAGCGCTCGGCGCGGTAGTTGACGACGACGTCGACCCACCGGGCCTCCCGCCAGCCCGGGCGGCGTTCGGACAGGGCGCCGACGATCTGGTGCGCCTCGGCAAACCGCCCCTCGGTTGCCAGCGCCGCCGCGTAGGCCAGGTGGAAGTCGTCCGGGGTGTCGGCGCGGAACTGCAAGTACAGCCCGGTGTCGTAGCGGAAGCCCAGGGCGCCGGGCGCCAGCTCCACCTGGCGCTGCAGCGTGCCCGCGGTGCCCGCGGTGCGCGACACCGCCTCGAGCACCCGCAGGGAGACGTCACCGGCGGCGGCCAGGCCGGTCCACGCGTCGCACTGCTCGTGCGCGATGCGCGTCAGCGCCGTGAACCCGGAGCGGGCGGCGGGCAGGTCGGCCGGGCGCTGGCGCTCGTAGACGGCGATGCCGAGCGCGCGGCAACACGTGGCGAACCGGCTGACGGTGTCGCCGTCCACCTTGCCGTCCGACCGAGAATTCACAGACCGCGCTGCGAGCACGCCGGCGTCACCGCGTTCCACGGCCACTTCCCATCTATGTAGCCTCCCCTTACCTAACCGACTGAAGTTAGCATTACCTAAGCAACGTTGTCGAGGCGCCCCGGGCCTCCCCGCGGCTCACGCCTTCGCCCGCGCTTTAGCACCGCTTATGAGGGCGTTGTAAGCAATCATTGCCGCACTTTCGGATTTTGCGCCCGGCGCGGGCAATTTGACAGACGTCTCCCAGATTCGGCTCAGCCCGGAGCCTACTGAAAACCATTTTCATTAGCAATTCCGTCGATCTCGTCGTGCTCCCAGGTTCCCGGCACCATCGGCACCGACGGGCCGCCGCCGTACCCGCCGGCGCCCAGCGTGGCCAATCCCGCGGCCCCGGGGGCCTGCTTGCCCGCCGTTCCGGCAAAGCCGAGATCCCCGGCGCCGCGCCCGGTGGCGACCGCGGCCGCGGCGGGGGGTTCGTCGTTCGCGGCGGGGTCCGAATCCAGGAATTCGTGGCGATGGGCGCGGTGGTGGTCGTTCATCGCCGCCCGGCGGCGCCGTCGCGCCCGTTCCTGCTGTCGCGCCGCCACGCCGGCCGCCGCGGCGGCCGCCGCGCCGTCGGGCTCGGGTGCCGTCCGCCGGGCGCGCGCGCCCATGCCCGTGGCGGACCCGATGGTCGGGCCGCCGACCAGGTAGGGGTAGGCGCCCCCCGCGACGGCGGGCGGCGGGGCCGGCGCCGCGGCGGTCGCCGGCGCCGGGGCGGGCGCGGGAGCCGAGACCGGCGCCGAGGAGCCGGTCACCGGCATGGTTGGCGCGGGCGCCGCGGTGCCGGCGGCGGCCGGCACGCCGGGCGCCGCGGGCAGCGGCGCCGCCGTCGCGGCGGGGGCCGGGCCGGCCTGGATCCCGGCCAGCCCGCCCAGGCCCCCGAGGCCGCCGAGCCCGCCGGTGGTTGCGAGCGGCGCGGCGAGCGCGAGGGCCTGGATCGCGGGGGCGAACGCCTGGTATGCCTCGGCCGCGTGGCCGGCCTCGTCGGCCACCAGCAGCGGGGCATCGGACTCGACCTGCGCGACGGCCTGCGCGGGATTCTCGGGAAATTCCTCGATGTCGCGGCTCAGGGTCTGGAAGATTTCGAGCACGCGATTTTCCCACCAGCTCAGCTGGTACGGATCGCCGCCGTCGTTGTCGACGATGCCGCCGTCGTCACCCCCGCCGTCATCCCCGTCGCTCTCGTCGTCGGCGTGCAGGATCTGGGGCGCCGGGTCGGCCTGCGCCGCCCCGGCCGCGGGAGCGACGGCAGCCCCGGAGACCGCCTGATAGGTGGCCATCGTGGTGGCCGCCTGGATCCACATCCGGACGTAGTCGGCCTCGTTGAGCGCGATCGGGATGGCGTTGACGCCGAAGAAGTTCGTCGCCACCAGCACCGCGTGCAGCGCATGGTTGGCGCCCAGCTCCAGCAGGGTCGGCATGGTGGCCAGCGCCTCGGTGTAGGCGGCGGCCGCGGTCTCGTGCCGGGCGGCCGCCGACGCGCTGTTGACGCTGGCCCGCCGCAGCCACGCGAGATAGGGCGCGTGCGCGGCCACGTACCGCTCGGCGCTGGGCCCCTCCCACGCGCCGGCCTGCGCCGCGGCCAGGACGGCGGTGAGCTCGTCGGCCGCCGACGCGTAGGTGGCGCTGAGCGAACTCCAGCCCGCCGCGCCGGTCAGCAGGCCGCCCGGGCCGGGACCGCTGCTCAGCAGGGCCGAGTGGACCTCCGGCGGCGACGCCATCCACACCGGGGCGGTCATAGCGGCGACTCCTTCGCGATCGGGCGGAAGAGCCCGCAGCTAGTAGTCGGCGGACGACGCGCGAAAGTTCCCCGGACCCGGTTCGGGTCAGCCCTTGACGGCGCTGACCAGCGTGTTGCGGGCGATCATCGGCCCGGCCTCGGTCTCCGGGCCGGGCACGGGCCGCCCGAGTTGGCGCAGGTAGTCGGCCAGCGGGGTGCCGACGGCCGTCCACCCGCGCCGGCCGAACCATTCGGTGGCCGGGGCGCACTGCTCGTTGTAGACCAACTGAAAGAACGGGCGCTCCTCGGTGCCGTCGGCCATCGCGGCCCGTTCCTCCTCGCGCTTGGCCTCGAATTCGTCCGGTTCGAGCGGGGCGCCGTCCTCGATCGCGACGTGGCTGCCGGGCCCGGCCAGGCCGTCGACGCCGGTGAACAGCTGCTCCTGCGCGCTGGCCGGCAGATAGATCAGCAGGCCCTCGGCGATCCACGCGGACGGTTTGGCGGCGTCAAACCCGTTGTCGCGCAAGGCTTGCGGCCAGTCGTCGCGGAGGTCGACGGCGATCTCGCGGCGCTCGGCGCGCGGCTGGGCGCCGTGGCCGGCGAGCACCTCGCGCTTGAAATCGAGCACCTGCGGTTGGTCCAGTTCGAAGATCGTCGTCGCGGCCGGCCAGTCCAGCCGATAGGCGCGGGAGTCCAGGCCGGCCGCCAGGATCACCACCTGCCGGACGCCGGCGGCGGCGGCCCGCCGGAAGTATTCGTCGAAGTAGCGGGTGCGGGCGCCCTGGAAGTTGACGAAGTTCTCGCCGAAGTCGGGGGTCTTCAGGGCGTGCTCGGGATCCTTGCCGTCGAGGACGTCGGCCGCCGGACCGCCGACGGCGCGGCAGAACAACTCCGCGTACGGGTCGACGGCCAGGGGGTCGGGCTTCTGCGCCTCCAGCGCCCGCGCGGTGGCCACGAACAGCGCCGTCGAGCCGACACTCGTGGTGATGTCCCAGGTATCGCCTTCGCTACGCACCCGATGAACCCTACGCCGCGCGGCTACGGCGACCCGCGATCGGGATCCCGGCCGCCCGGCAGCATCGGGACCACGGGGCCGCCGAACTCGTCACCGCCGAGCGTGGTCAAGCCGACCGCCGCACCCACCCGTTGCCTGGGTGCCGTGCCGGCAAACCCCAGCGCGGCGCCGCCCCGCTGCGACGCCGCCGTCGGTGTCTCCCAGTCCGGGTCGACACCGACGTTCATGTCGAGGAATTCGTCGCCGTGGTCGCGCTCGCGCCTTTTACGCGCACGGCGACGCTGTCGCCGTGCCCGCGCCGCCTCCCGCGCGCCGGCCGTGGCCGCCGCCGCGGCCGAATCGGGTTCGGGCGCTTTCTTCTTGGCGACGGCGGCGGCGCCGGCGCTGATGCCCGAGCCGAACCCGATGCCGGGGGGTGCGGCGGCGTAGGGCGGGAAGAAGCCGGCGCCGCCCGCGGCCGGCGGTGCCGCCGGCGCCGCGGCGGAGGTGACCGCGCTCGCGGCCGGAGCGGGCGCCGACGGTGACGCGGGCGCCGCGGCCGACACGGAAGCAGCGGGGGCCGCCGCGGGGACGGGAATCGGGTTGGGCGCGACCGGGGTTGGCGCGACGGCGGGAACGGCCGCCGGATGGATGCCGGCCAGCCCCGACAGCCCCGCGAAGCCGGCCACCGCCCCTACGTTGGCGATGGCGCCACCGAGCGCGACCGCCAGCAACTGCGGGGACTGGCTCAGCCAGGTGGCGATCTCGGCGATATGGGTCGGCCAATCGAACAGCTCGAGCTCCACCAGATATTGAAGGGCCGCAACGGGATTCGTCGTCAGCAGCTGCGAGAACTGTTGGAAGTCCTGACTGAGTTCCAGGGACCGCACGACCCACCACATCGGGTCGCCCGGGTTGGTGTACGAGTCGAACGGTATGCCGTTGACGGTGCCCTCCAGCGGATTCCAGTCGACGCGCCCGCCGGTGAGGGTGCGCAAGACGTCGGCGACGAAGTTGTCGATCGTGCTCGCGGTGCCCCCATGATCGTGGCCGTCGTCGGCGGCCTCGGTCTTGAGGATTTGCGGCGCGGGTGTGCCCGGCGACGCCGCGGACGCGGGAACCAGCGCCGCATCCGAAATCGCTTCGTAGGTCTGCATCGTGGTGGCCGCCTGGATCCACATTCGGACGTAGTCGGCCTCGTTGAGCGCGATCGGGATGGCGTTGATGCCGAAGAAGTTCGTCGCCACCAACACGCCGTGGACCGCATGGTTGGCGGCCAGCTCGGCCAGCGTCGGCATGGCCGCCAGGGCGGCGGTGTACCCGGCGGCGACGGTTTCGTGCCGCGCGGCCGCTTCCGCGCCGGCCGCGTGGGAGTGCATCAGCCACGCCAGGTACGGCACGTGGGCGGCCACATACTGTTCGGCGCTGGGCCCCTGCCAGGCCCCGCCCTGGGCCGCCGCCAGCACCCCGACGAGTTCGTCGGCCGCCGCCGCGTATTCGGCGCTCAAGGACGTCCACGCGCCCGCGGCCGACAACAGCGAGGCGGGCCCCGGCCCGCCGCTGAGCAAGGCCGAATGCACTTCCGGCGGCGACGCCATCCACAGCGTCATGTGCGATACCCCTCCGCTGGTGACTTACCAGCATCGGAGCCTACTGAACGTGAAAATCATTTTCAATAGTGGCGGCGCAACGCGGCGCGTGCACTCAGACCAGGGGACGGCCCGTCCTGATCCGGCGGTCGACGTCCCACAGCAGGACGTTGAACGGGAACTGCCGCACGACGCGCGGCAGCATGCGGTTGACCGTGCGCAACACGGCCATCAAACGATCGAAGCGCCGCTGCCTGGCGGCGTCCCACGGCAGCCGCATCTCGTCGCGGAACCGCTGCGGCAAAAAGCCCGTGGTGATCAGCAGGTTGAAATCGTCCGACATGCGTTGCAGCCGGCGCGGCAGCGAGACGCCCCGGATGCGGCCGGCGGCAATGGGATACAGGTAGTCGCGGATGGCGTCGTCGATGTGCACCTGGTCCAGCGACTCCTGCCAGTACCGGTCGAAGGCCGCCCGGTCGGCCGGCCACCGCTCCGGCGGCACCTGCAACGTGGTGGCCAGGGTGATGCCCTCGCGGTAGTGGCGCTCGGCGTCCTCGCCGTCCAGTTCGCCGATGAAGATGCGGTAGATGTCGACCCCGCCCTTGTACAGGCATGCCCCCACCCACAACTGCAGGTCGATGTCGAACGCGTTGTAGGCCACCGGGCTCTCCTCGGTGGAGTACACCTGCGCGTGCGCGCGGTTCACCGCCCGGCGGAAGGCGTCCTTCTGGGCATCGCTGCCGTTGCTCGCCACCGCGAGATAGGTGAAGGTGGTGCGCGCCCGCTTGATCGGGTGCCGGTCGACCCGGCCGCTCTCGACGCGGCTCTCCAGCACCCCGTAGCCGACGCCGGGCCGCGCCAGCTGCATGATCACGTTCGCGGGCCCGGCCAGCAGGGCCACGCCCATCAGGCCCTCGTCGACGCCGAGGGATCGCCGGCGGCGGCGACGGGGGGCGGGCCGCGGCGGGTCGGTGACCGGCCGCTCCACCTGCCCAACCGGCTGATGAACGACTTCGTGCGTGGCCATGCTGAGTCCTCCCTGACACCGGCCGCAAAATCTGCGAACGCTTGTTTCCTGATGTTGTCTCCTCGCCGGGCCGGTGTCAAGATGGGGGCATGCCCGAAGCGTCCAGCGTGCGGCCCTACCGCGGCGTCGAGCCTGCCCAGCGGCTGGCCGAGCGGCGCCGGCGGCTGCTGGCCGCCGGACTGGAACTGCTGGGCGCCGAACGGCAGGACATCGCCGCGCTGACCGTCCGCGGCATCTGCGCCCGGGCCGGGCTGGCGGCCCGCTACTTCTACGAAAGCTTCGCCGACAAGGACGAGTTCGTCGGCGGGGTGTTCGACTGGGTGGTCGCCGAGCTGGCCGCCACCACCCAGGCCGCGGTGGCGGCGGTCCCGGCCCCCGAGCAGACCCGCGCCGGGATGGCCAACATCGTGCGCACCATCGCCGGCGATGCCCGCATCGGGCGCCTGCTGTTCAGCACCCAGCTGGCCAACCCGGTGATCGTGCGCAAGCGCGCCGAATCCAGCGCCCTGTTCGCCATGCTGTCCGGCCAGCACGTCGGCGACGTGCTGCGCGTCCCGGCAAACGAACGCATCAAGGCCGCGGCGCATTTCGTGGTCGGCGGCGTCGGGCAAACCATCAGCGCCTGGCTGGCCGGCGACGTCCGGCTCGAGCCGGAGCAGCTGGTCGATCAGCTGGCGGCGCTGCTCGACGAGCTCGCCGAGCCGAACCTGTACCGGATCACGGAAACAGCGGCAGGTCCCACAGCCGCATCCCGGGGTCGAGCAGCCACAACCGCATCATCGTGAACCGCATCATCCGCACGGCGGAAAAGATCATGAACGCGGCCAGCGGCAGCTCGATCAGCACTGCCGTGACGACCGACAGCGTCACGTCCCGCGGCCCCGCGGTCATCAGGTCGAACCACGCGTCGCAGATCAGCAGCACGCCGGTGGTGAAGGCGGCCGGCACCAGCAGCTGACGGCGCAGGTACCCCAGCACCGCGGTCGCCGACATGAACACCACCAGCAGGACGTCGAACCCGATCCACGTGAGGGGCCAGTTGTGGGCGACGTAGTTGGCCGGCAGCGTCACCGCGAGGTAGCTCAGCCACGGGATCATCGCCAGCGAGCCCCCGACCATCAGGCCCAGGCGGATGCGGCGGATCCGGTGCAGCAGCGCCGGGTCGATGACGTCGCTCAGGGGTTTTTCCAGCCGGGTGATCAGCTCGCGCCGCTGCTCGGGCGTCAGCGCGGCGATCTGCGCGTCCGACAACATGCCCTCGGTCATATCGCGCTAGCGTACGGCCCCCGCGGCGGGCCGCCGGTCGGCCGCGGTCCTGGGCACCGCCTTGTTGTCGCCGGCACCGAATTCCTTTACCCAGCAGGCGAATTCGAGGGTGATGCCGTCGGGGTCCTGGAAGTAGAACGACCGCACGTAGACCCCGGGATGCACGGTCGCCGACACCTGCCGGTCGCTCTCGTCGTGGTTGAGCACCGGGCCCACCCGCACGCCCTTGGCCTTGAGCCGCTGCCGGTAGTCGTCGAACTTCTCCGCGGGCACGTGGAAGGCCAGGTGGTTCATGGTGCTCACGGCGCTGGTGATGTCGCCGATGCCCGGGATGGCGCCCGGCGACGAGATGCCCGGCACCCGGTCGGGGGCGTCGGCGAACCAGAAGAACGCGACGCAGTCGCCGTTGCCGGCGTCGAAGAAGAAGTGCTGCCCGGCGCCCTCGGGCAGGTCGAGCGACTTGATCAGCGGCATCCCGAGGACTCCCGAGTAGAAGTCCACGGTGCGCGCCATGTCGGCGCACACCAGCGCGACGTGGTTGATCCCGCCGAGCTCGAATTCGGTGTTGGTGTTGTGCGGCTTGATCATCGTGCGGCTCCCGTGGGCATGGCCAAGATCCAAATCTGAATCTAACATCAGATTCAGTTTTGCTCTAGGGAGGTGCGCACGGATGTCGACGACGGCGCCCGGCTTCCCGACCCATCGCGGCCGGCGCACGCAGGCCGCGATCGACTCGGCCGCCCGAACGGTGGTGGCGCGCAAGGGCATCCTGGCGACGACCATCGCCGACATCGCCGCCGAGGCGGGCCGCTCGGCGGGGTCGTTCTACAACTACTACGACTCCAAAGAGGCGATGGTGCGCCAATGGGCCGTGCGGTTTCGCGACGAGGCCAACGAGCGCGCGCGCTCGGTGACCGGGCACGGCCTCTCGGATCGCGAGCGGGCGCACGCCGCCGCCGCCGCGCACTGGCAGACCTACCGCAACCGCCTCGCCGAGGTGATCAGCGTGTCCCAGCTGGCCATGGTCAGCGACGACTTCGCGCAGTACTGGGCCGAAATATGCGCCGTGCCCATCTCGTTCATCAGCGACACGGTCCGGCGGGCCCAGGCCGAGGGCCACTGCCCCGACGACGACCCGCAGCTGATCGCCGAGGCGATCGTGGCGATGTTCAACCAGTTCTGCTTCGTCCAGCTCACCGCGCAGACCGAACCCGACGACGCGGCCTGCATCCGGACGCTGGCCAACATCTACTACCGCGCCATATACGGCGGGGGTGGCCCGGCGTGACCGGTCAACCCGGCGTGATCCGCGAGTTCGTGGGCCTGCCGTCGCCCACCGCCGGGCGCGCCGGGGCCGGCGGGCATCCCTGTCAGGGGCTCTATCACCGCGCGCAGGGGGCCAAGCCGAGGGTGGCGATGATCGCCGCCCACTACCAGATCGACTTCTCCGAGCACTATCTCGCCGACTACGCGGCCGCTCGCGGCATCGGGTTTTTGGGCTGGAACACCAGGTTCCGCGGTTTCGAAAGCAGCTTCTTGCTCGACCACGCGCTGGTCGACATCGGCGTGGGCGTGCGCTGGCTGCGCGAGGTCGCGGGCGTGGATACCGTTGTGCTGCTGGGTAATTCGGGTGGAGGATCGTTGATGGCCGCCTATCAGTCGCAGGCGGTCGAACCGAACGTGAGCCCGCTGGGCGGCATGCGCCCGGCGGCCGGGCTCACCGAGCTGATCCCCGCGGACGGCTACGTCGCGACCGCCGCGCACCCCGGCCGCCCGGACGTGCTGACCGCCTGGATGGACGCCGCCGTCGTCGACGAGAACGACCCGGTGGCCACCGATGCCGGGCTCGACCTGTTCGACGAGCGCAACGGCCCGCCGTACTCGCCGGAGTTCCTCGCCCGCTACCGCGACGCGCAGGCCGCCCGCAACCACGCCATCACCGACTGGGCCGAGGCGGAGCTCAAACGCGTTCGCGCCGCGGGCTTCTCGGATCGCCCGTTCACCGTGATGCGCACCTGGGCCGATCCGCGCATGGTGGACCCCGGCATCGAGCCCACCACGCGCAAGCCGAACACGTGCTACGCGGGCGTCCCGGCCAAGGCCAACCGCTCCGCGCAGGGCATCGCGGCGGCCTGCACCCTGCGCAGCTGGCTGGGCATGTGGAGCCTGCGGCTGGCGCAAACCCGGGCCGAGCCACACCTGGCCCGCATCAGCTGCCCCGCCCTGGTGGTCAACGCCGAGGCCGACACCGGCGTCTTCCCGTCCGACGCCGGGCGCATCTTCGACGCGCTGACCGGCTCCGACAAGGAGCAGGCCTCGATCGACACCGACCACTACTTCACCACCCCGGGCGCGCGCGACGCGCAGGCCGATGCCATCGCCGGGTGGATCGCCGAACGGTGGCCCTGAGCCAGGCGTGCGAGTTCTCGCCCACTTCGTTCCGGGCCACAAAGTCCTGGACTTCGTTGCGCCGGAATCGGATTGGCTCGACGTGCGATGGTGCGCCGAGGACGACGACACGCAGCTTTACCGGGACCTGCCGCACGCCGACGTGATCTGGCACGTGCTGCGGCCGCTGTCGGGCGACGACGTGCGGCGCGGGACACGGCTGCGGCCGGTGCACAAGCTCGGGGCCGGGGTCGACACCATCGACGTGGCGGCCGCCGCCGAGCGCGGCATCGCGGTGGCCGACATGCCGGGCGCCAACGCGGCGTCGGTGGCCGCGGGCGCAGTGCCGCTGATGTCCCCCGCAAGCGGGAGGTGCCCCCAGCCCGCTGCGCGACGGCGAACGCCTGGCCAATGTGGTCAACCGAGTGGCCACGACCGGTTTTTGACCGATTTGGTCAAGGCGCTCCAGGCGGGTCCGGGCGGCAATATGCTTTCCCCGTCGGCCGAACGCGCGACGTTCGCCGAGGCGCCGTTTGCGGTGGAGGGCAGACGATGACGTACCTGACGGTGGCACCGGACGTGGTCGGCACGGCGGCCGGGGCTTTGGCAAGGATCGAGGCCGACATCCGCGCCGCCCTCGCGGCGGCGGCCCCCACGATGGAGTTGGCACCGGCGGGCGCCGATGAGGTGTCGGCGGCCGTCGCGACGTTCTTCGGCGGGTACAGCCGGGCATTCCAGGCGATCAGCGCGGACGCGTCGGCGTTTCACCACCAGTTTGTACAGGCCATGACGGCCGGCGCGGGGTGGTATGCGGGCGCCGAGGCCGCCGGCGCTGCGCTGTTGCAGAACCCCGCCGGGACCGTGCAGGGTGCGGTCAATGCGTTCACCGAGGCGCTGTTGGGCCGCCCGCTGTTCGGTTCCAGCGGGGGCACCGGCAGCGCGGGCAGCAGCGGCGCCGCCGGCACCGCCGCGTCAGCGGCGCAGTCGCCGGACCCGAGTCCGACCACCACTTCCACCACTTCCGGCACAGGCGGCATCGCGCTCGTCATGGGGCCCACGGGAATTCCGCAGCCGAGCGCCGGCTACGTAGCAACCGTCGAGCGGCTCTACCTTGCGCCGCTCGGATTCCACGGCCACGCGGAATCGCTGTACACACCCGAGTTGGGATACAACACGGACGCCAACTTGCCCACGGACGTAGCGAGCTTGATGGCCGCCATCAACGCACAGATGGCAACCGGGCAGGTGAGTGCCCAAAACCCGATCTGGGTTTTCGGCTACTCACAAAGCGCCGCTGCCGCTTCCGCGGCAATGATGCAACTCCACGCCGAAGGGGTGCCGGCGACCGACCTCCACTTCGTGTTGGTCGGAGACCCCGCTTCCGCCTCCGGGGGCATATTGAACACACTGCTGCCCTCGCTCGGTCCGGTCGGCGACCTGGTCAAGCCGCTACTCCCGTTCGCCGGTTTGAGCCAGACGATGGGGCTCACGACGCCGAACTACTACCCGACCGACGTTTACACGCTCGCGGGCGACGGTTACGCGGCCTGGCCGACGAACTTCCTCAGCAACCCGATCGGGGACATCACCGCCGTCGCAGGCCTTTTCAGCACGCACGAGGAATACCTGGGATTGAGTCCCGGGCAGATCCAGGCTGCCACCCCGACCTATACGGACGGCCTGGCCCACTACTACACGATCGACAACACCAGCCCGCTGTTACCGACGCTGGTCAACGCCGCGGTCAACGTGGGCTGGATCAGTCCCGCCACGGGCCAAACTCTCGACTGGTTGTTCGGACCCCTGGCCGCTCTCGGTGACCGCTGACCCCTATGGTCAACCAACCCACCGGTTGTTAGCTTGGAGAGTGCTCCGCGGAAGCGGACCCGAACCTCGGAAGGCGGCCAATGCCGATCGCAATAACTCCTGAGCATCAAGCCCTCGCCGACTCGGTGCGATCACTGGTGGCGCGGGTGGCGCCGTCGGAGGTGCTACACGAGGCGATGGAAACCGCGGTCCAGAATCCCCCGCCGTACTGGCGGGCGGCCGCCGAACAGGGGCTGCACGGCGTGCATCTCGCGGAATCTGTTGGCGGACAAGGCTTCGGCACCCTCGAGCTGGCGGTCGTGCTCGCCGAGTTCGGCTACGGCGCGGTGCCAGGGCCATTCGTGCCGTCGGCGATCGCCAGCGCACTGATCTCCGCGCACGACCCCGAGGCCAAGGTGCTCGCCGAGCTGGCCTCCGGCACCGCCATCGCGGCCTACGCGCGCGATTGCTGCGCCCTCACCGCCACCCGCCACGGCGACTCGCTGGTGATCCGCGGCGAGGTCCGCGCGGTTCCGGCCGCGGGGCAGGCGTCCCTGCTGGTGCTGCCCGTCGCGATCGACAGCGGCGAGGAATGGGTGGTGCTGCGCGCCGACGAGCTCGAGATCGAGCCGGTCAAGAGCATCGACCCGCTGCGTCCCATCGCGCACGTGCGGGCCAACGCGGTCGAGGTGGCCGACGACGTCGTGTTGAGCAACCTGAGCATGGCCACCGCGCACGCGCTGATGACCACGCTGCTGTCGGCCGAGGCGATCGGCGTGGCGCGCTGGGCCACCGATACCGCGTCGCAGTACGCCAAGATCCGCGAGCAGTTCGGCCGGCCGATCGGCCAGTTCCAGGCCATCAAGCACAAGTGCGCCGAGATGATCGCCGACACCGAGCGGGCCACCGCCGCGGTGTGGGACGCCGCCCGCGCGATCGACGAGGCGCGCCAAAACGATTGGGACATCGCCACTCCCAAGGTCGAGTTCGCCGCGGCCGTCGCCGCGACGCTGGCGCCGGCGGCCGCCCAGCGATGCGCGCAGGACTGCATCCAGGTGCACGGCGGGATCGGCTTCACCTGGGAGCACGACACGAATGTCTACTACCGCCGCGCCATGCTGCTGGCCGCCTCCTTCGGGCGCGGCTCGGAATACCCGCAGCGGGTCGTGGACACCGCGACCACCACCGGCATGCGCCCGGTCAACATCGACCTGGACCCCGACACCGAGAAGCTGCGCTCCGAGATCCGGGACGAGGTTTCCGCGCTCAAGGCGATGGAGCGCGATCCGCGCACGGTCGCGATCGCCGAGGCCGGCTGGGTGCTGCCGTACCTGCCCAAGCCGTGGGGGCGCGCCGCCGGCCCGGTGGAGCAGATCATCATCGCGCAGGAGTTCGCCGAGGGCCGGGTCCGCCGGCCGCAGGTCGGCATCGCGGCGTGGATCATCCCGTCGATCGTCGCGTTCGGCACCGAGGAGCAAAAGCAGCGGTTCCTGCCGCCGACCTTCCGGGGCCAGATGATCTGGTGCCAGCTGTTTTCCGAGCCCGGCGCCGGTTCGGACCTGGCCGGGTTGAGCACCAAGGCGACCAGGACCGAGGGCGGCTGGCGCATCACCGGGCAGAAGATCTGGACCACCGCCGCGCAGTTCTCGCAGTGGGGCGCACTGCTGGCAAGAACGGACCCCTCCGCACCTAAACACAATGGCATCACGTACTTCCTGCTGGACATGCAGAGCGAGGGCGTCACCGTCAAGCCGCTGCGCGAGCTGACCGGCAACGCGATGTTCAACACCGTCTACATCGACGACGTGTTCGTCCCCGACGACTGCGTGCTCGGCGAGGTCAACCGGGGCTGGGAGGTCAGCCGCAACACCCTGACCGCGGAGCGGGTGTCGATCGGCAGCAGCGACGCCAATTTCCTGGCGACCCTGCCCGAGTTCGTCGACTTCGTCCGCGACGGGCAGCTCGACCAGGTCGCCCAGCACCGGGCCGGGCAGCTGATCGCCGAGGGTCACGCCGCCAAGGTGCTGAACCTGCGCTCGACGCTGTTGACGCTGGCCGGCGGTGACGCCATGCCGTCGGCGGCGATCTCGAAGTTGCTGTCGATGCGCACGGGGCAGGGCTATGCCGAATTCGCGGTGTCGTCCTTCGGCACCGACGCCGCCATCGGCGACACCAACGAGTTGGCGGGCAAGTGGGGCGAGTACCTGTTGGCCAGCCGCGCCACCACCATCTACGGCGGCACCTCCGAGGTGCAGCTCAACATCATCGCCGAACGGCTGCTGGGCCTGCCGAGGGACCCGTAGAGACGCTCATGCCGACCCGGGGGCCGGTCCCAGGTCGGCATGGCTGTAACCCTCGGCCCCCGGCTTGTGCCGGTGGTCGCTCAGCGGCTCACCACCACCAGTTCCACCAGTTGTGGTGCCACAGGAAGTGTCCGCCGTGGCCCCAGTGGTGTCCCCACCCGTGGTGCCACCAGTGATGTCCCCAGCCCGCGGGGATCACGTCGGCGCCGTGCGGCCCGGCGGTGGCAAAACTCGTGGCCGGGGCGGGCGCGGGGGCGGCGTTGGCCACGGGCACGCCGCCGAACAACAGCGCGCCGGCCAGCGCGCCGGTGCCGACCGCGCCGGCGGCCGCGTTACGCAGGGATCGCGGTGAAATCTTCATTAGGGAGCTCCTTCCAGGGGCCGTCGCACTACCACTTTTAAATTACTCACTAATGCGCGGGCAAACAATATCTACGGCCCGAATTAGTGTGTGAAATAGGCGACAATTCCGCCTGAGAATTGCGCACAAATGCTGGGAATCCAATTTTCGGATGTACTGGGATCAGTACTTGCGGATACCCGCTGTGAACAGCTGTGTTATCCGGCTGAACACGTGTACTGAGATGTCGGATTCCGCAAATCAGTATCAGCAGATTCCGTATTTACCAATTCTGCCTTAATGCCGTCATTCGAAATATCTTCCTGGCTATCTTCCTGGAATTGAACGGGAAAGCGAGCGGGAATGCGAGCGGCGCCAACCCGCCGGCGGACCGGCGCGCCCGGATCCGGCGCGGCAATTTGCGCTGAGCGAGACAATCAGTATCGTCAGACGCACGGCCGAGTACTGAGTTACTGACCGGCCGCCGACGGGAGGGACGATCGCCGCAGTGAACCTCAACCCTGGCCCCAGCGCCGCCGCGTTCCGCGCTCAGCCGCCGTCCGGCAGGCCCGCCGGAGACGCCGCCGCCACCGAGCGCATCACCCTGCGACCACCGGCTGTCCAGCGAGAAGCGAAGTCGCGGTCCGGGGACGGATCGTCACGCGGCCAGCGGACACGGCGAACCGTCGACCTGCCGCTCGCCACCCACCGCGCGCTCGACGTCTGGCAGCGCGAGGCCGCCGACCGCATCGGGGTCGCCCGCGTCACCGGACAAGAGGTCCTCACCGCGCTCATCGACCAGCTGCTGGCCGATCCCAAACTTTCCGCGCAAGTCATCCGCGCCATTCAAGTCCGCAAGTAAGCCGGTTGCCGGGAGCCGCGGGCGTCGCCGAACGACGTTCCCTCCGCGCTGATCCGGGTATGCGTAGGTCGTCTGACCGGCACCCAGCGGAGGACCAGCGGAGGAGGAGCCCCCATCATGCCCAAGGTTTACATCGAACCGCGGCCCAAAGGCCGCGAGGGAGACGCCATCTCGCACTACGTCGTCGAAGACCAGGCCGACAGCGAGCTGCACCGCGCCGAAACCCAGCAGGCGGCCATCGACTGGGCGAAACAGCGGGGACACTCGCCGCTCGTCGCCCGCGTCCGAACTCTCACTGACAAAAAGAAGCCCGATCAGTGGCGGGCCGGCTGAGACGGCGCTAGTCGCCGTCGATCTTCATCTCGCGCAGCTCGCGCTTGAGGACCTTGCCGGTGGGGTTGCGCGGTAGCTCGTCGAGGAAGACGACCTCGCGCGGCACCTTGTAGCGGGCCAGGTGGTCGCGCACGTAGTGCTTGACGGTGTCCTCGTCGAGGTCGGCGTCGGACTTCTTGACCACGAACGCGCGCAGCCGGTGGCCCCACTCCTTGTCCTCGACGCCGATCGCGGTGGCCTCCACGACGTCGGGATGCCCGGTGAGCAGGTCCTCGACTTCGGCGGGGAAGACGTTTTCGCCGCCGGAGACGATCATCTCGTCGTCGCGCCCGCTGATGTAGAGGAGGTCGTTCTCGTCGAAGTAGCCGACGTCGCCCGAGGACAACAGCCCGTCGATGACCTGCTTCTTGCCGCCGCCGGTGTAGCCCTCGAAGGGGAAGGCGTTGCCGACGAAGATGCGGCCGACCTCGCCCTGCGGCAACTCCTTGCCGTTGTCGTCGTAGATCTTGACCTTGACGCCCTTGACGACGGGCCCCACGGTCGACGAGTTGAATTCCAGGTGTTTGGGCTCGGCGATGGTGGCGAAGGCGATTTCCGTCGAGCCGTACATGTTGTAGATGACCGGACCGAGGTCCTTCAGCGACCGTTCCGCGAGGTCGGCTCCCAGCGCCGATCCGGATACGAACACGATCTTCAGGCTGGACAGGTCGGGCTTCTTGTCCATCTTCTCCACCGCGTCGAGGATCCGCGACAGCATCACCGGCACCACCACCATCGCGGTCACCTTGTGCTTCTCGATGTCCTCGAGCACCAGCGGCGGCTTGAACTTGCGGCGCAGCACCAGGGTCGAGCCCAGAAACATCGCGATCGTGCCGTGCAGGAAACCCAGCGCGTGGAACATCGGCGCCGGCAGCGAGGTCACCTCGCCGGCCTTGAAGGGAACGTGCGACAGGATGCCGCCGACCGGCGCCAGCGTCGGCGGGGTGCTGCGGTTGGCGCCCTTGGGGGTGCCGGTCGTGCCGCTGGTCAGGATGATGATCGACGCGTGCCTGCTCGCCTTGGGCGCCGGCTTCTTGTCGCTGCGCTCGATCAGGTCGGCCAGCGTTTCGTCCTTGCTTCCCGACGGCTCGTCGGTGTCCGGGTTGGTCCCCAGCGCGCGCAGCATGCCCAGCTCCGGCTCGGCCTTGCTGACGGCCTTGGTGTACTCGTCGTCGTAGATGATCAGCTTGGCGCCCTCGCGCTCCGACACCTCCTTGATCTGCGGGCCGGAGAACTCGCTGTTGAGCAGGATGATGCGGGCGCCGACCCGGGCGGCGCCGAAATAGGCGATGAGGAACCAACGGGTGTTGCGGGCCAGCAGGGCCACGCCGTCGCCGCCCTTGACACCCTTCTCGATCAGCGCGTTGGCCACCGCGTGCGCGGCCTCGTCGAGCTCCTGGTAGCTGAATTCGCCCTCTTCGTCGATGCACGCCGCGCGGTCGGGATGGCGCCTGGCGTTGAGCGACGGCAGCATGCCGAACTCGCCCCACTTGTAGATCTCGGCGGCCATCGCGGCGTAGTTCTGCGGCGCCTCGATCCGGAAGGCGCCCGCCTCGAAGATCTTGCGCACGTAGTGCAGTTCTGCCGAGCCGCGTTCGAGGTACTGCTGAACTTTGGTGACGGCCTGACCTGGCAGGCCAATCAGGTTTGGCATGGATTCCACCCTATGTGACGTCCGTCGCAGTGCCACTAGTTAATACCCCCCGACCTACGATGATGAACATGACCGGCCCGGCGTCACTGGAAGCGGCCGGGCGCGAGGTCACCATCACCCATCCGGACAGGGTCGTCTTCGAGCGGCACGGCGGCACGGGTCCGCACACCAAGCTCGACCTGGTCCGCTACTACCTGTCCGTCGCCGACGGGGCGCTGCGCGGCGCGGCCGGCCGGCCGATGATCCTCAAGCGCTTCGTCAAGGGCATCACGCAGGAGGCCGTGTTCCAGAAACGGGCGCCGGCCAACCGGCCGGACTACGTCGACGTCGCCGAATTGCACTATGCGCGTGGGACTTCCGCCGCCGAGGCCGTCATCCACGACGCCGCCGGGCTGGCCTGGGTGATCAACCTGGGCTGCGTGGACCTCAACCCGCACCCGGTGCTCGCCGGCGACCTCGACCACCCCGACGAACTGCGCGTCGACCTGGACCCGATGCCCGGGGTGACGTGGCGGCGCATCGTCGAGGTCGCGCTGGTGGCCCGCGAGGTGCTGGAGGACTACGGCCTGGTCGCGTGGCCGAAGACGTCGGGGTCCCGCGGGTTTCACATCTACGCCCGGATCGCCCCGCGCTGGGGGTTCCGCCAGGTTCGTCTGGCCGCGCAGACCGTCGCCCGCGAGGTCGAGCGGCGCGCGCCCGACGCGGCGACCAGCCGCTGGTGGAAGGAGGAGCGCGAGGGGGTGTTCGTCGACTTCAACCAGAACGCCAAGGACCGCACCGTCGCGTCCGCTTATTCCGTGCGGGCGACCCCGGACGCCCGGGTGTCGACGCCGCTGCACTGGGACGAGGTGGCCGGCTGCTCGCCCGGGGCGTTCACCATCGACACGGTGCCCGCCCGGCTTGCCGACATCGGCGATCCCTGGGCGGGGATGGATGACGCGGTCGGCGAGCTCGACCGGCTGTTGGAGCTGGCCGAGGAGATGGGGCCGCCCGAGCGCGCCCCGAGCGGCGCGAAGAAGGGCTCGGGCAGGCGGGTGTCGTCGAAGCCGCTCATCGAGATCGCCCGCACCAAGACCAAAGACGAGGCGCTCGCCGCGCTGGACACCTGGCGCGAGCGCCATCGCGCCGCGGCCGCCCTGCTGCGCCCGGCCGACGTCCTGGTCGACGGCATGCGCGGGCCGAGCTCGATCTGGTACCGGGTCCGGATCAACCTGCAGCACGTGCCGGCCGGCGAGCGCCCGCCACAGGAGGAGCTGATCGCCGACTACAGCCCGTGGGACACGCGCCAGGACCGCTAGACGCCCAATCCGCCCAACCGAGATTCCTTGCGCAAGTACGCAAACCACGTCACGGTCAGCAGCGCGGCGAAGAAGCCGAGGTAGCACCGCAGCGCGGGCTCGATGCCGCCGAAGTGCGACGTGGACCAGGCGTAGGCGAGCGGGACGGCGAACCCGCCCGCGGCGCCGACCGAGGAGATGACACCCAGCGCTCCGGCGGCCTGGCGGCGCAGGTGCGCCATCGTGTCCGGGTCGCCGCCGGCGAGCTCGCCCTTGACCGCGAAGATTCGCGAGATCATCCGGTAGGTGGAGCCGTTGCCGATGCCGGCGGCGACGAACAGGAACATGAAGCTGGCGAAGAACGCCGGCAGGCTTCTCGCGTTGACCGACCACAGCGCCGCCGCGGCGCCCGCGGCGAGCATGACGAAGCCGGCCGCGGTGACGCGGGCCCCGCCGATCCGGTCGGCCAGCCGGCCGCCCAGCGGACGGACCACCGACCCGATCGCCGCCCCGGAAAACGCCCACGCCAGCGCGATGTCGCCGCGCCCGAACGCGGTCTTGAGCAGGCTCGGAAACGCCGCGGAGTAGCCGATGAAGGACCCGAACGTGCCGAGGTACAGCAGCGCCATGAGCCAGGTGTCGCGGTGCCGCAGCGACTGCAGAACGGGCCCCGGGTCGGCCCGTGCTTCGGTGAGGTTGTCCATGAACAGGAACGCGCACACCGCGGCCGCGACGGCCAACGGCACATAGAACAGCCCGGCGCGCGACAGGGCCAGCCCGCCGCCCGCGACCACGATCGGCGGGATGATCTTCTGCACGACGGCCACCCCGAGGTTGCCGCCGGCCGCGTTGAGGCCCAGCGCCCACCCCTTGTCCCTCTCGGGGTAGAAGAACGAGATGTTGGCCATCGACGAGGCGAAGTTGCCGCCGCCGACGCCCGCCGTCGCCGCGATCGCGACCAGCGCCGCGAACGGGAGGTGGGGGTGGTCCACCGCCCAGGCCAACAGCAGACACGGGATCAGCAGCAGGGTCGCCGAGACGACCGTCCAGTTGCGGCCGCCGAAGATCGGGACCGCAAAGGTGTACGGCAGCCGCATCACCGCGCCGACGCCGCTGGGGACGGTGACCAGGCACAGCGCCCGGCCAGGGGTCAGCGCCGGCATCTGCACGACCACGATGCTCCACAGCATCCAGACGCTGAACCCGACGTGCTCGGCGAAGACGGAGAAGATCAGGTTGCGCCGGGCGATCGCCTTGCCGCTCGCCGCCCAGAACACGGGGTCCTCGGGCCGCCAGTCGTCGATCCAGTGCCGCCGGCGCCGTCGGGGGTGCGGCGCGCGCGTCGGCGCGGGCGCTGTCATGGTCACCGGCCCGACGCTAAGGACGCGCTGTTACCGGTCGTGGCGTGCGCCGTTACGCCGGAGCTACGCGGGGATACCAACGGCGGCCGGCCGGTTGTCAGAACTTTCGCGCGGCGCGGCGGGGCCCGGGCACCGGACGCGATAATCTCACGCGATGACCGGATGGAGTCGCCGGGGATTCTTGCAGCTCGCGGGGGTGAGCGGGGTGGTCGCGGCGTGCTCGTCGCGCAAGCCGGGGCCGGGCGGCGCGGCCGCCGGGTCGGTGACGGTCACCCACCTGTTCGGGCAGACCGTGATCGCGCAGCCGCCCAAGCGCGTGGTCAGCGCCGGCTACACCGAGCAGGACGACCTGCTCGCGGTGGGCGTGGTGCCCGTCGCGGTGACCCACTGGTTCGGGGACCAGCCCTTCGCGGTGTGGCCGTGGGCGCAGGCCAAGCTCGGCGCGGCCCAGCCGGTGGTTCTCAACCTGGACAACGGGATTCCGGTCGACCAGATCGCCGGGCTCAAACCCGACCTGATCGTGGCCGTCAACGCCGGCCTGGACGCCGACACCTACCAGCGGCTGTCGGCCATCGCGCCGACCATCGCGCAATCCGACGGCGACGCGTTCTTCGAGCCGTGGAAGGACCAGGCCACCTCGGTCGGCCAGGCGGTGTTCCAGGCCGACCAGATGAAGTCGCAGATCGACGCCGTCGACAAGCAATTCGCCGCCGTCGCCCAGAAGAACCCGCAGTGGCAGGCCAAGAAGGCGTTGCTGATGCAGGGCACGCTGTTTCGGGGAACCGTGGTGGCGACCCTGGCGGGCTGGCGCACCGACTTCCTCAACCAGATGGGGCTCGTCATCGCCGACAGCATCAAACCCTTCGGCACCGACCATCGCGCCGTCATCCCTCGCGAGCAGATCAAGGCGGTGCTCGATTCCGCCGACGTCGTGATCTGGACGACCGAAAGTCCCGACGACCAGAAGGCGCTGCTGGCCGACCCCGAGGTGGCGGGTTCGCAGGCGACCGCGCAGAACCGCCACGTCTTCACCACCAAGGACCTCGCCGGCGCGATCGCGTTCGCGTCCCCGTTGAGCTACCCGGTGGTCGCCGATCAACTGCCGCCGCTGATCGCCAAAGTCCTGGGTTAGCCTTCGACTGTTTGAGCGTTCGTTAAGGCAGCTCTGGCAGTGCTCGAAAATCCCGCGAAACCCTCCCGCCCGCCCGGATCCCGGAGTTACCGTCGAGTAATGAGCGTGACGGACATGGGGAGTGTCCCCGGGGGTGGGGTTTCCAAAGAGCTGTCGACCGACCTGGTCGGCAATACCGTTCTGGACTACGGCGACCGGGCGCTGGTGCTCCAATGTGGCAGCACGGCAGAGGTTTTGGCGTGGGTCGAGGTCTTGTCCGGGACGGCGCTGCCGGGCGTGCTCGACCTGGTCCCGGCCGCCCGCACCGTGCTGGTCAAGCTGGACAGCCCGCGCCTGCAGGGCGTCGTCCGGCAGCGCCTGCGCATGATGCGGGCGCCGACGGACATCGCCGCGCCCGAGCCCCCGGCCGAGGGCCACGCCGACGTGGTGATCGACGTCGTCTACGACGGCCCGGACCTCGCCGGGGTCGCCGACGCGACGGGGCTGAGCACCGCGCAGGTGATCAACGCCCACACCGCCACGCCGTGGCGGGTCGGATTCAGCGGCTTCGCACCGGGTTTCGCGTACCTGGTCGACGGCGACGCGCGGCTGCGGGTGCCGCGGCGGGCGGAGCCGCGCACCGCGGTGCCCGCAGGGTCCGTCGGCCTCGCCGGTGAATTCAGCGCGATCTATCCGCGCCGCTCGCCCGGTGGCTGGCAGCTCATCGGTCACACCGACGCCGCGCTGTGGGATCTCGACCGGCCCAACCCGGCGTTGCTGACGCGGGGCATGTGGGTCCAGTTCCGGGCCGCGTGAAGGAGAGACCCATGACGACGTTCCTGGAAATCCTGCGCACCGGGCCGTTCGCGGTCGTCCAGGACCTGGGCCGGCCGGGGCTGGCCCATCTGGGCGTCAGCCGCTCGGGTGCCGCCGACCGCCGCGCCCACAAGCTGGCCAACCGGCTGGTGGCCAACCCCGACGACCGCGCCACCATCGAAGTGACGTTCGGCGGATTGTGCGCGCGGGTCTGCGGCGGCGACGTCGACATCGCGGTGACGGGCGCCGACACCGATCCCACCGTCAACGGAATCACGTTCGGCACCAACAGCATTCACCATGTCCGTGACGGCCAGGTGATCTCGCTGGGTGCCCCGCGCGCCGGGCTGCGGACGTACCTGGCGGTGCGCGGCGGCATCGGCGTGCAGCCGGTGCTGGGTTCCCGCAGCTACGACGTGATGTCGGCGATCGGCCCGGCGCCGCTGCGGGCCGGGGACCGGATGCCGATCGGCGAGCACACCGAGGCGTATCCCGAACTCGACCAGGCGCCGGTGGCCGCGATCGCCGCGCACCTGGTGGAACTCCAGGTGGTGCCGGGCCCGCGCGACGACTGGCTGGTCAATCCCGACGCGCTGGTGCACACGATCTGGATGGCCTCCGACCGCAGCGACCGCGTCGGCATGCGGCTGGAAGGTCGCGCGCTGCAGCACCGCTACCCCGACCGGCAGCTGCCCAGCGAGGGCACCATGCGCGGCGCGATCCAGGTGCCGCCCAACGGTTTACCGGTCATCCTGGGTCCCGATCACCCCGTCACCGGCGGCTACCCGGTGGTCGGCGTGGTCACCGACGAGGACGTCGACAAGATTGCCCAGGTACGGCCAGGCCAGTATGTGCGGCTGCACTGGGCGCGGCCCCGCGGCGCGCTGGGGGCCCGGCCGGTGTCGAGCGCCGTGGGCCTGCCGTTCTCCTAGCGCAAGTGCGGTGCGGGCCCCTGGACAGGGCTGGTAGACAAAGAGTGTGCAAACCCAGGTCCCCGCGCAAACCCAGGTCCACACCGCCCGGCTGATCCACACCGCCGACCTCGACGGCGAGGCCCGCCAGCGCGTCCGCGAGATGGTCACCACCGCGTTCGCCGGGGGTTTCACCGACCACGACTGGGAGCACACGCTCGGCGGCATGCACGCCCTGATCTGGCAGCACGGCGCGATCATCGGCCACGCCGCCGTGGTCCAGCGCCGCCTCCTCTACCGGGGTAACCCACTGCGCTGCGGCTACGTCGAAGGGGTCGCGGTGCGCGAGGACCTCCGCGGCCAGGGCCTGGCGCACGCGCTGCTCGACGGCGTGGAGCAGGTGATCCGCGGCGCCTACCAGGTGGGCGCCGTGCGGTCATCGGACATCGCCCGCCGCGCCTTCGTCGGGCGCGGGTGGCTGCCCTGGCGCGGCGCGACGTCCGTGCTCGCACCGACCGGCCCGGCCCGCACGCCCGACGACGACGGCGCCATCTTCGTCCTCCCGGTGGGGATCACCCTCGACCCCGCCGCCGACCTGACGTGCGACTGGCGGGCCGGCGACCCCTGGTGATCGGCGTGTGCGAAATCACCTGCCGCGGGCGCTAATTCGCGTGCCAGACGCGCCCTCGTCCTGCGACGGGCCTGACGACAGCACGGGTGTGACGACGGTCGCAACAAGGGCAATGCGCCAGCAATTGCGCGGTAACGCCGCGGAAACCTGCCGGGCATACACAGGTCATATGGCTCAGCCGAGGTCCGCGCCCCTGACCGGCTACCGGGTCGCCGTCACCTCGGCCCGGCGCGCCGAGGAACTGTGCGCGCTGCTGAGCCGGCAGGGCGCCGAGGTCTGCAGCGCCCCCGCGATCAACATGATCGCGCTGCCCGACGACGACGAATTGCACCGCAACACAGAGGCATTGATCGCCCAACCGCCCGACATTCTCGTCGTGCACACCGGCATCGGCGTCCGCGGCTGGCTGGCGGCCGCCGAGGGCTGGGGGCTGGCCGGCGAACTCGTCGAGGCGCTGTCGTCGGCGCGGATCGTGTCACGGGGCCCCAAGGCCACCGGGGCACTGCGTGCGGCCGGCCTGCACGAGGAGTGGTCGCCCGAGTCCGAATCCTCACAGGAGGTGCTCGAGTACCTGCTCGACTCGGGCGTCTCCGGGCTGCGCGTCGCCGTCCAGCTGCACGGCGCCGCCGACCCCTGGGACCCGTTCCCGGAATTCCTGGGCGGCCTGCGCTTCGCGGGAGCGCGGGTCGTGCCCATCCGGGTGTACCGGTGGAAGCCGACACCGCTGGGCGGCGACTTCGATCAGCTGGTCACCGGGATCGGGCGCCGGCAATTCGACGCGGTCACCTTCACCTCGGCGCCCGCGGCCGCGGCGGTGCTGGAACGCAGCCGCGAGCTCAGCGTCGAGGACCAGGTGCTGGCGGCCCTGCGCACCGACGTGCACGCGATGTGCGTCGGTCCGGTGACGTCCAAACCCCTGATCCGCAAAGGCATCCCGACGTCGGCACCCGAACGCATGCGGTTGGGCGCCCTGGCCCGGCACATCGCCGAGGAGCTGCCGCAGCTCGGGTCGTGCACCGTGCGCGTCGCCGGGCACACCCTCGACGTCCGCGGAACCTGCGTGCTGGTGGACGGATTCATCAGGCCACTGTCGCCGACCGGGATGTCGGTGCTGCGCGTGCTGGCGCAACGGCCCGGCGACGTCGTGGCGCGCGCCGACCTGCTGCGGGCGCTGCCCGGCAACAGCAGCGACCCGCACGCCGTCGACACGGCCGTGCTTCGGCTGCGAACGGCACTGGGGGACAAGAACATCGTCGCGACCGTGGTCAAGCGGGGTTACCGGCTCGCCGTCGACGACGCGGCGGGGGCGACATGGACCTGATCCTGGCCGCGCACGGCACCCGCCGCCCGGGCGGGGTCGCCATGATCGGGGACGTCGCGGCGCGGGTGGGCGCCCTGCTGGACCGCCGGGTGCAGGTCGCCTTCGTCGACGTGCTGGGTCCCACACCCGGCGAGGTGCTGTCGCGCGCGGCGCCCGGCGGACGCCCCGCCGTCGTGGTGCCGGCGTTCCTCTCGCGCGGCTACCACGTGCGCATCGACCTGCCGGCCCATGTCGCGGCCAGCGGGCACCCCGACGTCACCGTCACCCCCGCCCTCGGGCCCGACGGGCAGACCGCGCGGATCGTCGCCGACCAGCTGGCGAAATCCGGCTGGCGTCCGGGCGATTCCGTGGTTCTCGCCGCGATCGGCACCACCGCCACGACCGGCCCCGGGGCGCGCGCCGACCTGCACGTCACCGCGACGACGTTGTCGGCGCTGGTCGGGTCGCGGGTGCGGCTGGGCTTCGCCGCCACCGGAGGCCCGTCCGTGGCCGACGCGGTCGCCGCCGCGCGCCGCGCCGGCGCCGGCCGCGTCGTGATCGCCTCCTACCTGCTGGCCGACGGGCTTTTCCAGCAACGGCTGCGGGCTTGCGGTGCCGACATCGTCAGCCCGCCGCTGGGCACCCACCCCGGGCTGGCCCGGCTGATCGCGAGCCGATTCCGCAGGGCCGCACCCGGACTCGCGCTGCGACGGGCGCACGGGTCCCACCTGAGAAGGCACGCGGGCACCCGCGGCGCTTGATCTTTGGCCGCATACCGGCAATCCTGGCTGCATGGCTCGTCGCGAAGAGCCCTCGCGGGGGATTCTCGACCCGGTGGCTAAGATGCTGCGGTTCCCGTTCGGCACACCGGAGTTCATCGACCGGATCGTCACCGGCGGGGTCAACCAGGTGGGCCGGCGGACGCTGCACCTGCTGATCACCACCTGGGACGCGGCCGGCGGCGGGCCGTTCGCGGCCAGCGCCGTCGCGTCGACCGGGATGGCCAAGACCGCCGAGATCGTGGAGAGCATGTTCATCGGACCGATTTTCGGCCCGGTCCTCAAGATGCTGGGCGCCGACAAGGTCGCGGTGCGCGCATCGCTGTGCGCCTCCCAGCTGGTGGGGCTGGGCATCATGCGTTACGGGGTCCGGTCCGAGCCGCTGCACTCGATGTCGGTGGACACCATCGTCGACGCGATCGGCCCGACGATGCAGCGCTACCTGGTCGGCGACATCACGCGCTGAGGGCCACCGGCTCGGCGATCCGCCCGACCTGGATCTGGCCCGCGGGCGTCACCCGGACCCGGTACACCGGCACCGAGACCCGCGGGTCGTCCAGGCAGGTGCCGTCCTCGAGCGCGAAAGCCTGCTTCAGCAACGGGGATTGGACCGTGGCGCGCCCGCCCCGGTCGCCGACGATCCCCCGCGAGAGCACCGCGGCCCCCGAGAACGGGTCGACGTTGCCGACCGCGTGCACCGACCCGTCGTCCAGGCGGAACAGGGCCGCCTGGGTGCCGTCGTCGAGGAGCACCCCGACGCCGCGGCCCGGGGTGAGGCGCTCGTAGGAGCAGGCGGTCGTCCACACCTGAAGGTCGTTGAGCAGCGTCATGCTTCCTCCCTGAATCTCGGCATGCCAATGGGCACAGGCACTTTGCGCCCGGCGCGCTCGGTGAAGGTCACCGTCGAGTCGACGGCGTCCGGGGCGTTGACGAAGGACACGAACCGCGACAGCTTGTCCGGATCCTCCAGCACGCCCTTCCATTCGCACTGGTAGTTCCGCACATGCCGCCCCATCGCGGCCTCGAATTCGCCGGCCAGGCCCAGCGAGTCGTCGCACACGACCTCGCGCACGTGATCCAGGCCGCCGTCCAGCGCTTCGACCCACGGCGCGGTGCGCTGCAACCGGTCGGCGGTGCGGATGTAGTACATCAGGAACCGGTCGATGTAGCGGACCAGCGTCTCGGTGTCCAGGTCGCCGGCCAGCAACTGGGCGTGCCTGGGCGTCATGCCGCCGTTGCCGCCGACGTAGAGGTTCCAACCCTTTTCGGTGGCGATGACGCCGACGTCCTTGCCGCGCGCCTCGGCGCACTCCCGCGCGCATCCCGAGACGCCGAGCTTGAGTTTGTGCGGGGCGCGCAGGCCGCGGTACCGCAGCTCCAGGTCGATGGCCAACTGCACCGAATCCTGCTGGCCGTAGCGGCACCAGTCGCTGCCCACGCAGCTCTTCACGGTGCGCAGCGCCTTGCCGTAGGCGTGACCGGATTCCATGCCGCCGTCGACCAGCCGCTTCCAGATCTGCGGCAGCTGGTCCACCCGGGCGCCGAACAGGTCGATCCGCTGGCCGCCGGTGATCTTGGTGTAAAGCCCGAAGTCCTGGGCGATCTCGCCGATCAGGATCAGGTGCTCCGGCTTGATGTCGCCGCCGGGAACACGAGGGACCACGGAGTAGCTGCCGTTGCGCTGGATGTTGGCCAGGAAGTGGTCGTTGGAGTCCTGCAGCGCGGCCTGCTCGCCGTCGAGGATGTGCTCGGAGCCGGTGGACGCCAGGATGGACGCGACGACGGGTTTGCAGATGTCGCAACCCATTCCGGTGCCGAAATGCTCCAGCAGCC
The DNA here is from genome assembly GCF_059812405.1 of Mycobacterium sp. NGS57. Taxonomy (NCBI): domain Bacteria; kingdom Bacillati; phylum Actinomycetota; class Actinomycetes; order Mycobacteriales; family Mycobacteriaceae; genus Mycobacterium; species Mycobacterium sp. NGS57. The sequence goes on along the minus strand of NZ_JCALCP010000008.1, from coordinate 75,672 downwards.
CGGAGAAGGTCCGGATCTCGGTGGCGGAGATGATTTCGAAGAGCTCCGCGCGCGACTGGGCGAAGTGCTCGCACAGCGCCTTGGACTGCGCCACGCCCTCGGCTTCGAGCAGCTGCTTGAGCAGCGGCACGCACGACCCGCACGAGGTGCCTGCCGCGGTGCACGACTTGAGCGCCGGCACGTCGGCGCAGCCGCCGGCGATCGCGTCCTTCAGGTCGCCCTTGGTGACGTTGTTGCACGAGCAGATCTGCGCCGAATCAGGTAGCGCCCCAACGCCCAGGGCCGCGGCGCCGTCGGCCTGCGCCGGGGCGATCAGGGCGAGCGGGTCGCCGGGCAGCTCGCTGCCGACCATCGGCCGCAGCACCCCGTACGACGAGGCGTCGCCCACCAGCACCCCGCCCAGCAGGGTCTTGGCGTCGTCGGACAGCACCAGCTTGGCGTAGGTGCGGTTCACCGCGTCGTTGACGACGACCTCGAGGCAGTTATCGGTGACGCCCATCGCGTCGCCGAAGCTGGCCACGTCGACGCCGAGCAGCTTGAGCTTGGTCGACAGGTCCGGCTCGGGGAATTCCGCGGCGCCGCCCAGCAGCCGGTCGACGACGACCTCGGCCGAGGTGTAGCCCGGGGCGACCAGACCGTAGCACCGCCCGTCGATCGCGGCGACCTCCCCGATCGCGTAGACGTCGGGATCGCTTGTCCGGCAAGCCAGGTCGGTGAGCACGCCGCCGCGGTCGGCGAGCGTCAGCCCCGCGGCCGCCGCCAGCTCGTCGCGCGGCCGGATCCCGGCCGCGAAGATCACCACGCCGGCGTCGATCAGCTGGCCGTCGGTGAGCCGCACCCGCGCCGCGGGCGAGCCGTCCGGTCGCGCAACGGGTTCGATCGATTCGGTGCCCGTGCCGACGTGCACCGCGATGCCGAGGTCGGTGATCATCCGGGCCAGCAGCGCGCCGCCGGCCTCGTCGATCTGCTGGGCCATCAGCCGCGGCATCATCTCGACGACGTGGGTCGGTAACCCGAACTGGCGCAGCGCATTAGCGGCCTCGAGGCCCAGCAGGCCGCCGCCGATCACCACGCCGGCCGCGCCGCGGGCGCTGTCGGCGCCGGCGCGGATGGCGTCGAGGTCGTCGAGGGTGCGGTAGACGTGGCAGTGCGGCAGGTCGTGGCCGGGCACCGGCGGGACGAAGGCGTAGGACCCGGTGGCCAGCACCAGCGCGTCGTAGCCGTGCCGCTGTCCGTCCGCGGTGGCCACCGATTTTGTGCCGCGGTCGATCTCGGTGACCCGGGCGCCGAGCAGCAGCCGGACCCGCTCGTCGCCGGCGTAGTCGTTGCCGGGCAGCGCGAGCAGCCCGCGCTCCCAGCCTTCGGTGTAGGAGGTCAGCCCGACGCGGTCGTAGGCGGCGTCGGCCTCCTCGGCCAAAACCGTGACGCGCCATAGCCCTTCGGTGTCGCGCGCGCGCAGCGCCTCCACCAGCCGGTGGCCCACCATGCCGTGCCCGACCACGATGACGTGACGCGCAGCACAGTGCTCGCCCGGGGTTTCGGATGCGGCCATGCCATGAGGGTAGGGGCGCCAAATTAAGGGGAAATCGCGAAATGTGACGTCCACATGACGGCGCGCTCACACCTCACCGCGGGGGGCGTGAATCTGTTCGCCGCGGGCGAACACCCAGGTGGAACTTAAGCGGGGTCCACTCAGGTTTCTACATATAGCGAACCGGTGAACCCGCCGGTCACAGCTAACTCACAAGGAAACGACAAGGAAGCAGGAGGAAAGCCCCATGAGCAACCTCGCATTGTGGTCGCGGCCGGCTTGGGACACCGACCGGTGGGTGCGCGACTTTTTCGGGCCCGCCGCCACGACGGACTGGTTCAAGCCGGTGCCGAGCGGATTGCGGCCGGCCGCGGAGATCGTCAAGGACGGCGACGACGCGGTGGTCCGCGTCGAACTGCCCGGCGTCGACGTGGAGAAGGACGTCAACGTCGAGGTCGACAAGGGCCGCCTGGTCATCCATGGCGAGCACCGCGACGAGCACGCGGAGGAGGAAGACGGCCGGACCCTGCGCGAGATCCGCTACGGGTCGTTCCGCCGGACGTTCCAGCTGCCCGCGCACGTCACCGGCGAGGCCATCGCGGCGTCGTACGACGCGGGCGTGCTGACGGTGCGGGTCACGGGTGCCTACTCGGGCGCGCAGGCGCAGCGCATCGAGATCACCCGGTAATCCGGCGTAGTCCCCCGCAATCCGGCGGGGCCGCAGCCACTCTCGGCGGCCCCGCCGGTTCGCGTGCGAAGCCCCCGCTTTGGGGGGCCCTAACTCCAGCGGGCCAGCAGCTCGTTGGCCCGGGTCCCGAGCGCGGCCTGGAAAAACGGCCCGAAGCTGATCCGCGCGACGCCCAGCGGGCCGAACGAGGCCGGGTCGTCCTGGTCGGGCAGCGCGATCGCGTTGATCGGCAGCGGCAACTCGGCGGCCAAGCGCCGCAACGTTTCCGGGTCGTGGCGGCCGACCGGGTACAGCACGTCGGCGCCCGCGGCGGCGGCCTCGGTCAGCCGCGCCACCGCGCGTTCGACGCGATCCGCGTCGTCGCCCTCCTTACGCAGGAACAGATCGGTGCGGGCGTTGATCACGACGTGCACGTCGGCGGCGTCGGCGGCCGAGCGCAGCGCTGCAACCAGTTCGGCGTGTTCGGCCGCCGACCGCAGCCGCTTGCCCTCCGAGTGCACGGTGTCCTCGATGTTCAGCCCGACGGCGCCGGCGCTCAGCAATCCGTCGATCAGCCGCGCCGCCGGCTGCCCGTAGCCGGATTCGACGTCCACCGACACCGGCACGTCGACGGCGGCGGTGATCTGGGCGACGCGGGCCAGCGCGTCGTCGAACGACATGCCCTCGCCGTCCGGTTTGCCGATCGAGTCGGCGAGCGGGTGGCTGCCGACGGTCAGCGCCGCAAACCCGGCGCCGGTGGCCAGCCGGGCCGACCACGCGTCCCACACGGTCGGCAGGATCACCGGATTGCCCGGCTGGTGCAGCTCGAGCAGTGCCGTGGCCCGCTCCGCAATGTTCTGAGTTGTCATGGCGTGTTTGCTCCCTGGGTCCCCCGACGTGAGTTTCTGACATTAGGGCCAAGCCGTGGATAGTATCGGGGGCGTACTGTGATCCGTGACACCCCGGCCCTAGGAGATCCTTTGTCCACCACCACCGAACTCGCCGAACTGCACGACCTCATCGGCGGCTTGCGGCGGTGCGTGGGCTCTTTGAAGGCTCGCTACGGCGACAGCCCGGCGATGCGCCGCATCGTCATCGACGCCGACCGGATCCTGTCCGACGTCGAATTGCTGGATACCGATGTCTCCGAATTGGATCTGGCGCGCGCCACCGTGCAGCAGTCCGGCGACAAGATCGTCATTCCCGACACCCAGTACGACAGCGATTTCTGGCGCGATGTCGACGACGAGGGTGTCGGGGGTCACAACAGGTCCTGACCGACATCTGACAACCCAAGCCCCCCGCAAAAGGGAGGGTTCTTCCTGTGTACCCTTCGACCAACAGCCCGTTCGAAGAGGAACACTTGATGAGCGCACCCACGGCGAACCGTCCTGCGTCCGGTGTTTTTTCACCGACACGCGCCCGCCTCTCGCAGCGGACCCTGCGCACCGACCGGTGGTGGATGTCGCCGCTGCGGATCGACCTGGGGTTCGCCGCATTCCTCATCTACGCGACGGCGCGCGCGTTCCAGCAGAACTACTTCTTCGTCGGCAAATACCACTACCTCACGCCGTTCTACTCGCCGTGCGTGAGCAAGGCGTGCGGTGAGGCCGGCGACATCTGGCCGCAGTTCCTGCCGAACTTGTGGTGGCTGCCCTACGCGGCGGTGTCGTTGCCGTTTCTGCTGCTCTTCCGGCTGACCTGTTACTACTACCGTGGCGCCTACTACCGCACGGTGTGGCAGTCGCCCACCGCCTGCGCGGTGGCCGAGCCGCGCGTGCACTACACCGGCGAGACCAAATTCCCGCTGATCGTCCAGAACACCCACCGGTACTTCTTCTACATCGCGGTCATCATCTCGCTGATCAACAGCTACGACGCCATCGTCGCCTTCCATTCCGACGAGGGGCCGGGCGGATTCGGCTTCGGTCTGGGCAATCTGATCCTGCTCGGCAACGTCATCATGCTGTGGATCTACACGCTGTCCTGCCATTCCTGCCGGCACGTAACCGGCGGGCGGCTCAAGCACTTCTCCAAGAACCCTGTGCGGTACTGGATTTGGACCCAGGTCAGCGTCATCAACACCCGGCACAAGCAATTCGCCTGGATCACGCTGGGCACGCTGATGCTCACCGATTTCTACGTTGCCCTGGTGGCCAGCGGAACCATCAGCGACCTGAGATTTGTTGGCTGACACGCCATTCGGGAACGATCAGAATTAGCTAGCGAGGTTTCATGGTTGAGGTCGAACGGCACTCCTACGACGTGGTCGTGATCGGTGCCGGCGGCGCGGGCCTGCGCGCGGTCATCGAAGCGCGGGAGCGCGGTCTCAAGGTCGCGGTGGTGTCGAAATCCCTGTTCGGCAAGGCCCACACGGTGATGGCCGAGGGCGGCTGCGCGGCGTCGATGGGCAACACCAACCCGAAGGACAACTGGCAGACCCACTTCGGCGACACGATGCGCGGCGGGAAATTCCTCAACAACTGGCGCATGGCCGAACTGCACGCCAAGGAGGCCCCGGACCGGGTCTGGGAGCTGGAGACCTACGGCGCGCTGTTCGACCGCCTCAAGGACGGCAAGATCAGCCAGCGCAACTTCGGCGGGCACACCTACCCGCGGCTGGCGCACGTCGGCGACCGCACCGGGCTCGAGCTAATCCGCACCATGCAGCAGAAGATCGTTTCGCTGCAGCAGGAGGACTACGCCGAGGTCGGCGACTACGAGGCCCGCATCCGGGTGTTCGCCGAATGCACGATCACCGAGCTGCTCAAAGACGGTGACCGGATCGCCGGCGCGTTCGGCTACTGGCGCGAAAGCGGCCGGTTCGTCGTGTTCGAGGCGCCCGCGGTGGTGCTGGCCACCGGCGGGATCGGCAAGTCGTTCAAGGTGACCTCCAACTCCTGGGAGTACACCGGCGACGGGCACGCGCTGGCGCTGCGCGCGGGCGCGTCGCTGATCAACATGGAGTTCGTCCAGTTCCACCCGACGGGCATGGTGTGGCCGCCGAGCGTCAAGGGGATCCTCGTCACCGAGGGCGTGCGCGGGGATGGCGGGGTGCTGAAGAACTCCGACGGCAAGCGGTTCATGTTCGACTACATCCCGTCGGTGTTCAAGGGTCAGTACGCCGAGAGCGAGCAAGAGGCCGACCAATGGCTCAAGGACAACGACTCGGCCCGGCGCACCCCGGACCTGCTGCCGCGCGATGAGGTCGCGCGCGCGATCAACTCGGAGGTCAAAGCGGGCCGCGGCAGCCCGCACGGCGGGGTGTTCCTCGACATCGCGTCGCGGCTGACGCCGGCGGAGATCAACCGGCGGCTGCCGTCGATGTACCACCAGTTCAAGGAGCTGGCCGGCGTCGACATCACCAAGGAGCCAATGGAAGTCGGGCCCACCTGCCACTACGTGATGGGCGGCGTCGAGGTCGACGCCGACACCGGCGCGGCCACGGTGTCCGGGCTGTTCGCGGCCGGCGAGTGCTCCGGCGGCATGCACGGCTCGAACCGCCTGGGCGGCAACTCGCTGTCGGACCTGCTGGTGTTCGGCCGCCGCGCCGGCCTGGGGGCCGCCGACTACGTGCGCGCCCTGAGCAGCCGCCCTGGCGTCGCCGAGGAGGCCATCGAAACCGCGGCCAAACGGGCGCTGGCCCCCTTCGAAGGGCCGACGAACGGCGCGCCGGCCGAGAACCCCTACACCCTGCAGCTGGAACTGCAGCAGTCGATGAACGACCTGGTGGGCATCATCCGCAAGGCCGACGAGATCTCCGAGGCCCTGGCGCGGCTGGACAAGCTGCGTGAGCGGTTCAGGAACATCAAGGTCGAGGGCCACCGCCAGTACAACCCCGGCTGGAACCTGGCCATCGACCTGCGCAACATGCTGCTGGTCAGCGAGTGCGTCGCCAAGGCCGCGCTGCAGCGCACCGAGAGCCGCGGCGGTCACACCCGCGACGACCACCCCTCGATGGAATCGACGTGGCGCAACGTGTTGCTGGTCTGCCGCGCTGCCGGCGGCGACGAGGTGGTCCCCGACATCACCATCACGCGGGAAGACCAGACGCCGATGCGGCCGGATCTGCTGGAGCTCTTCGAGATCTCCGAGCTGGAGAAGTACTACACCGACGAAGAGCTGGCCGACCACCCAGGACGGACCCCCAGGACGGAGAGCTGATGACCTACAACGCCACGATGCGGCTGTGGCGCGGCGACGAGGCCGGCGGCGCGCTGCAGGACTTCACGGTCGAGGTCAACGAGGGCGAGGTGGTGCTCGACATCATCCATCGCCTGCAGCAGACCCAGACGCCCGACCTCGCCGTGCGGTGGAACTGCAAGGCGGGCAAGTGCGGATCTTGTTCGGCCGAGATCAACGGCTACCCGCGGTTGATGTGCATGACGCGGATGTCGACGTTCGCCGAGGACGAGGTCGTGACCGTGACGCCGATGCGGACGTTCCCGGTGATTCGCGACCTGGTCACCGACGTGTCGTTCAACTACGAAAAGGCCCGCGAGATACCGTCTTTCGCGCCACCCAAGGACTTGCAGCCCGGCGAGTACCGGATGGCGCAGGCCGACGTCCAGCGCTCGCAGGAATTCCGCAAGTGCATCGAGTGCTTCCTGTGCCAGAACGTCTGCCACGTAATTCGCGACCACGAGGACAACAAGAAGTCGTTCGCCGGGCCGCGCTTTTTCATTCGGATCGCGGAGTTGGAGATGCATCCGCTCGACACGGGAGACCGGCGCGACCTCGCCCAGGACGAGGCGGGTATCGGAATGTGCAACATCACCAAGTGCTGCACCGAGGTCTGCCCCGAGGGCATCAAGATCACCGACAACGCCATCATCCCGATGAAGGAGCGCGTCGCCGGTCGCCGCTACGACCCCGTGGTGTGGCTGGGCAACAAGCTGTTCCGGCGTTAAGCCCGCGGCGGCATCGGGTACCCGGGACCCATGCGAGGAACCACCAGCATCAACGAGATCCGCACCGCGATCCACGAGTTGTCGGTGCGGGCCGAGCTCGCGCACAAAGAGGGCCGGCACGACGACGCCGCCGAGATCGAGCGGCGCATCGCCGGCTACCGGGAAGAGCTCAGCCACCGGCCGTAGCTCGGGCCTAGCCGGTCACACCCCGAGCCGGCGGAACGTACTGCGGTGAAACACAATGGGCGCCACCTCGGCGTCCACGGTCACTTCACTCACCCGCAACACCACGATGGTGTGGTCCCCGGCGGGGATCAGCTGCTCGATCGCGCTCTCCAGCCACAGCCCGGTGCCCTTGATGAAGACCGCCCCGCTGGTGCGCGACACCGTCTCCAAGCCCGCGAACCGGTCCCCCGTCTTGGCCGCCAGCGTGCGCGCCGCCGCGTCGTGGACCTCGCCGAGCACGCTGATGCCGAGCATGGGCACGCCCTTGAGCTTCGGCCATGTCGTCGAGGTGTTCTGCACGCAGAACGACACCAGCGGCGGTTCGAGCGAGACGGGGACGAACGTGCTGGCCGCCAGGCCTTCCCGGGCCCCTTCGACCTCGGCGGCGATCGCCACCACGCCGGACGGGAAGTGTCCGAAAGCCTCGCGCAGGGACGACGGTGTCAGCTTGCTCGATGAGTTCACCGGACCTGATTCGCCCCTCGACGTCGAAGACGGTTTATCCTGCAGCGACCCTACCCAACCGGCGACGGGCCGTCGCCGGAACCCGCCGGGTGCCCCCCCGCGCGACGCTGTGACGGGCCCCACGTCCGTCATCGTCGTTTATTTCCGCAGGTCAGCCGGATAATTCCACGCTCCCCAACCGGTTGGTTAGTTAGCTGATGGAATTTAGCTCACACTCGCTTGCGTCCACCGGATAACGGATATATTTTAGGGTAGTTACTGGTGGGTAACTTAGCCCTAGTACCCAACCACGAGTGGCATTCTCAACGAGGAGGACCGTAGTGAGCCACTACAAGAGCAACGTCCGTGACCAGGTGTTCAACCTGTTCGAGGTATTCGGCGTTGACAAGGCTTTAGGACAAGGCGACTACGCCGACCTGGACGTCGACACCGTCCAGGAAATGCTCACCGAGATCAGCAGGCTGGCCGAGGGGCCGGTCGCGGAGTCGTTCGTCGACGGTGACCGCAACCCGCCGGTGTTCGACCCGGAGACCCACTCGGTGACGCTGCCCGAGCCCTTCAAGAAGTCGGTGCAGGCGGTCGTCGAGGCCGGCTGGGACAAGGCCGGCATCGACGAGGTGCTGGGCGGCATGCCGATGCCCAAGGCGCTGGTGTGGGCGCTGCACGAGCACATTCTCGGCGCCAACCCCGCGGTGTGGATGTACGCCGGCGGGGCCGGGTTCGCCAACATCATCTACCACCTCGGCACCGAGCAGCAGAGGAAGTGGGCGGTGCTGTGCGCCGAGCGCGGCTGGGGCGCCACCATGGTGCTCACCGAGCCGGACGCCGGTTCGGACGTGGGCGCCGGCCGGACCAAGGCCGTCCAGCAGGAGGACGGCTCCTGGCACATCGACGGCGTCAAGCGGTTCATCACCTCCGCGGACTCCGGCGACCTGTTCGAGAACATCGTCCATCTGGTGCTGGCCCGCCCCGAGGGCGCCGGCCCCGGCACCAAGGGCCTGTCGCTGTTCATCGTGCCCAAGTTCCTGTTCGACCCCGAGACCGGCGAGCCGGGCGAGCGCAACGGCGTCTTCGTCACCAACGTCGAGCACAAGATGGGCCTGAAGGTCTCGGCGACCTGTGAGCTGTCGCTCGGCCAGCACGGTGTGCCCGCCAAGGGCTGGCTGGTCGGCGAGGTGCACAACGGCATCGCGCAGATGTTCGAGGTCATCGAGATGGCCCGGATGATGGTGGGCACCAAGGCGATCGCCACGCTGTCGACGGGTTACCTCAATGCGCTGGAATACGCCAAGGAGCGGGTCCAGGGCGCCGACATGACCCAGATGACCGACAAGGCCGCGCCGCGGGTGACGATCACCCACCACCCGGACGTGCGCCGGTCGCTGATGACCCAGAAGGCCTACGCCGAGGGTCTGCGCGCCCTGTACCTCTACACCGCGACCTACCAGGACGCGGCGGTCGCCGAGGCGCTGCACGGGGTGGACGCCGCCCTGGCCGTCAAGGTCAACGACCTGATGCTGCCCGTGGTCAAGGGGGTGGGCTCCGAGCAGGCCTACGCCAAGCTGACCGAGAGCCTGCAGACTCTCGGCGGGTCCGGCTTCCTGCAGGACTACCCGATCGAGCAATACATCCGCGACTCCAAGATCGACTCGCTCTACGAGGGCACCACGGCCATCCAGGCGCAGGACTTCTTCTTCCGCAAGATCGTCCGCGACAAGGGTGTGGCGCTGGCCCACGTGTCGGGTGAGATCCAGAGGTTCGTCGACAGCGAGTCCGGCAACGGCCGGCTGAAGACCGAGCGCGAGCTGCTGGGCAAGGCGCTGGCCGACGTGCAGGCCATGGCGGCCACCCTGACCGGCTACCTGATGGCCGCCCAGGAGGACGTCAGCAGCCTCTACAAGGTCGGCCTGGGCTCGGTGCGCTTCCTGATGAGCGTCGGCGACCTGGTGATCGGCTGGTTGCTGCAGCGCCACGCCGCGGTGGCCGTGCAGGCGCTCGACGACGGCGCCAGCGGCGCCGAACGGTCCTTCTACGAGGGCAAGATCGCGGTGGCGTCGTTCTTCGCGAAGAACTTCCTGCCGCTGTTGGCCGCGACCCGTGAGGTGATCGAGACGCTGGACAACGACATCATGGAGCTCGACGAGGCCGCTTTCTAACGGTTCCCAACGCAAAAACCCCGCTTCCAGGTGGAAGCGGGGTTTTTGTCTGCGTCGAGCGTCCTAAAAAGACCGCCGCTGGATCCCCTCACTCCAGCGGCGGCCCTTTTCGTACGCCCGCGCGCTGACCCTCGGTTCAGGGATGCCCCGTATTGTCGTCGGGGTCGGGGGGTCAGACCACAACACGGGGCTATCCGGTCGCACGGATACCCCTCGGACCGCGTTAGTAACCTCTTGTGACACAAATCATGGGCGTCTGCGCGGCCATCAGGCCTCCAGGATCGCGGCCACGCCCTGCCCGCCGGCGGCGCAGATCGAGATCAGCGCCCGCACCGGGCCGGACTTCTTTTCCTGCTTCTTTTCGAACAGCTGCTTGGCGGCCTGGGCGAGGATGCGCCCGCCCGTCGCGGCGAACGGGTGACCCGCGGCCAGCGACGAACCGTTGACGTTGAGCTTGGACCGGTCGATCGGGCCGAGCGCGGCGTCGAGGCCGAGCCGCTCCTTGCAGTACTCCTCGGACTCCCACGCCTGCAGGTGTGAGAGCACCACCGACGCGAACGCCTCGTGGATCTCGTAGAAATCAAAGTCCTGCAGTCCCAGCCCATTTCGCGCCAACAGCCGGGGCACCGCGTAGGTGGGCGCCATCAGCAGCCCGTCGCGCCCGTTGACGTAGTCCACCGCCGCGGTCTCCGCGTCCACCAGGAAGGCCAGCGGGGGCAGCGAGTGGGCGGCCGCCCAGTCCTCGCTGGCCAGCAGCGCGACCGAGGCGCCGTCGGTCAGCGGGGTGGAGTTGCCCGCCGTCATGGTCGCGTCGCCGGCCTTCACCCCGAACACCGGGCGCAGCGTCGCCAGCTTCTCGGTGCTGGCGTTGGGGCGCAGGTTGTCGTCCCGGTACAGGCCCAAAAACGGCGTGACGAGGTCGTCGAAGAAGCCGCGATCGTAGGCCGCGGCCATGTTGCGATGGCTGGCCACGGCCAGCTCGTCCTGGTCGACGCGCTTGATGCCCATCTGCTTGGTGGTGATGGCGGCGTGCTCGCCCATCGACAGCCCGGTGCGCGGCTCGCTGTTGGCCGGGATCTCGATCCCCAGGGTGGCGGGCAGCGTGCCCACCAGCTTGAGCCGCTGCAGGTTGGACTTCGACCGGCGCAGCTTGAGCAGCTGGCGGCGCAGGTTGTCGCCCAGGCCGATCGGCGGGTCGGAGGTGGTGTCCACCCCCCCGGCGGCGGCGACCTCGTAGCGGCCGGAGGCCACGCCGTCGGCCGCCGCGATCGCCGCCTGCAGCCCCGTCCCGCAGGCCTGCTGAACGTCGAACGCCGGCGTGTACGACGACAGCGCCGAACCCAGCACGCACTCACGCGTCAGGTTGAAGTCCCGGCTGTGCTTGAGCACGGCGCCGCCGGCCACCACGCCCAGCCGTTCACCGGCCAGCCCGAACCGCTCCACCAGCCCGTCCAGGGCCGCGGTGAGCATGTCCTGGTTGGACGCGTCGGCGTAGGCGCCGTCGGATCTCGCGAACGGGATGCGGTTGCCACCCAGCACGGCGACTCGCCGCCGGGTCTCTGAACTTGCAGGGGCCACTGTCTTCTCCGGGGGTATCAGTTTTGGGCAGGCCGTCAACGGCCATACTACTCACGGTTCTTACTCCAAAGTAAGTTCGCTCCCGATACGGTGGCTTCATAACGACAACGGAAGGCAGTTCAGTGGCCCCCAAGCTCTCGCCCGACCTGTTCTCGCAGGTCGTCAACTCCGGTCCCGGATCGTTTCTGGCCAAGCAACTCGGGATCCCGCAGCCCGAGCCCCTGCGCCGCTACTCACCCGGCGACCCCCCGCTGACCGGCTCCCTGCTGATCGGGGGCGAGGGCAGGGTCGTCGAGCCGTTGCGCGCGGCGCTGGACAAGGACTACGACGTGGTGGGCGCCAACCTCGGCGGCCGGTGGGCCGACCGCTTCGGCGGCCTGGTCTTCGACGCCACCGGCATCACCACGCCGGCCGGCCTCAAGGATCTGCACGAGTTCTTCACGCCGGTGCTGCGCAACCTCGGGCACTCCGCGCGCGTCGCGGTCGTGGGCACCACCCCCGACGCCGCGGCCGCCAGCGACGAGCGGATCGCGCAGCGCGCGCTGGAGGGCTTCACCCGCTCGCTGGGCAAGGAGCTGCGCAACGGCTCCACCGTGCAGCTGGTGTACCTGTCACCCGACGCCAAACCGGCCGCGACGGGGTGCGAGTCGACGCTACGGTTCATCCTGTCGGCGAAGTCGGCCTACGTCGACGGCCAGGTCTTCTACATCGGGGAGGCCGATTCCACCCCGCCGGCCGACTGGGACCGGCCGCTGGACGGCAAGGTCGCCGTCGTGACCGGCGCCGCGCGCGGCATCGGCGCGACCATCGCCGAGGTGTTCGCCCGCGACGGCGCGCGCGTCGTCGCGATCGACGTGGAGTCGGCCGCCGAGGCGCTGGCCGAGACCGCCAGCCGGGTCGGGGGCACCGCGCTGTGGCTGGACGTCACCGCCGACGACGCCGTCGACAAGATCACCGAACACCTCGCCGACCACTACGCCGGGCACGCCGACGTGTTGGTCAACAACGCCGGCATCACCCGCGACAAGCTGTTGGCCAACATGGACGACGCCCGCTGGGATGCCGTGCTGGCCGTGAACCTGCTTGCGCCGCAACGGCTTACCGAAGGCCTGATCGGCAACGGCAGCATCGGCGAAGGCGGCCGGGTGGTCGGTCTGTCGTCGATGGCCGGCATCGCGGGCAACCGCGGACAGACCAACTACGCCACCACCAAGGCCGGAATGATCGGCCTGACCCAGGCGCTGGCGCCGGAGCTCTACGGCAAGGGCATCACGATCAACGCCGTCGCACCGGGGTTCATCGAGACCCAGATGACCGCCGCCATCCCGCTGGCCACCCGCGAGGTGGGCCGGCGGATGAACTCGCTGCTGCAGGGCGGCCAGCCGGTCGACGTCGCCGAGGCGATCGCCTACTTCGCCAGCCCGGCCTCGAACGCGGTGACCGGCAACGTCATTCGCGTCTGCGGCCAGGCAATGCTGGGGGCGTGACCACCATGAACCAGCCAAGCGGCCTGAAAAACCTGCTGCGCGCGGCGGCCGGGGCGCTGCCGCTGGTGCCCCGCTCGGACCAGCTGCCCAGCCGCACGGTGACCGTCGAGGACCTCCCCGTCGACGCCTCCAACGTGGCCGAGTACGCGGGCGTCACCGGTCTGCGCTACGGCAACCACGTGCCGCTGACCTATCCGTTCGCGCTGACCTTCCCGGCGCTGATGTCGCTGGTGACCGGCTTCGACTTCCCCTTCGCCGCAATGGGTTCCGTGCACACCGAGAACCGCATCACGCAGTACCGCCCGATCGCGGTGACCGACACCGTCGGCGTCCGGGTGCACGCCGAGAACCTGCGCGAACACCGCAAGGGGCTGCTGGTGGACCTGGTGACGGACGTCAGCGTCGGTAACGACACCGCGTGGCACCAGGTGACCACCTTCCTGCACCAGCAACGCACCAGCCTGTCCGACGAGCCCAAGCCGCCGCCGCAGAAACAGCCGAAGCTGCCGCCGCCCAGCACCGTGTTGCGCGTCAGCGCCGGCCGGATCCGCCGCTACGCCGCCGTCGGCGGCGACCACAACCCGATCCACACCAACCCGGTCGCGGCCAAGCTGTTCGGGTTCCCGACCGTCATCGCGCACGGGATGTTCAGTGCCGCAGCGGTATTGGCCAACATCGAGGCCAGGCTGCCCGACCGGGTGCAGTACACGGTGCGGTTCGGCAAGCCGCTGATATTGCCGGCCACGGCGGGACTGTACATCGACCAGGGCGACGAGGGCTCCGGCGGTGGCTGGGACCTGTCGCTGCGCAACATCGCCAAGGGTTATCCGCACCTGACCGCCAGCGTGCGCGCGCTCTAGTTAGCCGGCTTTTACCGCTTCGCGGTCCTCCGGGGTGCCCTTGAGGCCGTACCAGAACAGGTCGATCATCAGCTCGGCCGCCTCGTCGACGTCGATGTCGCCGGTGGTGAGCCGGGTGGCCATCGCCTCGCCCGCGCCCACCAGCGCCACGGCCATCATCTCGTACTGGGCGTCGGTCCGCGGGCTATGGCTGCCGGCGCGCATGAGCCCGGCGACCAGTTCGATGATCTGCTCGCGTCCCTCCCGCACCGTCTGCGCGAACGTCTGCGAGCTGGTGGCCTGGGTGTACATCACGATCCACGACGCGCGGTTGGCGTCGATGTAGCGCATGAACGACCCGATGGCGTTGCGCAGCAGGTCTTTCGCGCCCTGATGGAAGTCGATGTCGGCGCGCACGTTGTCGATGAACCGGCTCAGCTCGCGGTTCAGGCAGGCGCCGAACAGGTCCTCCTTGGAGCCGTAGTACAGGTAGAGCATCGGCTTGGAGATCTGCGCCTCGGCGGCGATCGCGTCCATCGAGGTCTCGTGGTAGCCGTTGACGGAGAACATCTGCACGGCGGCGTCCAGCATCTGCTGTTCGCGGACCGCACGCGGTAGCCGCTTGGTGCCACCCGCCATCGTCGTGCCTCTCTAGCTCGGCTATCTGACTACAGAGTAACGACGACGCGGCGCCTTAGTGGCCACATGCGCGATTGACGCCCTTCATCGCCGCGACCCGCACCACCGACTCGTCGACCGCGCTCATCGCCAATTCGCCGCCGTTGACCGCCTTCTCCAGCCGGTCCAGGACGGCGGGCACCTCGTCGGTGGTGACCCACAGCGCGACGTCGGTGCCGGCCTGCAGCGTGCGCAGCACCGCCTCCGGCACGCCGTAGCGATCCGAGATCGCCGCCATGCTGGACACGTCGTCGCTGAACACAGGGCCGTTGAAGGGCGGGGCGCCGTAGCCGGTGCCGGTGCGCAGCAGCTGGACCGCGGCCCGGCTCAGGCTGGCCGGCTCGTCACCGGTCAGGTTGGGAACCTGCAGGTGACCCACCATCACCGCGACCGGCGCCGCGGTCACCAGCGTCCGGTACGGCACCAGGTCGACGCGCTGCAGGTCGCTCAGCGGGGGCGTGACCACCCCGCCGGTGTGCGAGTCGCCGGAGCCGTGACCGTGGCCGGGGAAGTGTTTGAGGACCGGCAGCACGCCGGCGTCGCGCAGGCCCTGCGCGTAGGCGCCGGCGTATTCGGTGACGGTCTGCGGGTCCGCGCTGAACGAACGGTCCCCGATGGCGTCGTCGGCGGGGGCGTCGGTGACGTCGACGACGGGCGCGAAGTCGATGGTGATGCCCAGGTCGCGCATCTTCTTGCCGCGTTCGGCCGCCAGGTCGTGGACCTGCTGGGGCGTTTGCGTGCGCGCCAGCACCCGGGCCGACGGGGCCGTCCCGATCAGCGACTTCAGCCGCGACACCCGGCCGCCTTCCTCGTCGACGCTGACCGCCGGCGGCAGCGGGCCGGCGGCGCGCTCGAGGTCGGCCAGCGGGCCCTTGAAGATCGACAGGTCCGTCCAGCCGCCGATGAAGATGCCGCCGACGTGCGAGGTGGTGACGACGGCCCGGGCGTCGTCGGCGTCTTTGACCCCGACCATGAGCAGCTGGGCCAGCTTGTCGCGGAGGGACAGCTTGGCCGGGACGGCCGCCGGGTCGGCGCACACCGGTGGCGCGGCCGCCGGCTTGCCGGCCGGGGGCTTGGCGGCTTCGGGCGGGGCGGCGGGGTGGTGCCCGCAGCCGGCGATCAGGGCCGACACGGCGGCGAGGACGGCCAGGGCGCGCGGGAAAGCCATCGGGCCATGTTGTCACGGAGCGAACGACGGCCGGGGACGCAGCCGCGGTTCTGCTAGGTTGGCGCTAGATCGGAAGGAGCCGTCGATGAACCGGATCGTTGCGCCCGCCGCCGCGAGCGTGGTGGTTGGTCTGCTGCTGGGCGCGGCCGCGATCTTCGGGATCACCTTGATGGTGCAGCAGGACACGAAGCCGCCACTCCCCGGGGGCGATCCGCAGTCGTCAGTGCTCAACCGGGTCGAGTACGGCAACCGTAGCTAGCCGCGCGGCGGGGGTCCGGGCCGGTACGCAGGCCCACTCGCCGGCCGCGCCGCTGTCGCGCCGGTGGTTGTGGTTGGTCGGCGCCGTCGCGCTGGCGTTGGCGTTCGCGCAGTCCCCCGGCCAGGTCTCCCCCGACACCAAACTCGACCTCACCGCCAACCCGCTGCGCTTTTTGGTCCGCGCGACGAACCTGTGGAACAGCGAGCTGCCGTTCGGGCAGACGCAGAACCAGGCCTACGGCTACCTGTTCCCGCACGGCACCTTCTTTCTGGTCGGCCACGCGCTGGGCGTCCCGGGCTGGATCACCCAGCGGCTGTGGTGGGCGTTGCTGCTCGGCGTCGGGTTTTGGGGGCTGTTGCGGGTGGCCGAGACGCTGGGGATCGGCAGCCCGGCGTCGCGGGTGATCGGCGCGGCGGCATTCGCGCTGGCGCCGCGGGTGCTGACCACGCTCGGCTCGATCTCGTCGGAGACGCTGCCGATGATGCTGGCGCCGTGGGTGTTGTTGCCGACGATCCTGGCCCTGCGCGCCGCCACGGACCGGTCCGTGCGGGTGTTGGCCGCGCAGGCGGGGCTGGCGGTGGCGTTGATGGGCGCCGTCAACGCCATCGCGACGCTGGCCGGCTGCCTGCCCGCGGTGATCTGGTGGGCGTGTCACCGGCCCAACCGGCGGTGGTGGCGCTACACCGCCTGGTGGGCGCCGGCCCTGCTGCTGGCCACGCTGTGGTGGGTCGCCGCGCTGGTGTGCCTGCGCGACGTCAGCCCGCCCTTCTTGGACTTCATCGAATCCTCCGGCGTGACGACGCAGTGGTCGTCGCTGACCGAGATCCTGCGCGGCACCGACGCCTGGACCCCGTATGTCGCGCCGGCGGCCACCGCCGGCGCGCCGCTGGTGACCGGTTCGGCCGCCGTCCTGGGCACCTGCCTGGTCGCGGCCGCCGGGCTGGCCGGGCTGGCCGGGCGCGGGATGCCGGCGCGCGGACGGCTGGTGACGATGCTGCTGGTCGGCGTGGTGTTGATGGCCGCCGGTTACAGCGGCGGGCTGGGCTCGCCGGTGGCGCACGCGGTCCAGGCGTTCCTGGATGCCGCCGGCGCGCCGGTGCGCAACGTGCACAAGCTCGGCTCGGTGATCCGGATCCCGGTGGCGCTGGGCATCGCGGCGCTGCTGGGCCGGGTGCCGATGACGCTTCGCGCGTTCGCCCACCCCGAACGCGACAGGCGGGTCGCGGTGACGGTCGTGGTGCTGGCGGCGCTGGCGGTCAGCACGTCGCTGGCGTGGACCGGGCGGCTCGCCCCGCCCGGCGCGTTCAGCGCGATCCCCCGGTACTGGCACGAGACGGCCGACTGGCTCAGCGCGCACAACACCGGAACACCTACGGCGGGAAGGGTTCTCGTGGTTCCGGGCGCCCCGTTCGCCACCCAGGTGTGGGGCACCAGCCACGACGAGCCGCTGCAGGTACTGGGCAGCAGCCCGTGGGGGGTGCGCGACTCGATCCCGTTGACCCCGCCACAAACGATCCGGGCGCTGGATTCGGTGCAGCGGCTCTTCGCCGCGGGCCGGCCGTCGGTCGGACTGGCTGATACCCTTGCCCGCCAAGGAATTTCGTATGTCGTGCTGCGCAACGACCTGGATCCCGAGACCTCCCGGTCGGCGCGCCCGATCCTGGTTCACCGCACGATCGAGGGGTCGCCGCGGCTGCGGAAGGTGGCGCAGTTCGGCGCGCCGGTGGGCCCCGGCACGCTGACCGGTTTCGTCGCCGACGGGGGGCTGCGCCCGCGGTACCCGGCGGTGGAGATCTATCGCGTCGGCGTCGACGGCGACCCGGGCGCCCCGTACTTCGTCGACGCCGACCGGCTGGCCCGGGTCGACGGCGGGCCCGAGGTGTTGCTGCGCCTCGACGAGCGGCGACGGCTGGTGGGCGCACCGGCGCTGGGGCCGGTGCTGCTGACGTCGGACGCGGGCGCCGCGCTGCCCGTCCCGCTCGTCACGGTCACCGATACCCCGGCGGCCCGCGAGACCGACTACGGCCGTGTCGATCAGCATTCGTCGGCGATCCGCGCCCCCGGCGACGCCCGGCACACCTACAACCGGGTGCCCGACTACCCGGTGCCGGGCGCCGACGTCGTGTTCGGCGCCTGGAACGGCGGCCGGATCACGGTGTCGAGTTCGTCGTCGGACTCCACCGCGATGCCCGACGTCGCGCCGGCGACGTCGGCGGCCGCCGCGGTCGACGGCGACTCCGGGACCGCGTGGGTGTCCAACGCGCTGCAGTCCGCCGTCGGGCAGTGGCTGCAGGTGGATTTCGACCACCCGGTCAGCAACGGCGCCCTCACCATCACGCCCAGCGCGACCGCCGTCGGCGCCCAGGTGCGCCGCATCCTGATCGAGACGGTCAACGGCAGCACCACCCTGCGGTTCGACGAACCGGGCAAGCCGCTCGCGGTGGCGCTGCCCTACGGCGAGGCCCCGTGGGTGCGGATCACCGCCGCCGGCACCGACGACGGGTCGCCCGGCGTGCAGTTCGGCATCACCGACCTGTCGATCACCCAGTACGACGCGTCCGGGTTCGCCCACCCGGTCAACCTGCGCCACACCGTGGACGTGCCCGGCCCGCCGCCGGGCTCGACGGTCGCGGCCTGGGATCTGGGATCGGAGCTGCTCGGCAGGCCGGGCTGCGCGCCGGGGCCGGACACCGTGCACTGCGCGGGGTCGATGGCGCTGGCGCCGGAAGAGCCGGTCAATTTCAGCCGCACCCTGACCGTGGCGGCACCGGTGTCGGTGACGCCGACGGTTTGGGTACGGCCCCGGCAGGGACCCAAGCTGGCCGATCTGATCACCGAGCCGAATACCACTCGGGCCCAAGGGGATTCCGACGTGGTCGACATCCTCGGCTCGGCATATGCGGCCACCGACGGCGACCCGGCCACCGCGTGGACGGCGCCGCAGCGCGTCGTGCAACACAAGTCTCCGCCGACGCTGACCCTGACCCTGCCGCGGGCCACCGAGGTCGCCGGGCTGCGCGTGGTGCCCAGCCGGTCGGCGTTGCCCGCGCACCCGACCGTGGTGGCCGTCAACCTGGGCGATGGCCCGCAGGTCCGGATAGTGAAGGCCGGTGCGCCACAAACGCTTTCGCTCAAGTCGCGGGTGACCGACACCGTCAGCATCAGCCTGCTCGACTGGGAAGACATCATCGACCGCAACGCCCTGGGCTTCGACCAGCTCAAGCCGCCGGGGCTGGCCGAGGTCGCGGCGCTGGGCGCCGACGGCAACCCGGTCGCACCCGCCGACGCCGGCCGCAACCGGTCGCGCGAGATCACTGTCGGCTGCGACGGCGATGTCCGGGGGCCTGTCATCGCGGTCGCCGGCCGGTTCGTGCACACCTCCATCCGCACCACCGTCGGCGCGTTGCTGGACGGCGAGCCCGTCGCCGCGCTGCCGTGCGAAGCCGACCCGATCGCGCTGCCGGCGGGCCATCAGGAGTTGTTGATCAGCCCGGGCGCGCAGTTCATCGTCGACGGGACCCAGCTGTCGACTTCGGTTGCCGGTCAGGTTCCCAACGCGAATCCCGTTGCCGCCCAGGCCGGTACGTGGAGCGCGAGCCGCCGCGAAGTGCATGCGCCCGCATCGCCGACCGCCCGGGTGCTGGTGGTCCCCGAAAGCATCAACCCGGGCTGGGTGGCGCGCACCGGTGCCGGGGTGCGGCTGACGCCCGTGGCCGTCAACGGCTGGCAGCAGGGCTGGGTCGTGCCGGCCGGGAATCCGGGGACCATCACGCTGACCTTCGCCTCCAATTCGCAGTACCGGGCGGGCCTGGCCGTGGGGCTGGCTCTGCTGCCGCTGTTGGCATTGCTTGCGCTGTGGCGCACGCGACGGGCGGCTGGTGGCGACCCACCGGCGCGACCGTGGGCGCCGGGGCGCTGGGCGGCGGTGGCCGTGCTGGCCGCCGGGGCGGTCGTCGCGGGCGTGGTGGGCGTCGCGGTCGTCGGCGCCGCCCTGGGGTTGCGGTATGCGCTGCGGGATCGGGGGTGGCGCGATGGGGTGACCGTCGCGGCCAGCGCGGGCGGACTGATTTTGGCCGGGGCGGCGCTGTCCCGGCACCCCTGGCGGTCGGTCGACGGCTACGCCGGGCATTCGGCGACCGTGCAACTGCTGGCGCTGATTTCGCTTGCGGTGCTTGCCTCTTCGGTCGTGACGGTGGCGGCGCGACGCGACGAATGACGGCCGGGGTGTTGGCTACCGGTTTTGTAGCTGGTTGACTGGCTATACGGCTGTGTGATCGCCACCGCCCGAGGAGTTGCGGCCATGGGATGGTTTTCGGCACCGGAATACTGGCTGGGCAGGCTGGTCCTGGAGCGTGGCGTCGCGGCCATCTATGTGTTTGCGTTCGTCGCGGCCGCGCTGCAGTTCCGGGCGCTCATCGGGGAGCACGGGATCCTGCCCGCACCGCGGTATCTGGCGCGGCTGTCGTTCTGGCGGGCGCCGAGCCTGTTTCAACTGCGCTATTCGGACCGGCTGTTCGCCGGTGCGTCCTGGCTGGGCGCGGCGCTGTCGGCGGCTGTCGTCGCGGGGGCGGCCGACGCGGTGCCGCTGTGGGCCGCGATGGCGATGTGGCTGACGCTGTGGGTGCTCTACCTGTCGATCGTCAACGTCGGGCAGACGTGGTACGGGTTCGGCTGGGAGTCACTGCTGTTGGAGGCGGGCTTTGTGATGGTCTTCCTCGGCAACGACGACGTGGCGCCGCCGGTGCTGACGTTGTGGATGGCGCGGTTGTTGCTGTTCCGGGTCGAGTTCGGCGCCGGGCTGATCAAGATGCGCGGCGATCCGTGCTGGCGCGACCTGACGTGCCTGTACTACCACCACGAGACCCAGCCCATGCCCGGGCCGTTCAGCTGGTTCTTCCATCACCTGCCCAAGCCGCTGCACCGCGTCGAGGTGGCGGGCAACCATTTCGCCCAACTGGTCGTGCCGTTCGGGTTGTTCGCGCCGCAGCCGGTGGCCAGCGTGGCCGGGGCCATTGTCGCGGTGACCCAGCTATGGCTGGTGGCGTCGGGCAATTTCGCCTGGCTCAACTGGGTGACGATTCTGCTGGCGTTCAGCGCCATCGACGACTCCGCGCTGTCTTTCGTATCCGCGCATCCGGTGTGGTCGGGGCCGCCACCGTGGTTCGCCGGGCTGCTCATCGCGTTCGCCGCCGCGGTGTTGGTCATGACCTACTGGCCGGTGCGCAACATGCTCTCGCCGCGCCAGCGAATGAACATGTCGTTCAACCCCTTTCACCTGGTGAACACCTACGGCGCGTTCGGCAGCATCGGCCGCGTGCGCCGCGAGGTGGTGATCGAGGGCACCGCCGAGGAGCGCCTCACTCGCGAAACCGTCTGGAAGGAATACGAATTCAGGGGCAAGCCCGGTGATCTGCGCCGGCTGCCGCGGCAGTGGGCGCCCTATCATCTGCGCCTGGACTGGCTGATGTGGTTCGCGGCGATCTCGCCCGGCTACGCGCAGCCGTGGCTGAAGCCGTTCATGCAGCGGCTGCTGCGCAACGATCGCGCGACCCTGCGCCTGTTGCGGCACAATCCCTTCCCGGATTCGCCGCCGCAGTACGTGCGCGCGCAGCTCTACGAGTACCGGTTCACCACTTTTGCCGAGTTGCGGCGCGACCACGCCTGGTGGCATCGCGACCTGGTGGGTGGGTACGTGTTCCCCATGTGGCAGAGCGACGTGCCCGCCTCACGGGGCTTCCTGTGAGCCTCATATGAGGTACGAGATTTGGTCCCGCCGGGCGCCGGCGCCTTTCCTATGCTGCACAGCATCGTTGACGGAAAGGTTTGAAGCCGATGGGTTTTCGTTACAGTTTGGCCGCAGTGGGTGCAGTTGCCGGGATCGTCGGCATCGGGGTTCTTGTCGCGCCCGCAGCCCAGGCCGGACCGCCATACGCCAACTGCACCCAGGCCCATCAGGACGGCCGATACAACATCCCCAGGGGAGATTCGGCCTACCGGCCGAAGCTGGACCGCGACAATGACGGGATTGCCTGCGAAGGGTAGCGCCGGGCCCTAGAAGGGCGGCGGCTCGTCGTCGTCGGTGCCGGGTGGGACGGGATCAAAGTAGCTGGGCCAGGCGACCCGGCGGGCCAGGCGGGCCTCGCGGTTGTGGTGGCGTTCGGTGGCCACCCGGGTGGCGCGGTCTTGGGCGCGGGTGCGCCGGCGCCGCGGCATCATCGCGGTGCGCTGCCCGCAGTAATCCTGGGGCTCGGTGTCGGCTTCGGGGGCGGGCATGCCCCCGACGGCGCGACACAGACTCGGGAACAGCAGCGCGCTGCCCGGGGTGGTGACATAGGTGTGCCCGGACGGGGCGGTCAGGATCAGCGTCCCATCGGCCAGCTGCTTTTCACTCCAGCCCAGGAACGTTTTGATCAAGTGATGCAGCGTGCAGTAGCACTTGAGGTTGGCGGCATGGGTGGGCCCGCCCTGGGCGTAGGGGATCGTATGGTCCAGCTCGCACTTCGCCGCGGGCGCATCGCAGCCGGGAAAGCGGCACGTCAGATCCCGGCACCGCACGAAATCGGCCAACGCCTTCGACGGCGCATACCCGTTCTCCGGCGGGGCGTCGCACGGGTGAAACAGCGGCATCAGCGTGGCCGACTTGGCCAACTCGGCCACCACCTCCGGCGGGATCAACCCATCAGCACCCCACTCCGATCCCGGGGTGTCACCGGTGCCCTCGATGGTGGCCGGGTCGGCGATCACGTGGATGGCCACCGGCCCGGCCGCGCGGCGGGCGCCGGCGGTGCACTCGGTGCGCGCGCAGCGGCAGCCGAGCCGATCGGCGCCGGCGGCCAGCGCGCCCAGCGCGTCGGCGCGGCGCTGCTCGCGGGTGCGCGGATCATGGCCGCACACCGTGGCCGCCAACGCGTCCAGGCGCTGGTCCAGGGCGTGGGCATCCACGCCGAACACGGTGCCGCTGATGTCGGCCAAACCCTCACCGACATCACCGATCCACACCTCGCGATCGCGCTGATGCTTTTCGCGCCGGCGCACCGCATCGCGATCCGCGGTGGCCACGATCTTGTCCACCTGCCCGGCCAGCCGGCCCCGGGTCATCGACGGCCAGCGCGCCACATTCGCGGCGAGTTGTTTGTCCACGGTGGCCAGCACATCGGGATCCACGATCAAATCGGTGCGATACACCACCGTCTGAAACAACCGCAAATCGATATCGCCGGCGCGAAACACATCAGCCACCCGCGGCAGACGCTCACGCATCGCCCGCGCATAGCGCAACCGACTCGACGCCAGACCCTGGCTGATCCGCAACGCCGCCCCCACTTCCGCGGCGACGGCCTCCATCGTGTCGATCGCCCAATCCTCGTCCTCCGCACAGCGCGAGAGCCGGTACCGAAACAACTCCCCGATCGCCACCAGCTGCGCCGCGGCCTCCCGATTCTCCGCCCGCGACGCCGCCGCGATCCGGTTGACCAACGCCGCCGACTCCACTGTCTTCGACGGATAGCGACGCTCAAACTCCTCGTCGAAGCGCGCGATCACCTCAGCGGGCGAACCGGCACCGCATCCATCGAACATACGTTCGAGTATGCCACAGCCCGCCGACAAACGCCCTTGTCAGGTGAAGAAGCCCGCTTGACCAGTGCCTTTATGGAATCCGCCCGAGTTCGAGGAGCCCTCGTTCGAGATGCCCGACGCCAGGAAACCGGAGTTGTTGAACCCGACGCTGCTGCCGTCACCAGTGGCGTTACCGCCGGAATTGCCGAAGCCGATGTTCTGGAAGCCGTAGTTCAGATAGCCGACGTTTCCCATGCCGGTGTTCGCGATGCCGACGTTGCCGCCCTTACCGCTGGTGTTATAGAAGCCCGCCGTGACACCGTTGGCACCGCCGCCACCACCGCCTCCGCCACCTCCGCCGCCCCCGCCGCCCCCGCCGCTCACATTGTTGAAGGCACCGGAGGTGTGGCCGCCGTTGCTGGCGTTGTAGAAGCCCGAGCTGCTCGAGCCGGTGTTCCCGTAGCCGGAGTTGACGGCGTTGACGTTGGTCGCGCTGCCGAACCCGGTGTTGACGTTGCCCGCGTTGAAGGCGCCCGTGTTGGTATCGCCGGAGTTACCGACGCCCGTGTTGACGTTGCCCGAGTTGAAAAACCCCGTGTTGCCGCCGAACCCGGCGCCGGAGTTGTAACTGCCGAAGTTGAATCCGGCCCCGGAGTTGAAATCACCCGAGTTATGGCCGGAGCCGGAGTTGAAGCTGCCCGCGTTGTGCCCGAGGCCCGAGTTGAAGAAGCCGAAGTTGCTGCCGGCGCCGGAGTTGAACATGCCCATGTTCAGGGCGCTGGAGTTGGCGAGGCCGGTGTTGACGCTTCCTGAGTTGAAGGCACCGGTGTTGGTATGGCCCGAGTTCGCGAAGCCGAAGTTGCCGATGCCGGAGTTGCCGAAGCCCACGTTGCCGGCGCCGGAGTTGAAGAACCCGATGTTGTTGGTGCCCGAGTTCCCGAAGCCGATGTTCCCGGTGCCCGAGTTCAGCCCGCCCACGTGGAACTGGCCGGTGGTCCTGTCGAAGTAGAAATCGCCGACGCCAACCCTGTTGTCGCCGGTGAGCCCGAATCCGACGTTGTTGTTGCCGGTGTTGCCGCCACCGACGTTCCCGTTGCCGACGTTGCCGCCGCCGGAGTTCCCGCTGCCGAGGTTGCCGCTGCCGAGGTTGCCGCTCCCGGTGTTCCCGGAGCCGACGTTGGAGGCGCCGGTGTTGCCGCTGCCGAGGTTCATGTTGCCGGCGTTGCCCGATCCGACGTTGAGGTTCCCGGTGTTGCCCGACCCCAGGTTCTGGTTGCCGGTGTTTCCCGAGCCGAGGTTTTGGGTGCCGGTGTTGCCCGAGCCGACGTTGGTCGCGCCGGTGTTGCCGCTGCCGAGGTTGGTGTCGCCGTGGTTGCCCGATCCCAGGTTGCTGTTGCCGGTGTTGCCGGCGCCCACATTGGAATCGCCGTGGTTTCCGGAGCCGAGGTTGAGGCTGCCGTTGTTGCCGATGCCGAGGTTGATGCCCAGCGCCTGGGCGGCCGCGGCCGGCAGTTGCTGCCACGACGACAGCTGCGCGGCCACCGCCGACGCGCCGGCGTGGTAGTCCACCATCGCCGTCACGTCCTGGGCCCACATCGCCTCGTACTCGGACTCCATGGCCGCGATCGCCGGCGCGTTCTGCCCGAAGAGATTCGACACCACCAGCGATACCAGCTGAGACCGGTTGGCCGATACCAGCATCGGGTGAACGGTCGCGGCAAACGCGGCCTCATAGGTGGCCGTCATGGTGCGCGCGGATGCGGCCGCGGTCCCGGCGCGCGCGGCGGCGGCACCCAGCCACGCCGTATACGGGGCCGCCGCATTCGCCATTGCCCCGGCCGCGGCGCCCTGCCAGGCCTGCCCGATTAGTCCCGAGGTCACCGACCCGAATGACGCTGCCGCGGAGTCCAGTTCAGCGGCCAGCCCGTCCCAGGCCACCGCCGCGGCCGCCATCGGTTCCGGGCCCGCGCCCGCGTGCATCAAGGCCGAATTGATCTCCGGCGCCCATACCGAGAAGTTCACTACCACAACCCTTCACATACGAAGGCGGCCCCGCCGGCCGCCTTGGGGATCGCTATTCGTCGGTCCATGTTCCTGGCACCATCGGTAGCGGCGGGCCCCCACCGAACGCGTCGCCGACCATCCTGGTCAGGCCCGCCGGCTGCGTGCCCGCCTGCCGCACGGTCCCGGCGAAACCCATTGCGCCCCCGCCGTGTTCGGACGGCAGGCAGCGCTCCGCCTCGGATTCGTCATCGGCCTCGAGGTACTCGTAGCGGTAGCCACGGTCGACGATCGCCTGCCGGCGCCGGACGACCCGCGCCTGTTCCCGGCGCGCCGCCGTGGCCCCGGCCGCCCCCGTCGCGGCGGTATCCGAGGCCGGTTCCCCGGCGCGGATGCGGGCACCGAGCGTAGGTCCGAAGCCGGGCCCGGGGCCACCGACGAGGTACGCGAAGCCCTCGACCGCGCCCGCCTGCACCGGTGCGGCGGGCGCCGGGGCCGGGGCCGGGGCGGTGGGGGCGGGCGAGGGCGCCGGCAACGGTGCGGACCCGGGCGCCAGGGCGGGCGCGGCCAGGAACGCGACCGCGGGCACCTGCGGTGACGCGACCGGGACGGGCGCCACCGGGGCGGGCGCGACGGGCTGGCCCACTGCGGCCAGTCCCGACAGGCCGGCCAGACCACCCAGGCTGCCCGCGGCGAGATTGAGGACGGCCGGCAGCAGCAGCGGGGCGATCTGAACGATGAAACGCAGCGTGCGCAGCGTCCAGTTCACGGCCCGGAAGGTTTGCCACGCAACGAAATACGAGAGTAGGGCGGGAAGCTGCGCGGGATTCGTCAGCAGCTGCGGGAGGTTGGTCTGCAGATAGGTCAGGGCTTGCTCGTTGCCGCTGACGAAGTTGGGCAGGTTCTGCAGATATTCCAGGGGGCTCCAATTGGGTTGGCCCTGGCCCGGGAACCGCTCGCCGTCGGCGCCGAAGATCATCGCCCAGATTTCGGCGGGCGTCGGCAACTGGAACCCACCGCCGCCACCACCGCCGCCGCCGCCACCGCCACCGCCACCGCCGCCTTTGCCGGTAGCCGCCGCGGCTTCGGTGGTGGCCTGGTAGGTGCTCATCGTGGTGGCGGCCTGGGTCCACATCCGCGCGTAGTCGGCCTCGTTGAGCGCGATCGGGATGGTGTTGACGCCAAAGAAATTCGTCGCCACCAGCACGCCATGGATCGCGTGGTTGGCGGCCAGCTCGGCCAGGGTCGGCATCGCGGCCAGCGCGGCCGTGTACGCCCCGGCCACGACCTCGTGCCGCGCGGCCGCCTCGGTGCTGACGATGCCGGCCAGCGCCAGCCAGTCGAGATACGGCCCGTGGGCGGCGACGTAGGCCGCCGCGGTCGGGCCCTCCCACACCTGCTCCGCCTGGGCGAGCACCGCCCCGAGTTCGGTTGCGGCGGAATGGTATTCGACGCTCAGCCCGGTCCAGGTCTGCGCGGCGGCCAGCATCGGGCCCGGCCCCGGGCCCGAGCTCAGCAACGCCGAATGCACCTCCGGCGGGAACGCCATCCAGACCGGCGCGAGCACGATCAGCCGTCCACGACCGGGAAGGTCGAGGCGGCGGCCGCGTCGCCGACGGCGTAGTTGTCACCGGCCGCTTCGACGCCGACGCCCGCTCGTCCCAGCACCTCGACGCCGCGGGCCGCCGCCGTCGCGTGTTGCCCGCCGGACGCGCTGAATTCCAGCGCCGCCTGCACCGAGACCGGGTCGGACCCGGGTGGGGGCACCGCGCAGATCACCGGGGCAGCCGCCGCGTGCGCCGCCGCCAGGCGGGCGGTGATCGCCTCGACCGCCGCGCTGGTCGCCGCCAAGCCCTCGGGCACGACGCGCAAAGTCATGACAGTCGCCCCCTGGTCGTGCCGCATGCGATCGCCCAGCCCAGCAGCCCCGCGGCCATCCCAAAACCCAAGTGGAACAACGCCTTCTCCCCCAGCAGCGCACCAACGGAGACCACTCCCGAATCGAACAGGGCGACCAGATGAATCGGCGCGGCCGCGAGCACCACCGGCCACCGCCGCGCCCGCGCCACGGGTGTGGCGGCCACCGCGTACAACAGGACGGCGGCGGCCACGTAGCGCACGCTGCCCCCCGCCCCGCCCGGGAAATGCATCGCGACGGCCGCGACCGTCGACGCCGCCCCGACCGCAATCACCGTCGCGCGCCGGTGCGTCGTCAACACGACCGCCACCAACAGGCTCAGCCAGATCAGCCCCCGGTGCCCGGGCAATCCCAGCGGGATGCGGACGTCCGCGTAGGCCACGATCGCGAGCAGGGCCAGCGCCGGAAAAGCGGCCTCACGAGCGAAAACACTGGTCGTTGGACGGGCGCTGAGTGTAGACATCACCTGCGGAACCTTACTCCATTTCGGTCCTTGTATACGGCGATTTACCTGCACTAATTTGTGTACATGCGGTCCAGTCGCTTGTCCGTCGCGCTCGTGGCCTCGGTGGTGCTGAGCGGTGGGGTCACGTCGTGCGCGGGGCCGGGCACCGATGGCGCGGGGCCGCTCGTCGTGCGGCAGGGCGAACGGGACCTCGACCGCTTCACGCTCGCGCAATTGCGCGACCTCCCGCAGGTGCAGATCGCCACACCGGAGTCGCACGGCGCACAGGTCCAGCGGGGGCCGACCGTGCGCTCGGTCCTGCAATCCGCCCACGCCGCCGGCGTCGACCGGGTGCGCGTGGAGGGCCGGGACCCGGCGCAGACGCTGACCGCCGCCGAGCTCACCGACCAGGTCATCCTGAACGTGACCAAGCGAAACACGCTCAAGCTCACCGGAACCCAACTCGGCCGCGACCGCTGGGTGCGCGACGTCACGACGCTGGTGGTCAACCCATGACCGAACAACGGGCGCTGGCCGGGGTGGACCTGCTGATCGGCATCGACGATACCGACGACCTGCGCAGCCCCGGAACGGGCCGCCGCGCGCGGGCACTGCTGGTCGAGCTCGCCGACGCCGGCCTGGGCGCCCCGGCCGGGGCCACCCGCCACCAGTTGCTCGTCGACGACCGCATCCCCTACACCTCGCACAATTCCAGCGCGTGCCTGGCCTGGCGCAGCGCCGGCGGAAACCCGCACGCCGTGCTGGCCCAGGTCACCGAGCTGTCCGCGCGGTTCCTCGAGCGCGTCTGCCCGCCCGATGCCGACCCTGGCCTCGTCGTCGCGATCCCGGGTGACCTGGACGGCGCGGTGCCGGCGCTGACGGATTTCGGTCGCCGCGCCAAGCGAGAGGTGTTGCGCACCAACGAAGCCCGGGAACTCGCGGCATCGCTCGGCATACACCTGTCCGGCCACGGCGGCACCGAGGACGGGGTGCTGGGCGCCCTGGCCGCCGTCGGCCTGCACCTGTCGGGCAACGACGGCCTGTTCATCACGCTGCCGGGCCTGTATGAGCTGCCGGACGAGGCCACCCTGGACGAGTTGCGTGGGCTGATCCCGCTCGATCACGCCCGCGACGGCGAGTACCGCCGGCCGGCCGCGGGCGAGCCCATCGAGCTGGGCGACTGGGTGCACCCCGTGTTGCTCGACGGCCGCTCCGTGTTGCTGCTGGATCCACCCGCCGACGGCCCGGACGGCCGGCGCGTGTGGCGCACGGCGCCGCGGTGGATCGTCAAGCAGCACTGAGCGCGGGGACTACTTCTGGTAGGACAGCGCTCCGGTGCCGGCGAGCTTTCCGCCCTCGACGATGAGGTACTCCGGGCGAATCGGCGTGCCGGCGAACCAGCATTCCAGGATTTCGCGGGTACCGGCGGCGTAGCGGGCCTGGGCCGACAGCGTGGTGCCCGAAACGTGCGGAGTCATCGCGTTGTTGGGCATGGTCCGCCACGGGTGATCGGCGGGAGGCGGCTGCGGGTACCACACGTCACCGGCGTAGCCCGCGAGCTGACCACTGCGGAGCGCGGCCGCGATGGCGTCGGGGACGGTTTCTTCGGCGCGGGCGGTGTTGACGATGTAGGAGCCGCGCCGCATCGTGCTCAGCAGCCTCTCGTCGAACATCCGCCGCGTCGCGTCGTACAGCGGCGAGTGGACGGACACCACGTCGACCGCGCGCACCAGCGACTCGACGTCGGGATGGAAAGTGACGTTCAACGCCTTTTCGACCTCCGGCGACAGCCGACGCGTGTCGGTGTAGTGGAGGTTGACGTCGAACGGCGCGAGGCGACGCAAGACCGCGCGGCCGATCCGGCCCGCGGCGATCACCCCGACGTCCATGCCCTCCAGGTCGTAGGCGCGCTCCGCGCAATCGGCGATGTTCCATCCGCCTCCGGCGGCCCACCGGTGCGACGGGACGAAATTGCGGACCAGCGCGAGGATCTGCATCACCGCGTGCTCGGCGACGCTGATGCTGTTGCTGTAGGTCACCTCGGCGACCGTGATGCCGCGCTGCTTGGCCGCGTCGAGATCCACGTGATCCGAGCCGATGCCCGCCGTCAGCGCCAGTTTGAGTTTGGGCGCCTTGGCGATGCGCTCCTTGGTGAGGTATGCCGGCCAAAAGGGCTGGGAGATGACGATATCGGCGTCGGGCAGCTCGCGTTCGAACTCCGAGTCGGGGCCGTCTTTGTCCGCGGTCACCACCAGCTCGTGTCCACCGTGCGTGAGAAACTTCCGCAGCCCCAGCGCACCCGAGACACAGCCGAGCAGTTCACCGGGAGTGAAGTCGATGCCCGACGGGCTGGGGACGGTACTTCCGTCGGGATAGTTGTGGATCGTCGGGACGTTGTCACGGGCGTACGCCGGCGGGTACCCGTCGACCGGGTCCGGGTAGAGCACCATCACGCACTTGGCCATTGGTTCCTCCTCGTTGGACTGCTTCAGTGTTGACGGACCGCACGGCCGGCGTCCAAGACGCAAATCCGACCGGGCGATAGGCCGGGCCGATCACGCCTGGTCGAGGCGGTCAGCGGCGTCGCGGGCGGCCTGCACCAGCGCGCGGGCAATCACCGATCCGGGCTCCGCCGCGGTGGTGACGAGCGCCATCGTCGCGGTGACGGTCGGCTCGTGCAGCCGCAGCACGGCGACCCCGGCCGGCACCCCGAGGGCGCGAATCCAGGTCTGGGGGACGATGCTGGCCCATCGGCCCGCTCCCACATGCGCTAAAAGCGTTGCAATGGAGTCGGTTTCGAGTTGTGGTTGCACCGCGAGGCCTTGGGTGAGCAGCGCGTCATCGATGACCTGGCGGCCGCGCATTCCCTCGGTCAGCAGACACAGCGGCAATCCCAGCGCCTCCGGCCAACTCATGATGTCCGATTTGCCGGCGAGCAGCTCAACGCCGGCGATGAGCACCTGATGCTCTTGGTACAGCGGGGTGACCAGCAGGTCGCGGGTGTCCTGTCGATCCGGATAGAGGATGCCCGCATCCAACTCGAATTGTCCGATGCGTTCGACGATCTCGGCCGACCGCAGGTTCGTCTCCAGCTGAACGCGCACCAACGGGTGCGCGGCACAAAACGGATCCGTAAGCAACGCAACGGTGGTGGCGGCGGCCGGAACCACCCCCAGCCGCAGCTCGCCGGTGAGGCCGGTCTGCAGCGCGCTGACTTCGTGGATGAGCGCGTCGTGGTCGGCCAGGATGCGCCGCGCCCAGTGCACCAGCCGCTCGCCCTCGGGGGTCAGGCCCTCGAATTTCTTGCCGCGCCGTACCAGCGGCACCTTCAGCTCGTGTTCGAGCTTGCGGATGGACTCCGACAGCGCCGGCTGGGAGACGTAACAGGCGCTCGCGGCGCGGGCGAAGTGGCGCTCCCGGGCCAGCGCCACGAAGTACTCGAGCTGCCGGAACTGCATGGGTTCAATTCGACCACGTCGGCGCCTACTCGCGGCTACCCACTTCGGCGACCGACGACCTTTGACGATTCCGCGCCATGATTGATGAAACGACGTACAACGCACGCGAAGGAGGCGCCCGGTGCCGAAACATTTCGAGGTCGGAGACCACGTCAGGTGGAATTCGGAAGCGGGTCACGTCAGCGGGGTGATCGTCAAGAAGCACACCAGTGACACCGAGTACAAAGGCCACCTACGGCATTGCACGAAAGACGACCCGCAATACGAGATCAGAAGCGACAAGACCGACCACGTCGCGATGCACAAGGGCGACGCCCTGGAGAAGATCGACAGCTAGTCGGGACTCGGCGCGACCACGACGCAACACCGCCCCGCTGTCGGCTGCAGCCGGGCATGTAGGCAATGTGGGGGCAACGCGTCGACCATCCCGCTGACGAGCGCATGATTCATGCCGCAGGCCAATTCGGTCTCTTCCTGAGCCAGCGCATGGAAGGGACAGTTGACCACATACACCCCGTCGTCGCCATGACGAGGTTCATAGCCGTACTCCCGCAGCATCCGCGCTACCACCTTGAGCGCTGTCCGCGCGTCGGACGGGGGCCGCCGGGCCGCGCTCAGCGCGGCGTCCGCGATGCCCCGGCCGTAGTCGTGGGCGATGCGGTGCAACAGTTTTACTACGGGCGCACCGCTGCGCTGGGACTCGGCGATGGCTTGACCCATCAGCCGCCCGGCCAACTCGTATTGACGCTGCGGCAAACTCACCGCGATGTCGCGACGGACTCGCCGATAGAGTTTCGACGGGCGTCCCGCCCCCGGGCCTGACCGGCCGGTCAACCGGGCGTAGTCACATTCCAGCAAGCCCTCAGCCGCCAACCGGTCCAGGTGAAACTTGGCCTGGTGCCGGGCGATTCCCACCTCGTCGGCTGCCTGATCACGGCTCACCGGTTCCGGTTGCGAACACACGAACTGGTACAGCTCGTAGCGCACCGGGTCGGCGAGGGCGCCGATCCCGGCGGCATCGCGTCGCAGCTGGTTCATCGCGCCCATTTCTCGTTCACAAGAGCCTTGACGTTACCGCCAATAATTTCTAAAGTATAATGACTTATCCGTTAGTTTCAGGAGCAGTCGTGGTCATCTTTCAACCCAGCGCCTCCCTCAGTGAACGGTTCGACGATCAGGCTACGCGCGCGCATCGCCGGCCGCGATGCGATGTCGCCGCAGTGAAGCCGTCGGCGTCGTGAACCACTTCGTGCTGCGAACCGCCGCGCGGTCGGCAACATGGGCGATCGGGCTGACGTTGGCGGCGAAGACCGTTCCCCACGTTGCATTGTCGGTGTCGGGCCTCATTGTCGCCGTGGTGTTTTATTCGATAGTGCAGACAACGCTGTCACTGAAGCTCTTGAAATTACCTGACGGCTACGCGTCGCTCCTGCTGGGAAGCACCGCTCTGATCCTGACCCTCGTCGCAATGAGCCTTGCCTCGGTATCGACGCACGGCCTCAGCATTCACGGGGCCGCGTCCTGGCTCGCCGCGACGGTCATGGTGTGGCTCGTGACCACGATCGGCACGATCCTCTTGTTCGACGTCTACGTACCGCGATACCAATCGCCGGCGCGGGTCGTCAACCTCTACTAGGGAATCGACCGTCGAAAGGGCGCCATGGGAGACACACACCACGATCCGACCGATCGTCATCGGACCGCACATGCCCGCGCCGGCCTCACCATGAAAGACAATTTCCTATGGCCCGGGTTCGTTCTGCTGGGCGTCGCGTTGTCCGCCATCATCGCCACCGTGGCGGTCGCCGCCTATAAGCACTACGAATGGCTCACCACGATGGCGCTCATCGCACTACTCGCCACCGCGGCGGCGATCTTGTGGTTCGTCCTGGAACTTCGCCGGCTCACCGTTTTGGAGAAGCGACAGGACTAACACCGGGCACCACCGCCGCCGCTCCCGGCTAATCGCCGCCTCCGGCCACCAGGCGGGGCCGTAGCCGCGACGGGACGATATCAACCCCACGGGCGAGGTCGTTGATCAGCGCTTCGGCGAAGTCCACCAACCCGGCGACGTCGACAGCGTGCGGCACCGGCCGGTCCTCGCGGGCAAGATGGGCGGAGGCGCGGCGCAGCAGCGCCGTCGCGCCGGTGAGATTGCCCCGCTGGACATGGGTGATTCCCACAGCGAGCTGCGTCAGGCCTCGCCACAGCGCCTGCTCGTTGACCGGACCGTTCTTCCACGCGGCCTCGAGCACTTCGTGAGCGTTGAATGCGAGACCTCGATCCAGCAGATCCTGGGCGTAGGCGAGGGTCTCGGCCGGCGCCAGCGCCAGGTCATCCGGGACGCGTGGAACGCCCACGCTCCCCGGCGGGAGTGGCCGCCCCAGAGCGTCGCGCGGTCGGGCACTTCGCGGCCGGCCCGATTCGTCGCGATCACGCTGCGTCATCTCTCCACTACAGCGTTTCGTCCAACTCGCCGAGCCGGTCGGTCAGCCGCAAGTTCTCGGAGTAGTCGACCGGGCAGCTGATCAGCGAGACGCCGTCGTCGTCCAGCGCCGCCTTCAGCGTCGGCAGCAGTTCCTCGGCACTGGTGATCCGGTATCCCTTGGCGCCGAAGCTTTCCGCGTAACTCACCACGTCGGGGTTGGAGAACGTCACGTAGTAGTGTTCCCCGAGTTCGAGGTCCATCTTCCACTCGATGAGGCCGTAGCCGCCGTCCTCCCAGATCAGCACGACCAGCGGTATCCGCTCCCGGACGGCGGTCTCGATCTCCTGCGAATTCATCATGAACGCGCCGTCGCCGACGACCGCCAGCACCTTCGCGTCGGGCCGCGCCAGCTTGACGCCCAGCGCGCCGGGCAGCGCAAAGCCCATGGTGGACAGGCCGTTCGACACCAGGCAGGTGTTGCACTCGTAGGTTGGGTAGAGCCGGGCCATCCACATCTTGGTGGCGCCGGTGTCGACCAGCACCACGTCGCTGCGGCCCAGCGCCTCGCGGGTGTCGGCGACTACCCGCGCGGGGGCCAGCGGAAAGCGCGAATCCTGTTGCCCGCGAGCGAATTCCTCGGTGAGCAGCCCGCAGCCGGGAACCTCCGGCTCGGCTTCGAAGGCGTGGCCCTCGAGCGCATCGGCGAGGGCGTCGAGCGACGCACTGATGTCACCGACGATCCCGACCTCGACCGGGTAGTGGGCGTCGACCTCGGCCGGGAACCGGTGGATGTGGATGATTTTCTTGTCGGCCTGCGGGTTGATCCGGACGGGGTCGAATTCCTGCAGCTCGTAGCCGACCGCGATCACCACGTCGGCGTGGTCGAACCCGAAGTTGACGTAGTCGTGGCGCATGAAACCCAGGGTCCCGATGCTGTTGGGGTGGTCGTCGGGCATGACGCCCTTGCCGTGGAAGGTGTTGGCCACCGGGATGCCGAATTCGTCGGAGAACCGCACCAGCGCCGCGGTCGCGCCGCCGCGGGCGGCGCCGTGACCGGCCAGCACCACCGGCCGCCGCGCGTTACGCAGGATGTCAACGGCCCGCGCGACCTGGCGGGCCGCGGGCGCCTCGGCGCGAACGACGTTGCGCGGCAACGGCGCAAGATCGGGGTAGTCGGTGTCATCGGCATCGATGTGTTCGGGCACCGCCAGGTAGACCGCGGCCGGGCGTTCGCTCTCGGCGAGCTTGAACGCTTTGCGGAACATCTCCGGGATGGCGCGCGGGGTGGGGATTCCGGCGGCCCACCGCGTGATCGGGGCGAACATCGACACCAGGTCGACGTACTGGTGGGACTCCTTGTATTCGCGGTCCTGGCCCACCTGCGCGGAGATCGCGACCATCGGGGTGCTGTTGGTGGTGGCGTCGGCGACGCCGAGTTGCATGTTGATGGCGCCGGGGCCCAGGGTGGCCGACACCACCGCGGCCCGGCCGGTCACGCGGCCGTACATCTCGGCCATGAACGCCGCCGCCTGCTCGTGGCGGGTCAGCACGTAGCGGATGTGTGATGCGGCCAGCGCCTGCACGAAGCGGATGTTCTCCTCGCCGGGCAGCCCGAAGACCACGGAGACGCCCTCGTTTTCCAGGCACTTGACCATCAGCTCGGCGGCTTTGCTCATCCTCAGACCTCCCGCTTGCCACAGTAGTGGCAGGCTGGACAGCGGACGCCGCTCAACGACAAAGGAGGGCCCCGTGCCCATCGCCACGATCAACCCTGCCACCGGCGAGACGGTCAAGACCTTCACCCCCGCCACCGACGACGAGGTCCAGGCGGCGATCGCCCGCGCCCACGAGCGCTTCCTCGACTACCGCCGTTCCACGACCTACGCTCAGCGCGCCGAGTGGGCGAACGCGACGGCCGACCTGCTGGAGGCCGAGGCCGACGAGACCGCCGCCCTGATGACCCTGGAGATGGGCAAGACGCTGGCGTCGGCCAAGGCCGAGGCGATCAAGTGCGCCAAGGGTTTTCGCTACTACGCCGAGAACGCCGAACAGCTGCTGGCCGACGAGCCGGCCGACGCGAAGAAGGTGGGCGCCGCCAAGGCCTACACCCGGTACCAGCCGCTGGGGGTGGTGCTGGCCGTGATGCCGTGGAACTTCCCGCTGTGGCAGGCCGTGCGGTTCGCCGCGCCGGCGCTGATGGCGGGCAACGTCGGCATCCTCAAGCACGCGTCCAACGTGCCGCAGTGCGCCCTGTACCTCGCCGACGTCATCGCGCGCGGCGGCTTCCCCGAGGGCTGCTTCCAGACGCTGCTCGTGCCGTCCAGCGCCGTGGAGACCATCCTGCGCGATCCCCGCGTGGCGGCGGCCACCCTGACCGGCAGCGAGCCGGCCGGCCAGTCGGTGGCGGCCATCGCCGGCGACGAGATCAAACCGACCGTGCTCGAGCTCGGCGGCAGCGACCCGTTCATCGTGATGCCGTCGGCGAACCTGGACGAGGCGGTCAAGACCGCGGTGACCGCCCGCGTGCAGAACAACGGCCAGTCCTGCATCGCCGCCAAGCGGTTCATCGCCCACGCCGACGTCTACGAGCAGTTCGTCGACAAGTTCGTCGAGCGGGTCAAGGCGCTGCGCGTCGGCGACCCCACCGACCCGGACACCGACGTGGGCCCGCTGGCCACCGAGTCGGGCCGCGACGAGGTCGCCAAGCAGGTGGAGGACGCCGCCGCCGCGGGCGCGGTGATCCGTTGCGGCGGTGAGCGTCTCGACCGGCCGGGGTGGTACTACCCGCCGACCGTGGTCACCGACATCACCAAGGACATGGCCATGTACACCGAGGAGGTGTTCGGGCCGGTCGCCTCGGTGTACCAGGCCGCCGACATCGACGAGGCCATCGAGATCGCCAACGCCACGACGTTCGGGCTGGGATCCAACGCATGGACCGCCGACGAAGCCGAGCAGCAGCGCTTCATCGACGGCATCGAGGCCGGGCAGGTCTTCATCAACGGGATGACCGTCTCCTACCCCGAACTGCCGTTCGGCGGCGTCAAGCGCTCCGGCTACGGCCGCGAACTCGCCGGGCTGGGGATCCGCGAGTTCTGCAACGCCAAGACCGTCTGGATCGGGTCGCCCGACACCGGATCGTCCGGCGGCGGCAAGAAGGTCGAGTAGCGCTCGCGCGTCACACCGCGGCGGAGGCCAGCGCCTTCTCGTCCTCGTCCGCGAAGGTGTCCTCCAGCTGCACCGGCGAGTAGTCGAGGTCGATCTCGGCGACCGGGCGCCCCCGCGCGCTGGAGATCGTGCCGAAGCGCCGCATCCCCTTGTCCGCGGCGTAGGTCATGAACTCCTCGGTCGACAGGCCGAAGGGCATCGGGTCGTAAAGGGCGAAGCCCTCTTCGATGAGGCGCAACCCGAGCGGCATCAGTTCGTTCATCCGCGTTTCGAACACCCCCCAGTTGGCGTCGTCGGCGGCGACGTGGCGCCGGCAGGTGAAGGTGCCCCAGGCCATGTGGCGCCGCTCGTCGTCGCCGATGCGCCGCACCAGCTCCTGCATGCCGGGCAGGATGCCGCGTTCGACGCAGATCTTGTGCCAGCCGAAGTAGCCGGTCAGCGCCAGCATCCCCTCCACCATGTGGTTGTAGGTGACCGAGGCCCGGACCTGGGCGGCCGGGGACGGATCGGTGGTCAGCGCGTTGAGGCAGGCCGGCAGCTCCTCGTAGAAGATGGTGCGGTAGGTGGGGATGTCGTCGAGGTAGCGGTGCAGGTCGTCGGTGACCCCGACGGCGTCCAGCCACATCCGGAACACCTGCACGTGCTTGGCCTCCTCGAACGCGAACTGGGTCAGGTACATCTCGTCGCCGAGGCGGCCCTCGGCGCGCATCGCGGCCATGAACGGCTGGATGTCCTCGGTGACCGCCTCCTCCCCGGCGATGAACTCCGCGCACAGCCGGGTCGCGTAGTGGCGCTCGTCGTCGGTGAGCCGTTCCCAGTCCGCGCGGTCGCGGGAGAAGTCGATGTCGGCCGGATTCCAGAACTTGGCGTTGCCGCCGGCAAAAAGCTTGAGCGGCAAGCTGTCCC
This sequence comes from Mycobacterium sp. NGS57, assembly GCF_059812405.1. Classification (NCBI taxonomy): domain Bacteria; kingdom Bacillati; phylum Actinomycetota; class Actinomycetes; order Mycobacteriales; family Mycobacteriaceae; genus Mycobacterium; species Mycobacterium sp. NGS57. The sequence continues at coordinate 37,828 of NZ_JCALCP010000008.1, read as the reverse complement.
AGTTGAGGCCGCCGTGGACCATGGAAGAAGAACTTGTGCGCGTCATGGCGACCTCCTGGTGATCATTTCCGGAATACGTTGGGCGGCCGGCACCTTCGCGAAGGCCGCCTTCAGCGCCGCGATGAGCCGGCGTACGGCCAGCGCGGGCTGCTCGGGCGTGGGCTCGTCGAGCCCGAGGATGGGGTCCAGGCCGCGCATGTAGGGGGCCAGCGCCAGGTGCGGGAAGATCAGCAGCAACAGCGACAGCAGCACGTCGGTGTCGGCATCGGGGCGCAGGTCCCCGCGGGTGTGCGCGGTGTGCACCAGCGGCCGCAGCACTTCCAGGTAGTGGCGGTGGATGACGTTGCGGACGCTGACGCGGGCGTCGGTGTCGACCTCGAGGGTGGCCGCGGCGTGCAGCGCGCGCTCGCGCGGGTGTTCGGCGTAGTAGGCCACCCAGCCGTCGAGCAGGTCGGTGAGGTGGTCGAAGAACGGGCGGCTCGGGTCGAGCTCGACGATCAGGTCCTCCATGTAGGCGCGCACCCGCTGGCTGCCGATGTCCGCGATGAAGGCGTACAGATCCCGCTTATCCGCGAAGTACTGGAAGAGGCTGCCCTTGGCGACCCCGGCGCGGCGGGCGATGACGTTCAGGCTCCCGCCGGAAAACCCGTGCGCCCCGAACTCGGCTTCGGCGGCTTCGATCACCGCCGCGCGCCGCGCGGGATCCACGCGTCCCCACGTCACAGTCGGCATGACGGCCTCCTACCCTCGATGACCACTGGTCATTCTACTGTGAGCCGCATCACAGTCAAGGGTCAAGGGCGGCCAGGTGCTCGAGTGTGCGTCCAGCCGCACGCCGGTAGTCCAGTGTGCGGACAGGCGCACGCTCGGGACGGGCCAAGAGGTCAAGGGCGCATCTGGTAGGCGCCGCTGATGGGCAGCACGCGCTCCGTCCAGATCTGGTCGTAGCGCGCGGGGTCGTGGACGGGGCGCCGGATCATCCGCAGTGCCAGCCGGGCCTGCTCGTCCGTCGTCACGGCCTTGTCGCCGAGTTCCACGGCATAGCCGTTGAAGTCGCGCACCAGCACGGCGAAGATCTGGTCGACCAACGCGTCGTCGACCTCCGACAGCGCGGCTTCCTCGAGGATGAGCTGCGCGTAGGGCACCGTCGCGAACAGCTGGCCCACGGCGAAGGCGAAGTCAATGTCCTTCTGCTGCACCGCATCCGGCGTCGCGCTGGCCAGCATCTCGGTGAGCACGTCGATCTGTTCGCGCAGCCGCGCGACGTTGGGCAGGTGGGCGAACGCCGCGAACGGGCCGCGCCAGTCGTGGAACCGCACCTTGCCCAGGCCCCCGGTGGGTCCCTGGGCGAACAGGAAGGTGTCGTCGGCGGCGTCGTCGCGGCGGCCGAGCACGGGCAGGTCGCCGCTCGGCGCGAACAGGAAGTTGGGCATGAACTTGCCCAGCAGCCCGATGTTGATGTGCACGGTGCCCTCCAGCCGGGGCAGCAGGCCGATCTCGCGGGTCATGGCCTCGAAGATGGTGTCCTTCTCGACGCCCTTGGCGGCGATGACGTCCCACAGCGCGGTGATCACCCGCTCGCCCTCGCTGGTGATCTTCGCCTTGGTGAGAGGGCTGTAGAGCAGGTAGCGGCGGTCGGCCGCCGATGCGCTGCGCATGTAGTCGCAGGCGCGGGTGGCGACCAGCCTCATCGCGATCAGGCGCACGTAGGCGTCGGTGAGCAGCCGCCGCACGTGGGAGAAATCGGTCACCAGCGTCCCGTACAGGGAGCGGTTGGCCGCGTGCGTGACCGCCTCGTACATGGCGTGGGTGCACATCCCGATGGCGCCCCAGCCCAGGTTGTACTTGCAGACGTTGACGGTGTTGAGGGCGGCGTGGAAGGCCCCGATGCCGCGGTGCAAGAGGTCGGCCTCGGTGACCGGGTAGTCGCGCAGCGCGTAGTTGGCGACGAAGTTCTGCGAGTTCACCACGTTCTTGATCAGCTCGTAGCGGTCGTGGCGGGAGTCGGCGGCGAAGAAGACGTACTCGGGGTCTTTTGAAGAGCCTTCGATCTTGCCGAACGTGGAGACCATCCGCGCGACGTTGGCGTTGCCGATGTAGTACTTCTCGCCGTTGGCCGTCCAACCGTGTTCCGAAGGCGTGAGGATCATGTCGGTCTGGTAGACGTCGGCGCCGTGGGTCTGCTCGGAGAGCCCGAAGGCGAACACCTCGCCGGCCTCCAGCTGGGCGGCGGCCTTGCGCTTGGCGTCCTCGTTGTCGCTCATCCAGATCGGGCCCAGGCCCAGCGCGGTGACCTGGAACGGATACCAGTAGTTGAGCCCGTAGAAGCCGACGATCTCGGCGAACTCGCTGATCCGGTAGGTGTCCCAGCGGCAGTCGCCCGTCCCGTAGGCGCTCGGGGTGAGCAGCGAGGCGAAGATGCGCTCGCGCCCGATGTGGTCGAGGAACTCGGAGTACCAGACCCGGTTGTGGTCGTCGGCCTTCAGCCGGGCCTTGCCGCGGGACTCGAAGAAGTCGACCGTCGCGGCCATGATCTCCCCCGAGCGGCGGTCGGGGTAGCGGCGTTGCAGGTGGTTCGGATTGAGCAACATGGGGGCAACGTAGCGCACACAGCCCTGTCGGTGAACCGGCATTCGACCTAGCATCGAGGCCGTGTCAGAACTCAATACCGCACGCGGCCCCATCGATACCGCCGACCTCGGCGTGACGCTGATGCACGAGCACGTGTTCATCATGACCACCGAGATCGCCCTGAACTATCCCGAGGCGTGGGGCGACGAGGAAAAACGGGTGGCCGACGCCATCGACCGGCTCAACGAACTCAAGGCTCGCGGCGTGGACACGATCGTCGACCTCACCGTGATCGGGCTCGGCCGCTACATCCCGCGCATCGCGCGCGTCGCCGCGGCCACCGAGCTGAATATCGTTGTGGCGACCGGGCTTTACACCTACAACGACGTCCCGTTCCGATTCCACTACGAGGGCCCGGGCGGGATGCTGGACGGCCCCGAGATCATGACCGAGATGTTCGTCCGCGACATCGAGCAGGGCATCGCCGACACCGGCATCAAGGCCGGCATCCTCAAGTGCGCCACCGACGAACCCGGCATCACCCCCGGGGTGGAGCGGGTGCTGCGCGCCGTCGCCCAGGCGCACAAGCGCACCGGGGTGCCGATCTCGACGCACACCCATGCCGGGCTGCGCCGCGGGCTGGAGCAGCAGCGCATCTTCGAAGAGGAGGGTGTCGACCTGAGCCGCGTGGTGATCGGGCATTCCGGCGACAGCACCGACGTCGGCTACCTGGAGGAGCTGATTTCGGCCGGCTCCTACCTCGGCATGGACCGGTTCGGCATCGACGTGATCCTGCCGTTCGAGGAACGGGTCAACATCGTGGCGACGATGTGCGAGCGCGGGCACGCCGACAAGATGGTGCTCTCGCACGACGCCAACTGCTACTTCGACGCGCTGCCCGAGGCGCTCATGCCGCAGGTGGCGCCGAACTGGCACTACCTGCACATCCACAACGACGTGATCCCCGCCCTGAAGGAGCGCGGCGTCACCGACGAGCAACTGCACACCATGCTCGTCGACAACCCGCGGCGCATCTTCGAGCGGCAGGGCTCGTATGAGTGAGCCGATCCCGCCGATCAGCACCCAGATATCGGCGCTTGCCGCAGCGGCGCCCGACGCACCGGCGGTCAGCTGCGAGGGCCGCACCATCACGCGCGCCGAACTCGACAAGTCCACCAACCGCCTGGCCCGCGCCTACGCCGGGCGCGGCGTCGGCGTCGGCGACTACGTGACCATCGTGCTGCCCAACTCCATCGAATGGATTCAGGCGGCGGTGGCGTGCTGGAAGCTGGGCGCGGTGCCGCAGCCGCTGTCGGCGCGGTTGCCGGACGCCGAGCTGCGGGGGCTGCTGGAGCTGCGGCCGCCGGCGCTGCTGGTGGGTCGCGAGCACAGTGAAATACCCAGTGTGCCAGCGGGTTTCGTTCCCGGCCCGGCGACCCCGGACGCGCCGCTGCCCGAGGCCGTCTCGCCGGTGTGGAAGGCGATGGGATCCGGCGGCAGCACCGGCCGGCCCAAGCTCATCGAGTCCGGCGGTGACAGCCGCATACCGGCCGCCATCGGCTATCCGCTGGGCGCTCAGGAGGGCGATACCACCCTGGTGCCGATCCCGCTGTCCCACAACACCGGCTTCACCACCGCGACGATCGCGCTGCTGATGGGCCACCACCTGGTGGTGATGAGCCGCTTCGACCCGCACCAGTTCCTGCGGCTGATCACCGACCACCGCGTGACGTTTTTGACCACGGTGCCGACGATCATGCAGCGGGCGCTGCCGGTCTACCACTCCGACCCCGGCTCCTACGACCTGTCGTCGCTGCGCCGGTTCTGGCACATGGGGGCGCCCTGCCCGCCGGCCATCAAGCAGGCCTGGATCGACCTGCTGGGCCCGGAGAAGGTCTGGGAGCTCTACGGCGGCACCGAATTACAGGCGCTGACGTTCATCTCCGGTGACCAGTGGCTGGCCCACCGCGGCTCGGTCGGCGTCGTGGTGGCCGGGGAGATGAAGGTGCTCGACGACGACGGCAACCCGTGCCCACCCGGCGTGGTCGGCGAGATCTACATGCGTCCGGCGCCCGGCAGCGCGCCGACCTACCGCTACGTCGGCGTCACCGCCAAGAGCCGCGACGGCTGGGACTCGCTGGGCGATCTGGGCTACTTCGACGAGGACGGGCTTTTGTACCTGTCGGACCGCCGGGTCGACATGTTCACCGTCGGGGGCCGCAACGTCTACCCCGCCGAGATCGAGAACGCGCTGTCGGCCCACCCCGAGGTGATGTCCTGCCTGGTCGTCGGTGTTCCCGACCCCAACGCCGGGGACCTCGGCCAGGTGCCCTACGCCGTGGTGCACGCCGCCGACGGGTCGGCCCTCGACGACGCGGCCGTGAAAGTTTTTCTGCGCGAACGCATCTCGGGCTACAAGGTGCCCCACACGGTGGAATTCGTCGACACTCCCCTGCGCGACGACGCCGGCAAGGCGCGGCGCTCGGCGGTGCGCGCCGAGATCATGGCGCGCCTGCCCGCCGCGGAGCGGCACTGATCGAAAAAAGCGCTCAACGCGCTGCTCGGGTCGCGATATGCTGAGCTCGATATATTCCTCGACGCGTCGACCGGTTGTTCGCCGGTGAGCCGATGAGGGGGCATGCGCCATGTCATTTGTATATGGGATACCGGACCAATTGGCCGCCGCGGCAACGGATTTGGCCGATATCGAATCGGCGGTGAGCACCGCCCGGGCCGCGGCGGCGGGTCCCACCACCGCGGTGCTGGCCGCCGGGGCCGACGAGGTATCCGCGGCAATCGCCGCGCTGTTCGGCTCATACGGCCAGGCGTATGAAGCGCTGATCGCCCGGGCGGCGACGTTTCACCAGCAGTTCGTGCAGGCTCTCGGTGCCGGCGGGAACGCGTACGCCCTCACCGAGGCCGCCAACAGCTCGCCCCTGCAAGTCCTGCAGCAAGACCTGCTGAACCTGATCAACACGCCCACCGAAGTGTTGCTGGGGCGCCCGTTGGTCGGCAACGGCGCGAACGCCGCACCGGGAAGCGGAGCCAACGGCGGCGCCGGTGGCATCTTGTGGGGCAGCGGCGGCGCCGGCGGTTCCGGCGCCGACGGCCAGAACGGCGGGGCGGGCGGCGCCGGGGGCCTGTTCGGCAACGGCGGGCCCGGCGGGGCCGGCGGGCTGGGCGCCACCGGCGGAGCCCGCGGCGGGGCCGGCGGGTCCGCCGGGTTGTTCGGCAACGGCGGGGCCGGCGGCGACGGCGGAATCGATAACGGCGGCGCGGGAACCGGCGGGGCGGGCGGCGCCGGCGGGGCCGGCGGGCTGCTGGTCGGCAACGGCGGCCCGGGCGGCACCGGAGGATTCGGCCTCGGCAACCCCAACGGGGGTACCGGCGGGGCCGGCGGGGCCGGCGGCCTGCTCTTCGGCCTCGGCGGCGACGGCGGCGTCGGGGGACAGAGCGGCAACGGCACCGGCGGGACCGGGGGGACCGGCGGGGCCGGCGGCCTGTTCTTCGGTGCCGCCGGCACCGGGGGCACCGGGGGAGCCAGCATCAGCGGGGTCGGGGGTCTCGGCGGGAACGGCGGCACCGGCGGCGCGCTGTTCGGCATGAGTGGGGACGGCGGGGACGGCGGGACCGGCGCCACCACCGGGGGTGACGGCGGGGCCGGGGGCGCGGGCAGCGTGTTGTTCGGCGGCGGCGGGACCGGCGGCACCGGCGGGACCGGACAAACCAACGGCGGCGCCGGCGGGGCCGGGGGCGGCGGCGGCCTCCTGTACGGCGACGGCGGGACGGGCGGGGCCGGCGGAACCGGGTTCAGCGGCCTTGGTGGAGCCGGTGGCAACGGCGGTCACGCGGGCCTGCTGATCGGTAGCGGCGGGCTGGGCGGACGCGGCGGCGTCGGTGACAACGGCGGAACCGGCGGCGCGGGCGGCGCTGCCGGCTTTCTGATCGGCAACGGCGGTAACGGCGGCGTGGGCGGAGGCGGCGGCAACAGCGGGGGCTCCGGTGGCCATGGCGGCGGAGCCGGGCTCGTCGGCGATGGCGGCTTCGGCGGCGGGGGCGGACTGAGCTTCACGATCGGGGGCGGAGGTAATGGTGGGAGCGGCGGCGACGCGCAGCTGATCGGCAACGGCGGCAACGGCGGCAACGCGGGAACCCCGGGCGCCACCGGGGGCGCCGGCGGCACCGGCGGGCAGCTGTTCGGCCTGAACGGGCTGAACGGGGCCTGAAACGGGGCGAGTAAGCCCGGCCCGGGACTCACGGCGCGATCGCGTCCGCCTCAGCGTCGGTGACCCGCTCCCGGGCCGGTTCGTGGCGTTTCTCCCAGCGGCGCAACGCTTCCCGGCACGGCGACTCGACCAGGCCGTAGCTCACCGCGGCGATCGCCCACCCGAAGATCAGCGTCCACACCAACACCATCGGCATGTGGCCCGTGAACGGGAAGACCCCCAGCACCGGGAAGACCATCGCCAGCGCGGCCAGATGCCACACGAACAGCCCGTAGGACCAGCGCCCCAGCGTCACCATGGCGGTGCTGCCCAGCAGCCGGTGCGGCGTGTCGGGCCGGTCCAGCACCAGCGGCGCGACCAACGCGAACGCCACCACCGAGCCCGCCGCCGTCTTCACCGCGAACTGCGCGGCGGTGCCGGGCACCAGGCCCTCCGGGCCGGCCAGCGGCGACGCCGCCAGCAGGTAGGCCGCCGCCGCGACGACGGCCATCACCACCCGTCGGCGGGCCAGCCGGTGCGGCAGGCCGATGCCGCTGTGCACCCATTCGGCCAGCAGCATCCCGGCGGCGAACCAGGAGAAGAACGCCGGCGGCCAGTTGAGCGGGTTGGTGCCCGCCCCCGAGTGCACCGGCGCCCAGCCCCACGCCCAGCTGAGTGCCGCCAGCGCGGCGATGGCCGGCACCCGGGCGCCGGCGGGAAGGCGGCGGGCCAGCAGCGCCAGGACGGGCAGCGCCAGGTAGAAGGTGACCTCGACGGACAGGCTCCACATCTGGGTCAGACCGCCGGTCAGGGTGAGCGGCACATAGATCTGGGTGAGCGTCAGGTTTGCCAGCCACACGGTCGGGCCGGCACTGCCGGCCGCATCGGGCAGCAAGGTCAGGATCACCACCACCGCCACCAGGTACGCGGGCATGATGCGGACCACCCGCGAGCGCAGGTAGTGCCCGGTGCGCGGGCGCGACCCCAACCCCCGTGCCGCCGCGGCGTGCCCGCGCCACAACAGGAAGCCCGACAACGCGAAGAACACCGCCACGGCCAGGTCGAAGCGGCCGAACAGCCGGCCGGCGGCGCCGCTGGAGTGCCCCGTCTGGAACGCGACGTGGGTGACCACCACGCCCATGGCAGCGCACGCGCGCATGCCCTCCACGGCGGGCAGGAAGCTGCGGATCCCGCCGGCCCGCTGGCCATCGATCACGCTCAACAGTGTGCCCTCGAACGTCGACTCGTGTGGTAGCGGGCGAATTGGGTATAAGGCGCGGGGCGGGCGTCGGGTTCAGCGGGTTCGTAAGCCGGCGCCTTACATTCTGCTGTTAGGGTCGAACGGGCTTGCCACGCTGCTTGATCAGGCCGTAGCCGCCACAAGGGATCCATGAGGAGGACACAGCAACGTGAACCGAGCAGTCATGTTGCGGTTCGCCGCATGCGCGATCATCGGACTCGGAGCCGCACTGCTGATCGCCGCGCTGCTGCTGTCGACGTACACCAGCGGCAGGATCACCAAAATTCCGTTGAACATCGATGCCACCCTGATCAGCGACGGCACCGCGATGCAAGCCCTCGACGCGGCGTCGCTGTCCACCGACCACCTCGTCGTCAACCAGAACGTGCCGCTGGTGTCCCAACGGCAGCTGAGCGTCGAATCCCCCGCCAACGCCGACGTCGTCACGCTGCAGGCCGGCACCTCGGTCCGGCGCACCGACAAACAGAAGGACAGCGGGCTGCTGCTCGCGATCGTCGACACCGTCACCCTCAACCGCAAGACGGCGATGGCCGTCTCCGACGACACCCACCCCGGCGGCTCGCTGCAGAAGCCGCGTGCCGTCAACGACGAGAACCCGCCCACGGCCCAGCCGCTGCGCCACGACGGGCTGTCCTACCGGTTCCCCTTCCACACCGAGAAGAAGACCTACCCCTACTTCGACCCGATCGCGCAGAAGCCGTTTGACGTCAACTACGACACCGAGGAAGACGTCAACGGGCTGACCACCTTCAAGTTCACCCAGAACATCGGGTACAACGCCGACGGAAAGCTGGTGGCACCCGTCACGTACCCGTCGCTGCTGGCCGGCCAGGAGGACGCCAAGCAGACCACGTCGGCGTCGATGTGGGGGGTGCAGGGCGGTGACCCGAACGAGCAGATCACCATGACCCGCTACTACGCCGCGCAGCGGACCTTCTGGGTGGACCCGGTCTCCGGCACCATCGTCAAGCAGACCGAGCACGCCAACCACTACTTCGCCCGCGATCCGCTCAAGCCCGAGATGACGCTGGTCGAGTACAAGGTGAAGTCCAACGAGGACACCGTCGAAGGGCAGGTCAACACCGCCCGCGACGAGCGCGACCGGCTGGCGCTGTGGTCGCGGGTGCTGCCGATCACGTTCACCGCGGTCGGCCTGATCGCGCTGATCGGCGGCGCGGTGCTCGCGTCGTTCAGCCTGCGGACCGAAAGCGCGCTGACCGACCCCGGCCTGGACCGATCCGACCAGGAATTCTTCGGCCGCGCCGGGCTCGAGGAACCGGTTCCCGGCGCCGAAGCCGAGACCGAGAAGCTGCCGACGCAGCGCCCCGCGCAGCGCGAGGATCCCGGCCCGCCCGCGCCCGACGCGCCCACCCTGGGCCATGGGGAGCCGGCCGAGCCGGTGGAGCCGGTGGAGCGGCCCGAGCCCGGGCCGCCCGAGGCGGGGACGCCCGAGGCGGGGCCGCCGGCGCCGCCGGGCCCGCCCGAACGGCCCTAGCCCCCCGGATGCGCTGGACCCGGCCGGGGTACGCGCTGTTGCTGGCGCTCCTGGTGGTCGGGCCGCTGCTGGCGCCCGGGTACCTGTTGGTGCGCGACGCGGTGTCGACGCCGCGGTCGTATCTGTCCGATACCGCGCTGGGGCTGACGGCGGCGCCGCGGGCGACGCCCCAGGATTTCGCGGTGGCGCTCGCCTCCCATGTGCTCGACGGCGGCGTGGTGGTCAAGGCGCTGCTCGGGGCGGGGCTGTGGCTGGCCGGATGGGGCGCGGCGCGGCTGGTCGCCGCGGCCCTGCCCGACGCGGGGCCGCCCGGCGAGTTCGTGGCCTGCACGCTGGCGATCTGGAATCCCTATGTGGCCGAACGGCTTCTGCAGGGCCACTGGAGCCTGCTGGTCGGCTACGGTGGCCTGCCCTGGGTCGGGGCCGCGATGCTGCGCCTGCGCGGGGGTGCCGGCTCGTTCTTCGGGTTGGCGTTCTGGATCGCGCTGGCCGGGCTGACCCCGACCGGGCTGCTGCTCGCCGCGACGGTGGCGCTGGTGTGCGTGGCCGCTCCCGGCGCGGGGCGCTCCCGCCTGCGGTGCGCGGCGGCGACGCTGGGTACCGCGGTGGTGGCCGCGGCGCCCTGGCTGGCCGCCTCGCTGCTGGGCTCGTCGTTGCGCGCGCATGCGGCCGGCGCCGCGCTCGGGGTGACCGCGTTCGCGCCGCGCGCCGAGCCCGGCCTGGGCGCGCTCGCCAGCCTGGCCAGCCTCGGCGGCATCTGGAACGGCGAGGCCGTACCCGGTTCGCGGACAACGCTTTTCGCCGTGTCGTCGGCCGTGGTGCTGCTGGGGGTGGTGGCGGCCGGGGTGCCGGTGCTCGTGCGTCGTCGCGCCGCGGTGCCGCTGCTGGTGCTGGCGGCGGTCTCGGTGCTGGCGCCGGCCCTGTTGGCGACCGGGCCGGGCCTGCACGCGCTGCGCGCGGTGGTCGAGGCGGCGCCCGGCTTCGGGGTGCTGCGCGACGGGCAGAAGTGGGTGGCGCTGGCGGTGCCGGGATACACGCTGGCGGGCGCCGGTGCGGTGGTGACGCTGCGGCGGTGGCTGCGAGCCGCGGCCGTGGCGGCGGTCTGCTGCCTCGCGCTGATCCTGGCGCTGCCAGACCTCGCGTGGGGGGTGTGGGGCAAGGTCACGCCGGTGCGCTACCCGCCCGGGTGGGCGGCGGTGGCGTCGGCGATCAACGGCGACCCGCGGCCGGTCGCGGTGTTGCCCGCCGGCACCATGCGGCGGTTCGGTTGGGCGGGCACGGCTCCGGTGCTGGACCCGCTGCCGCGCTGGGTGCGCGCCGACGTGCTGACCACCGGCGACCTGGCCATCTCGGGGGTCTGCGTGCCCGGGGAGGGCGATCGCGCCCGCGCCGTGCAGGGGCTGCTGCTGGCGGGGGCCGACCCCGCCGCGCTGGCGCGGGCGGGCGTGGGCTGGCTGGTCGTCGAGTCCGGCAGCGCCGGGGACATGGGCGCGGCCGCGCGCACCCTGGCCGCCCTGACGCCGGTGCACCGCGACGGCGGGTTGACCCTCTACCGGATCGGCGGCCAGAGCGCGGGGGTCTCCGGCACGCGGCGCGCCGCGACGCTGATCGCCCACCTGGCGTGGCTGGCGATGCTGGTCGTGGGGGCTTTCGGTGCTCTGGTGGCTACACGACGCCGCTGACGAACTCGCCGGCCCGGACCGCCTGCAGGACGGTGCGCATCGCGTCGGCGCTTTGCGTCCAGGAGAACTCGCCGCTGCGCGTCTGCGCCTTGGCGCCGAGCTGATCGCGCAGCACCGGGTCGGCGAGCAGCTCTTCGAGGCGGTCCTCCAGTTCCGCGCGGCTGTCCACCAGGATCCCGGTCACCCCGTCGACGATGGAGTCGGACAGGCCACCCGAGGAGCGGTAGCCGATGGTCGGCACCCGGTGCTGGGCCGCCTCGACGACGGCCAGGCCCCAGCCCTCCTTGCGTGACGGCAGCACGTGCACCCACGAGCCTTGCAGCACATGGTGTTTGGTGAGGTGGTCGACGTGGCCGTGGAAGGTCACCGCGTCGGACATGCCGAGCCGTCGCGCATGGTCGACGAGCCGCCGGCGCCACCAGCCGTCGCCGACGATGTCGAGGTGCAGGGCGGCCAATTCGGGGTTTCGTTGCCGCAGGGCGGCGACGGCTTCCAGCGCATCCTCGATCTGCTTGTGCGGCACCAGCCGCGACAGCACCACCACCCGCGCCGCGTCCGAGCGCGGGCCGGACAACGACTTGGGCGGCGCCTCGTCGAGGCCGTTGCGCACCACCGCGATCTGGTGCTGGGCCACCCCGAGCGCGACGAGATCGCGCGCCGACGGCAGCGACACCGTCACGTACTGGTTGCGCCGGTTGAGCCGCGGCGACAGCCGCGACTCGACGAACCAGCCGATGCGGCCGAGCACCGGCCCCGCCACCGGCCACTGCTCGCGGTGGCAGTGGTGCACCAGCACCGCCACCCGCCGGCCGTACACCAGCCGGGCCAGAAACGGCAGGCCGTTCTGGGTGTCGACGACGACGTCGGGCCGCACCTTGCGCAGCGGGCCCAGACCGATGCGCGCCGCGGCCATGGCCAGCAGCGCCCACACATATACCGAATACCGGCCGCCGGCGCGGTGGATGCGCACGCCGTCGACGACTTCGCGGCGCGGCGCACCCGGATAGCGCGCGGTGCGCAGCGTGACGGCGATCCCGGAGGCGGCCAGCTGCCCGCCGACTCGCTGCAAGTATGTTTCGCTGCCGCCGCCCTGCGGGTGCCCGGTGTCGCGCCAGCACAGCAGCAGGACCGAACGGAGAGCGGACATCACTCGCCAGCCTAGTGGGAATCGACGGGGGGCCGGCTACTGCGCTTTCCCTCGGCCGCGGGCACGTCGGCGAATCCACCGGATCAGTTCGATGCTTCCGGCCAGCGCCAGCGCCGCGCCGAACGACACCGCGAACGCCGCGATCGTGTTCTCGGCGAACGCGTTGCCGCCGATGTAGCCGATGAACGTGTTGAGCGTGGCCCACAGGACGGCGCCGACCGCGTCGAACACCACGAACTGGCGATAGGGGAAGTCCAGCACGCCGCAGGCGATCGTCGTGGCGGTGCGACCGCCCGGCAGGAACCGCGCCACGATCACCAGCGGGCCACCATGCCGGTCCAATTCCCGGTGCGCCCACGCGAGGCCGCGCTTGCCCTTCTCTCCGCGGGTGATCCAGCGGCGGGCCCAGTCATCGGCCGAGTGACCGATCCAGTAAGCGAGGTTGTCGCCGACGAACGCCCCGATCGCCGCCATCGCGATCACCCATCCCAGCAGCATTGAGCCGTTTGCTGCGAGGATGCCGCCGGTGAGAAGCGCCGTCTCGCTCGGCAAGACCGGCAGCAGGGCGTCGAACGTGCAGGAGAGCAGGATCAGCGGATAGGCCCACCAGGAGTGGCCGAGCGCGTCGAGCAGTGAGTCGAACACCAGAGCCCAACACTACCTAGCGACCCGCGCTCAGGAGGTCAGCCCCATCCTGATGAATGGCTCGGCCTCGCCGCGGTCGACGGCTTCGTCGTGTTTGGCGGCCGCGCGGTCGAGCAGGTCGATGAGGGCCGGCTCGTCGCGGACCAGTCGGCGGTACTTCGGGCCCAGGGCGAGTATCTGATCGCGCTCGCCCAGCAGCATGTGGAAGATGCGTTCGCGTTCGGCGGGGTCGTGGGTGTATTCGGAGTCGAGGTAGGCCGTCGCGTGGCGCCGGGCGTTGGCGATCGCCATGCGGGCTTTGCCCAGGGGGCTGAGCAGCGAGGCGAGCACGGTCACGACGAGAACACCGACGATTACCACCAGCGACACGTAGGTGCTGATCTCGACGAGCGATACCGGTTCGCCGTCGTTGATGAACGGGACGTTGTTCTCGTGCATGGCATGCAGGATCAGCTTCACGCCGATGAAGCCGAGGATCGCCGCGAGCCCGTACGAGAGGAAGACGAGCCGGTCCAGCAGCCCCTCGATCAGGAAGTAGAGCTGGCGCAGGCCCAGCAGCGAGAACGCGGTCGCGGTGAACACGATGTAGACGCTCTGGGTGAGGCCGAAGATCGCCGGGATCGAGTCGAGCGCGAAAAACATGTCGGTACCGCCGATCGCGACCATGACCAACAGCATCGGCGTCATCGCGCGCCGGCCATCGACCGTCGTGAACAACTTGTCGCCGTCGTAGTGCTCGGTGGTGTGCAGGAACTTCTTGGCCACCCCGATGACGAAGTTGTCGGCCCTGCGGGACTTCTCGTCGCCGTCGGGCTTGAGGATGCCGCCGGCGGCCACCAACAGGATCAGCCCGAACACGTAGAAGACGCACGCGAAGGCGTTGATCAGCGCGGCACCGAGAAAGATGAAGCCGGTACGGGCGATCAGGGCGAAGACGATCCCGAACAACAACACCTTCTGCTGATCCTCACGCGGGACCCGGAAGCTGCCCATGATCACCAGGAAGACGAACAGATTGTCGACCGACAACGCCTTTTCCGTGACGTAACCGGCGAAGTACTCCGGGCCCGCCTCGTTGCCGCCGAACAGCAGCATGCCGACGCCGAACAGCACCGCGATGCCGACGTAGGCGCCCGACCAGACCGTCGCCTCCCGCAGCGTCGGGACGTGGGCCCGACGGACATGGAAGAAGAAGTCGAAGGCCAGCAGCCCGGCGACGCCGAAGACGGTGAGGGCCCACACCCAGCCGGGGACGTTCATTCGCTGTCTGAGCCACCTTCGTCGGAGCCGTCTTCTGTCTTGGACGGTTCCGTACCCTCTTTGCCGCAACAGTATGTGTGCTCGCGGCCGTAGGGTTGGCCGGTGGCCGTGACCGACTTGTTTGCGCGGCGCGCGACGTTGCGCCGCTCGGTGCGGCTGCTGTCGGAGTTTCGCTACGAACAGTCCGATCCGGCCCGCTTCTACGGCGCGCTGGCCGCCGACACCGCGGCGATGGTGGGCGATCTGTGGCTGGGCGCCCACGGCGAACCTCCGGTCGGCCGCACGTTGCTCGACGTCGGCGGCGGACCGGGGTACTTCGCTCCGGCGTTCCAGGATCTCGGGGTCCGCTACCTCGGGGTCGAACCGGATCCGGGCGAAATGCATTCGGGCACAACGGCTGTCGCTTGTGACCGGGGCACCTTTGTGCGGGCGTCGGGCATGGCGCTGCCGTTCGCCGACGACTCGGTGGACATCTGCCTGTCGTCCAACGCGGCCGAGCACGTCCCGCGGCCCTGGCAACTCGGTGCCGAGATGCTGCGGGTGACCCGCCCCGGCGGGCTCGTCGTGCTCTCCTACACCGTGTGGCTGGGCCCGTTCGGCGGCCACGAGATGGGCCTGACGCACTACCTCGGCGGCGCCCGGGCCGCCGAGCGCTACGCCCGCAAGCACGGCCACCGGGCCAAAAACGACTACGGGTCGTCGTTGTTCGCGGTATCTGCCGCCGACGGCCTGAGCTGGGCGGTGAGCACGGGCGCGGCGGAGGCCGCATTTCCCCGCTACCACCCACGATGGGCGTGGTGGCTGACGTCGGTGCCGGGGCTCCGCGAGTTCACGGTGAGCAATCTCGTGTTGGTGCTGTCGCCCCGAGAATGAAACATGTTCTCGTTTTGCCCCGGCTTGGGTAGGGTGGCGCCATGACCGACGTTAAGACCGAATACGACAAGCTTTTCATCGGTGGCAAGTGGACGGAACCGTCGACGGACGAAGTCATCGAAGTGCACTGCCCGGCCACCGGCGAGTACGTCGGCAAGGTGCCCATGGCGGCGGCAGCCGACGTGGACGCCGCGGTCGCCGCGGCGCGCGCCGCGTTCGACAGCGGCCCGTGGCCCACCACCGCGCCGAAGGAGCGCGCGGCCGTCATCGCCAAGGCCGCCCAGCTGCTCGAGGAGCGCAAGGAGCTGTTCGCCAAGCTGCTCGCCGACGAGACCGGCCAGCCGCCGATGACCATCGAGACCATGCACTGGATGGGCTCGATGGGGGCGATGAGCTTCTTCGCCGGGCCCGCCGTCGAGCAGGTCAAGTGGCGCGAGATCCGCAACGGCTCCTACGGGCAGACCATCGTGCACCGCGAGCCGATCGGCGTGGTGGGCGCGATCATCGCCTGGAACGTGCCGCTGTTCTTGGCGGTCAACAAGCTCGGCCCCGCGCTGCTGGCCGGTTGCACGGTGGTGCTCAAGCCGGCAGCCGAAACCCCTTTGACGGCAAACGCTTTGGCGGAGGTGTTCGCCGACGCGGGCCTGCCCGAGGGGGTGCTGTCGGTGGTGCCCGGCGGGATCGAGACCGGGCAGGCGCTGACCTCCAACCCCGACGTCGACCTGTTCACCTTCACCGGCAGCTCGGGCGTCGGCAAGGAGATCGGCCGGCGGGCCGCGGAGATGCTCAAGCCGTGCACCCTGGAGCTGGGCGGGAAGTCGGCGGCCATCGTCCTCGAGGACGTCGACCTGGCCGCCGCGGTCCCGATGATGGTGTTCGCCGGGATCATGAACACCGGGCAGGCGTGTGTGGGCCAGACCCGCATTTTGGCGCCGCGCTCACGCTACGACGAAATCGTCGATGCGGTAGGCGCTTTCGTGCAGGCGCTGCCCGTCGGTCCGCCGTCGGACGCGGGCGCGCAGATCGGGTCGCTGATCAGCGAGAAGCAGCGCGCCCGGGTCGAGGGCTATATCGCCAAGGGCGTCGAGGAGGGCGCGCGGTTGGTGTGCGGCGGTTCGCGCCCCGAGGGGCGCGAGGACCTGGCCAACGGATTCTTCGTGCAGCCCACGGTTTTCGCCGACGTCGACAACAAGATGACCATCGCCCAGGAGGAGATCTTCGGGCCGGTGCTGTCCATCATTCCCTACGACACCGAGGAGGACGCGATCAAGATCGCCAACGACTCGGTGTACGGGCTGGCCGGCAGCGTGTGGACGTCCGACGTGGCGAAGGGCATCGAGATCTCGGAGAAGATCCGCACCGGGACCTACGCGATCAACTGGTACGCCTTCGACCCGTGCTGCCCGTTCGGCGGCTACAAGAACTCCGGCATCGGCCGCGAGAACGGGCCCGAGGGCGTGGAGCACTTCACCCAGCACAAGAGCGTGCTGATGCCGATGGGCTACACGATCGACTAGCCGGCGGCTTTTTACGCCGGCGAACAGCGCCGTCGCTTCTGGACGCGGAGGCTCGCTCGCGGGTGGCGCGCCGACACATCGCGCCGCCTCGTCGTCGACCACTTCTCCACGTTCGTAGCTCCATCGGGACAGTGCGTCGCAGGATTAGTGATTATGCAATACAGCATAGAAACCGGATCGTTACGACCGCGCTGACCAGGACCCCTTCCCCCGCCCGTATGCCGTTTGCGGTGCTGCACGGGTTACTTAGGGAATAAAAGTTGCTTACTGGACTTCTGTCTTATATGCTTCTCAGCATAATCATGGGCCTAACACAGGCCGGGAGAGAATAATGTGGATCATCGAGCTCAACGTCGCCGGTTACCAGTTCACTCGGCAGATGCGGGACTTCAAACGCCGGCCGTTCCGGCTCAGCCGTAATATGCACTGGCCAATGGCGCGGCACTCGCAAGTTGCATGACGCCGGCCACGGGAGGTACGACAGTGCCGACTGGCACCGCCAAGGCTGACACCGCGCGCACCAGGCGCGGCGACACCCGCACGAAGATGTTGGTCAGCGCCGCCGAGGTGATGCGTGAGCGCGGTGCGGCCGGGGTGACCATCGACGAGGTGCTGGCCCGCAGCGGCGCGCCGCGCGGCTCGGTGTACTACCACTTTCCCGACGGGCGCAATCAGCTTCTCGCCGAGGCGCTGCGGTATTCGGGCGACTCGATCACCACGATGATCGACGACGCCGCCGGCTGGGGCGCCAGGGCGCTGCTGCGTGAGTTCGTCGAGTTCTGGGTGCGCGTGCTGACCGAGGGCGGCTTCGCCGCCGGATGCGCGGTGGTCGCCGCGGCGATCGGCTCCGACGACGCCGACCCCAAGCTGTCCGCCGAGGCCGGTGGCATCCTGAGCCGCTGGTGTACCGCGCTGACCCGGGCGTTCTCCAACGACGGCTTCGACGACGCCGACGCCGCCTCGCTGGCGGTGATGGCGATAGCCGCGCTGGAGGGCGCCGTGGTGCTGTCGCGCTCGACCCGCAGCGCCGACCCGTTGCGCCAGGTTGGTGAGCAGCTTGAATTCCTGATCAAGGCAAAGGAATTCGTCATCCGCAACGGAATCCCCGGCTAGCGGTCCGCGCTTTCGCGCATTTGCTGCGCCGTCGCGAACATCGCGATACGATTTTGCTCCTTATCGATGATCGCCCGGTCCCAGCGAGCGAGCCGTATTTCGCTGGAGGTGCCGAGATGTCTTTCGTCATCGTGCAATCCGACCTGGTGGCGGCTGCGGCCGCGGATGTGGCCGGGATCGGTTCGGCGCTTACCCAGGCGAACTCGGCGGCGGCGGCCCAGACCACGCAGGTGCTGGCCGCGGCCGGCGACGAGGTGTCGGCGGCGGTGGCAGCGCTCTTCGCCGCTCACGGCCAGGGGTATCAGGCACTGAGTGCCCAGGTGGCTGCCTTTCACCACCAATTCGTCCAGGCCCTCAACGCCGGCTCAGGCGCCTACGCCGGCGCCGAGGCGGCCAACGCCGCGGCGGCGGCCAACCCCTGGCAGGCCCTGCAGCAACAAGTGCTCAACGCGATCAACACGCCCACCGAACTGCTGTTGGGCCGCCCGCTGATCGGCAACGGCACCGACGGGCTGCCCCGCACCGGGCAGAACGGCGGCGCCGGCGGACTGTTGTGGGGCAACGGCGGTAACGGCGGCTCCGGTACGCCCGCAAATGGATTTGGTCCCGGAGGGCCCGGCGGTAGCGGCGGGGCCGCCGGGCTGTTCGGCAATGGCGGCGCGGGAGGCACCGGAGGGCCCGCCGTCGGCTTCCAGTCCGCCGGCCCGGGCGGCGCCGGAGGCACCGGCGGAATGCTGTTCGGCAACGGTGGCCCCGGCGGCGCGGGCGGGTTCGCCCTCACCCCGACCACGGGAGGCACCGGCGGCAGGGGCGGCGACGCCGTCGGGCTGTTCGGCAGCGGCGGCGCCGGCGGCGACGGCGGTTCCGGTCAGCTCGGCGATCTGCAGAACAGCATCGCCGGCGCAGGCGGTCAGGGCGGCCACGGCGGCCTGTTGCATGGCGACGGCGGTCACGGCGGCAACGCCGGATTTGCCACCCGCGGCAACTTGGGTGGCAATGGCGGTGCCGGCGGGATGTTCGGCGGCAACGGCGGCGACGGCGGCAACGGCTCGGGCGGCAAGGTCGGCGGCAGTGGCGGGGCCGCGGGCTTCATCGGCGACGGCGGCGCCGGCGGCACCGGCGGCGCCGCTGACAATTCGGTCGTCAACGAAGCCGGTGGGTCCGGCGGCGCCGGGGGCACCGGCGGCACGCTGTTCGGCAGCGGCGGTCACGGCGGCGCGGGCGGCCAATCCGCCTACAGCGCGGGCGGCGCGGGCGGCGCGGGCGGCAATGCCGTCGGGCTGTACGGCGACGGCGGGGTCGGCGGGCAGGGCGGCCAGGGATTCGGCAACGGCGGTCGCGGGGGCAACGGCGGCAACGCCGGCCTCACCGGCGGCGGCGGGAGGGGCGGCGACGCCGGATTCGGCAGCAACCCCTTCGGCGGGTCGGTGGGCGGCAACGGCGGCAACGCCCAGCTGATCGGCAACGGCGGGGCCGGCGGCACCGGCTTCGGCCCCAGCTCGAGCCAGTTCGGCGGGATCGGCGGCACCGGCGGGATCTTGCTCGGCGTGCCCGGCGCCGACGGAGGGCAGGGGTTCTAACTCGCGCTAATGCGCTGATCTAGTGGAGGTGTACATGTCTTTCCTGATCACACAACCCGACCTGGTTTCGCTGGCGGCGACGGAACTGGCTGGTATCGGTTCGACGCTCAGCCATGCGAACGCGGCCGCCGCCGCCCAGACCACCGGGGTGCTCGCCGCGGGCGCCGACGAGGTGTCGGCGGCGGTGTCCGCGCTCTTCGGTGCGCACGCGCAGGGCTACCAGGCCGTCAGCGCCCAGGCCGCCGCGTTTCATCGGCAATTCGTCCGGGTGCTGAGCGCGGGCGCCGACGCCTATGCCGGCGCCGAGGCGGCGAATGCCGCCGCCACGGCCAACCCCTGGCAGGCCCTGCAGCAAGACGTCCTCAACGCGATCAACGCGCCCACCGAGTTGCTGTTGCAACGCCCGCTGATCGGCAACGGCACCAACGGGATCGCGGCACCGGCCAGAACGGCGGGGCCGGCGGGTTGCTCTGGGGCAACGGCGGCAACGGCGGATCCGGCGCGCCAAACCAAACCGGCGGCACCGGCGGGGCCGCCGGCCTGTTCGGCAACGGCGGCGCGGGCGGGGCGGGCGGCTTGAGCGTCGCCAACTCGGTAGCGGCCGGCAAGGGCGGCGCCGGTGGCGCCGGCGGCCTGCTGTGGGGCAACGGCGGACCGGGGGGCGCGGGAGGCGTCTACAACGGGGCCACCGTCGGTGGGGGCGGCGCCGGCGGCGCGGGCGGCGACGCGGTCGGGCTGTTCGGCAACGGCGGCGCCGGTGGCGCCGGCGGCATCGCCCCGGGCGGCCTGGTCGGCGGCGCCGGTTCCGGGGGTCACGGCGGTCACGGCGGTTTGCTGCACGGAGACGGCGGCGCCGGTGGCGCCGCGGGTACCCAAGGCTCCTTTCCCGGCGTGGGCGGTGACGGCGGCGACGGCGGGCTGCTCAGCGGCGACGGCGGCGACGGCGGTGCCGGCTTCGGCTCGAAGGCCGGCCACGGCGGGAACGCCGGCCTCATCGGCAACGGCGGCGCCGGCGGTTTCGGCCAGGCCGGCGGGCTCGGCGGCGACGGCGGCCTCGGTGGCACGTTGGCCGGCGACGGCGGGCGCGGCGGCAACGGCGGGCAATCCACCTTCGGCAATGGCGGCCGCGGGGGTGCCGGCGGCAACGCCGTCGGGCTGTTCGGCAACGGCGGGGCAGGCGGCACCGGAGGCGAGAGCGCCTTGGCCGCCGGCAACGGCGGCCAAGGCGGGCACGGCGGCAACGGCGCCATCTTCGGCAACGGCGGCAGCGGCGGCGACGGCGGGCCCAGCCCGAACAAGGGCAACGGCGGCGACGGCGGCAACGCCCAATTCGTCGGCAACGGCGGCACGGGCGGCAGCAGCGTCGGCGTCGGCGCCGTGATCGGGCTGGGCGGCAACGGCGGGTTGCTGCTCGGGGTCCCCGGAGCCAACGGGGACGCCGGACCCTAGGCGGGCCCGGTGCCGGTCAGTCGCTGGCCGGAAGCGGCTTGACCTCTTTGAGCTGCAGCGCGGTCTGTCCGACGCTCAGGCTGCCCGCTCCCGGCTTGGTCACCAGCACCTCGGCGCCGGTCTCGTCGACGTAGCGCTTGCCCATCACGGTGCCCCCGGCGAACGCCGGGTCCAACTCGCCGGACCGCTCGCCGCCGATCGGCACCATCGGCGCGCCGCCGCAGCGCAGGTCGTCGAGGCTGTCCGCGCTCCTGACCACGATGACCTGGGTGTCACACACCTGGCTGGCGAGGCGGGTTCCGTTCTTGATCATGCACTCATCCTTTAGCGTCCTGCTAGCTCATCGATGATCTCCCGGCGAAGGACCTTGCCGGTGGGGGTCGTGGGCAGCTCGTCGCGGAACACTACCCGGTCGGGGGTACGCGAGCCGCGCAAGCTTTTCCGGACATGCTCGCGGAGTTCGTCCGCATCGGGATCGACGCCGTCGGCCGGCACCACCACCGCGACGATGGCCTGGCCCCATTGCGGATCCTCGACGCCGACCACGGCGACGTCGCGCACTCCGGCGTGCTCGATGAGCACCTCCTCCAGCTCGGCGGGCGCGATGTTCTCACCGCCGCGGATGATGGTGTCGTCGCTGCGCCCGCCGATGAACAGGTAGCCCTCGTCGTCCAGCATCGCGATGTCTTTGGTTGGGAACCAACCGTTTTCGTCCAGCACCGAGCCGATTCCGGTGTAGCGGCCGGAGACCTGCTCGCCGCGCACGAACAGCTCACCCGTCTCCCCCGGGCCGAGCACCCTGCCGTCGTCGTCGCGGATCTCCAGCTCGATGCCCGGCACCGGCCGTCCGACCGACCCCAACCGCTTGACGACGTGAGCGGCGGCCCCCGCCTGCGCCTCCCGGTGGTCGTCGGGCGTGAGCACCGCGATGGTCGAGCTCGTCTCGGTCAGCCCGTAGGCGTTGACGAACCCCACCTGCGGCAGCAGCTCGAGCGCCCGGCGGACCAGCGGCAGACCCACCCTCGAGCCGCCATAGGCCAGGTTGCGCAGCGACGGCAACTCGTGACCGCCGGTCTCGAGCGCGGTGACGATGCGGTCCAGCATCGTGGGCACGACGGTCGCGGTCGTCACCCGCTCGGCGTTGACCAGCCGCACCCATTCCCCGGCGTCGAAGTTCGACAGGTACACCATCTTTCGGCCCGCGTACAGGTTCGACAGCGCGGCGCCGACCCCGGCGATGTGATAGGGCGGCACGCAGATCAGCGCGGCGTCGCTCTCGGCCGCCGACTCGAACTCCACCGTCCCGGTCACGTAGCTGGTCAGGTTGTTGTGCGAGAGCTCGACGGCCTTGGGCTGCGACGTGGTGCCCGACGTGAACAGCACGACGGCCACGGACTCCGGGTCGGGAAATTCGCTCGCGGGCTCGGCGTCACGAGCGGCCGCCAAGAACTCGTCGGACGACATGACCCGGTCGGTCACACCCCCGAGCATGTCGCGGTAACGGCCGTCGACGATCACCAGCGGTTCGGGCAGCCGCTCGATCAACGCCTGCAGGGCGTCGGCGGACAGCCGGTAGTTGAGCGGCGTGAACGGCAGACCGGCCCGCGCCGCGGCGAAGATCAGCGTCGGCAGCATCGCGCCGCCGGTGCCGACGTAGGCGACGTGCTTGGCGCCCGATGCCGCGATGACGCCGGCGCCGCCGTCGGCCAGGTCGCTGAGCTGCTGGGTGGTCAACCGCAACGCTCCGTCGACGACGGCCGTGCGATCGGGGTTGCTCGACGCCGCCATCTCGAGCAGCAGTGAAATGCTCATCCCTGATCTTCCTGAAACCCGGCCCGTTACAAATCTCGTCCGTAGTGTAACCCGCTCAGGTACCGGTCCAGCGGGCCGGGCGCTTCTCGGCGAACGCGATCGCGCCTTCCTTGGCGTCGTTGGACGAGAACACCGGCATCAGGATTTTGCCCTGCTCGGCGAACATGGTCTCCGGGCTCCAGCTGCGGGACTCGACGATGATCCGCTTGGTGGCGGCCACGGCCAGCGGCCCGTTGGCGGTGATCTTCTCCGCCAGCTCGATCGCGGCGTCCAGCGCGCCGCCGGGCTCGGCGAGCACGTTGACCATGCCCAGGGCGTGCGCCCGCTCGGCGCTGAAGTTCTCCCCCGTCAGCGCCAGCTCCATGGCGATGGCCGGCGGGATGCGCTCGGGCAGCCGCAGCAGGCCGCCGCCGCCGGCCACCAGGCCGCGCTTGACCTCGGGGATGCCGAACGCGGAGTCCCGCGACGCCACGATCAGGTCGGTCGCCAGCGCCAGCTCGGTGCCGCCCGCCAGGGCGAAGCCCTCGACCGCCGCGATCAGCGGCTTGGCGGGCGGGCGCTCGGTGAAGCCCATGCCGCGCCCCTCGACGATGGGGACCTCGCCGCGGGCGAACGCCTTGAGGTCCATGCCCGCGCAGAACGAGCCGCCCGCGCCGGTCAGGATGCCCACCGACAGGCCCGCCTCGCCGTCGAGCCGGTCCATCGCGTCGGCCAGGCCCCGGGCCACCGCGGCGTTGACCGCGTTCTTGGCCTTCGGCCGGTTGATGGTGATGATCAGAATGCGGTCCCGTTGCTCGACGAGAACTTCGGGTTCGTTGGCGTCTTCGCTCCCATTGCTCATGGGACCCGATGGTAACGGCCGATCAGAATGGCATTAGCAGCAGCCGAGAGTGCGGTTACCCCCGCCGCCCGCCGCGACGGCTCAGGCGGGCGCCATGGCGGTCTCGACGACGGTGAGATCCTCGGAAAGCCCTGCGGCCCTTCGTATTTCGACGAAGTCGGCCACCATGGCCTCGGTGACCTCGTGCGGGTCCTTGAGGGTGGCGCCGTCGGAAAGCACCGAGATGTTGAGCTGGTCGACGTAACTCCACACGGTGATGTTGAGGCCGCTGCCCGCGGTCAGGGGCCCCACCGAGTAGATCTCGGTGACCAGCGCGCCGCCGACGCGGCCGCGTTCGCGGGGCCCCGGCACGTTGGAGATGTTCAGGTTCAGGATCTTGTTGTGCCCGTCGCGGCCGGACGCCCAGCGGAAAAAGGCCTCCGTGCCGGCGGGCGGCATGTAGGCCGCCCACCGGCTGACCAGTTCGGGGCCCATCAGCTGGTTGCTCTCCTTGGCGGCGATGGCGTTCTCGTGGCTGCACCGCACCCGTTCCAGCGGGTCGTCGGAGTCGGTGGGAAGTCCCACCAGCACGCCGGTGAAGCGATTGCCGGAGATCCGCTCGGGCGAGAAGTCGAAACTCATCGGCACCGACGCCAGCAGGGGCTCGGCCGTCCCGTCGTAGCGCAGCAGCAGCGTGCGCAGCGCGCCGCTCGACATGGCCAGCACCATGTCGTTGATCGTCGCGCCGAGCCGCTTGCCGGTCTCCTTGACGTCGGCCAGCGCCAGCGTGGCGGTGGCGAACCTGCGCTCCGGGGTGATCATGTGGTTCATGAACGTGGGCGGGGGGCTGAACGGCCGGGTCAGTTCCGGGGAGAGCTTGCGCGCGCTGCGGCGCACCCGGCCCAGCCCCTGCGCGGTGTAGCGGACCGTCGCGGGGATGCGCCCGATGTGGCGCAGGTGGTCGGCGAAGGCCGAGCCCCACAGCTGCCCGCGGGTGGGCGCGGGGTCGCACATGTACGGGACGTCCTCGGGCCCGGTCTGCAGGTCCATGCCGCGGGCCATCAGGTTGGCCGAGGCGACGCCGTCGGCCAGCGCGTGGTGAATCTTGGCGACCACCGCGATCCGGTGATTGGCCAGGCCCTCGACGAAATACATCTCCCACAGCGGGCGTTCGCGGTCCAGCGGGGTGCTGGCGATCCGCCCGATCGCCTCGTCCAGTTCGCGCCGGCCGCCCGGCGCGGGCAGCCGCCACGGGCGGATGTGGTAGTCGAGGTCGAGGTCACAGTGTTCCCGCCACATCGGGTGGTGGAACTTGAACGGGATCTCGACGAGCTGATAGCAGAACGGCTCGAGCTTGTTCAGCCGGCCGCCGATCACCTGGCGGAACGCGTCGATGCCGAAATCACGCCGGTCCGGCGCGAGTTCGATCACGGCGGCCTTGATGGTGTGCATGTGCACGTTGGGGGCCTCGCTGTACAGCAGTACCGCGTCCCAGCCGCTGAGCCTTTTCACCGCTGCGCCTTACCCATAGAGGGACCATACTCAGCGGCGCGAGCTCAGATAACCTCTTTGGCGCCGATCCGTGTTTTGGTCCGGTAGACCTGGTTGAGGAACAACGACGCGGCGTGCGCCGCCGCGCCGGCGCGCTCGCCGTCGACCAGGTCGTAGCCGTGGCCCGCGCCGGGCAATTCCAGGTAGCCGACCGGCGAATGCGACACGTCTCGCAGCCGCTCGACGAAGCCGCGCGCCTGCGCGACCGGGATGACGCTGTCCTTGCTGCCGTGAATCACCAAGAACGGCGGCGCATTCCGGTGCACCCGCGCGATCGGCGACGCGTCGCGGAACACCTCGGGGTGACGCTTGAGCGACTTCTTGACCACCACCCGCTCCAGAAACTCGACGAACCGCGCGCGCTCGGGCGTGGAGCGGTCCTCCCAGTCGTAGCGGCCGTAGATGCCGACCACCGCGTCGACCGAGGTGTCGGCGCCCTCCGGCAGCTCAGCGCGGTGCGCCGGGTCGTCGGGCGTCAGCCCCGCGAGCGCGGACAGGTGCCCGCCGGCCGAACAGCCCGCCACCGCAACGAAATTGCGGTCGCCACCGAACTTGTCGACATTGGCGCGCGCCCAGGCGATGGCGGTCTTGACGTCGGTGATGTGCCGCGGCCAGCGGTGGTGCGGCGAGACACGGTAGTCGATCGCCAGGCACACCCAGCCCTGCTCGGCCAGCCGCGACATCAGCGCGGAACCCTGTCCCATGCACCGGCCGTGCACCCACGCGCCGCCCGGCACGAAGACGAGCACCGGCGCCGGTTGCGCGGGCAGGTCCTTGCGGCGCCAGACGTCGAGCACCTGCGCAGGGTTGTCGCCGTAGTGCACGGCGCGCCGGTAGAGGAAGCGGCGCTGGCGCAGCGCATCCCAGATCGGCGGCGTCCGCTCCGCGGCGGGCCATTCGGCGTCCAGGTCCGCCGCGGACACGACGCCGCGCAGCGCGGCCAGCGAGGCCTCCCGGGTGCCCGCGCGGTCCCGCCGGCGGGTGTCGTTGATGCCGGGCGTGAACCAATCTCTGGTCATGGTGGACAGGGCCTGCGGCGCGTGCCGGGCGCCCCAGACGCCCATCGCGGTCAGCCCACCCAGCGGTTCGAGGCTCTTTCCGACGACGGGCAGCGAAGCGCCGGCCGCGCTCAGGGCCAGCATGTAGTCGCCGGGGCCGGCCCGCAGCAACCATTTCATCCAGGGCGTCATGCGGGGTCCCTCGCAGTCATGTACGGGACTGTACCCCCGGGCGCAGCCGCAAAACTGACGATTGCGTTAGTAGCGGCGGTCTTGGTGCCGGGCGGTTGCGGCAGTGGTTTGCTACGACTGCGCGGGTTCGTGTTCAGTGGGCTTTGGCCGTTTGCCTCGGTGTTCGCGGACGGTGCGGTGGCGGGCCACGGCGAGTCGCGCGGTGTAGCAAATAGCGCTCAGCGCGAACATCGCCGCGGTGAGCAGCAGCCACCGGCCCAGAAATGGCTGCTGGGTCTGCCCGGTGGCCGCCCGGTACGTCGGGGCGCCCTGCTCGATGATGCCCGGCAGAAAGATCAGCAGCGTCAGCCCGGCGCCCAACGCGGGCACCCGAATGTGGTTGCGGGCGCTGACTTTTAGCCGGGTCGCCGACAGCGCCCGGTCGGCCAGCGCCGAGAGCGGGTAGAGCAGCAGGTCGTGGGCGATCACCGCGGCGGCCAGCCAGACGGCGATCGACTGCCACCAGGTGCCGGGGTTCCACAGCGTCGCCGGGCCGAAGGTGGCCAGCAGATAGCCCAACAGGGCGAACCCGGACAGCATCGTCAGCAGGTGCCGGGGGCGGGAACCGTAGATGGTAGCGAAACGGGTTGCGAATCCAGGCATCTCAGCTCGGCTCGAATTCGATGGACGTCACCCATTTGGTGTTGTGCACGCCGGGCAGCGCCGGGACGATGATCCGGGCCGGATACCCGTGGTCCAGCGGCAGGTCGGCGCCGTTGACCCGCAGCGCCAGCAGCGCGCCGGGATCGCCGATCTGGTTGGCCTGCAACGTCGCCGAACCGAACGCGCCGCCCCGCTGCAGCGACGACACCCGCGCCGCCCGCGGCGCGGGCACCCCCGCCAGCCGGGCCAGGTCGGCCAGCCGGACCCCGCTCCAGCTCTGCACCGTCGACCACCCCTCGACGCAGGCGATCGGCAGGCGCGCGCCTACTTGCGGCAGGCCGGCCAGCGCGGCCCGGTCCAGCACCACCTCCGCCGGCCCGCCGCGCAGGGTCAATCGCCAACCGGCGCCGACGGTTTCGGGCGCGATCCCCGCGGCAGCGGCGGTCTTGTTGACCGGGAAGCCGCCCGGGGAATCACGCGCTCCCCGCCCCCGGGGCAGCAGGAGGGCCGCCCCGCGGGCGGCCCCGCCGAGCGTCTGGCCCACGGTCAGCACGCCGACGAGCAGCGCACCCGATCCGACCAGCGCCAGGGCGCCGCGGCGGCTGATGGTCGGTTCGGCCGGGTCGGCCGCCACCAGGCCGTCGGGGTCGGGCGGCTGCGGGACGGTGTCGCTTCGGTTGGTGCGCAACACTTCTCGCAGCGACAGCGACCGCAATCCGGTGGCCATGCGCGGAATCTTGATGGCGATGTGCATCAGGAAGCCGGCGATGAACACCCAGGCCCCGAAGTAGTGGGCGGTGTAGAAGCTGAAGCCGAAGACGTAGTCGTACTGGATGTTCAGCACCCCGGTGACGATCTCGAACAGCGCCCCGCCGACGAGCGCCAGCAGAGACAGCCGCTCGAGCGCCTGGGCGATCGAGCGGGCCGGGGGCCGGGCGAACAGCCGCGGGATCACCGACCACAGCTTGGCCAGCACCACCGGGATGATCACCAGGCCGAGCCCCACGTGCACGCCCTGGGTCAGCCGGTACAACCACGAGGGCCGGACCGGCCAGGTGAACGCGGGCAGCCGCAGCCAGCCGACGTCGGCGGGGATGGCCTGGCCGAATTGCGGCGCGTAGGCGAGGTAGGACAGCAGCCCGGTGAGGGTGACGATCGGCAGCGCGACCAACAGCACCAGGCCGAACACCGACGTCAGCCACGGACCGCGCAGGGGGCTCCGAAACCGGCTCAGCAGGCTCACAGAGCCGCCAGGCTCGCAATCACCCGTCCGCAAATCAGCCGGACGCCGGCCAGCGTCAGGCCCACCTGCGCGGCCAGCGCGGCGGCGCTGTCCACCCCCACCGTTGCCCAGCGGAACCAGGGCCCGATGTCGGCGGCGGTCTCCAGGCGCACCCAGCGCGACCGCACGCCGATGACCTCGGCGTCGAACTCGGCGATGCAGCACCCGCCGCTGACCAGCAGCTCGGCGGCGCGTCCCAGGATTCGCCGCGGGTCGCCGCCCAGCCCGACGTTGCCGTCGACCAGCAAGACCGTCTGCCACAGGCCGGTTCCGGGCAGCGGTTCGAACACGTCGCCCAGTAGCGCCGGCGCACCGCCGCGGCCGGCCAGCCGGATGGCCGTCGCCGACCGGTCGATGCCCAGCGCGGGGACGCCGCGCCGGATCAGCTTGGCGACCAGCCGTCCCGGGCCGCAGCCGAGCTCGATCGTCGGCCCGGCGCACATCCGGGTGACCGCGTCGTCGAAGACGTCGTCCCGGGCGTCGCGGGAGGTGCTGGGCGGACATCGGTCGCCCAGCCACCGGTGGGCCGGCAGGGGCCGGACCTCGCCATCGTCGTGGCGGACCCAACAGCTCTCGCCACCGAGCGCCCGATCGTAGAGATGACCCAGCATGTCACGCCTCTCGCATCGGTGGGGATGGTGAGCCCGCGTCGCCGACATGCTGATATCCACGAGATAGGCCAGCATTTCGATCAACCCGATCGATACCCCGAACTGCGGTCGGCTAACCCAGCCCGGCGGCGTGGATACTGGGCCGATGCGCATCGACGACGTCCACCCCGACCTGCGCCGCATCGCCCGCATCGCCCCGCGGCACATGATCGGCCCGCGCAGCCTTCCGGTGCTGCGGGCCCTGAGCGCCTTCCTCGCAGGGCGCGCCCCCGACGCGGCCGATGTCGAGGTGATCACGCTGGAATCGGGGGCCAGCGTGCGGCTCTTCCGTCCCACCGGCGTGGCCGGGCCCACTCCCGCGCTGTTGTGGATCCACGGCGGCGGCTACGTGATGGGCTCCGCCCGGCAGGACGACGGGCTGTGCCGCCGGTTCAGCTCGCGGCTCGGGATGACGGTCGCGTCGGTGGAATACCGCCTGGCGCCCGAACATCCGTATCCCGCGCCGCTGGAGGACTGCTACTCGGTGCTGACCTGGCTGGCCGGCCTGCCCGCCGTGGACGGCGACCGCATCGCGATCGGCGGCGCCAGCGCCGGCGGCGGCCTCGCGGCGGCGCTGGCCCTGCTGGCGCGCGACCGCGGCGAGGTCAGCCCGGTGTTCCAGGTGCTGGCGTACCCGATGCTCGACGACCGCAGCGCGGCCGGCGCCGCCGACCCGAACCACCGGCTGTGGAGCGCGCGCAGCAACCGGTTCGGCTGGGAGTCCTACCTCGGCGGCGCCGACCCGCAGCTCGCCGTCCCCGCGCGCCGCGACGACCTGAGCGGGCTGCCGCCGGCGTGGATCGGCGTCGGCACGCACGACCTGTTCCACGACGAGGACCTGGCCTACGCCCGGCGCCTGACCGAGGCCGGGGTGCCCTGCCACGTCGAAGTGGTCCCGGGCGCCTTCCACGGCTTCGACGTCGTGGTGTCCAAAGCCCAAGTGTCGCGGGGCTTTTTCGACAGCCAGTGCGACAGCCTGCGCGCCGCGCTCGATCACATCGCGAAGTAGACCAGCTCGCCGCCGATGACGGTGGCGGCCACCATGCCGGCGTCCAGCTCGGCCAGGACCGTCGCGGGTGGCTCGGTCAGCACGCACAGGTCCCCCGGTTGCCCGACCGCAACGGTCCGCGGCTGGGCCGGCCGGTCCGCGCGGCCCAGGAACATCGTCAAAGCCGTTGCCGCCGAGACGCATTCGCGGTGGTTGAGGACGGCGCCGCCGGGCGTGGTGCGGTACACCGCGGCGCGCATCGCCGTCCACGGGTCGCCGTGGCCGAACGGCATGTCGGTGGACAGCGCCACCGGCACCGTCGCGTCCAGCAGGGAGGCCACCCGCCACAGCTCGCCGTGCTCGGCGGCGGGGACGTCGGCGAGGTATTGGTCGCCGCGCTCGGCGACGAAGTTGGGCTGGGTCACCACCGTGACGCCGAGCCCGGCCAGGTCGCCAAGGGTGTCGTCGGGTACCACGGCGGCGTGCTCGATGCGATCGCGCGGGTGGCCGCCGGCCGCGCGCAGGGCCGCGATCGTAACCACGAGCTGCGCCGCGGTCACGCAGTGCACCGCGACCGGGTGCCCGTCACCGTGCTGCCCGGCGATCCACGCGGTCAGGGAGTCCAGGTCCAGGCGGTCGTCGTGCAAAATCTTCTTGCCGGGCGCCAAAAAGCTTGGCCGCGGGCGGAACTCGCCGCGGCGGTGGGCTACCAACAGCGCCACCATGTCGTCGGCGTCGAGGTCGGGGGTGGCGTCGGTGACACCGGTGACGCCGGTCGCGGTGATCCGGCGGCCGAGTTCGGCCAGGTCGGTCTCGCGCTGCTGCAGCGCGTCCGACCAGCCGCGGTCGGCGCTGCGCAACCGCCCGTCGGGGTGCTCGGCCAGGCCGACCCGGCCCAGGGCCTCGGAGTTGAGCATCCACAGCACGCCGCTGCGGTGCTGGACGCGGACCGGGACGTTGCGCACGACGGCGTCCAGCGCGGTCCGGTCCAGCTCCCCGGCGACCGACTCGTGATAGCCGACGGCGCGGATCCACCCGTCGGGACCCGGCGTGGCGTTCGACAGCAGTTGGGCCAGCTGATCTTTGGTGGTGACCCCGGGCGGCCCGACGTAAAACGAGTTCAGCGCCGAGGCCGCGGAACGCAGGTGCACGTGGTGGTCGTGCAGCCCCGGCAGGACGGTCCCGCCGCCGGCGTAGAGCACGCCCTCCCCGGGCCGGGCCGCCAGATCGTCACCGATCTCGTCGATCTGGGCGCCCACCCGGATATCGACCGTCCTGCCGCCCAGCAGGGTGGCACGGTGAATCAGCATGCCAGACAACGCCTTTCGGAGACCAACCGGCGCACGGCGGCGTTGTCGGCGCCGAGGGCCGGCGCCTGGCGTGCGGGCGGCGGCGGTTGCGGGGGTGGCGCCGGGACCCGCGCCGCCGGGGGCAGTGCCGGCAGCGCCGCGTAGCTCGCCGCGACGGCGGCCATCGACACGTGGATCAGCTCGCCCCCGCCGCGGCCCAGCGATTCGGTCAGCGCCAGGGCCGCCTGAAGCCCCGTCAGCGGGTCGGCGATGGCGTCGCCGCAGAACACCGGCCCGGCCCCGACGAGGCCGCCGGCCACCGCGGCGTCGTCCCCGAACGCCGGCCTCGGGTCGTCGTGGCCGGTGATCCGCAGCCAGATCCGGCCCGCGCGCGGCGCGACTGCCGCCGGCCCGAGCCCGCGCCGGGCCAGCGCAGCGGGGCGCGAGCCCTCGATCACGACGTCGGCGACGGCCAGCAGCTCGCGCAACTCGTCGGCCTGGCCGTCGAAATCCACGCAATAGGAGAGCTTTTCGCCGTTGACCCAGTCGAAGAAGGCGCGTTCGCCGCCCCGGGTGCCGTCCGGGCGGCGCGGGCTTTCGACCTTGACCACGGTCGCCCCGGCGCGCGCCAGCAGCCCGCCGCACAGCGGTCCCGCCCACATCGACGACAGGTCGGCCACCAGCAGGCCGGCCGGCCCACGCGCGCCCACCGTCGGGCCCAGCCAGGCGCTGCGCGGCGCGCGGGGCGCGGCCTCGCCGAGCCCGGCCGCCGGGATGTCGAGCAGGGCCGACCGTTCGACGATGGCGGACACGGAATGCGCTGCGGCCCAACGCTCTAGCGCCGGCCACGGGTCGGGTTGGTCGGCCTGCACCAGGGCGGGCACGGCGGCGACGTCGTCGGGGCGCGACAGCGTGATCGCGCACCAGCCGTCGCGGGCCGCCAGCAACCGGGTGGCGCCACCGGCCGACACCCGGCCGCCGCGCGTCAGCCCGAGCAGGGCGGCGCGCCCGGTCAGCAGGCGGGACGCGTCGACGCCGACGCCCAGCCGGTGCCCGACGGCGGTGGCCACTTCTTCGGCGCGGGCCAGCACGCCGGCGCGGGAGAAGTCGGGCGGGCCGTTCGGCGGGCCCGTCAGGTGGGCCAGCCCGCTGCTACCCCACTTCTCGACCGACCCCGCCGCGCTCACCCCACCATGGTGCTCGCCGCGGCGGGCGGGCGGCACGCTGCGTCCGCAGGCGGTTCGTGGTCGAGTGTGAATCCTGGGCTTCGGGAGTGAATCCAGGGCGGAAAAATCGCGACGACGCGCCACCAGCTCACAGTCAAAGCCGCCAGCTCACACACCCAAAGCGGACAAGCCGCCCCGCGGGGGGCGTACGGGGGCGCATCTGCCGCGCCATCTACGAAACTTTTGGAATCGACTATGCCGAGTTTCCAATAATTTAGTTTGTTGGCGCCGGGTGGTCTATCCTTCGAAATCGCCGATTCGTCGGCAGCTTTGGGGGGCCAAAGCACGACTCCGTCGTGACCGAGCGAATTTGGTGGTCCCGCATGTCTTACCTGGTCACAGCGCCGGAAATGCTGATGTCGGCGACATCGCAGCTGGCAAGTATCGGCGAGACGATCACCACGGCCAGCACCTTCGCGGCCGCGCCCACCGCCGGCGTGGTGGCGGCCGCCCAGGACGAGGTCTCCACCGCCATCGCCGCGCTGTTCGGCAACCACGCCGCGCAATTTCAGGCCATCAGCGCCCAGGCCTCGGCGTTCCACGACCAGTTCGTCCAGACCATGAACGCGGCCGCGGGGTCCTATGCCTCCGCCGAGGCCGCCGGCGCCTCGCCGCTGCAGGCGCTGATCGACGCGGTGAACGGGCCCACCGAGGCTCTGCTGGGGCGCCCGCTGATCGGCAACGGCGCTGACGGGGCCAGCGGCACCGGTCAGGCCGGCGGCGCGGGCGGGCTGCTGTGGGGCAACGGCGGCAACGGCGGATCGGGCGCTGCCGGCCAGGCCGGCGGCGCCGGCGGTAACGCGGGGCTGATCGGGCTGGGCGGGGCCGGCGGCGCCGGCGGCGCTTCGCCGACGGGAACCGGCGGTGCCGGCGGGATCGGCGGCAACGGCGGGTGGCTGTACGGCGCGGCCGGGGCCGGCGGCGCCGGCGGGGCCAACACCGGCCTGGGGAGCGGCGGGGCCGGCGGGCTCGGCGGACACGGCTGGCTGCTGGGCGACGGCGGCGCCGGCGGGGCCGGCGGGTCCGGCGTCAGCGGCGCCGGCGGCACCGGCGCCGCGGGCGGCAACGGTGGATTGTTCTACGGCGCCGGCGGGACCGGCGGGGCCGGCGGCACGGTCACCGGCGGAGCCGGGGCCGGCGGGGTCGGCGGGACCGGCGGCAGCGCCGGGCTACTGGGCAATGCCGGGGCCGGCGGGGCCGGCGGCGACGTGACGGGCGGGACCGGAGCGGGCGGGGCCGGCGGGCACGGCGGCACCGCCCTGCTGGGCAACGGCGGCTTCGGTGGCGCCGGCGGCGCCGGCTCGGGCGGCGACGGCGGAGCCGGCGCGGCGGGCGGGGCATCCTGGCTGGTGGGTCACGGCGGCTTCGGTGGCGCCGGCGGCGCCAGCATCGGCGGTGAGGGTGGCGCCGGCGGGAGCGGCGCCACCGGCGGCCTGCTGTTCGGCAGCGGCGGCCACGGCGGGGCCGGCGGCGCCGTCACCGGCGGCGGCGCCGGGACGGGCGGGGCCGGCGGGACCGGCGCCAGCGCCTGGCTGCTCGGCAACGGCGGCGGCGGCGGCAACGGCGGCGCCGGCGCCAGCGGCGACGGCGGGGTCGGCGGCGCCGGCGGCAGCGGCGGAATCCTGATCGGGTTCGGCGGCAGCGGCGGCAACGGCGGCGCCACCACCTTCCTCAACGCCTCCGGCGGCAACGGCGGTACCGGCGGACACGCCTGGTTGCTGGGCAGCGGCGGGCACGGCGGTGCCGGGGGCAGCAACACCAACGCGGTCGGCGGCGCCGGCGGCAACGCCGGGGACGGCGGCAATGGCGGTGTGCTGCTCGGCAACGGCGGTTACGGCGGCGCGGGCGGCACCGGGGTGTCCAGCGACGGCAACGGCGGGGCCGGCGGCAACGCGCTGCTACTCGGCTGCGGCGGCGACGGCGGCAACGGTCTGATCGGCGGCGCGGCCGGCAACGCCGGCGCGCTGATCGGCAACGGCGGCGCCGGCGGGACCGGGCGCGCGGGCGCCAACGGCGGGTTCCTGCTGGGCAACGGCGGCAACGGCGGTAACGGCGGCATCGGCGGCAGCGCCTGGTCCACCGAGGGTGGCGGCGGCGGGCGCGCCTGGCTGATCGGCAACGGCGGCGCCGGCGGCGCGGGCAGCACCGGGGTGCTCAGCTTCGCCGACGGGGTCGGCTTCCATGGCGGCGCCGGGGGTAGCGGCGGGCTGCTGTTCGGCTTCGGCGGGCACGGCGGGGCCGGCGGGGCCGGTGCGCCGACCGACATCTTCGGTCCCGCCGCGGGCGGCGCGGGCGGCGCCGGCGGAAACTCCGGATTGCTGTTCGGCGGCGGCGGCGACGGCGGGACCGGCGGCTCCGGCGGGCTCGGCACCGCGGCCGGCGCGGGTGGGACCGGCGGCGCCGGCGGTGCCGGCGGCCGCGCCGCCATGCTGCTCGGCAACGGCGGCACCGGCGGGGCCGGCGGAACGGGCGGACTCGCGGGCGTCGGCCCGTCGGCCGGGGCGGGCGGTCAGGGCGGCAGCGGCGGCGGCAGCGGATTCCTCGCCGGCGACGGCGGGGCCGGCGGAGCCGGTGGCAACGGCGGCGCCGGCGGCGCCGCAACCCCCGGCGGGGCCGGCGGCAACGGCGGCAACGGCGCGTCGGCCACGCTGTTCGGCGGCGGCGGCACCGGCGGCGCCGGCGGACAGGGCGGATCCGGCGCCAACGCGACCGGCGCGGGCACTACCGGCGGGCACGGCGGCGGCGGCGGCAACGCCGGACTCATCTTCGGTGCCGGCGGGGGCGGCGGCGCCGGCGGGGCGGGCGGCGCCAACACCGGCAACGACATCGGCGGGACCGGCGGCGACGGCGGCGGTGGCGGTGGCGCCACGTTCATCGGCAACGGCGGCGCCGGGGGTGGCGGCGGCCCTGGCGGCAGCGGCCAGCCCACCGGGACCGGCGGGCACGGCGGCCCCGGTGGCGGCGGCG
Source organism: Mycobacterium sp. NGS57 (assembly GCF_059812405.1). NCBI lineage: Bacteria > Bacillati > Actinomycetota > Actinomycetes > Mycobacteriales > Mycobacteriaceae > Mycobacterium > Mycobacterium sp. NGS57. Next base: position 2,613 of record NZ_JCALCP010000008.1, on the reverse strand, counting down.
GCCTGATCGGTCAGGGCGGGGCACCCGGGCCCAACGGCTGACCGGGCCTCCCGATCGGGGCCGTCGCCGAAGCGCCGCCACAAGCTACAGGACGCAAGACTGCATAAACGGCCCTGTCGGGACCTAGAGGATGAATTCACACAAATCTCCGTATTTGTGGTTTGGTATGAGCAGTTTTCATTTATCGTTCGTATCGTCGAGCAGTCGACACATGACGGGGGCCATGTGCACACGACCTGAGTCGTGCGCTAGCAAGTTGGGTGGTCCCGCATGTCGTACCTGGTCACTGCACCGGATCTGCTGTCGGCAGCGGCATCGGATCTGGCGGGAATCGGCGCGACGATCCAAACCGCCAACGCCGCCGCGGCCGGCCGCACCACCAACCTCATCGCCGCCGCCCAGGACGAGGTGTCCACGGCCATCGCGGCGCTGTTCGGCGACCACGCGGCGGAATTCCAGGCCCTCAGTGCGCGGGCATCGGCGCTGCACAACCAATTCGTGCAGACGCTGAATGCCGGCGCGGGCTCCTACGCCCTCACCGAGGCGGCGAACGTCTCGCCGCTCCAGACCCTCGAGCAGGACCTGTTCAACCTGATCAACACGCCCACCGAAGTGCTGTTGGGGCGTCCGCTGATCGGCGACGGCACCAACGGGGCCAACGGCACCGGGCAGGCCGGTGGACCCGGCGGCCTGCTGTGGGGCAACGGCGGCAGCGGCGGATCGGGCGCTGCCGGCCAGGCCGGCGGCGCCGGCGGCAGCGCGGGCCTGATCGGGCAGGGCGGTTCGGGCGGGGCCGGCGGGGCCTCGACGATCGGCGCGGCCGGTGCCGGTGGCGCCGGCGGCAACGGCGGGTGGCTGTTCGGCCCCGGTGGCGCCGGCGGCGTCGGTGGCGCCAACACCGGTGGCCTCGGGACCGGCGGATCGGGCGGGATCGGCGGCCACGCCTGGCTGCTGGGCAGCGGCGGGGCCGGCGGGTCCGGCGGCGCCAGCGTCGATGCCCAGGGCGGCACCGGCGCGGCCGGCGGCCGTGGCGGATTCTTCTACGGCGACGGCGGTGTCGGCGGCGCCGGCGGCGCGAATTCAACCGGGATCGGGTCCGGCGGGTCCGGCGGCGCCGGCGGCGACGCCTGGCTGCTGGGCAGCGGCGGAACCGGTGGCACCGGCGGGGCCAGCGCCTCCGCCGGCGGCAGCGGCGGGACCGGCGGCCACGCGGGGCTCGTGTTCGGCGCCGGCGGGGCCGGCGGCACGGGCGGCGTGGGCGGCACCGGCGGTGCGGGCGGATCGGGCGGCGACGCCGGTTGGCTATCCGGGTCGGCCGGCGGAGCCGGCGGCGCGGGCGGACTGGGCCAGGCCGGCAACGGCGGCGCCGGCGGGCACGGCGGCACCGGTGGCCTGTTCGGCGCCGGCGGCGGCGGCGGTAACGGCGGCGCGGGCCAGGCGGGTGTCGGGGGCGGCGGCGGCGCCGGTGGCCACGCCGGCCTCCTGTTCGGCGCCGGCGGCGTCGGCGGCAGCGGCGGCTCGTCGACCATCGGCAACGGCGGGACCGGCGGGACCGGCGGCGACGCCGGGTTCCTCTACGGCAGCGGCGGCGCCGGCGGCAACGGCGGCAGCGGCGGGACCGGCGCCACGGGCGCGACCGGGGTGGCAGGCCTGAACAACGGCCTGGGTGGCGTCGGCGGCACCGGCGGGTCCGGCGGCGCCGGCGGCGCGGGCGGCAAGGGCGGGCTGCTGTTCAGCAACGGCGGCAACGGCGGCAACGGCGGCCTCGGCGGCGCCGGCGGGTCCGGCGGCAAGGGCGCCGACGGGCTTCCCGGCGTCGTGCCCAGCGGGACCGGCGGCAACGGCGGCGACGGCGGCGGCGCCGGCAACGGCGGCAACGGCGGGACCGGCGGCGCCGGCGGCAGCGGCGGCTGGTTCGGACACTCGGGCACCATCGGCCGGGGCGGCGCCGGCGGTACCGGCGGCATCGGCGGGATCGGCGGCAACGGCGGCGCCGGCGGGATCGGCGATGCCACCAGCCTGCAGGGCGGCGACGGCGGCAACGGCGGAAACCCGGGCACCGGCGGGCTGGGCGGCAGCGGCGGCACCGGCTCCATCAACGGTGCGCACGGGACGAACGGGGGCGCAGCGACCTCCGGCGGCAACGGAGGCGCCGGCGGCGCCGGCTACAGCCAGCCGGCCAACGCCACCGATGCCAGCGGCAACGGCCTCGCCGGCGGCAACGGCGGTAAGGGCGGGGCCGGCGGCGCGGTCGGCAACGGCGGCCAGGGCGGGGCCGGCGGCTCCGGATCGAACGGCGCGGCCGGCGCCAACGGCGTCAATCCCGGCGATTCGGGGAGCAACGGACACAACGGCGGCGCCGGCGGCCGCGGCGGCGACGGCGGTGCCGGCGGTTCGATTTCGGGCGACGGCGGCGCCGCGGGGAGCGGCGGTATTGGCGGTTCGGGCGGCGCGGGCGGTCAGGGCGTGGCCGGCGCCACCGGTGTGGCCGGATCCAACCTATACGGCACCGGGCTGGGCGGCGCCCAGGCCGGCGGTAACGGCGGCACCGGCGGAAACGGCGCTGCCGGCGGGGCCGGCGGGGTCGGCGGCACGGCCGCTCACGGCAACGCG